>DBFRZS010000004.1:0-70316 GCA_048501115.1 Collinsella aerofaciens | reverse complement strand
CGGCAACACGTCCCGGGCCCTCTACGGGGCAGGGGCTGACGGCCGTCCGGGGCGGTCGGCCAGCGACCACCGGTACGGCTCAATCGTATAGCCGTGCAACGGAAAAGAGCCGCCCTTTCGGACAACTCAAACTGTAATGGGCTTTCCGGATGGGCAGGCTTTCGAAAAATGCGTCCCGGAATTTGCCTTTGGAATGGGACGTAGTTTCCCGTTGAGGTGCTTTGCGGAAAGTGCATCCCACTCTGGGCGGGAAATGGGATGAACTTTCCCAATGAGAGCCAACCGGAAACCACGTCCCAGAATCAGCCCCCAAAGTGGGACGCACTTTCCCAACGAGCCTCAACCGGAAAATACATCCCGGAATCCAGCTGAATAGTGGGACACACTTTCCCAATCGGGTCCCAAGCGGAAACTGCATCCCATTCCAGACAAGAATTCTGGGACACGGTTTCCGGATGCAAAAAGGCCACATGACGTGGCCTTCAACTTATATATGTTCAGCAGATGTCCCCATGACAAGCCGCGTTTCAACACCGAGGCGTCTGCCCGGCGACGCGGAATGTAAGGTTCATCGCGAGTTCCGCACGAGCCGGAGAGCACTTAATGTGCTCTCCGTGCGAGCAGGACTGTCCGAGCAGGGAACCTTACGTTCCGCGCCGCCGGGCAGACGAACCAGTTAAGACGCGCCGCTACTTGATCTTGGTCGTACCCGGTGCCAGGTTGGGGTCGGTTTCGTTGGCCTCGGTCTGGAAGTGCTTGGTGTAGACGTTCTTGCCGTCGCGGAACATCTCGTAATACTGCATCTTGGCGTAATCCTCGCGCGCCTTGGTGGCGGCTGCTGCGGCGGCGTCGTCGCCGGTGACGTTGGAGGAGAGCGCCCAGCGCAGGCTGGCGTCCTCGTAACCCACCGAGTTGATGACGGGCAGCGACTCACGCAGCGTCATGTGCGCTTTCTGGTAGTCGGTCAGCGGTGCGCCGATCAGCTGCATAAGCTGCGTGGACAGGTAGTTGGTGGACAGGTCGTCGACCTCGCTCGTCTGGTCGCAGCCGGCAACGTCGTAGTTGGCCCAGATGATGTAGTCGGTCTGCCACAGACGTTCCTGGTGCGTGGCATCGTCCTCGCCGGTAAACCACTTGTCGTTGAACTTGGACGGGAAGAACGGCTGGTGGTCGCCCCAGAACACCACGACTACCTTACGGTCGAGCTTGCTCAGGGCGTTGAGGAAGTAGCGAAGCGCCTGGTCGGACTGCTCGATGCACGAGACATACTCGTCGACATCGGAGAGCGTGCCGTCCTCGACGGTCTTGGCGTCCAGATCGGTCGTGTCGATGTTCAGGTGCATCTGCTTGTCGACCGGCAGCAGGCCCGTGTCGTAGCCCGAGTGGTTCTGCATGGTCACGTCGAAGATAAACTGCGGATCGGCGTTCTGGTCGAGCAGCTCAAGAATCTTGTCATAGGTCGCCTGGTCGGTCACCATACCGCGCAGAGTGTCGGCTCCCTGGAAGTCGTTGATGGACAGGAACCGGTCAAAGCCAAAGTCCTTGTACACGTTCTCGCGGTTCCAGTTGGTGGCGTGGTTGGGGTGCATGGCCGTGGTGGAATATCCGAGCGACTTGAACTGCTCTGCCAGGTTCCCGGTCGTTTCCATGTTGTAGATGGTGTAGGGGTACACGCCCGAGCCCAGGTTGGCCATGGAGTTGCCGGTCATAAACTCAAACTCGGTATTGGCGGTACCGCCGCCGTAGGCGCTCACGTAGAGCTTGCCGCGGCTGAGGCAGTTGGACAGGTTCTTAAAGTACTGCGGGCCCTCGTAGCCGGCGCGCATGTTCTGGTAGATCGACAGATCCGAGAAGGTCTCGTTCATGATGGCGACGACCGTGGGCTTTTCGCTGTCGAACTGCTCCTGGGCGGCAGCGCGGGCGTCGCTCTTGGCGGCATCGGACTTGTCGTAGGCCTTGGCGTACTTTTTGAGCGTGGCCTTGGCATCGTCGACGGAGTAGTCGGCGGGTTTGGGCGGCTTGATGGACTGCGCTGCGCTAATGAAAGCGGGTAGGTAGCCCTCGCGCCAGTAGCTCTCGAGCGGGCGCCAGGTGTAGACAGTGATGCCGAGGGTGTTGTAGTAGTCGATGAGCGTGACGTGTGCGGTCACACCGCCCAGGCACAGCACGGCGACGAGCAGGTTGGTGAGCAGGATGCGCTTGGCGTTGGCGGCGCCCTTCTGACGGTGCGGTGCCACCAGGCCGGCGTACTCGCATAGCAGCATGGCGATGGCGGTAAAGCCCATGGACAGCACGCAGAACAGTGAGATCGAGAAGGTGTAGCCGGTGCCGGCGACCGCAGCGGCGGTGGAGATGGCCGAAAGGTCGCCCGGCTGGATGGGCATGGATTTAAACGTGATGACGAAGAACTCGGCAATGCCCAGGACAAAAAGGGCAAAGGCCAGGACGGCGGGAGCTGCGCCGTGGCGCTGGAACAGGAAGAACAGGCCGGTCATGAGCACGGTGATGATGGCCCACTCGAGCAGGATGCACAGGGGGTAGACCCAGGTAAAGTCGTGGTTGGACGAGACCTCCATGCCCAGCAGCGCAAAGACGCCGGCGAGCAGCAGGCACAGGACGGCGGCGACGAGCGGTTTACCCACAAAGGCGCCGCGCAGGCGGGCGAGCTTGCCGGTGGGGGCGGGGGCGTCGGGCCCGGCGAACGCAAAGACGCGCGGGGCGATGCGGTCGCGGGCGATGCTGGCCCAAGCGCAGCCGGTGAGGATGGCGTTGGTCAGGATGAGCATCACGAAGGCGAGCGGCTCGTTTTGCGCGACGAGGCCAATAGCGCCCCAGACGGTCAAAAAGAGCTGGAACAGGCCGAAGGCGACGCTCCACCCAAGAGCGCTTTTGGCAACGGTGCCCGACTGAGCGCGAATGGCCTTGGCTTCGCGCAAAACAAGGTAGACGGTCGCCGCAAGACCGACGAGCGAGATGGCGGCAGCGAACATGCTGAGACTCCTCACAAACTTAAAACCTACGAAAGCGGGGGTTTACCCGATTGTTACCAAGATATGCGCTGCAATTGGTGTCTGCGCACAACAACCAGCCATATTAACGCGCACGTGTGGCGGTGTGGCGCAATGTAGTGGCGACCTGCGCGATAATGGACGGGAATTACACGGAAACGTAAAGGCTTCTTAAAGAAATGGCGAGGATGAGGCGATGAACGGGCAGGTTTGCACCAAGGCTGTGGATACGTGCGGCTATCCGGTCGAGACGACGGGCAATGCGGTGCTGGACACGTTGGAGCACCGTTCCTCCACGCGTGCCTTCGCGCGTGATGACGACGACCGTCCCGTGGCGGTGACCGACGAGCAGCGGGCGGCAATTTTGCATGCGGCGAGCCGTGCGCCGTCGGCGGGCGCCATGATGATGTATTCCATCGTGAGCATTCGCGAGCAGGCTACGCTGGATCGTCTGGCCGACCTGTGCGACCACCAGCCCATGATCGCCAAGGCGCCCTGGGCACTTATATTTGTGGTCGACTATGCCAAGTGGATCGATCTGTTTGAGCACGTGGGCTGCTTTGAGCCCGAGTTTGTCGAGCGCACGGGCAAGGCGCCCCGCCGTGCACCGGGTTTGGGTGACTTTGCCATCGCGGCCCAGGACGCCGTGATCGCTGCGCAAAACGCCGTGGTCGCCGCCGAGGCCCTGGGCCTGGGGAGCTGCTACATCGGTGATATCGTCGAGAATGCCGAGGAAGTGGCCGAGCTGCTCGATCTGCCTCCGTATACCATGCCGCTGTCGATGCTCATCATCGGCACGCCCCGTAAGGAGCGTCCGGCCATTGCGCATCCCGTGGTGAACCTGGTGCACGAGGAGCGCTACTGCCGCGCCGATGCTGCGACTATGGACGCGCAGGTAGCCGAGATGGACGCGATGTTCCGTCCGCATGCCCGCGTGGTGGGGGAGCGCGTCGTGGACATCTATACCCGCAAGCACACGAGTCCCTTTATGGCCGAGATGAGCCGCTCCATGGAGTGGTGGTTCAAAAATTGGCTCGGAAAATGACGGATGCGACAAAGAGACAGTCCCTTTGTCACATTCCATATCGCCGAGGTGGCTTAAAGGCCGTATAAATGTTTATCTAGCTGGGAAAACAGTGCCATTCAAACATGGGCCGATTACCTATAATTCCTTCGAACATTAAAGTTGGGAGGAAACCGGCTTATGGAACAAAAGGCCAAGGAGGCAGCTTCGCACGCTGCGATTCCTGTGAGCATCTCGGCGATGCTCGTCACGCTGGGCGTGGTGTACGGCGATATCGGCACCAGCCCTATGTATGTAACCAAGGCGCTCGTTGCCGGCAACGGCGGCATCGGAAGCGTCACGGAGGAGTTCGTGCTCGGCGCGCTCTCCCTTGTCGTGTGGACGGTCACGTTGCTGACCACCATCAAGTATGTGCTCATCTCGCTGCGCGCCGATAACCATGGCGAGGGCGGTATCTTTGCCCTGTACAGTCTGGTCAAGCGCTGTGGCAAGTGGCTTATCATCCCCGCCATGCTAGGTGGCGCCGCGCTGCTCGCCGACGGCATCCTCACGCCGGCCGTTACCGTTACCACGGCCATCGAGGGCCTGCGCACCATCCCGGCGGTCCATGCCGTGCTGGGCGATGACCAAGGCCGCGTCGTCGCCATTACGCTCGCCATCATCATCGTGCTCTTCTTGGTACAGCGCATCGGTACGGCCAAGATCGGTCACGCCTTTGGCCCCATCATGACGCTGTGGTTCCTGTTCCTGGGCGGCACGGGTCTGTTCTTTGTCTTCCAGCACCCCGCCGTGCTGCTGTGCCTCAACCCGGTGCGCGGCATCGCCTTTTTGCTGAGCCCCAACAACCACGCGGGCATCATGATTCTGGGCAGCTGCTTCCTCGCCACCACCGGTGCCGAGGCGCTCTACTCCGACATGGGCCACGTCGGCCGCGGCAACATCTACGCTACCTGGCCGTTCGTTAAGTGCTGCCTGCTGCTTTCCTATATGGGCCAGGGCGCTTGGCTTATGAACAACGCTGCCAACCCCGAGCTCATGGGCATTGCCGACCTCAACCCGTTCTACCAGATGCTCGCCCCGGGCCTGCGCCCGTTTGCCGTCGGCCTTTCCACCGTCGCGGCCATCATTGCCTCGCAGGCGCTCATCACCGGCGCATTCTCGCTGGTGTCCGAGGCCAGCCGTCTGGACCTCATGCCGCACATGCAGGTCTTCTACCCTGCCGAGACCAAGGGCCAGCTCTACATCCCCATGGTCAACAACGTCATGCTTGTCGGCTGCGTCATCGTGGTGCTGCTGTTCCAGAACTCGGCGCATATGGAAGCCGCCTACGGCCTTGCCATTACGCTGACTATGATGTGCACCACGCTGCTGCTCTTCTTCTACCTGCACGAGGAGCGCAAGCTCAAGGTCGCGCCGTGGATCTTCGCGGCCTTCTTCCTTTTGCTCGAAGGCTTCTTCTTCGTGAGCTCACTTACCAAGTTCTTCCACGGCGGCTACTTCACCATCCTCATGGCCGCGCTCATCATGGGCATCATGGTGTGCTGGTACAACGGTACGGCTGTTGAGCAGCGCCAGTTTACGCTTCTGCCGCTGCGCAGCTACCTGCCGCAGCTCAAGCGCCTGCGCGACGACGACCGTTACGAGCGCATGAGCGACAACGTCGTGTACCTGACCAAGGACACCCATACCGACTACATCGACCGCGATATCGTCTATTCGATCTTGGACAAGCATCCCAAGCGCGCCCGCGCCTGGTGGTTTGTGAATGTCGAGACCATGGACGAACCGCACACCTTTGCCTATTCGGTCGAGACGTTCGGCACCGATTACGTGTTCCGCGTGCATCTGTACCTGGGCTACAAGATCAACCAGCGCGTCAATGCCTACCTGCGTCAGGTCGTTCAGGACCTGGCTGCCACCGGCGAGCTGCCGCCGCAGACGCATGACTACTCGGTCTACAAGGATCCGGGTAACATCGGCACGTTCAAGTTCGTCCTGATCCGTAAGCTTCTGGCGCCCGAAAGCGATGTGGAGCCGAGCGAGCGTACGGCCATCACGCTCAAGTACATCATCCGCCGCGCCGCCGGCACGCCTGCGCGTTGGTACGGCCTGGAGAACTCCAACGTGAGCTTTGAGTACGTGCCGCTGTTCACCAAGTTCAAAGCCGTGAACAAGATGCAGCGTCTGGCTCCCAACGAGCGGCCGTAGGCGCCGACAGGTTGCACGGAGTTGGTTTTCGATGGACAAGATTGAGGCCGGGGAGGCAAACATGGATGCAAAGATGCTTGATGGCCGCGAGGTGGTTGCCGAGCTGGTACGTGAGGCACGCGCCGACGCCGCCGAAGATCGGTTTTTGACGAACCGTGCCAACATGGATATGGCCGACCGCGTGATCTCGATCGTGGCACTGGTATTTGGAGCGGTGTGCGTGTGTGCCCTGCTCGCGCACGTGCTGTTTGTCTAGCGACCGCCGGTTGCAAAGGCTATACACTTGGAACCACCACAAGGGAAACCACCACAAAGGTGCCTGTCCCCTGTGGTGGTTTTTGTTTTTGAGAGAGGGGCGGGGCGCTGATGGACGTCCGTACGGACGGTGATATTGCCGATAGCTTTTGGTGGCGGCGCACAACGCTGACGCGCCGCACTCCTCTGTATGACGCCTGCGTGTCGGTGGGGCTGTTGGTCGCGGCGACGATTGTGGGCGCGCTGCTCGACCATCTGGGTCTCGCGCCGAGCATCATGATTGTCTATGTGTTCGCCGTTCAGCTGTGCGCATTCTTTACCTGGAGTCGCCTGTATTGCTTGCTGAGCTCGGCTGCCGCCGTGGCGCTCTACAACTTCTTGTTTGTCGACCCGCGCTACTCGCTGTCGCTTATCGACCGCGTCTATCCCGGCATGTTCTTTATCATGTTCGTGGTCTCGCTTGTGTCGAGCTCGATTGCGTTGGCCCTGCGCCGCGCCTTGGCACAGGCTGCTGCCAGCGACCGCCGCACGCATATGGTGCTCGAGACCAACCGCATGCTGCAGCGGTGCGCCGATCAGCAGCAGATTGTCCATGCCATGGCGACGCAGCTGGCGCGTCTTTCAGGCTGTCCGGTCGTGTGGTACAGCGCCGACGCCGAGGGCGATGACCTGCTGCCGCGTGCGACATACACGGCCGTGGGCGATGCCGCACCGGTGCACGAACTGGCGCCGCAGATGCCGCCGCGGCTCTCGGCGTCCGCCTATGTGGGAACGCCGCTCGACGCCACGTTTGGCGGCTCGGCGTTTTATGGCATCTACCTGACGGTTCGCACGGGCGACGGCTTCGTCCGCTCGGGCGAACCCGCCTCGGTGGTGGGCGTGCTGGCTATCGTTGCCGAGCCCGGCGTACTGACGCATGAGGAGCGGACACTTGCCGATGCCATCGTGAGCGAAGGCGAGCTGGCGCTCGACCGCGCCCGCGCCATGGAGGCCCGCGAGGAGGCGGCGGTGCTTGCCAAAAATGAGCAGCTGCGCGCCAACCTGCTGCGCTCCATCTCGCACGACCTGCGCACGCCGCTCACCAGTATTTCGGGCAATGCCGATGTGCTGCTCGACCAGGGCTCGACCGGCACCGCCGTGCTCGACGCCCAGACGCGCCGCGGCCTGCTCCTGTCCATTCGCTCGGATGCGCTGTGGCTCAACGCCACCGTCGAGAATCTGCTCGCTATCACCAAGCTCGAGGGTGGCGGTATGCGCCTGCCGACCACGCTCGAGCTCATGGACGATATCGTCGAGGAGGCGCTGCGCCACGTGAACCCTGCCGTGCGCGAGCACGACCTTAAGGTGGTGGCGTGCGATGAGCCGGCGCTCGTCAACGTCGATGCGCGCCTGATGGTGCAGCTGGTGGTCAATCTGGTGAACAACGCCATCACCTATACGCCCGCAGGCTCGCATATCGTGATTTCGATTGGCGTCGACGATGGACGCGTGGCGTGCTCGGTGGCCGATGACGGCCCGGGCATTGCGCCCGAGGACCGCGAGCGGATCTTTGAGTCGTTCTATACCGCCAACCACGGTTTGGCCGACAGCCACCGCAGCGTGGGCTTGGGTCTTTCGCTCTGCCGCTCCATTGCGCTGGCGCATGGCGGTAGCATAGAGGTTGCCGCGGCGGACCCGCACGGCTCGGTCTTTACGATTGAGCTTCCCGTCGCCGACGTTTCGTTTGATAAGGAGTAGCGCTGTGCCGAACTCTGCCGTAAAACCGCTCATCTTGGTCGTTGAGGACGACCCCGCCGTTCGCAATCTTATTGTTGCCGCGCTCGAGGCGCACGGCTTGCGTCATATGGCCGTGGAGACCGCCCATGCCGCCATCGCCGCCGCCTCATCGCAGGCACCGAGCATTGTGCTGCTCGACCTGGGTCTGCCCGATATGGACGGCGTCAAGGTGGTGGAGTCGGTGCGCGCATGGTCGGGCATGCCGATCATCGTGGTCTCGGCGCGCAGCGAGGATGCGGACAAGATTCGTGCGCTCGATGCCGGCGCCGACGATTACCTGACCAAGCCGTTTTCGGTCGAGGAGCTGCTCGCGCGCATTCGCACGACGCTCAGGCGCCTTTCGTATGCGCAAACGGGCGGCGTTGCCTCCGAGGGCTCGTTCGATACCGGTGAGCTGCATATCGATTTTGATGTCGGCATCGCCACGATGGATGGCGAGGAACTGCATCTGACGCCGATCGAGTATAAGCTCCTGTGCCTGCTGGCACACAACGCCGACAAAGTGCTGACGCACCAGTTTATCCTGCACGAGATTTGGGGCACGGCAACTAAGAGCGACCTGGCGAGCCTGCGTGTCTTTATGGGCACGCTGCGCAAGAAGATCGAGTCCGATCCCGCGCATCCGCGCTATATTCAAACGCATGTGGGTATCGGTTACCGATTGGTCACCCAAGGCTAGATCGCCGGCCACCATCCCACTATGAGTTGCGGTGAAATACGGTCTATATTTGCCTAATTCCAGGCAAAACAGTCCGTATTCCACCGCAACTTTGTTATTTGCCCTTGGGCTTGCTGGCGTAGAACTTCTTCTTTTTGGGCTTGCCGGCGGGGGAGGGTTTGCCGTCGCTGCGCGGCCCTCGGTCTCCGGCCTGCGCGTGCGCGGGCGCCGTTGCGCGAGGCTTGCGGGCTTCGGGGTTGCGCAACTCCTCGGTTCGCTCGGCAATCTCCTCGGCGTTAAAGCCGACCTCGGCCATGGCGTCCTCAATGGGCAGGCGGCGCACGATGTAGCAGTGGTGCACCTTCTGGTTGCGCGCGAAGTCCTCGGGGATGGTCTGCGCCGTAATGTCCTCCAACACCACGCCCGCGCGCGCGAGCTTGCGCGTCTCGGGGCGGAAGCCACGCAGGTTGCAGCTAAAGATGGCATGTCCGCCCTGTGCGAGCAGGCGCGATACGCCGGCCAACAGCTCAACATGGTCGCGCTGGACATCCCAGGTACGGCGGCCCATCTTGGACGAGTTCGAGAACGTGGGCGGGTCGACAAAGATCAGGTCCCAGCGGTTGCGCGTCTGGCGCTGGTCGCGAATCCAGGCAAGCACGTCGTCGCGCACAAAATGATGCTGCGGACCAACAAAGCCGTTCTGGCGCATATTGCGCTCGGCCCAGTCCAGGTAGGTGTTGGAAAGGTCGACCGTCACAGTTTCCTCGACGCCGCCGTCTGCCGCATAGCAGGTGGCGGTGCCGGTATAGGCGAACAGATTGAGGAAGCGGCGCGCCTGCTTGGCGTGCTCGCGCACCAGGTTGCGGGTGACGCGGTGGTCCAGGAAGATGCCCACATCCAGGTAGTCATCAAAGTTGACGGCAAAGGTGAGTCCACCCTCTTCGATGAGCGGCAGGCGACGGCGCGCGATGTTGGCGCGCTCGCCCGACGCGCCCTTGCCGGCGCCCTGTTTGCCGTACTGCGAGCCGCCGCGCGAACGCATGCGGGCCTTGGCGTGCACATGCTCGGCCGGAACATCAAGGATGCGCGGCGCGATGGCCAGAATGTCGAGCATACGGGCCTGGGCCAGTGCGGGGTCGATGGTCTTGGGCGCGGCGTATTCGGCGATGACGAGCCAGCGGCCCGGCGTCTGCGGGCAGCCTTCGTACAGGTCGATGGCGGCGGAGTAGTCGGGTAGGTCGGCATCGTAGACGCGGTAGCAGCTCACGCCCTCGCGCTTTGCCCACTTGCGACGCAGACGGGCATTCTTGCGCAGGCGGTTGGCGAACTGCTCCGACTCGGGGATGAGCACGGGCAGCGGCTTGCCGTCGCCCAGGTCGAGCGTGGCAGCAGGTTCGGGCATGGCGGAAGCGGCGGCTTCATCGTTGGTTTCGTTGGCATCCGTAACCTCGGCCTCGGTATCCGCGCTGGTCGCAGCCTCAAACGCTGCGGCGGCATGGTCGAGCGAAGGCCAGACCTCAATAGCTGCTTCCTCGTTGTTGGGCATGACGGCAATCGAGCGCTCGGGCTCGGCGTGGAGCGCGCGGGCCAGCAATCCGTCGCGGGTGAGCGCGGCGACCGGTGCCGCGGCAAGCTCGGGCGCGCGGCGCAGCTCACCGACCAGCGTCATGGCGTCGTGCATGAGCGAAAGCGGTGTCTCGGTCGTATCCGCGACCACGGCGGCACCGGCGACGGCGCCCGCGTGGTCCAGTACGGTGGCGGACTTGGCGGCGCAGAAATCGACAAAGCGCTTGTGGCCAGCGCTCTTGACCATGCGCTCGGCAGTCTTGCGGGCGGCGGGGTCGATGTCTGCGGCCACGATGCGCGCCTGGCGCTCGCGCGCTGCCGCCTCGCGCGAGCGCGCCTCGGCAAGCAGCTGCTCCCACAGGGCGGCGTCGTGCAGCTGCCAGCCCTCAAAGCCCCAGCGCTCGCGTGCGGCGCCCGGGGCGCGGTCAGTCAGGATATTCACGGCCTCCAGCAGCAGGCCGCCGCCGGCGCACGAGGCGTCGATCAGCGTGGGCAGAGCTTCGTTCTCGTAATCATCGGCCGTCAGCTCGCGCTCGCATAGCGCGGTCCAGCTGACTTGCGCCAGCACCAGGGCGGCGTAGTCGGGGCGCAGCACGTGCGCGCCCTCGCCGGCGCGGGCCGCTGCGGGCGGCAGGCGTTTGAACAGCGGGTCGCCCGAAAGGTCCAGGCTGATGCTCGCGCGGCGCTGACGCAGCGAAAGCAGCAGATGAACGTCGGGATCGGCGGCATCAACGTCGGCGCGACGGCCCGTGGTCTCGGCCAGGCGGTCACACAGCGCGTCCTTGGCGCGCAGGGCCGAGAAGCGCGTGTTGCACAGCTGCTCGGTCACGCCGCGGGCGGTAATGGCGATGGTGGCGCCGGGGCGGATGATGGTCTCCCAAGCGATGTCGTAAACGCCGTCGTACAGCTCATCGGCATCCTGCGCCTCAAAGCGTCCGAGTACCACGAACACGCGGCTCGCCAGGCGCGACCACAGGCACGCGCGATAGCCTTCTTCGAGCTCGCCCTCAAACGTGGCGCGGCCCTTCAGGCGGCGGACATGCGAAAGCCCGAGGCGTTTAAGCTCATCGGCGAGTGCGGACTCAAAGCCCTCGGGGCAGCTTGCGTAAAATTCCATGGGTGACCTCTCTGGTTGCGTCGCTCCATTATATGATGGATACTTCGTTTACTCTCGCCCCCGAAAGGAACCCATATGATTGATGCGTGCCCCGATTCCGCCGTGCTCTTTTTTGACGTGGACGGCACGCTGACGTCGTTCGATCCCGACAACATGACCGACAAGGACTTCAATGCAATCCATCCGTCGAAGGCTGTTGTCGATGCATTTGGTCGCCTGCGCGACGCGGGGCACAAGGCGTTTATCTGCACGGGTCGCCCTCTGTGGCTGATTGCCGATGGCCTGCGCGCGCTGAACCCGGCGGGCATCGTTGCCATGGCGGGTGCCACGCTCGAGGTCGAGGGCCGCGTGGTGCATGAGGACTGCTTTGACGAAGACGTTATTGAGGAGCTTGCGCGCCGTATGGCCGCGGCAGGGATTGAGGCCTTTTTCGAGACCAACGTGGCTACTTTTGCCCTGGAACCCGCGGGTGTTGAGCAGTCGTCTCTGATCGGCACTTCTGTGGTGCACAGCACCGAGGAAATGCGCGTCGACGGCAGTCTGCGCGTGGGCAAGGTGTGCATCACCGCGGGCGACCTGGCTCGCGTAGCCAACGATGATGGCTTTATCGATCGCGAGTTTGAGTTGTGCAACACCGGTGGTCAGAATCGCGAGCTGAGCCCCAAGGGCATCGACAAGGGCGTGGGCGTGGCGCGAGCACTGGAATACCTGGGTCGCACCGGCAACGCGCGCACCTTTGGCTTTGGTGATTCCGGCAACGACCTGGGCATGCTCGCTGCCGTCGAGACGGCTGTCGCCATGGGCAACGCCATGCCCGAGGTCAAGGCGCTCGCCGACTACGTGACCGACGATGTCGCACACGACGGCACCGTCACAGCGATGCAGCATTTCGGCCTCATCTAATGAATCCCGCGTTCTGACGTTTGCCCAAAGTGCGACTCTTTGCTTTTGCATGCTCAATCGATTTATCAATCCAAACACTGAGGTGTTTATACCGTTCGCCGAGAAGATAAAAAACCGCAGCTCACGCCTTGATAAACGTAGGTAAAGTGTTTAGCAGTTTACGCCCATGTGCAAGCGAAAGGAATCAGGCAGATGGCAATCAAGGTGTTCGCTGACGGTGCAAACCTCGAGGGCATGCTCGACATGTACGAGAACGGCAACGTTCAGGGTTTCACGACCAACCCGTCCCTTATGAAGAAGGGCGGCGTGACGGATTACCGCGCGTTTGCCAAGGAGGTCCTGGCCCACATCACCGATGTGTCCGTCTCGTTTGAGGTCTTTGCCGACGACGTCGAGACCATGGAGGTCGAGGCGCGCGAGATCGCTACCTGGGCCGAGAACGTCTACGTCAAGATTCCGTGCGTGACCACCAAGGGCGAGTCCACCGCCGAGCTGGTCCGCAAGCTTTCGGCCGACGGCATCAAGGTCAACGTCACCACTATCTTTACGCCCGAGCAGGTCGACGAGATGGTCGAGGCCGTTGACGCCGAGACGCCGTCCATCATCTCGCTCTTTGCCGGCCGTATCGCCGATACCGGCGTCGACCCCATTCCGTTTGTGACGGAGTCGGTCAAGAAGGCCGCCGCCAAGCCCAACTGTGAGGTCCTGTGGGCGTCCACGCGCGAGCTCATCAATATTTACCAGGCCGAGGCCTGCGGTTGCCAGATCATCACGGTGCCCAACGGCATCCTGGCCAAGCGCAAGAACATCGGCCGTGACCCGTACGAGGTCTCGCTCGACACCGTGCGCGGCTTTGCCAAGGATATCGCCGCTTTGGGCTTCCATATTCTGCCGTAACGCGAACACTGGCTACGCCGCGGGCTGCTCGCCCCGGCCTTTCCTTTCCCTATCGCTCACGCGCTTCGCGAGGGTCGCGCCAGGCAAAGGAAAGGCCGGGGCTGCCGACACGAGCTTGCCAGCAAGTTGGCGCTTGGTTTCCATATCCTGCCGTGGGCAAAGGTACCCCCGCCTGCGCCGTGCAAAATTGAGAGTATTCAGCAAGGTAAAGGCTTTTACCAGTTGGGTGAAGCACGGAACAGCCCCCGTTTTGGCTCTAGAACCGCCAAAACGGGGCCGTTTTTGCTTTTATGGCCCTTTAAGGAGCCGCGGGGCTATCGGGAGATGCTGAAAACTCGCGATTTTGCACGCCGCGAAGAGGGGGACGTCTGCTTTGGCGGCTATTTGCCCTGCACCATGGTGAGGGAGATCTTCTTGCGGTCGCGATGGACCTTCTCGACCCACACCTTTACCGTGTCGCCGACGCGCACCACGTCGCTCGGGTGCTTGACGAAGCGGTTGGCTAGCTTGGAGATGTGCACAAGGCCGTCCTGGTGTACGCCCACGTCGACGAAGGCGCCAAAGTCCACAACGTTGCGCACCGTGCCCTTGAGCTCCATGCCGGGCTCCAGATCGTCGATGGAAAGCGCCGAGCGGCTAAAGACCACCTCGGGTGCGTCGTCGCGCGGGTCGCGGCCGGGCTTTTTGAGCTCGTTGACAATGTCGATGAGCGTGAGGGTGCCGCAGTCCAGATCGCTTGCCAGCGTTGAGATGCTGCCCAGACGGCGCTCGATGTCGGGCACGCCGCCGCGGCTGAGCTCGCTGGCTTTAACGCCTGCGCGTTCCAGGACGGACGTGGCCACCTCGTAGCTTTCGGGGTGGACGCTTGTCGCGTCGAGCGGGTTCTTGCCGCCGCTGATGCGCAGGAAGCCCGCGGCGTTGAGGTATGCCTTGGGTCCCAGTTTGGGGACCTTCTTGAGCTGGCGGCGATCGGTGAAGGCGCCGTTTTCCTCACGGTAGGCCACGATGTTTTTGGCCACGCTCGGCGTGATGCCCGATACGTATCCCAGCAGGCTCGCGCTCGCGGTGTTGACGTCGACGCCCACGCGGTTGACGACGTCTTCCACCACATGGCCCAACGTGCGCGAAAGTTCGGCCTGGTCAAGATCGTGCTGGTACTGGCCCACGCCGATGGACTGGGGCGGAATCTTGACGAGCTCTGCCAGCGGGTCTTGCAGACGGCGGCCCAGGCTCATGGCGCCGCGCACGGTGACGTCCAGGTCGGGATATTCCTGGCTGGCGAGCTCGGAGGCGGAGTACACCGACGCGCCGGCCTCGTTGACGATGGTGTAGCGAAGGCTGGGCGCCTGCTCGGCGATGAACTCCGAGACGACTTCCTCGGTCTCGCGGCTGGCGGTGCCGTTGCCGATGACGATGGTGTTGACGCCGTCTTTCTTGACGAGGCGGGCGAGCTCGCGCTTGGTGCCGGCGACGTCGTGGCGCGGCTTGGTGGGGTAGACCACGCCGTGGTCGAGTAGCTTGCCGGTCTCGTCCATGACGGCGACCTTGCAGCCAGTGCGGTAGCCCGGATCGAGCGCGAGCACGCGTGCGCCGCGCACGGGACGCGCCGAGAGCAGGCCCTCGAGATTCTTGGCAAAGACGTTGATGGCCTCGGTCTGAGCGCGAACGGTGAGTTTGGCGCGGGCCTCGCGCTCCAGCGAGGGGGCCATGAGGCGCTTGTAACCGTCAGCGATGGCGGCATCGAAGATGGGAGCGAAGACGCCTTGGCGACGGGGCCAGCGGCTGCCGAGGCGTGCCGTGGCGGCAGCGCCGTCGATGTTCACGCGCACGCGGAGCTTGCCCTCGCGCTCACCGCGGTCGATAGCCAGCACGCGGTGGTTGGGTATACGGCGTAGCGGCTCGTCAAAGTCATAGTAGGGCTCGTATGGAGTCTTCTCCGCGGGGTCGGTGGCCTCGACAACGATATTGGCGGTGTTTTGTGTAAAGGCGCGCAGGTCGGCGACGTTCTCGGGGTCTTCGGCCACCGTCTCGGCCACGATGTCGGCGGCGCCTGCGAGCGCCTTTTCGGGTGTGTCGAAGCCGGCCTCCTCGTTGACATATGCCGCGGCGGCGTCGAGCGCGCTGCCCTTGGCCGAGGCCTGCATGATGATCATGTTGGCAAGCGGCTCCAGGCCTGCCTCGCGGGCCTTCTGCGCTCGGGTCATGCGCTTTTTGCGGTAGGGCTTGTAGAGGTCCTCGACACGCTGGAGCTGCGTGGCCTCGCGAATCTGCTGCTCGAGTTCGGGCGTGAGTTTGCCCTGGGCGTCGATAAGCAGGATGACGTCCTCTTTACGCTGCTCAAGATTGCGCAGATAGGACAGGCGCTCGTCGAGTGCGCGCAGGGCGACGTCGTCCATGCCGCCCGTGGCTTCCTTGCGGTAGCGCGAGATAAAGGGGATGGTGTTGCCCTCGTCGATGAGCTTGACGGCTGCCTCGATGTTGGCGGCCTTAAGGTTGAGCTCGCGGGCGAGCTGGGCGATAAGATCCATGGGACTCCTTGCGTTTAAGGTGCGTTTGCAGCACAGGGCTACCAAGGATACCACCCGTCCCAAAAGGCTGTTTTGGGGCCGCGCCACGAAAACGGCCTATCTACTACGTTTTACCCGTAGGGGCTGACCATACCTGGGTTTTCCGAAAATCGACAAGCCGGTTACCTGCGGTTTTTATTTCGCGAAATTTGGCATGGTTGAGGGCGATCGGTTAAACGTAGTAGATAGGCGCATTTCGTGGCAAACGAATCAAGCCGAGGTACAAAATAGCCCTCGCCCCAGAAAATCGTCGGCAAGGTAGCAAAATGCCCCGCGGGCAGGAGGCTGCTCGCGGGGCAAAGAAGAGGGGCTTGTTGGTGGCGGACCGAGGGGCTTGGCATGGGGTTTCTGCCGCGGTCGCTCTTAAGGCATTACAGCTCGACGAGCTGGCCGGTCTCGGCGGCCTCCTTGATGGCGTTGAGAAGCGTGAGCGTCTTGACGTTGTCGGCGGGGGTCACGACGGGCTCGGCCTCGCGGCGGACAACCTTCACAAAGTGCTTGAGCTGCATCTTGTGCGGCAGCGCCGGGTCGACGGCCGGAATCTCCATCTGCAGCGGCTTGTGCCAGTTAGAGGCGCCGTCGTAGGAGAACTGGTGCAGGCGGGGCAGCGACAGGGCGCCCTTAGTACCGCCAATAAAGTAGGCGTCGGCGCCGAAGGGGCGGTACTGCGGGTCCTCGCGGGCGGTTGCCTCCCAGTTCCAGGGGCTGGCGGTGGCGTCGGAGATGGTCATGCTCGCGAGCGCGCCATCGGCGAAACGGACGTTGACCACGGCGGAGTCCTCGGTCTCAAAACCGCGGGCGGCGCTGGACTGCATACCCTGGACGGCAACGGGCTCGCCCAGCAGGTAGCGGAGCAGGTCGACGTCGTGCACCAGGTTGACCAGGATCGGGCCGGCACCCTTCTTGCGGCGCCACTCGACATCGAAATACTCGTCATTCTTATAGATCATGTAGTGGAAGCTCGACACGGTGAGCTTGCCCAGCTCACCGGACTCGATGATCTCCTTGGCCTTGTTGACGAAGGGGTTGTGGCGACGGTGCTGACCCACGAGCACGGGCACGCCGGCGGTTTCGGCCTCGGCGGCGAAGGCCTGGGCATCCTCGAGATCGTTGGAGATCGGCTTTTCGACCAGCGGCACGATGTTGCGCTTCACAGCCTCGCGGGCAACGCCCAGGTGCAGGTCGTTGGGGGTGGCGATAATGACGGCCTCGGGCTTGACCTCGTCCATCATCTGGGCGGGATCGGTGTAAAACGGCACGCCGGCGGCCTCGGCCGTGGCGCGGGCGCCCTCAAAGGCGTCGGCGATGGCGACGAGCTCGGCCTCGGGCTCCTCGGTGACAAAGCGGATGTGGTTGCGGCCCATGGCGCCGGCGCCGATAACGGCAATGCGGACGGGGTTGAGCTCAGACATTTCGACTCCTTAATACTGGTGACCGGTGGGATGCGACAAAGGGGCTGTCCCTTTGTCGCATCGGTAAAACTAGGCGGACTTCTTCTTGCTGTCGGAGACCATCATGTAGACGGTGAGCACGACGGCGATGGCGGCGATCACAATGGCGCCGTAGAAGGACTGCTGGTAGGCGGCGCTGCCGGCCTCGGCGTGATACAGCACGGCAGTGATGGGCTGGCTGATCCAGGTGGAAGCGGCGTAACCCAAAAACATGATGCCGTAGTTGACGCCGATGTTACTGGTGCCAAAGGCGCCACCGGTGAGCGGCGGGTAGATGACGAGCAGGGCGCCAAAGCTAAAGCCGAGCAGGGCGAGCGCCACAAAGAACATGCTCTGCGTAAAGCTCATCGACATGATGACGAGTGCGACGATGGTGACGACAAGGCTGATGAGCAGCGACTTATAGGCGCCGAGCTTGTCGATGATCTGGCCAAAGGACAGACGGCCAACCAGGTTGGCGCAGGTGTTGACGGAGACCACCACACCGCCGAGAGCGACGGCCGCGGCGCTCGTGGGGTCGGCGAAGAGCTGGACGGCGGCGATGGAGGCAACCTTGCCGACGAGCAGGGTGCCCGCGGTGGCGGCAAAGGCGAAGGTGACGATGAGAACCCAGAAACGCGGGGTCTTGACCATCTCGCCCGGAGTGAGGTCACCGAAGGTGCCGGCATGCGCGCCACCCTTGGGGGCCTCGAAGCCCTCGGGCAGCCAGCCGGCCTCGGGGGCCTTCAGGAACAGGGCGGAGGCGGCGATCGTCACAAAGAAGATGACGCCGAGTGCCTTAAGGGCGCCAAAGATGCCCAGGCTCGGGATGAGCAGCGAGGCGAGCACCGGGGACAGCACGGCGGGGCCGGCGGTCGAAGCGGCCAGGGTGATGCCGGAGGCGAGACCCTTCTTGTCGATGAACCACTTTTGGCCGGTGGTGAGCGCCGGGTTGTAGCCCAGGCCGTTGCCGATGGCGGCGACGAGCGAGAACCACAGGTAGAACTGCCACGGCTCGGTGACGGTGCCGGACATGAACCAGCCCACGCCGTAGCACACGGCGGCGGCGATCACGACGTTGCGGGGGCCGATCTTATCGGAGATGCGGCCGGCGAAGATGCCCGTCACGGCCATGATGGTCTGAAAGACCGGGAAAGCCCAGGTAAGGGCGCTCGACCACTCGGGGTAGACGGCGAGCAGGTTCTTGCTCACGACGGAATACAGCGCGATGGAGCTGATAAAGAACATGGTGACGCACGCGGCGGAAAGCACGACGGCGCGACCCCTGTTGGAGTTGGTGGAAGCCATTGGACTCTTTCTAATCGATACGGGGGAGGAGCGGGCGTGCCCGCGGGGCCTCCCTGTCAGGTTGGTTTACTGGTCGGTCGGCTTGGCGACGCCGGACTTATCGGACCAGAGCTCGACACCCTTGTTCTTAAGGTAGTTGTCGGCATAGGCGCGACGGCCGCCGGGCTTGGCGGTGAGGTCGCCCATCATGTTGGAGAAGCCGCCATCGACCTTGATGGCGTCGCCGGTGGTAAAGTCCGAGCGCTTGGACGCCAGGAACATGACGGCGTTGGCGATATCGCTGACCTCGCCGATGCGGCGCGTGGC
This sequence comes from Collinsella aerofaciens, assembly GCA_048501115.1. Taxonomy (GTDB): domain Bacteria; phylum Actinomycetota; class Coriobacteriia; order Coriobacteriales; family Coriobacteriaceae; genus Collinsella; species Collinsella aerofaciens_CD. Next base: position 51,293 of record DBFRZS010000004.1, on the reverse strand, counting down.
GATCAGGCGGCTGCGGCTCTTTTCGACTTCGGGGTCGGCGTAGAAGTTGGCTGACATCGGGGTCTTAACGAAGCAAGGCTCGACGCAGTTGGAGCGCACGCCGTAGGGGCCCCACTCGGCGGCGAGCATCTTGGACATCATGTTGACGCCGGCCTTGGTGGAGCTGTACACGCCCGAGAACGTCTCGGGGGAGTGACTGGCGACGGTGGAGATGTGCACCAGGCGGCCTTGGCCGGCCTTGATCATCTCGCGACCAAAGCGCTGCGAGGTGATGAAGTAGCCGGTGAGGTTGACGTTGATAACCTCGTTCCAGTCGGAGAGCGGCAGGTCTTCCATAGCTGCGAAGCGCAGGATGCCGGCGGTGTTGACGAGAACGTCGACGCGGCCGAAGTCGGCGATGGTGGCATCGACGGCGGCCTGAACCTCGGCCTCGTCGGTGGCGTTCATCTTGTAACCCTCGGCGTGGATGCCAAACTCGGCGGCGAGGTCGGCGGCTGCGGCCTTGACCTTTTCCTCGTCCAGATCGAGCAGGACGACGTTGGCGCCGTTGCGGGCGAACTCACGGCAAATCTCGACGCCCATACCGCCGAGCGCGCCAGTCACGGCGCAGACATCGCCCTCGAGCTTAAGCCAATTGCTCATAGGAACTTCCCTTCTTGTGCCTCCCGGTGGGTCGCTCCCATTAACCGACCCACGTGGTTTTCGCTGGTTATCGTATGCTTTGCATTTGCGCAGGTGAATTGCATATTTGTTAGAATGGCATTAACCGTAGGTTTATAGCTCGCAAGACGATGTGTCCCTAATTTAGTGTGTGACCTGCCAAAACGACCCCCCTGGCAGTTCATTGCCATACGTCTGGAAACAGGAGATTGACGTGTACGATCGACGACTCGAGGCCATATCGGCCGCCGCGGAGCTGGGAAGCTTCTCGCGTGCGGCGGCAAAATTGCGTGTGTCGACTCCGGCGCTCGTCAAGCAGGTGTCGGGCTTCGAGGCCGAGTTCGGCATCACGCTGTTCGAGCGCTCGCATTCTGGTGTTAAGGTGACGCCGGCAGGTGCTCTGCTGGTGGACGATGCACGTTCGATCATGCGGCAGTCCGAGGACGCGCTACGCCGTGCCCGACGCGCGGCGGGCGATGGCGGGGCCGTGCGTCTGGGCGTGTCGATGATGTGCCCGGGGCGCCAAACGCTGTCGATGTGGTCGGGCATCCACGATCTGGAACCGTCGCTGCGATTTGAGATCGTGCCGGTAAGCGACCTCTATGACGAGCGCGAGACCGTCATGCGCAGCTTGGGCCGCGAGGTCGATGTGGTGCAGTCGAGCTTTTCGACCCCACGCTGGGGCGACGCATGCCAAAGGCTCCGCATCGTCAACGTGCCGTTTTATATCGACGTGCCGCGCACGAGCCCGCTTGCGCGCAAGACGCGTATCACGGTTGCTGACTTGGAGGGCATGCGCCTGCGCATACTGCGCCACGGCAACGACGCAATGGACAGCCTGCGCATCGACCTTCTGGCCGACGGCGGCGTTGACGTGATCGACGTGGACAGCTTCGACTTTGCGCTCTTTAACGAGGCAGAGGAAAAGGGCGACGCGGTGCTCACCTGCGGCGCATGGTCGGGCGTGCACCCTGCCTTTGTGGGCGTGCCGTTCCTGTGCGGGCGAGAGGTGCCGGTCTTTCTGCACTACCCGCTCGAGCCCACCCTCCAAGTCCAAAAATTCGTCAACGCCATGGCACAACTTCTCAAATAGCCAAAAGAGTCCCGTCCCAAATTAGCTACCCTTTGCTACGGGTTTAGCGGTCCTCGCGTTGCGGCCCGGCTGCCTCGGCTGTCTTTACGCGGTTCTTGTCGATGTACATGTTTTTGTCGGCCTGAGAAAAGAGCTCACGCATCATAGGCGGTTCATCAAAATCACTGGAAAGCGCGTAGCCCACCGCATAACTGATAGGCATGTCGGGGTGAGCCCCGGAATACTCGTTCACGTTCGCACGAACCCGAGCGAGACAGGATTCCACAGCGGCTCGGTCGGCATCCCACAGCACCGCGATAAACTCATCGCCGCCGTCGCGACCCACAAAGCACGTCTCCGACGCCACACTTCCCAGTTGTTGGGCAAAAGAGCGAATGTATTCATCGCCCTTCTCATGGCCGAAGTTGTTATTGACCATATGCAGATTGTTAAGATCGAAGACGCACAGCGCAACGGGCGCCTCCGCGGAGACAGGCTGCTCCTGCCCCAAGATCTCCTCGCACTTGTTCTTGTTGGGCAGTCCCGTGGCTTCGTCGAGATAGACTTTGCTCTGCAGTTCGCGATTGAGCGCGGCAGTTCGCACCGCGCGAACAAGCTCGACCGCAAAGGTCGCCACCAAGCCCACGATGTCGATGATCACCAGGCCCTCGAGATAGTTGAGCGCCGACGCCTTCTCCTGAGAGTAGTCCTCTGCGAGTCGCGTAGCATCGTCGCAAATGCCAAAGAACTCCTCGCTCATGGCGATGATGTCAGTGTTCTCGTAGCCGACTTCGCGCACGCGAATGATCTCGGCACAAAGCTCATCATAATAATTTGCAAGCTCGGTCATTTTTGCCTGATACTCGTCGTCGAGACGGACGAGGTTGAGGTCGTCACTTCCGTAACGCAAGCCGTTGATGTATGAATCCACGGCTTTGAGCAGGTCATCTTGAGGCTGGCCCGCGTCCTCGAGCTTAACGATTCGCTGCGTGGTGCCGCGCACCAGGCCGGCGTAGTTGACCACACGCGCCGTGCCCTGGATATCGGAGACGAGCAGCATGACATTGATGAAGAAGAAGATGAGAACTGCCGTGAGCACCATCATGAGCAGGCGCACCGCCTGGCTGGCCTTCTTGGCGACAGAAGTATTCACAAGTTCACTTCCCTAAATGACAAAAGAACAGGTAGCACGCAGTGTGCTGAAATTCATGGGTGGTTAACTCTACCATATGGGCCAGCAGCCTTAAACTGCAGCAGACGCTCGTCCAAATTGGCGTGACGCTTGCCTTGTTGTTCTTGACCTGGCCGCGCTATCGGACATGCTTCTGGTCTTGGATCACCATGGGACAGCTCATCCCGTTTTGTGCGTACAGAGTGGGATGCGGCTTCCCAAAGGTGCCGTTAGGGGAAACCACATCCCGATTTATGCCCTTGAAATGGGATGCCGTTTCCCGGAGGGGGCCCAGCGGGAAACGGCATCCCATTCTGAGCCCGAAAAGTGGGATACGGTTTCCGGCTGGCATGAAAAAAGCCCCCACAGCTCATATGAACTGCGGGGGCTTATGCGTTGCGGCGCATTGTGTTTGGGTCGTTGAGATGAGTCGATTTGCCCCGAAAGAGGAGGGCATTGACCTTAGGGTCATGCCCGACGAATGAGCGACAAATCGGCCATCTCGGCGGGCCGAACTACTCCAGCTCAAACGCTCCGGTATAGAGCTGATAGTAGTATCCGCGCTTGGCGATCAGCTCGTCGTGGTTGCCGCGCTCGATGATGCGGCCGTGGTCCAGACAAATGATCGCGTCGGAGTTGCGCACGGTGGACAGGCGGTGTGCGATGACAAACGTCGTGCGGCCCTCCATGAGCTTATCCATGCCGGCCTGCACGATGGCCTCGGTGCGGGTGTCGATGGAGCTCGTGGCCTCGTCCAGAATCATTGCCGGCGGATCGGCGACGGCAGCGCGTGCGATCGAAATCAGCTGGCGCTGGCCCTGCGACAGCTGTGCGCCGTTGCCGGTGAGCATCGTGTCGTAGCCGTCGGGCAGGCGGGTGATAAAGTCGTCCGCGCCCGCGAGCTTGGCCGCCGCGATGCACTCCTCGTCGGTGGCGTCCAGGTTGCCGTAGCGGATGTTATCCATCACGGTGCCGGTGAACAGGTTTACGTCCTGCAGCACGACACCCAGCGAGCGGCGCAGATCGGCCTTGCGAATCTTGTTGACGTTGATACTGTCGTAGCGGATCTTGCCGTCGGCGATGTCATAGAAGCGGTTGATGAGGTTGGTGATGGTCGTCTTGCCCGCGCCGGTGGCACCGACAAACGCGACCTTCTGGCCCGGCTTGGCAAACACGGACACGCCGTGCAGCACCTCGTGGTCGGGCGTGTAGCCAAAGTCGACGTTGTCCATGACCAGGTCGCCGCGCAGCGGTACGTACTCGATCTCGCCGGTCGCGCGGTGCGGATGCTTCCACGCCCACATGCCGGTGTGGTGGTCGGCCTCCTCGAGCTGCCAGGTATCGGGGTTCACCTGCGCGTTGACGAGCGTCACATAGCCTTCGTCGGTCTCGGGCTTCTCGTCGATGAGCTCAAAGATACGGTCGGCGCCGGCGAGGCCCATGACCACGGCGTTGATCTGCTGCGAGATCTGACCGATCTGTCCGCAGAATTGCTTGGTCATGTTGAGGAACGGCACTACGACGGCGATGGACAGCGTCATGCCCGAGATGCTCAGGTTGGGCACGCCCAGCGCCAGGAAAATGCCGCCTGCCAGTGCGACCAGCACGTAGAGCAGGTTGCCTAGGTTCATAAGGATGGGCATGAGGATGTTGGCGTACATGTTGGCCTTCTGCGAGACCTCGAAGAGCTTTTCGTTGCGCTCGTCAAAATCGGCCTCGGCGGCAGACTCGTGGCAGAACGCCTTGACGACTTTCTGGCCGTTCATGACTTCCTCGATATGGCCCTCGACCAGGCCGAGCTCGGTCTGCTGCGCAATAAAGAAGCGCGCGGAGTTGGAGCCGAGCAGCTTGGTCATAAAGGTCATAAAGGCGACGCCGGCCACAATGACCAGGCACATCCACACGCTGTAGTACAGCATGATAAAGAACACCGTGACGATGACGATGGTCGTCATGAGCAGGTTGGGCAGCGACTGGCTGATCATCTGGCGCAGCGTGTCGATGTCGTTGGTGTAGTGGCTCATGATGTCGCCGCGCTGGTGCGTGTCGAAGTAGCGAATCGGCAGGTCCTGCATACGGTTGAACATCTTCTCGCGCAGCTTCTCGAGCGAGCCCTGCGTGACGATGGCCATGGCGCGGTTCCAGAAGAGCGAAGACAGGATGCCGATGCCGTAGATGCAGGCGAGGGTGGTCACGAGCTGTGCGATCTTGGGCTGTGCGGTCGTCCAATCGCCCGACTGCCACGATTCGCTAATAATCTGCAGGGCGCTCTGAAGGAAGGTCGCGCCGATGGAGTTGATGATGGCGCAGAGTACCACGCCGACGACGACGAGGGGCAAAAGCACGGGGTAGAAGCCAAAGAGCGTCTTGATGAGGCGCGACATGGTGCCACCCTTGCGGTTGAGTGCGCGCTCGGCGGTCGTTGCCTTACTCATGTGCCTCGCCTCCTTCCTGGGTCTGAGCTTGCGTTGCGGATGCCTCGGTGTCGGCCTCGACGGCCCCTTCGCCCTCGGCAGACATCTTGTTTTGCGAGGTAAAGGTCTCGCGGTAGATCTCGCTCGTCTTAAGCAGCTCGTCATGGTTGCCGATCTGCGCGATACGGCCACCCTCCATGACGATGATGCGGTCTGCGTCCTGCACGGAGCTGATGCGCTGGGCGATGATGAGCTTGGTCGTGTTGGGCAGATAGCTTGCCAACCCTGCGCGAATCTTGGCGTCGGTCTTGGTGTCGACGGCGCTGGTGGAGTCGTCCAGGATTAAGATCTTGGGGCGACGCAGCAGGGCACGCGCAATGCACAGGCGCTGCTTCTGACCGCCGGAAACATTGGAGCCGCCCTGTTCGATCCAGGTGTCATAGCCCTTGGGGAAGCCGTCGACAAATTCATCGGCGCAGGCCAGATGTGCCGCCTCGCGGACTTCCTCGTCGGTGGCGTTCGGGTCGCCCCAGCGCAGGTTCTCGGCAATGGTGCCGCTAAACAGCACGTTTTTCTGTAGCACCATGGCCACTTGGTGGCGCAGCGCGTCCAGGTCGTAGTCGCGTACGTCCATGCCGCCCACGCGCACGGTGCCTTCGGTGGCGTCGTACAGACGGGCGATGAGGTTTACAAGCGTGGACTTGGCCGAGCCGGTACCGCCGATGATGCCGATGGTCTCGCCGCTCTTAATGTGCAGGTCGATATCGTCGAGCGCCTGGCGCTTCGCATGCGCGGAATACTTAAAGCTCACGTGGTCAAAGTCGATGGAACCGTCGGCAACCTCGAGCACGGGCTCGGCGGGATCGGCGATCGTGGGCTCGGCGGCCAGCACCTCGGTAATGCGGTGTGCCGATTCGTCGGCCATGGTCACCATGACAAAGATCATCGACAGCTGCATCAGACTCATAAGGATCTGGAAGCCATAGGTAAAGATCGAGGAGAGCTGGCCCACGTCGAACAGCGTGCCCTGGCTCGTGATGATGAGCTTGGAGCCCAGGTAGATGATGACGACAAACGCGCCGTTGACGCAGATGTTCATCATGGGGTTGTTAAAGGCGAGCAGCTTCTCGGCGCGGGTGAAGTCCATCTGGACGTCTCGTGCTGCGGTCGCGAACTTTTCCTTCTCAAAGTCTTCGCGCACGTAGCTCTTGACTACGCGCATGCCGGTGACGTTTTCCTCGACGGACTCGTTGAGCGCATCGTACTTGTGAAACACGCGCGAGAAGATGGGGCGTACCTTAAAGATGATAAAGAACAGCCCAAAGCCCAGCAGCGGAATGATGACCAGGTAGACCATGGCGACGCTGCCGCCCATGATAAACGCCATGGTAAAGGCGAAGATCAATACCAGCGGCGCGCGCACGGCGATGCGGATGATCATCATAAAGGCCTGCTGCACGTTGTTGATGTCGGTGGTCAGGCGCGTGACGAGCGAGGAGCTCGAGAACTCATCGATGTTGGCAAAGCTGAACGTCTGGATCTTGTAGAACAGGTCGTGACGCAGGTTCTTGGCGAAGCCGCAACTCGCATGGCTGCAGGTGACGCCGGCAGCGGCGCCAAAAGCAAGCGATGTCAGCGCGATGAGCACCAAAAAGCCTGCGGTGGGAAGCATCTCGGCTACGGTGGCGCCGTCTTTGATGGCGTCGATCAGGTTGGCGGTGATAAATGGAATCAGCATCTCGCAGAGCACCTCGCCAAGCACGAGCAACGGCGTGGCAACGGTGACTTTCATATAGTCGCGGATGCTGCCCATGAGGGTTTTAATCATCCAGTTCCTCCCAGGTTACGCGGATTTTATCGAGCATTTCGGCGAGGTCCTCGCGCTCGTCGTGGGTGAGCGCGCTAAAGGCGCGCTCTCTAAAGCGGATGCGGGCCGCCTGGTCGATGCGGGCGTTTTCCCGGCCGGTTTCGGTCAAGCGAATGGTGAGTTGTCGTCGATCCTTGGGGTTACGGCTGCGCTCGATGAGGCCGTTGACCTCGAGCTTGGACAGGATCTCGGAAAGCGACCCCGGCTTGAGGTCAAAGTGCATGCCGAGTTCCTGCTGCGACATCTCGCCGCCGGGCTGCTTGGCCAGTAGGCAGATGATGGGCGCCTTGCCGGACACGCCTCCGCCATGAAAATGCATGTAATGGCCGCAAAAGCCCAGGCCGCTCAGGATGCGCTTGGCGAGTTTGTCTTCGGCGCTGACCGCTTCGGGTATGTCTACCGGTTGCGACGGGTCACCGCCGGGCTCATGCGGAAGGACGAGTGCTTCAACACACATATCTAAGCTTCGCTCCTTTCCTTAGTTAGGTAGAGAAATTGTTTTGTGCCTAACTAATTTAGGAGCGCATAGATTGATTGTCAAGGTACCAAACTAGTGGTTACGCGGTTTTACCAAACCGCGTAACGGCTCGACGCTGCAAACCCGCCAGAGCGGCAATCTGCCTTTCAACTTCGGCGGCATGACCAGAAGGTCAATGCCGCCTCGTTTCAAGGCACCTTGCTCGCTCTGGCGGGTTTTCGCTGACTTCGCCAAAACATCGGCGTTGCCCTTGTTGGGATAGTCGTTGGGGACGTTCTTTTTTGCCTAGTCATTTAAGAACGTCCCCAACGACTAACTTAAAAACTATGCCGGATTACGGGGCTGAATGACGGATTGCCGACCATGCCGAAATTGGTAAAAAGAAAACCGCAGGTAGAAGGCTCGCTATGATTTGAAAATAAGGGGTGTGGTTGGCTCATTCAGGTTCAGCCCCGTAATCCGGTATAGTTTTGAAATGGCACTGAATAAGTGGCGGCAAATGAGCCGCAATGAAGCAAGCTAGCCCCTCGTTTCCGAAACCTTTCCGCAACAATTTGCCCTTCGTGCCGCTCGACTCCGCCCGCAACGTCCCCTGCGCTACACTTAGTCGCACTGTGGCGCTGCTGCGCCGCGCCCGAACCAAGGGAGACCCTCATGAAGAATACCCAGCTGCTGCTGATTAACGATATGTGCGGCTACGGCAAGGTCGCGCTTTCCGCCATGCTGCCGGTGCTGTCGCACATGGGCTACCGTATCCACAACCTGCCGACGGCGCTCGTTTCCGACACGCTCAACTACCCCAAGTTCTACATCCACGACACCACCGAGTACGTGCGCCAGAGCCTCGCTATCTGGGAGGAGCTCGGCTTTGAGTTCGATGCCATCTCGACCGGCTTTATCGTGACCGAGGAAGAGACACGCATCATCTCGGACTTTTGCCACCGCCGTGCGCAAAAAGGCACCAAGGTGTTCGTCGACCCCATCATGGGCGACAACGGCAAGCTCTATGCGGGCGTGCCCGAGTCCACGATTGGCCTTATGCGGCATCTGCTGGAGTGCGCCGACTACGCGGTTCCCAACTATACCGAGGCCTGTTTGCTCACCGACACGCCTATCGTCGAGCAAATTATGCCCGATGAGGCCCGTACCCTTGTGGACGCCGTGCGTGAGCTGGGTGCCAAGTCTGTGGTCATTACGAGCGCCGTAGTCAATGGCACGAACGCGGTTATCGGTTACGACCATGTGGCGGAGGAGTACTTTACGATTCCCTTTGAGCTCATTCCGGTCTATTTCCCGGGCACGGGCGACACGTTCTCGGCGGTGCTCGTCGGCCGCGTGATGGCCGGTTGGAGCCTGCAGCGCGCGACGTCCGATGCCATGCGCGTGGTGGCAGAGCTTATCGAACGCAATGCCGACCAGGAGGACAAGTCGGCCGGCCTGCCCATCGAGGCCTGCCTGGATGTGATTGACCATGAGTAATGCTGGCGAGGGCGGCGCCAAGCCTGTGGGCGAGAACAAGCCGCTCGGCGCGCCGCGGGGCAAGCGTCCGCGTATCCGCGTGAGCTGCGTGGACCAGCTGGGTGCGTGCCGCTGCCACCATGGTCACAAGCCGGGCGACGTCTTTGACTTCGACCGAGACCGCGGCAAGATGTGCGCCATGGCCTGCCACGTGGGCTTTCCCTATATCGATATCCTGCGCTACGGCGGAACCGTGCCTGGCAACGAGCCCGGCACGGCAAAGTTCTGCTGCCCCGAAGTCGATACGCTGAACGTCTGGCTTGCCGAGATCGTCGACGAGTAGTCGAGCGCAATGTGACAAAGGGATAGTTCTTTTGTCACATTCGCGGGTGGTGCCCCTTCTTTTTTGCTTATAATCTCAGATCTCTGCGTTTCATCCGATTTTAGGTTCTAAAAATTCTGCGTTTCATCGATAATCAAGCGTATAAAACTTTGCATTTCATTCGATGACGCTGAGGGGAGAGCCTATGCTGCGCAGGAAAATAGCGGCAGAGCTGGAGCGTTGGCTGAAGTCTTCCGAGCAAAAGGCCTTGTTCATTACGGGTTCTCGCCAGATTGGCAAAAGCTATTCGATTCGCGCATTTGGCAAAGCCAACCATGCAACCTACATCGAGCTTAACCTCATGGAAAATCGCCAGGCAAAAGATGCTCTTCTCGAGGCGCGGGATGCCGATGATTTCATCAGCAGGGTGACGCTTCTTTCGGGAAAGTCGATTGCGCCAGGCAAAACGCTCGTGTTTATCGATGAGGTCCAAGAGGCCCCCGACATCATGACGATGGCAAAGTTCCTTGTTGAGGACGGGAGGTGCCGTTGGGCGTTTTCGGGGTCAATGCTCGGGACTCAGTTCAAGGGCGTCAGGTCCTATCCCGTGGGGTATGTCCACGAGCTTAGGATGTTCCCGCTCGATTTTGAGGAGTTTTGCTGGGCAATCGGGGTGAGCGAGGGGGCTCGTCAAACGATACGTGACGCGTGTATCAGCGAGAGGCCCATTCCTGATTACATTCATGACGCGATGATGGCAAACTTCAGGACCTATACCGTTGTCGGCGGAATGCCGGAGGTCGTGCAGCGTTTTCTTGACACGCGGGGCGACCTTGCCTCTGTTCGTCAGCTGCAGTCAGAGCTCAACGAACAGTACCGGCGGGATATCTCCAAGTATGCAAGCGGGCGAGCCCTGCAGGTGCAGAGCATCTACGATCAGCTCCCTATTATGCTCGAGGGCGAAAACAAGCGCTTCGTGCTCAATTCCATTGACCCTAAGGCGCACTACGAGAAGTATCAGCGAGATTTTGTATGGCTTGTCGATGCCGGCGTTGCTCTCAAAGCCAATATCGTAACCGAGCCAAAATCGCCCCTGCTCAAGACGGCGCGGCCATCGCAGTTCAAGCTATATCAATCGGATACGGGCATGTTGATGGCACGCTACCCCGTTGGAGTCGCCCAAGCGGCGTATCTTGATAGCAGGGAGCCCAATCTGGGCGGCATTTACGAAAACGTGGTGGCCCAGCAGCTGGCTGCCCAAAATCGCCAGCTTTACTACTATCAGACAAAAAAGCGCGGCGAAGTGGACTTTGTGGTCGATGGACCGGATGGGACGGCTGTTCCGATCGAGGTTAAATCGGGCTCCTATTACCACGCGCACGCTGCGCTCGGTCATGTGCTTGATACGGCTGAATATGGCGTAAGGCTCGGGATTGTTTTCTCGAGAGGCAACGTTGAGCGCAACGGAGCGGTTCTCTATTTGCCGCTATATGCGACCTGGGCCCTTTCGGATGTTTTGGGCGACTCCTGTGCCGAGGGGATAAAGCTGGAGGTCAAGCCGGTCTAGGGCTAGTCCCGGATGTGACAAAGGGGCAGTCCCTTTGTCACATTCATGAGCGTTGATTTTCTCCCACCGAGATAACGAGCGTGGATTTTCTCCCGTTTAGAGCGCGCTCGAACGCTCAAAGTGGGAGAAAATCCACGCTCGTTTTATGCCGATGGCGTGGCCCGTGTGCCCGCGCCGCCCGAGCGCCTACAGCTGCTCGAGCATAGCGGTGCAACCGGCGAGTACATCGCGGTAGGTGGCGTCGAAATTGCCGGTGTACCAGGGATCGGCCACGTCGCTGGGGCGATCGGTCCAATCGAGCAGGCGCGAGATCTTGCCATCGGGGTCCTTCCCAAAAATTCGGTACAGGCCGCGGGCGTTCTCGTCGTCCATATAGACAATGTGGTCCCAGTCGCCATACTCCGCGCGACGCACCTGACGTGCACGATGTGCGACGACGGGAATCCCAACCTCGCTCAGCTTGGCAACGGTACCGTGGTGTGGCGGGTTGCCGATCTCCTCGGTCGAGGTCGCAGCGGAATCGATGACAAATTCGCCCTCGCGCCCGGCGCGGCGCACCAACTCGGTAAACACCGACTCAGCCATCGTCGAGCGACAGATGTTCCCATGGCAGATAAAAAGAACGCGTTGCACAGGGTTTCCTTTCTAGACAGGGCCGTACGGCCTGCGGTGGCACTGTAACACAGCCCTTTCCAATGAAGCCAACTGCGCAGAGTGGAGGATGACGCAGCTCACGCCCATCGTCTGATGTAAAGCGGGCAAAAACGTTTTCCACGAAGACAGGGGTGCTCAAGATTTCATGTGTTCCAGATACATGAAATCGAAGAAAAACGTGTATCTGAAATACACGAAATTGCACTGCTGAAGCTTCCAGGCGGATAAACACTACTTGTATGGGACGGTTTTCACCGGTTGCTCGCCACCTTGGGCTATGTTCGCTCCTATGCCTGCATCCGGAGCTGTGCTGATTGACGACGGCGCTCCCAGCGAGCCAGCTTAATCGTCACCAGCGTGAGGGCCCAGGCCACAAGCGAGAACGCGGCGCCCACTGCGCCCACGTACGCAATGCCAATGCTGCTTACCACGGCGCCGCCCACTGCGGTGCCAAACGAGATGCCGACGTTAAACGCCATGGGTTCAACCGAACTTGCGAGTACCATCGACTTGGGATGGCGGCTGCGTGCCACGTCCATAAAGTGAGTGATGCACGACACCGAGAACAGGTACATGAGCAGCGCCAAGCTAAAGACAAAGACCAGCGCGAGCGGCATGGTGCCGCCCACAGCAAACAGTCCGAGTAACGCCGCAGCCTGCAGCACAAACGTCACAAGCAGTGCCTTCATGCCAAAGCGCGCATCGATCCATCCGCCCAGGATGTTCGAGATCAGGCAGAACACGCCGTAGGCCATGAGCGTGGTACTGGCTTCGACCGTGCCCATGCCCAGTACCTGCTCAAGATAAGGCGTCACATAGCCGTAAAACACGTAGACCGAGCCCACGCCAAACAAAAAGATGAGCATGCCGGTGATGATGCTCGGCTCGTGCAGCAGCCCCGCCTGCTCGCGAAAGGTGGCAGGCTCGTCGGTTTGCCCAGCGCGCGGCATAAACGCCACGAGCGCTCCGCAGATCAGAACGGCAAAGGTCAGCGTGCCGTACATGGCTACGTGCCAATCGAGCGTGTCGGCTACAAACTTACCGATCGAAGTGACAAAGACCATTGCCACGGAAAACGCACCATATACCACCGAGATTGCAAGCGAAGTTTGCTGCGGGGACAGCAGCTCGGGGATGTACGTCACGCCCACGGCGAGCAGTGCGCCCGAGACGGAGCCCAAGATGATGCGCGAGGCGAACAGCACCTGGAAGTTGGGTGCCAGAGCCATGACAAGATTGCCCAGCACAAAGACGATGCTGTAGCACACGAGCAGCTGGTAGCGGTGGAAGCGCCCCGTGCTGAGCGCAAGTACCGGCGTGGCGATAGCGTAGACGAGCGCGAATACGCTGATGAGCTTGCCTGCGGTGGCAAGCGAGATGCCGAGTTCCGTTGCCAAGTCGCTTTCGATGCCGATGACCACGAACTCGGAGCAGCCGAGCGAGAATCCCAACAGCATGAGCAGCGCCAGGCAAAGATTGGTGCGCGCAGGTGAAAGCGCGGCAGCGGTTGATGCTGTTGTGGACGAAGTTGCGGTGGTCAAGGCAGTTGCTCCCATGTTGCGTTATATGAGCTGGATTCAGTCCCTGCAACTCTACCAGAATGTGTCAGGTGCTCGCCCCCTTTGTCGCAGGCTGCGCTTGCCTGTATAGTCGCAATGCAGGCGAAGATGATCTCAGGTACATCGCGGGCGACAGGAGATCCCATGGGTATGCACACGACAAAGGTTGCAGTGGGCGAGGGCAAGTTTGCGCTTGAGGAGGCCCTCGAGGCCCCCTCCATTCGCGCTGCTCTCGCGATGTGACAACGGGGTAGTCCGTTGTCACATTCCATGCCTTAGAAACTTGCAAATTCTTCAAGTTTCTAAGGTAAAATCTTATAAACTTGCAAAAAGTGCAAGTTTATAAGATTTCATGTCTGGTCGGGCGCTAGGGAGACTCTATGGATATCGTTCGCCGAAGCCGATATCTTGATCGACTCATTGCTTTTCAGGATACCGACCTCATCAAAATCGTGACGGGCATACGCCGTTGTGGCAAATCAACGTTATTGGACATGATGAGGGACTATCTGGCGCAACAGGGGGTGCCAGCCGAGCGTTTGCTGACCTTTAAGATGGAATCTCTAGAGTACGCGGGAATTACGGATTATCTGACGTTTTATCGTATGGTTCGGGAGCGCATCGACGGCATCGATCATCCCTACCTGTTCTTTGACGAGCTCCAGAATGTCGAAGGTTGGGAAAAGGCGGTCAACTCGCTCCGAGTGGATTTGCCGTGCGATATCTATGTCACGGGCTCCAATGCCTTTTTGCTATCGAGCGAGCTCGCAACGCTTATCTCGGGCCGATATGTCGAGGTCAAGATGCAGCCTCTCACGTTTAGCGAATATCTTGATTTTCGCTCGATTGATGCGGTCGCCGCTGAAGGGCTTGGTGAGAGGGTCGAACTTGTTTCCAAGACGGGCGATCGCCTTAATTCAAATACCGTGCTTGAGCAGTACATAACCTATGGCGGCATGCCGTTTCTGGCCCATGATGAGCCGAGACGTGAGCTGTGCCGCGACTATATCCGTAGCCTCTACCAGACAATCGTCGCGCGCGATATCCTGTCGCGTGCGACGCGTAGGGGTCGCGGAGCTATCACCAAGCGCGATGTTCTCGAGCGGCTCTGTGCGTATCTGGCAGACAACATCTCAAACCAAACCTCGGTCAACAAAATCGTAGGGACGCTCAACGAATCGGCAGGCGGTAAGACCAACGCATCGACGGTGTCGGCATATATTGACGCTCTGGAAGAGACGTACCTGTTTACCAAAGTAAAAAGGTATGACATCAAGGGGCGGGAGCTTCTTAAGACAGGCGGTAAATATTACATAGCTGATACGGGAATTCGCAGCTATCTTGACGGATATAGAGGTAGCGATAGCGGAAGGATGCTCGAGAACGTTATCTACAACCAGCTTGTATTTGAAGGATACGAAGTGTTTTGCGGCCATCTGCGCGCGGGGGAAATCGATTTTGTCGCAATCGGCGAGGGATCGGACCGCAAATATATCCAGGTTACCGAGCGGATCGATGCCGAGGCGACGAGAGAACGCGAGCTGCGACCGCTCAAGCTAAGCACGCTAGGAAAAATTCCTGATTCGTATGAGAAGATCCTGATTGTCAGGGATGGCGACCATCCAACGGACATCGATGGCATCAGAATCGTGGGGGCAGTCGACTTCTTGTTGAGAAATAAGATTACCCGCGGCTAAACGCAAGCAGATTCGTTTCGATGCGACAAAGGAGCAGTCCCTTTATCGCATTCCGTGCGAGCTCCAGCGCCATCTGCGGGTATAAGGCTAACAAGTGTTTATTTGCGAGGCCTAAGGGGCGCCCCGTATGGATATCGATAACTTTGAATGGTGGTATAGCGAGGGCGAAGCTCCGGATGAGGAGTGGGACGAGCCCGCGCCGCGTGACGTGTCGAGCGACGAGGACGAGACCGGCAACGCCGCCGCCGACTCGGACGCCGCCCTCGACCCCGTCGAGCCCCTGACCTTCGAACAAGCTTGGGCCCAGGCCGAGGCAGACGAGGCCAAGGCCGACGCTACGGCCACGCTCGGCGAGCCAGCCGACATATCGATCTCGCCGGCAAAGACCCCGCAGCCGCGCCACACTATCGATCCCGACAGCACGGCATCCTTCAGCATTCTCGACGTGCCCTCGCAGGGTGCCCAGGCGCCCGCGCCCACACGCCGCCCCAATCTGTCTCGCGAGGAAGATGCAGGACGTCGCTCGCCGCTCGGCCCCATCCTTATCGCCTTTATGGCCGGCGTTATCGCATGCTCGGTAATTGGAAACGTCTGGAGCCATGTCGAGCAGCAGCGAAAAGACGCCGCCAAGGTCGAGATGTCTGTCGAGCAATCGCTCGGCCGCACGCGCTCGGTACATGTGTCGGTCGAGGTCAAGGACGGCGCGACGTGGGACACCGCGCGCGGCGACAGCCAAATGCTCATTCACATCGTGGGGCGCACGCTCAAAGGGCAGACGATTGACGAGTATCAATACGTCAATTCCGCTGGTGACGGCATCGAACTTAAGCCCGGCGACTACGAGCTCACCGTCGATGAACCGCCCGTCGCCACCGACGGCACGCGCTTCCGCGCCTCAAAGCGCATGGTCCCCGTGAGCTTTAACTCACAGGCGCCCGACACGGTCGACACCACACCGCAGGGCGGGTTCGACCTTTACGTGGATACCCAGTAGGAGCTCGCCGCTCATTCCGCTATGGCTACTCAATAATCGCCTGCCGCCCCGTCCCGCCGCCAAGAGTGGGACAATAGCCCTCGACACTATTGTTTACTTTTGGAGGAAGTAGCATGTCTACCGTCACTACCATCAAGCGCGGCGGTCTCACCGCGGCCATCGATTCCATGGGCGCCCAGCTCACGAGCCTTGCCCTCAACGGCAACGAGTATCTGTGGCAGGGCGACCCCGCCTTTTGGGGCAAGCATGCGCCCATCCTGTTCCCCATTGTGGGCTCGCTGCGCAACAACACGGCAACGTCTGCGGCTGGCACCTGCGAGATGCCGCGCCACGGCCTCGCGCGCATCGTCGAGCACAAGCTGGTCGAGGTTTCGGAGGACGGCTCCTCGGTAACGTACGAGATCACCGACACGCCCGAGTCGCTCAAGGCGTTCCCGTTCCACTTTAAGCTCAACATGACCTATGCCTTGACCGGCGACGCCACCCTCACGCAGACCTTTGCCGTCACCAACACCGGCGACGTGGACCTGCCGTTCTCGGTGGGCGGCCACCCCGCGTTTAACGTACCGGCTCCCGGTGCCGAGGACGAGGCATTCGAGGATTACGAGCTGGCGTTTACCGAGGCTTGGACTAATGAGGCTCCCATCATCACGCCCGACGGTCTTATGACGTTCGAGGGTAGCTACAAGGCTCCCGATAACTCGGACGTGCTGCCCATCACGCACCGCAGCTTCGATAACGACGCCATCATGTTCACCGATACCCCGGGCTCCACGCTCACGCTGCGCGGCCGCAAGTCGGGCCACGGCGTCAGGATCGACTTTGAGGGCTTTAAGTACATTGGCGTGTGGTCTGCCGCCAACGACGCCCCGTTTGTGGCGCTCGAGCCCTGGACCGGTCACACCACCATGGACACCGAGGACGACGTCTTTGAGCACAAGGTCAATACCATCACCTTGGCTCCCGGCGCTACCGATAAACGTAGCTTTAGCGTCACCTTGCTCTAGAGGTTCCGCCGTTCTGACGAACGGCGGACCGGTCGACGCTGCGCGCCGCCCAGGGCGACAATTTGTCATTCGAAAGGCAGGGCATGACCAGAAGGTCTATGCCTTGCCTTTTTCATGCCTAGTCGTTGGGGACGTTCTTGTTTGACTAGTCGTTTAAGAACGTCCCCAGCGACTACCAATCGTTTTCAGTTCGTAAACTTGCATATATGCATTTATATATGCATTTGCTGGAGGTAGCGCTGAGCGGTATCCTGTTAAGTCGTCAGCATACGATTCAACAGGGAAGGCAGATTATGCATTCTCCCCAACAGTGCGATGCGCATCCACAGCCGATATGCAGCCGTCGCATCTTTTTGGGTAGCGCTCTCGCTGCGAGCGCTTCTGTCGTCGCCGGCGCGCTCGCCGGTTGCCAGCGCCCCTCCACGCTGGAAGTAGTTCAGCCCACGACGGGCGGCGGTCGCGACGACCTGTCCGATTCCGTGATCGGCAAGGATAAGATCCGCATTGGCATGGAGGCGGCCTACGCCCCGTACAACTGGCAGGTTTCCGAAGCCAGTGAATACACCATCCCCATCGACAACGTGCAGGGTGCCTATGCCGATGGCTACGACGTGCAGGTCGCCAAGATCGTCTGCAAAGCCCTCGGTGGCGAGCCCGTTGCCGTCAAGCAGAGCTTCTCGGGTCTTATCGATTCGCTCAACAACGGCCAGATCGACCTCATCATCGCCGGCATGAGCGCCACGCCCGAGCGCGAGGAGTCTGTTGGCTTCTCCGATCCGTACTTTATCGGTTACTTTGGCCTGTTCGTAAAAGAGGGCTCGCCCTACCAAAACGCGACCAAGCTCAGCGACTTTAGCGGCGCTACGGTGCTCGGCCAAAAGGACACCATGCTCGATACCGTCATCGACGAGATTCCGGGCGTTGTCCACAAGAACCCGGTCGATTCGGTTCCCACGGTGTTTTCGAACCTGCTGCAGGGCACGTGCGACGCCGTGACTTATAACACCGAGAACGAGAAGGGCTATATGGCCCAAAACCCGGGCATCGTCCCCATTCATTTTGCCGAGGGCGAGGGCTTTAAGCAGGAGGTCGCGGCAAACGTCGGCTGCCGCAAGGGTTCGGACAAACTCCTTAAGCTCATCGACAAGACACTCAAGGGCATTAGCCAAGAGGAGCGCGACCAAATGTGGGACGCGTGCCTCGACCGTCAGCCGGCATAGGGAGGCAGCATGAAAACCATCAATCGCCTGGCCTCCTTTATCAAGGCCGACCACCGTTATGTATACCTAGGCACGAGCGTTATCGCGGCGCTCGGCCTGGCGTTTAGCCAGCGCAACCCCACGCCGCTGAGCTTCTTGGCCCCCACGGGCGTGTTCCAAGATTGCCTTTGGGCGATTCTTTGGGCCTGGCTCGTCGTGTCGGCGGCGGCGCTGGTCACCAAGCTTATGCACTGGAGCGACTATCGCGAAAAGTCGCCGTTCGCATCCGAGCGTTTCCGCCGCGGCGCGCGCCTGGGTAGCTATGTTGTGGTCGCCATCGCGGCGATCTTCTTTATCGACCGTTGCGTCATGTCGTTTATCGACCTGGTGCAGGTGAGTATTGTCTCGGATTCCAACCCCAGCGACTTTTTGTCGAGCTTGGTCTACATGACCTACAAGAGCGGGGACTTCTTCATTCGCGGTATCGAGATCACCATCGCGCTTGCCACCTTCGGCACCGTCATCGCATTCTTCCTGGCACTGCTCTTCGTGTTCCTGCGTATTCAGACCTTCGATCGCGTGGATAACGATCTCACGCGCTTCTTTAAGAGTATCGGCCGCGGCTTTGCGACCGTCTACTCCACCATCGTGCGCGGCACGCCCATGATGGTCCAGGGTCTGCTCATCTATTACGCGGGCTTCACCGTTTTGCGTGGTATGGGCTTCGAGACCGCCCAGGCCAACCAGATCTGGAGCACCTTCACCGCCGGCCTCGTTACCATCTCGCTCAACTCCACCGCCTACATGATGGAGGTCCTGCGCGGCGGCATCGAGTCCATCGATCCCGGCCAGGCCGAGGCAGCACGTTCGCTGGGCCTGTCGCAGTGGCAGGCTATGCGCAAGGTCGTGTTCCCCCAGGGTATTAAAAACGCGATTCCCGCACTCACCAACGAGCTCATCATCAACATCAAGGATTCGTCGGTGCTCTCGGTCATCGGCGTGTTCGACCTTATGTACGCCACCACCACCGTCGCCGGCGTGTACTACCGCCAGATGGAGGTCTACTGCGTGGCGCTCGTGGTCTACCTGATCCTGACGCTCGTGGCGAGCCGCCTGCTCGAGGCCTTTGGCAAAAAGCTCGGCGCCGAGGCTCCGGTCACGCTGCCCAGCTCCAATTAGGCTCAAGACGAGGAGAATCATCATGGCAGATACCGCCATTACCGGCGTTGCGGCCGCCGCACAGACCAATGAGCCGCTCATCCGCGTCGAGGGCCTGCGCAAGAGCTTCGGCTCGCTCGAGGTACTCAAGGGCATCGACCTGTCCGTCAATCCCGGCGAGGTCGTCACCATCATCGGCGCCTCGGGTTCGGGCAAGTCGACCTTCCTGCGCTGCCTCAACCTGCTCGAGACCCCGGACGCGGGCCACATCTGGTTCCACGGCCAGGACCTCACGGCCGAGCGCTGCAACATCAACAAGCTGCGCGAGGACATCGGCATGGTGTTCCAGGGCTTTAACCTGTTCAACAACATGGATGTGCTCGACAACTGCACGCTCGCGCCCGTCACGCTCAAAAAGATGAGCAAGGCCGAGGCCGAGAAGGTCGCGATGGAGCATCTGACGAGCGTGGGGCTCGAGAAGTTCGCGCACGCCGCCGTGGGTCGCCTGTCCGGCGGCCAAAAGCAGCGCGTGGCCATCGCTCGTGCCCTATGCATGAACCCGCAGATCATGCTGTTCGACGAGCCGACCTCCGCACTCGACCCCGAGATCGTGGGCGAGGTGCTCGAGGTCATGCGCAAGCTCGCTGCCGACGGCATGACCATGGTCGTCGTCACGCACGAGATGGCCTTTGCCCGCACGGTGTCCGACCGCGTGGTCTTCATGGACAAGGGCGTGGTGCTCGAGGATGCCGCGCCGGTCGAGCTCTTCGGCAACCCTAAGCACCAGCGCACCCGCGAGTTCCTCTCGCGTTATCTCGAGGACAAATAACCGACCGCAAACGCGTACGTGGCAGGGCCGCTCCGGTGGGGCGGCCCTTGTCGTCACAATCGAAAGGATGTCATGGCCGAGGTTTGGCGCTTTTTTGCGCATGAGGATGATTTTGCCGATCTGGACGAGGCTGGTGCGTGCGAGCGCCTGGGCCGCGTGCTGTCGTTTCCGACCATTTCGAGCATGGATGCCGAGGCAGTGGACTGGCAGCCGTTCGACGACCTGCGCGCCTATATGCAGCAGGCCTGGCCGCACGTATTTACAGCGGGTAAGGTCGAGCTCATCGATCATTCGTTGCTGGTGACGCTTTCCGGCTCCGACCCCGCACTCAAGCCCGTTGTGCTCATGGGTCATATGGACGTGGTCCCCGTGGTGCCGGGTACCGAGGACGACTGGACGTACGCCCCCTTTAGCGGGCATGTAGACGACACCTACATTTGGGGTCGCGGCGCCATCGATATGAAAGACCAGGTCGCAGGCATTCTCGAGGCGGTTGAGTATGCGCTGGCGCACGGTTGGCAGCACGAGCGCACGCTGCTCCTGGCCTTTGGCCAGGACGAGGAGACTACGCAGTACGGCGCAGGCGCCATCGGCCGCGCGCTCGAGGAGCGCGGCATTGAGCTTGAGTACCTGATCGACGAGGGCGACTACCGCATCGTTTCGGCTGCCGAGTACAGCGCGGGCGAGGACTGGCTCATGCACGCCGACCTTGCCGAGAAGGGCTATGCCGATATCGTGCTCAAGACGAAGAGTGAGGGCGGGCATTCGTCCAACCCCTACGGTGGCACATCGCTCGAGGTGCTCAGCCGTGCCATCACCGCAATCTGTGATATCGAGTGGCCGACGCGTGTGACCGATCTGCTTGCCGCGCAGCTCGTCGAGCTGGGGCTTTATACCGCAGACGAGATTGCTGCCAGCAAGGATGCCATCGTGCGCGACTGCCTTGCCAGCAAAAAGCTGTACCCGCTTGTGACCACCACCTGTGCGCCCACGCAAATCGAGGGCGGCAGTACCGGTGCCAACGTAATGCCGCAAGATATGTGGGTCAATATCAACTTCCGCATGCTCGAGGGTACGAGCGTGGCCGATGTCGTGGCCTGCTGCCGCGAGGCCGTTGCCACCGCTGGGCTCGCCGGCCGAGTCGAGGTCGAGCTGGGCCCCGGCAGCTCCGAACCCTCGCCGTCTCCGCGCATCGGCGGACCGGGGCTCGAGGCCGTCCGCGCCATCGCCGCCCGCTATTTCCGTGATCCCAAGCCGACGGAGGAAAACGGATCGTCTGCGGTGGGCCAAGAGCCGATGAGCATCGTGCCCTCGACCGTGATTGGTGCAACCGATGCCGCCAACTACCAGCGCATTTGCCACGAGTGCATCCGCTTCTCCGCCTTTGTGGTCGACGATGACGAATGCGACCGCGGCGTCCACGGCACCAACGAGCGCATCACCCGTCGCGCCTACCTCCAAGGCATCCGCTTCCTCATCGCCCTGCTCCACACGCTCTAGCATGCGACAAAGGGACTGAGCCGATTTCATCGGTAATGAGACAAAAACTGTCATAGAATAAGACTAAGATATCTTAAGAGACATATGCTGGGGTTGGTATTCCTTGAACGACTGCGGGCATGTGCCAGACTGCCTCGGCCCCCGGGGAGCACCCGGGCAGGTCGCCGTGTGACTGGGGAGGAAATTATGCAGGAGCTCAGAGAGACGACGTCTCGACTCGTGAATAATGCTACCGGGGGGGGTGTCTAAGCAGGGAACTTCCTGGTGAACACCGGCCGCGCGAGCGGTGGTCCGTCATGTCTTATGGCCGTCGTCGCGGGCTGCGCCCGGTCTCGCCATATGTGATTGTTCTGGCCCTCGCCGTCGTGCTGACGGCGAGTTTCTTCCTGCCGACCCGCGCGGAGGCGAAGGTTTCGGACCATACGGTTCCGTTTCCGAACCACATGGTTCCGACGATTTCGCCTTCGGGGACAACAATCAACCTGTTTGATTACTGGGTGAATTCGGAGGATCACCTATCGGTCAGTGGATCCGACGGCATCAACAAGGGCCACCGCTTCAAGTTCAAGGATCAGGGAGCCAGTGATGATCTCAACCGGTATACGGGCGGCTCCTCCCCTCGCTCCGGTATCGTGAACAACGTTCTTACCGGCGGTTACCCGAAACTCACCGACAGCTGGGGCGGAGAATCCCTCGGCTACCTGTTTGATTCCTCCGCCCAGACGGGCAAGATATCCCATATGGGTGTGACGGGTCTGTTGCAGGCCAAGGGCGGCTACTACGAGTATGACAGCTCGAAGAACTACGCGGCGTACAACGTCAATAAGAATGCATTTGATGTCTACGAAGTCGCCGGCGTTGGGCAAGCGGGGGCTGGCTCTCAAAATGGAGGCCAGTTCTTCCCCTTCGATGCGGCCGATAAGGTATTCAAGGAGGAGAACGGCTGCCTCGTCCGGAACGGCATTACGTCGTCGAACAACGGCGACTCGAATTATAACGATGGCAAACCCCTCAACCATTATTTCGGCCTCTCCATGTCATCGCGCTTCGTGCAGCCGACGGATGGCAAAACGAACGCTGGCGATCCCATGACCTTTGAGTTCGCCGGCGACGACGACGTCTGGGTGTTCATTGACGATGTCCTCGTGGGCGACATTGGCGGCATCCACACCAGTGCTAAGCTGACCATTGACTTCCAAACGGGCGAGATTAAGGTTAACGATTTCCCAAACGGCACGCTGTTAAGAAAGTTCCAGGAAGCGGGGCGGGGCACTTCGGGCTTCACTGGCAACACCTTCGCTAACGACACCAGCCACACGCTCAAGTTCTTCTACTTGGAGCGTGGCGCCACCGACTCCAACATGAAGCTCAAGTACAACCTCGTGACGGTTCCCGAGTCCGACATTATCAAGTTCGACCAGGATGGCGGTCTGGTGGAGGGCGCTCAGTTCGAGCTGTACAAGACAGACAAGAGCTTCGCTGACACGACTACTAATTCGGAAAAACTACTTGGCTCCGGCACCACGGACGCGAATGGACAACTGACGCTCACGAATAAAGTGGACAACGGCGTTATCAACTTCGATGACCTTTATAGTAAAGACCATAATTGCCGGTACTACCTCCTGAAGGAAACAAAGGTGCCCGAAGGTCACCGCTCGAGCCTCACGGCAACGGACGGTAGCATGCAGTTCGAGTACGTGCCCGCGAGCGACGAGAACGGCGCGGGCGGCGTCATCATCAACCGCGGCGGTATGGACGCGGACAGCTCCGTTTGGCAGAGCGGTGCGTTCGCCGGCTCGAAGGAGACCATCACCGCGCCGTCGACCGTGTACCAGGCGGACGATGACTCGATGAAGCCAGGCAATACTGTTGATATGAAGCGCGGCACCCTGTTCGCAGTAGTTTTCAAGCGCGATAAAAGCAAGAACGCCTGGCACGCCGTGTCGGGCGACCCGACGAAGGGGTATACCCTCGCCGGCGCCCAGGGCATGGCCGGCGCCATCGAGGCGGCGAAGAAGGACCTGTACGCCTTCACGCTCAACACTAGCGGCCAGTACCAGGTAGAGATTCCGTATCTGCCCGGTGACATCTCCAAGTACTACTACTTGCTGAGCGGTGATGCCCGCAAGAATGCCGAGTACGCGGTGGCCATCTACTACACAACGGCGAGCTCCATCGCCGACGCGAATACGGACAACACGGTCCATGTGTTCAGTGATGACCTCCCCGGTGACCAGGTGAACTTTAAGCGGCAGTTCGCCACGAGCCTGCTCGTCACGAACATCCAGAACCGCCTGTTCGTGCAGAAGACCGATACCGAGGGCAACCCCGTAGACGGCGCGAAGTTCGGCTTGTACACGGACGGTCAGGTGACAACAGACGCGAACGGCAAAGTCGTGCTCAACGGCGACCAGATCCCCTACGACACCTTGACGACGGGGCAGGTCAGCAACCCGATCCAGCTCGAAGGGGCGGGCATATTCCCGTGTACGAGCGACGGCAACAAGCCGCTCGTGAAGGGCGCCTACTTCCTAAAGGAGGTCTCGGCGCCCAAGGGCTTCCTGCTTAACGACACGCTCACCAAGGTGATTGTGGACGATTACGGCGTCCATGCCGATGCTGGTACGGCCGATGACGGCGTCTCGACGTTCGTGGGGCCGGGCACGCTTATGAAGAGTCTGGGCCAGTTTGGCGCAGAGGGCGACATCGACAACACACTCACGTGGATCAAGGGTATGCGGCAGACATCGGATGGCGTGACCGATGGCGGTAATCTTTCGTGGAGCGATGTCGATTCCGCCGGTGCCGGCGACACGGTACACCTCAAGTACGGCGCCAACGGACGTATCTACCAGTATGGGCCCACCAAGGCGGGCGAACCCTACCGCCTGGAGACCGAGACGGGCTGGATACGTATGGGCATCACGCAGGATGAACCTGGTGTCACTAATGCGAAGGGCGCCCGCGCCGATCTGGGCGACATGAACCTGAATGCCCTGTTCACGGGCGCCACCTGCGTGCGCGTGGCGAACGAACGCGAGGCGAGCCTCGAGGTGACGAAGAAGGTTGACGTGCCCGATGGCCTGACGGGCAATAAGGACGCGGGGTTCACCTTCAATTTCACCGTGCCCGCGGGGAAGACGTACAAGGCCGCGGTGTTCGAGAAGGCGGGGACTGCGGGCGAGCGGCGGGTCGGCAACGTGTTCAACCTGACGAACGGCTATTCGCAAACCATCAAGGCCGACGAGACGATTCGCGTGTACGGTCTTAGCGAGGGCGACGAGTACACGGTGCAGGAGCTGACCGGCGCAGACCAGATGCCCGCGGGCTATAAGCTGACCGGCCGCAAGCAGGGTGCCACGGATCTGAAGGACGCAGGCGATAGCGTCACCGGTAAGATCGCGAAGCAAAATACCGACGGCACGTTGGCCGAAGCCAACAAGCTGGTGTTCACCAACAGCTACAGCGTGAAGTCTTCGGTGACGCTCACAGGCATCAAGGCGAAGAAGAAGTTCACCGGCCGTGAGTGGACTAGCGCCGACAGCTTCGAGCTTTGCCTGCGCGCCGCCGATGGAACGCCGATGCCTGATGGTGCCACGGCAGCGCCCGTGGCCGGCATGAAGCAGGTCGAGAAGACCGTTACGAGCGCCGAAGAATTTAGCTTCGGAGAGATTAAGTATGAGAAGCCTGGCGAGTACACCTACTACATTGCCGAGACTACGCCCGCCAAGAGCGATCCCAGTTGGCTGGGCGGTGTCAGCTACTCCAGCGCCGAATACAAAGTGACCGTAACGGTGAAGGATGACGGCAAGGGAAATCTGACCGAGCCAGTCGTCAAAATGGAGCAGATCTATAAGGATGATGGCACCGCCACATCTCAGGTGATCGACGATCAGATTGCGGTGATCACGAACACGTACCGCCCGAAGGAGACCTCGGTAACGCTCAAGGCGACGAAGCGCTTCACGGGCGGTGAGCTTGCGGGGAGTGACTTCACGTTCCAGCTGCTCGACAAGGACGGCAGCGTGGTCCAGACTGTCCAAAACGAGAAGGACGGCAAGGTCGCCTTTGCAGCCATCGACTACGCTACGCCGGGCGACCACGACTACACCATCAAGGAGGTGAAGGGCGCCGACTCGACCGTCGTCTACGACGCGAAGGGCGTGAAGGTCCACGTCAAGGTCACCGACGAAAAGGGCGAGCTGAAGGCGACCGTCACCTACGACGGTGAGAAGGCCGTGCCGACCTTCACCAACACGAAGCCGACGCCGGACGTCACCGTTGAGGCCACGAAAGTTCTCGCGGGCAAGGACCTGACGGCCGATGCGTTCACCTTCGGCTTGTACGACCAGGACGGCAATGAGGACGCTCGCGGCACCAACGATAAGAATGGCAAGGTCAAGCTGACCGTCAAGGGCCTGAACCTGGGCGAGTACGACTACACGCTCAAGGAGGTCGCTGGCAGCGATTCGACCATCACCTACGATTCCACGGAGGTGAGGGTTCACGTCTCGGTGAAGGCGGAGGGCGACAAGGCGAAGGCGACCGTCACTTACGACGGCAAGAACGATATCCCGACCTTCAAGAACACGTATCAGCCCGCCGAGACCTCGGTGACGCTCGCGGCGAAGAAGGCCTATGTGAAGTCCGACAGCACGCCGGCTGCGCTCAAGGGCGGCGAGTTCGCCTTCGACCTGTACGAGGGCGATCTGACGGCCGAGCAGCTGAAGGGCAAGCAACCCATCCGGAGCGCCAAGAACGGCGAGGACGGCACCGTCACCTTCCCGGCCATCAACTACACCAAGGCCGGCGAGTACAAGTACACCATCGTGGAGAAGAAGGGCGACCTGTCCCACGTGACCTTCGACGACGCGGTGCACCATGCCGCGGTGAAGGTCATGGACAAAGCTGGCAAGCTGGACGCCGCCGTTGCCTACGATGGTGACAAGGCCGATGCCCCCACCTTCACGAACACCTACACCGCAAAGGGATCCGTGGAGCTGACGGCGACCAAGGTCGTTGCGGTCGCGCCGGGCTTCACGCACGACACCAAGCTGAAGGGCGGCGAATACACGTTCGAGCTGAAGGACGCCGACGGCAAGGTGCTCGACACCGCGAAGAACGAGGCCGATGGCACGGTGAAGTTCACGCGCGACTTCGAGCTCGCCGACCTGGGCGGCGCCGCGAGCAAGGACTTCACCTACACCATCGTGGAGCAGCCGGGCGCGGAGCCGGGCATGGTCTATGACAACCATACCCTCACCTATACGGTGACGGTCACAGACGGCGGGAACGGAGCACTGAATGCGAAGGCGATCGTGACGAGCGCATCCGGCTCGGATACCTTCACCAACACCTACCAGCCGGCCGCGACCGGTCTGGCCCTTGGTGCGCAGAAGAGCTATGTGAAGAAGGACGACAACACGCCGATCGTCCCCAAGGACGGCGAGTTCACCTTCGATGTGTACGAGGGCAAAATGACTGCTGAGCAGCTTGCCGGGGCCAAGCCCGTCCGGACCGCGACCAACGGCGCGGACGGAAGTGTTAACTTCGACGCCTTCTCCTACGCGAAGCCGGGCACGTACGAGTACACTATCGTGGAGCGGAAGGGTGATCTGGCCTACGTGACCTACGACGACGCGGTGCATCATGCCGTGGTGACGGTTGTGGACAATGCCGGCACGCTGCAGGCGAGCGTCGCCTACGACGGCGCGGACGCCACGAAGCCCACCTTCACCAACACCTACAAGGCGAAGGCGACGAACTCCGGCGCGATCGCCCTCACCAAGAGCGTTGACGTGCACGACGGCAGCTATCAGCTAAAGGCGGGAGACTTCGCCTTCGAGCTGGTGGGGTCTGACGGTACGGTGCTCCAGACCCAGAAGAACGACGCCAAGGGCAAGGTTTACTTTAACGAGCTGACCTTCGACCATGCGGGCACCTTTCCCTTCACGGTCCGTGAGGTGCAGCCGACGGACGGCGCGCCGGGCGTGCCGGGCGTGACCTACACCGGCAAGACGTACACCCTGACCTACGTGGTGAAGGACAACAACGACGGCAAGCTGGTGGTAGAGAGCTCTACGGTGAAACCGAGCGAGGGCACCGAGAACGGCGTCACCCCCAATACCATGACGTTTGCGAACAGCTACCAGCCGGGTCAGACCTCCTACCAGATCTCTGGCACCAAGGTGCTTGAGAATGCCGACCCGGCCACCACGCGGACGCCCGCCGATGGCGAGTTCACATTCGCGCTGATTGACGTGGCCACCGGGCAGGAGATCGACCGGACCACGAACGTGGGTAAAGCGTTTACCTTCAAGGCCATCTCGTACACCGCAACTGGTTCGCATGCGTACCAGGTGAAGGAGGTTGCGGGCCAAGATGGCACCATCACTTACAGCGATGCGGTGCTGGACGTAACGGTGAACGTGACCGATGACGGCAGCGGCCAGCTGACCGCGACGGCGAACAAGACGGCTGCGGATCTGACCTTCACCAACACCTACACGCCGACGGCAACGACGGCGACGATTACCGGAACGAAGGCTCTGACCGGCCGCGACCTGGCCGAGGGTGAGTTCTTCTTCGACCTGAAGGACGCCGACGGTAACGTGGTGCAGACGGTGCAGAACGGCGCCGACGGCACGTTCGGCTTCGCGCCGCTGCAGCTGGACAAGGTGGGGACGTACGTCTACACCGTGTCCGAGCGGGCAGGGGCGACGGCGAACGGCGTCACCTACGACACGACGGTCTTTACCGCGACGGTGACGGTGACGGAGAATGCGGAGACGCACGCGCTGGAGGCGCAGGTTGCCTACAGCAAGGGCGGCAAGGCTGCGGATGCGGTGGCGTTCAGCAACAGTTACGCGCCGGCCGCGACTGAGGTGAAGCTGGGGGCCTCCAAGGTGCTGAGCGGCGAGGACCTGAAGGAAGGGCAGTTCTCCTTCCAGCTGAAGGATGCCGACGGCAAGGTGCTGCAGACCGCAAAGAACGCGGCGGACGGCACGGTGGGCTTCGAGGCGATCTCGTACGACAAGCCCGGAACGTACGCCTACAGCATCTCCGAGGTGGACGACGGTCAGAAGAACGTGACGTACGACGCGGCCGAGCACCGGGTAACGGTGACGGTGACGGACGACGGTGCGGGCCATCTGGTGGCGACGGTAACCTATGACGGCGCCGTGGCGCCGGTGTTCAAGAACACGTACACGCCGCCGACCACCCCGCCGACGGAGCCGCCCACCAATCCGCCGAGCAAGTCACCGGTGCCGAAGGAGGAGAAGCCGGGTCTGCCGTATACGGGCGATACCAGCTTGTCGCCGATGGCCCTGGGTGGCATCGCGGGCGGCGCGGTGGTGCTGATCGCCGCAGGCGTTATCCTGCGGCGCCGGAACCGGTAGCTACGGCGGCCGAGAAGGGCTTTGATTGAGGGCGGGTGGTCGCAGGGCGCGGCCGCTCGCCCTTTTTGGTGAAAGGCTATGTTAACCCGCCGTTTGCACGTCCGGCTCCAGATGGAACTCGTACTCCGGCTCCATCATCTTCTTCCGGATCTTTTCGTAGCGCCCGTCGTCGAGCTGCTCGCGCATGAGCGACGTCCTGTCCCCGACGCGTGCGGCCTCGCGCAGCCATCTGAACCACATCAGGCAGCTGTGGAGCCTGCGGGTCGATACGCCCTTGAACCTCTCGAGGAAGTGGCCGAGCGAACCCTGCGCTTCAGCATCCTCTGGACCGTGTCCCGCTCGTACCCGGTGAGCCTGCCGTGGGTCCTCGGGACCGCCCTCGCGGCGCCCTTCCCGCCCTTTCCGGACATGGCGTCCTCCGATCTCCCGGGGCCGGCCGATCCGGCCCTCAGGGTATCGGATTCCCAAATTTATCCGTATATGTGCGGATGAATGCGGGAGGCGTTCGGATGAAGTTGTATTCAAGGAAAGAGACTGACCCTTTGTCGCATTCCGTGCGGGTTATATGCAGGTATGCCTGCGCACGCTATCATGTATGGGTTAGACCGCAACTATGTACCTCATACGCGAAGGGATGCGCATGTATCTGAAGATCGACATGTTCTAGCTGGGCTTACCCCCGCAGTGGCGCCGCGCGCCCCATCAACTCTGCCGATTTTCACCTTCACGCATATAAAGGAGTCCCGCCATGCGCGACAAGCTCGAAAAGATCATCAAGGCCTACGAGGAGCTCGAGAAGAAGCTTTCCGACCCGGCCGTCGCCTCCGATATCAAGGAGTTCACGCGTCTCAACAAGGAGTACGCGCACCAGTCCGACCTCATCGCCGCCTCGCGCGAGTACATCGGCGCGCTCGATGACATCGAGGCCGCCAAGGAAATGCTGCACGATACCACCGATGCCGATGAGAAGGAGATGCTCCAGATGGACATCTCCGAAAACGAGGCCAAGCTTCCCCAGCTCGAGGAAGACATCAAGTACATGCTCATCCCGAGCGACCCCAACGACGACAAGAACACCATCGTCGAGATCCGCTCCGCCGCCGGCGGCGACGAGGCGGCCATCTTCGCCGGCGACCTGTACAAGATGTATCAGCGCTTTTGCGAGTCGCGTGGCTGGAAGACCACCGTGCTCGATTCCAGCCCCAGCGAGGCCGGCGGCTTCAAGTCCATCGAGTTCAAGGTCGAGGGCGACCGCGTCTACTCCGTTATGAAGTACGAGTCCGGCGTGCACCGTGTCCAGCGCGTCCCCAAGACCGAGTCCCAGGGCCGCATTCAGACCTCCACGGCTACCGTCGCCGTACTTCCCGAGGCCGAGGAGATCGACGTCCAGATCAACCAGTCCGACCTGCGCATCGACACCTACTGCGCCTCCGGCCCTGGCGGTCAGTGCGTTAACACTACCTACTCCGCTGTGCGAATCACCCACCTGCCCACCAACACCGTGGTGCAGTCACAGGAGCAGCGTTCCCAGATCCAGAACCGCGAGGTCTGCATGCAGATGCTGCGTGCCCGTCTGTACGAGATGGAGCTCGAGAAACAGCAGGCAGAGCTCGGTGCCGAGCGCCAAAGCCAGATCGGCCACGGCAACCGTTCCGAGAAGATCCGTACCTACAACCAGCCCCAGGACCGCGTGACCGATCACCGCATCGGTTTCAACTCCACCTACAACGGCGTCCTTCTGGGCGATCAGCTCGGCACCGTCATCGAGGCGCTCGCCGCCGCCGAGCGAGCCGAGAAGCTGGCACAGGCTGTGTAGGTTCCGCCGTTCTACCGAACGGCGGACCAGCCGACGCTGCGCGGGCCGCATTTGGACAATCTGACGTTCAACTTCAAGGGCGCGACCAGAAGGTCAGCGCCCTTTCGTTTCACGTCACCTTGTCTCAAATGCGACCCGCTCGCTGGCATTGTCAAGACATCGGCGTTATCTTGGTTGGCACTTGAATGATCCCTTGGGGACGGAGGAAAACGGATCATTCTGCATCGATGCGGTGCCAGTGATCCGTTTTCCTCCGTCCCCTACGGATCATTTTGGGAAATTGCTATGTTGGTTTATTTGGGCTGACTTGGTAGCCTATGGGCCATTTACCTGCTTAAAGCGTCGGTCGATTACCAAAATAATGCTCAAAAAATCGTCCAAGAAGTCGCGGGGCGATTTTTGATGGGTCGCGCGTCAAGTGATGTGGCAAGTTCTTGGTTAGATATTGGTCAGTTTTGGGTCAACCTTGCCAAAAGCTTGACGGATGCAGATTTAGACGTCGACGAATGAACACTTCGATTGCGATTCAAGCAAAATTCTGGGCTGATTCTCGATAATCGCTTCCAATCGTCCCTTGCCGCGTGCCGCCCTCGCGTACAATCTGCTCCGACATTCGCGCGCCGTCCGGCGCTTAAGAGGGGAGGGCCCCATGGCAAACGAGATTTGGACCATCAAGCGTTGTCTCGAGTGGACCAAGGAGTACCTGGCCGAGCGCGGCGAGGAGCACCCTCGTCTTTCTGCCGAGTGGCTGCTCTGCGCTGCCACGGGTTTGGCACGCATCGACTTATATATGTGCATGGACGAGACGCTTAACGCGGCTCAGCTCGAGACCATGCACGCGGCCGTTGTTCGTCGCGCTAAAGGTGAACCGCTGCAGTACATCACCGGCAGCACGCAGTTTCGCATGATCGACGTCGCGTGCGCCCCCGGCGTGCTCATTCCGCGTCCCGAGACCGAGATGCTCGTCGAGGAAGTCCTCAATTATCTGGATGCCGAGGTGCTGAGCCCCGAGGCTGCCGCCCGCCAGCGCGTGGAGCTGCCTTGGAACGATGAGGTCGAGCAGGCCCGCAAAGCCGAGGCGGCGCTGGCTGACGAACGCGCGGCCGCCGAGCGCCGTGCCGCCAACCTGACGGCCGCCGATGAGGCTGCGCTGGGTAGCGACGTGCTCGGTAGCCGCGCCTATGCCGAGGAACTGGCCGACCGCGAGGCCGAGGAAGCCGCCGCGCAGGCAGCAGAAGCCGAAGCGGCAGAAGCAGAGGCCATGGAAACCCCCGAGCCCGAGCTCGACGAATACGGCATCGCCATTGAGGACAACGACCAACAGGCGACTCCCGCGCAAGATGCCGCCGAGGCTAACGTATCTGCCCCAGCCGAGCCCCGCACTGCCCGCGTTCTCGAGGTCGGCTGCGGCACGGGCTGCATTTCGCTCTCCCTTGCCTGGGAGCGCCGCGGGCACGTTACCTGCACTGCTACCGATATCGAGCCGCGCGCCATCGACCTTGCTACCAAAAACCGCGATGCGCTTGGCCTCACGTCCGACGAGGTCGCCTTCAGCCTCACCAACCTGGTGAGTTCCATTCCCCGCGAAGAGTGGGGCACCTTTGACGTACTCGTCTCCAACCCGCCCTACATCCCCACCGATGTCATGCGCTCGCTGCCGCATGAGGTCAAGGACTTTGAGCCCGATCTGGCGCTCGAGGGCGGTGCCGACGGTCTCGATATCTTCCGCCGCCTGCTCAACGCGGCGCCCTACATGCTGCGTGCCGGCGGCCTGTTTGCCTGCGAGCTCTACGAGGGCGCGCTCGACGCCGCGGCCGAGCTCTGTCGTCAAGCAGGCCTTTCGGACGTGCGTATCGTCCACGACCTCACCGATCGTCCCCGCATCGTTCGAGCCATCGTCACCGAGCCCAAACAGCGCCAGTAATATTTATTAACTGGTTAGCAAAAATTATAAAGTAGTTTATAATTAGGACGGCTGAAAGAGGTCGGCCCATGCAACCTCCTACCTTTCGGGAAATCATTGCCCTACTCAAGCACGATGGATTCGTGAAGGTCGCGCAGGTCGGTAGTCATGCTAAGTATGTTTCTGGTGACCGTGTTGTCACCGTGAACGGCTCTGGTGGTGATCGACCAAAGAAGGGCACGTGGGCAAGTATTCGTCGCCAAGCTGGATGGTAGTTGGAGGCAAAATGAGGCAGCGATTTACCTATGACTGCGTTCTCATAAAAGAAGACGACGGTTACTGCGCCAGTTTCCCGCAGATTCCCGGCGCCTTTGCCGATGGCGATACACGCGAAGAAGCGATTGCCCATGCCACCGAGGCGCTGATGGCGTTTTTGGCCGACGACCTCAACAACGGTTTGACTCCGGCGGGGTACGAACGCTCGGCCGAGGTCGTGGCCCTTTCAGTCGAAATCGACCACGAGGACGCTCGGGAAGCGGCGTGCCGAACATTTAAAGACGCGGCGCTGGACCTCAAAGTCTCCGCTCCGCGGATTACCGCGCTGGTCAAAGCCGGAAAGCTCGATGTTGAACTCGTCGATGGCCGTCGGATGATAACGATAGACAGCATCGAGCGCTACGCCGCCCAAGAACGTCACGCCGGAAGACCAAAGAAGTTTGTAGCCGTCCAATAACCCCCTCACTTTCACCGACTACTAGAGCCGCTCACCAAACCAACATGCGCTCTGGCCAAATAGGTTGAACGTTTCGTGCGAGAATGCCCCACAGTAAACAAACTTGCACCGGAGCGTAAGGGGCTGGCATACACATGCAGACGGTCTATCGGGTATACGAGGGAACGCGCGAGCCGCATCGGCTTGCCGTCGAGCGCACGGCCGAGGTGCTCGGCCGCGGCGGCCTGGCCTTGATTCCGACCGAGACCGTCTACGGTGTCGCCGTGGCAGTCAACGCCTTCTCGGGCGCCGTGCCCCAAGATACAAGCGAATTCCCATCGTGGCCGCGCGATCCGCAGGCTGCCGTCAATGGCGCCGCGGTCCCTGCGCTCGGCACCGGCTATCGCCGTATCTTCACTCTCAAGCAACGTGAGCTCACGCAAACCGTCGCTTGGCTGGTCGATGGCGTCGAAGCACTCGACCGCTATGGCGTGGATATCCCGGAAGATGCCCGCGTACTCGCGCGACGATGCTGGCCGGGAGCCCTGACTATCGTGGTCAAGGCAGCCCCCTGCGTGCCGACCTTTATGCGCGCTGCCGACGACACCGTGGCCCTGCGCGCTTCGGCCTCTCCCGTGGTCCAAGCGCTCATCCGCGCCTGCGGCAGTCCCCTTGCCTGCACGAGCGCCAACACACACGGCGCGCCCTCGCCGGCAAGCTTTGCCGCCGTCGAGGGTCGCATCCTGGAGGGGGTCGATGTGGCCGTCGACGCCGGTGAGACCCCGTGTCGCGACGCCTCGACCATCGTGTCGTTCCAACACGGCGGGCTCCAGATCCTGCGCCAAGGCGCACTTCCCGCATCAGAGATCGAACGGGTCCTGTCCGACCCGATGCAATAGAAAGGTGTAAGCGATGACGTTGAATCTGGGCAGCCTGGGCATGGAAGATGCCTCGTTTGACTTTGGCGGTTCCTACATCATGGCGCTCGACTGCGGCACCACCTCGGTACTTGCGACCATCGTCGACGAGTACGGATGCATCGTCGCGCAGGCACGTCGCAGCGTCAAAACCAGCTTCCCACGTCCCGGTTGGGTAGAGCAAGACCCCATGGAGGTGCTTGCCAGCCAGATCGCCGTCATGATGGAAGTCCAGTTTAAGAGCGGTATCCACTCCGACCGCATTGCCGCCATCGGCATCTCTAACCAGCGCGAGACCACGGTGGTGTGGGACCGCATAAGCGGCCAACCCATCTATAACGCCATCGTGTGGCAATGCCGTCGCACCGCACCTCTGATCGACGAGCTGGTCGAGCGGGGCGCAGAAGAGCTGGTGCGCTCCCGCACGGGGCTCACGCTCGACCCGTATTTCTCGGCCTCCAAGGTGCAGTGGATTCTCGACAACGTCGATGGCGCACGCGAGAGCGCGGCGGCGGGCGACCTCATGTTTGGCACCATCGACACCTGGCTCATCTACAACCTCACCGGCGGCCAGGTCTTTGCCACCGACTACACCAATGCCAGCCGCACGGCGCTCTTTAATATCCATACGCTCGATTGGGACGACGACCTGCTGGCACTCTTTGACGTTCCGCGCTCCATGATGCCCGAGGTTCGCTGGAGCTCGGGCGACTACGGCCGCGTCGCGAGCGACATCATGACCAACATGCCGCCCATCATGGGCGTGGCGGGCGATCAGCAGGCGTCGCTGTTCGGCCACTGCTGCTTCCATCCCGGCCAGACCAAAAACACCTATGGCACGGGTTGCTTTATGCTCATGAACACCGGCGACGAGGTCGTCGAATCCAAGAACGGTCTGGTCTCCACGATCGGTATCGCCGCGGACGGCAAGATCAGCTATGCACTCGAGGGCTCCATCTTTGCTGCCGGCTCAACCATGAACTGGCTGCGCAACAACATGGGCATCATCTCGAGTGTGAGCGAGTCCGCGCAACTCGCCGCTTCGATCAACGACAACGAGGGCTGCTACTTCGTCCCCGCCTTCGCTGGCCTGGGCGCTCCCTGGTGGGACCCGCGTGCCCGCGGTATCGTGTGCGGCCTGACCGGTGCCTCGAGTCGCGCGACCATTGTGCGTGCGGCCTGCGAGTCCATGGCCTACCAGAGTTATGACGTGCTGCGCGCCATGGAGCAGGACGTGGGACTTTCGATTGAGCGCCTGTCCGTCGATGGCGGCGCCTCACGCAACGAGTTCATCATGCAATTCCAGGCCGACCTGCTGGATATCCCCGTGCTGCAATGCGAGACGGTGG
Organism: Collinsella aerofaciens; assembly: GCA_048501115.1. Lineage (GTDB taxonomy): Bacteria > Actinomycetota > Coriobacteriia > Coriobacteriales > Coriobacteriaceae > Collinsella > Collinsella aerofaciens_CD. The sequence continues at coordinate 15,587 of DBFRZS010000004.1, read as the reverse complement.
AGACCACGGCAATCGGTGCCGCGTACTTGGCGGGTCTTGCCGTCGGCTATTGGGAAGACCTTGAAGAGCTGGAGCAAAATGCCCAGATCGTTAGGACCTTCCTTCCCCATATGTCCGCCGAGCGTCGCGAGCAAAACCTTGCGGGCTGGCGTGATGCAGTCAAGCGCTCGCTCAGTACCGCACAGTAGGGCTGCGATGGGCTGCTCGATACAACAAACCGCTAAACTTATGCACGGCGCGCGGCAACAACATCGCCATGCGCCTTGTCAGCAAGGCCATCTTCCGGCCGCAACGAAAGGGGCAATCAACCCATGACCGTCACCTACGATACGTCCCGTGTGACCCTTGTCGATCACCCGCTCGTCCAGCATAAGCTGTCGATCCTGCGCGACAAAAACACCGGCACCAACCAGTTCCGCCAGCTCGTGCGCGAACTCGCACTTTTTGACGGCTACGAGGCCATGCGCGACCTGCCCATGGAAGACGTCGAAGTCGAGACCCCCATCACCACCGCAACGTTTAAGCAGCTCGCCGGCAAAAAGCTCGCCATCGTTCCCATTCTGCGTGCAGGCCTTGGCATGGTCGATGGCATCCTCGACTTGGTGCCCTCCGCTCGCGTGGGCCACATCGGTATGGAGCGCGACGAGGTTACCCACGAGCCGCACGAGTATTACTGCAAGATGCCCAAGGATATCGACCAGCGCATCTGCCTGGTCGTCGACCCCATGCTCGCCACGGGCGGTTCGGCCGAGATGGCCATCAGCTACCTGCGCGAGCGCGGTGTCAAGGACATCCGCATGCTGTGCATCGTCGCGGCCCCCGAGGGCCTCAAGTCGCTGACTGAGAAGGACCCCGATGTGCATATCTATACCTGCGCCATCGACGGCCATCTCAACGAAGCTGCCTACATCGTTCCCGGCTTGGGCGACGCCGGCGACCGCATCTACGGCACGCTGTAATCCCTGGGCCATACCGGCTAACGTCGAAAATACGAAGAAATGGTGCGCGCGGTCGAACAAAAGACGACCGCGCGCACTCCTGTTAACGGACGTTTTGCCCCGCAGGGTTCGAGAAAAACGTATTACCGTACCTGCGGCATAAAGAAGGTCTTAAGAAAACGAACAGGTGCGTATTAACCGATGCTTTTTCGGTTGTACTTTAGCGATTGGCTCGTACAATAGTCACCAATGTTTGGCGGGAACTGTCCTGTGAGGCGATAAAAAAGGAAAGTGAGGACGCCAGTGTTTCAGATAGCCGATCTGCTCGCTATCGTTGCAGGTGCCATCGCGGGCGCGATTGCCTTCCTTCCCTTTGTCTTTACGCTCAAGCCGGTTCTTGACGATAAGCAGAATGCGGACATGCTCAAGGGTATGGTGAGTCTGGCGGTCTCGGCAATCGCTCTGCTCGTCTTTACCTTGGTTGTGTTTGTGTTGTTCGGAGAGGCATTTCGCATGTTCCTCCTGGGCGAGGCGATCGGCTTCGTGGCCTTTATGGCCGCCTGCGCGGTTCGCGTCGCCAAGGCGCTACGAGATCCTCATGAGGTCGAAAGGTAAGTCGTGGAAATTTTTGAAAAGCTGCCTGATGAGATTAATCATCTGGTCAGCGAGTTCAGCTCCACCCCTGTCGTGGGCGATCTGAGCTGCGGCATCACGCAGTACTCGTTTTGGCTGATCGTCTCCACGATCGTGCTCCTGATCGTCCTGGCCGTGTTCAAGAAGAAGCAGACCCTGGTCCCCAAGGGCTTCTTCGTCAACGGTTTCGAGTACATCATCGAGTACGTCGAGAACGATATCGGCAAGGGCGTCGTGGGTGAGAACTGGAAGAAGCACTTCCCGTTCCTGTGCTCGCTTTTCCTGTTCATCCTGATCAATAACATGATCGGCCTGATCCCGGGAATGAAGCCCGGCACCGGTGCAATCGGCTCCACCGCCGCGCTCGCCATCTTCGCCTTCGTGTACTTCATCTACTACGGATGCAAGGCTCACGGCGTGATCGGCTACATCAAGAGCCTCGCTCCGCAGGGCGTGAGCTTCCCGATGAACGTGCTCGTGTGGGTCGTCGAGCTTTTCTCGACCTTCCTGCGCCTCATCACGCTCGCCGTCCGTCTGTTCTGCAACATGTTCGCAGGACACGTGGTCATGGGCTCGTTCGCCATCATGGCGAGCATGTTCATGCAGCCGCTGCTTCAGCAGGTTTCCGCGGCCCACGCCGTCGGCGCCCTGCCTTCGCTGGCCTGGCTTGCCATTCTCATCCTGATCTATGCGATCGAGCTTGTGGTCGGCGCCATCCAGGCTTACGTCTTCACGGTCCTTACCGCCGTGTATGTCTCCGAGGCAGAGGAGGTCGCGGAGGAGGAGTAGTCTTCCGTTCGCGCCTTAAAGGTAAGGCAATTCGTTAAACCGCCGGTGCCCGTACCCATGGAGCCCGGCAGTTATAAAAAGGTTATCCTGCGTGAAATAAGACACGCACGACAAAGGAGGAATCGTGGGAGTTATCGGTTACGGTCTCGGTGTTATCGGCGCTGGTCTTGCTATCGGCCTGTCTGCTCTGGGTGCTACGGGTGCTATGGCCCGTCAGCCTGAGGTCCAGGGCCGCGTGTTCACCGTCTTCATCATGGGCTCCGCTTTCGGCGAGGCTCTGGCTCTGATCGGCTTCGTTGTCGCGCTGATCGTTAAATAGCACGGAGCGTCAAGTATGAATCTTTCATCCCAGAAGAGCGCGATCGCACTCTCCGCGTCCGCGGCCGCGCTGCTCATGCCGGTTTCCGCGTTCGCCGAGGACGGCGCCGCCGGTGCGGACATCCTCATCCCTAAGATGGCGGAGTTCATCCCGGCGCTTATCGCCTTCCTGATTATCTGGATCGTGCTGGCCAAGGTCGCCCTGCCGGGCATCATGAAAACCATGGAGGAGCGCGGCAAGAAGATCGAGGAGAGCCTCGACGAGGCCGAGAAGACCAAGCAGGAGGCTATCGCCAAGCGCGCTGAGTCCGACTCGATCGTCACCGACGCCCGTCGTCAGGCTGCCGACATCGTTCTCGAGGCCCGTAAGGACGCCGAGTCCGAGCGTGCCCGTATCATCGAGGCTGCTCACAAGGAGGCCGAGGAGATCATCGCCAAGGCCCATACGACCGTCGAGGACGAGCGCAAGTCCATCTACGCCGGTGCCGCGAGCTCCATCGCCGACCTGTCCGTTGCCGTCGCCACCAAGATCGTGGGCGAGGCACTCGAGGACGATGCCGAGCAGAAGAAGCTCATCGAGCGCTACATCCAGGAAGCAGGTAGCCTGAATGCCGACTAGCCGCTATCAGGACAAGGTGCTCGAGACCTACGCGCGTTCCCTTTTGGAAGCCGCCAAGGCCGAGAACCATGTGTTCGAGGACCTCGAGATGATCGAGCGCTTGGCTTCTGCCAGCCCCGAGATCATCGCCGTGCTCGACACCATGTCCAAGCGCGACCAGCTCGACCTTCTTCCCAAGGTGGCAGCTGCCTTTAAGTATGTTGCCGAGGAAGACGAGGATGTAGTGGGCGTGACCGTCACCACGGCGATCCCGCTCGACGACGAGCTGCGTCAAACCATCACTAAGAAATGCGAGCAGGACTTCGGCCGCAAGGTATTCCTTATCGAGCAGGTCGACCCGTCTATCGTGGGCGGCCTGGTGCTCGAGGCCCGCGGCGAGCGTCGTGACATTTCCGTCAAGACGCAGCTGCGCATCGCGCAGGAGACCCTCGCAAACTCTGCTAATTCGTACGGAGGTGAAGCCTAATGTCCGAAACCCTCAATGCCCAGGATATCGCCAAGAAACTGCAGGAGCAGCTCACGAGCCTCTCCGCGACGGTCGATACGCATGAGGTTTCAACGGTCGACGAGGTAGGCGACGGCATCGCGCGCGTCTCCGGCCTCAAGAGCGCCATGGCAGGCGAGCTTCTGGAGTTCAAGAGCTCCGATACCGGTGAGACCGTCTTCGGCCTTGCCCAGAACCTTGACCGTGACGAGGTCGGCGCCGTTCTGTTCGGTGCCGTCGACTCCATCAAGGAAGGCGACGAGTGCCGCACCACTGGCCGCGTTATGGATATCCCCGTGAGCCGTGCCATGCTCGGCCGCGTCGTCAATCCGCTCGGCCAGCCCATCGACGGCCTGGGCGACATCGTCGCTACGCACCGTCGCCCCATCGAGTTCAAGGCTCCCGGCGTCATCGATCGTACCCCGGTGTGCGAGCCGGTTCAGACCGGTCTGCTCGCTATCGACTCCATGGTGCCTATTGGCCGCGGTCAGCGTGAGCTCATCATCGGTGACCGTAAGACCGGTAAGACCGCCATCGCCATCGACGCTATCCTCAACCAGCGCGGCAAGGGCATGGTCTGCATCTATGTCGCCATCGGCCAGAAGGCCTCCACGGTTGCCAACATCCGCGAGACCCTCGCTCAGCACGGTGCGCTCGACTACACCATCATCGTTTCGGCCACTGCTGCCGATTCCGCCCCTATGCAGTACATCGCGCCTATGGCCGGTGCCGCTATTGGCGAGTTCTTTATGTACAACGGCGAGGACGGCAAGCCCGCCAGCGAGACCAACCCCGGCGGCCACGTGCTCGTCATCTACGATGACCTGTCCAAGCAGGCTGTGGCCTACCGTCAGATGTCGCTGACGCTGCATCGTCCGCCCGGACGCGAGGCCTATCCTGGCGACATCTTCTACCTGCACTCTCGTCTGCTCGAGCGTGCCGTCAAGATGTCCAAGAAGAACGGTTACGGCTCCATGACGGCACTGCCGATCATCGAGACCCAGGACGGCGACGTCTCGGCCTACATTCCGACCAACGTCATTTCCATTACCGATGGTCAGATTTACCTGCAGTCCGAGCTCTTCTTCCAGGGCCAGCGCCCGGCAGTTGACGTGGGCATTTCCGTGTCCCGCGTCGGTGGCGACGCGCAGACCAAGGCTATGAAGCAGGTCGCCGGCAACCTCCGTCTGGACCTCGCTTCGTACCAGGAGCTCGCCGGCTTTACGCAGTTCGGCTCCGACCTCGACGAGGCTACTCAGAAGCAGCTGACCCATGGTGCCCGCATGACCGAGCTCCTGAAGCAGCCGCGCTACAAGCCGTTTGAGGTTGGCGAGCAGATCGTTACGCTGTTCGCTGGCAACGAGGGCTTCCTGGATGACCTGGGGATCGCCGACGTGCTGCCTTTCCGTGCCGAGCTCATCGAGTACATGGACAATGGCTTTGGCTCGCTGCTCGACAAGGTTCGCGCCAAGAAGATCGATGATGACACCAAGGCTGAGCTCTTGCGCGTCATCGGCGACTTCAAGCAGCAGTTCATGGCCAAGCACCATTCGGATGTTTCTGGATCAGAGGAGAACTAAGCCCCATGGCCAACCTTCGCGACATTAAGAAGCGAATCTCCTCGGTTACCACGACCAAGCAGATCACGCGCACGATGGAGATGGTCTCTACGGCCAAGATCCGTCGTGCCCTTGATCGCTCCAAGCAGGCCGAGCCCTATAAGGAGGCGCTGACCGACGTCATGTTGACGGTCGCCGGCGACGCTTCCTGTTCGGGCACCGATCCCATGCTGCAGAAGCATGAGAACGTCAAGCATGGCCTGATTGTCGTTATTGCCTCGGACCGCGGCCTTGCCGGCGGTTTCAATACGACGGTGGAGCGCACGGCCGAAAAGCTCGCCGCTTCTTGGGCGAACGACGGCATCGAGTGCGAGATCATCGCGTGTGGGCGCAAACCGGCCACGTATTTCCGTGACCGCGAAAACGTCGTCATGCACTTTGAGGGCAACTCCTCTGAGCCCGATTTCAATCAGGCCCGCATGATCTCCTCTCATATCTGCGATGCGTATCGTGCCGGTGAGCTTGACCGTGTCGAGCTTGTCTACCACCACGCCAAGAATCGCGTGGATCAGGAGCTTCGCGTCGAGCATCTGTTGCCGCTCGACCCCGAGATGATCGCTATGGCCCACGGTCCGCGTAAGAACGAGACCGACGCCCCTAAGCGCATCTCGTCCACGTTCGAGTTCGTGCCCTCTCCCGAGCATGTTCTCGGCAAGCTTGTGCCGTCTTATATCCTGACGGTCATCTACCAGGCCCTGATCGATTCGGCGGCTGCCGAGCAGGGTGCACGCCGCAAGGCCATGCACTCCGCGACGGAAAACGCCACCGCGATCATCTCGACCCTTACCCGCACGTATAGTCGCGTGCGCCAGGCTTCGATCACGACCGAGATTAACGAGATCGTCGGCGGAGCCTCAGCATTGGAGGAACAGTAATGGCTAATAACACCGTAAAGCTTGCGGTCGAGGAAGCCACCAAGAAGACGACTGCCGGTGATGGTCGCATCGTGCGAATCATCGGTCCTGTCGTCGACGTCAAGTTTGACGGTGCGGTGCCCCCGATCTACAACGCGCTCACGGTCGAGGCCGAGACCCCGATCGGTCATCTGAGCACGATCCTCGAGGTCGAGAGCCAGCTTCCGGGCGGCGTCGTCCGCACGGTCGCCATGTCCTCGACCGACGGCCTGCAGCGCGGCCTCATCGCCACCGATACCGGTGAGCCCATGAAGATGCCCGTTGGTCCCAAGACGCTCGGCCGCATTTGGAACGTCATGGGCAAGCCCGTCGACGGCAAGCCCATGCCCGAGGTGGAGGAGTTCTACCCCATCCACCATGCAGCGCCCCGTTTCGACGAGCTCACCACCAAGACCGAGATCTTCGAGACCGGCATCAAGGCCGTTGACCTGCTCGAGCCCTACATCCGTGGCGGCAAGACGGGCCTGTTCGGCGGCGCCGGCGTCGGCAAGACCGTTCTGATTCAGGAGCTCATCAACAACCTCGCCCAGGAGCACGGCGGTACCTCGGTGTTCACCGGCGTCGGCGAGCGTACCCGCGAGGGCACCGACCTGTTCCTCGAGATGAGCGAGTCTGGCGTTATCGACAAGACCTGCTTGGTCTATGGTCAGATGAACGAGCCGCCCGGAGCGCGTCTGCGCATCGGTCTGGCCGGCCTTACCACCGCTGAGTACTTCCGCGATCGTGGCCAGGACGTTCTGCTATTCATCGACAACATCTTCCGCTTCTCCCAGGCAGGTTCCGAGGTTTCCGCACTGCTGGGCCGTATGCCGTCCGCCGTTGGTTACCAGCCCACGCTGGCAACCGAGATGGGCGACCTCCAGGAGCGCATTACCTCGACCAAGACGGGCTCCATTACCTCCGTCCAGGCTGTCTACGTCCCCGCAGACGACCTGACCGACCCGGCGCCTGCCACGACGTTTACGCACCTCGATGCCACCACGGTTCTTTCGCGTAGCATTTCGTCGCTCGGCCTGTTCCCGGCTATCGACCCGCTTGCGTCTTCCTCCGACGCTCTCGATCCCTCGATCGTTGGCGAGGAGCACTACCGTGTCGCCGTCAAGGTCCAGGAGCTCCTGCAGGAGTACTCCGACCTTCAGGACATCATCGCCATTCTGGGTATGGACGAGCTGTCCGAGGAGCAGCGCCTTACGGTCAACCGTGCCCGTAAGATTCAGCAGTTCCTCTCGCAGTCCTTCCACGTCGCCGAGAAGTTCACCGGCAACCCCGGTGTCTACGTCCGCGTCGAGGATACCGTCCGCTCTTTCGCCGAGATTGTCGACGGCAAGGCCGATGACCTGCCCGAGCAGGCTTTCCGCTATGCTTCCACGATTGAGGACGTGCGCGAGCGCGCCCGCAAGATGGGGGAGAAGTAGGTTATGCGTATCCGCATCGTGTGCCCCGTGAGCTGCGCCTATGAGGGCGACGCTGCGTTTGTGTCGATTCCGTCCACGGATGGCGAGTTTGGCGTTCTGCCTGCTCACTCCAGCGAGATCTGCACGATCGACCGCGGTTACGTTCGCGTTTCCGATAAGGCCATGGGCACTGTCGACCACACGTTTGCCGTGGCCGGCGGCTATGCCCAGGTTGCGGACGATGTCGTGACCGTTCTCGCCGAGCGCGCTTGCGATTTGGCGACCGTCGATGCCGACAAGCTTAAAGCTGATATTCAAGGTTTTGAAGAGAAGCTGGGTAATTTGTCGGAGGATGATGCACGCCGCGCCTACCTCTATAATGAAATCGCATGGTGTAAGCTCAAGCTTGCCCAATAGTCAAACGATTTAGCGTTCGACCATTTGCGAACACATCATGCCCGGGATGGCCCAGCCACCCCGGGCATGCTTTTTGAAAGGGTAGACCTTGGATATTATCCGCGTTGAGGGTGGCCACGCCATCGGAGGCTCCGTGCCCGTCTCGGGCGCCAAGAACTCCGCGCTCAAACTCATGGCGGCAACGCTTCTGGCGCCGGGCAAGACGACGCTGCAGAACGTGCCCGATATTTCCGATGTCCACGTGATGGGCAAGGTGCTCAAGGGCATGGGCGCTACGATCGATGTTCTCGACGAGCACACGCTCGAGATTGATACCTCTCAGGTCGATTCTTGGGAGGCCCCCTACGAGCTCGTTGCCAAGATGCGTGCTTCCACCGCCGTCATGGGACCCCTGCTGGGCCGCTTCCATCGCGCCAAGATTGCCATGCCGGGCGGCTGCAACCTGGGTGCTCGCAAGATCGATATGCACATTCTTGGTCTTGAGGCCCTGGGCGTTGAGTTCGATACCGCCCACGGTTACATCAACGCTAATGCGCCCCAAGGTCTGCGCGGTACCACCGTCACGCTCGAGTTCGCCAGCGTCGGTGCGACCGAGAACCTCATCATGGCCTCTGTGCGCGCACAGGGCACCACGGTTATCGATAATGCCGCCCGCGAGCCCGAGATCGTCGATCTCGCCAACATGCTCAACGAGATGGGCGCTAAGATTGTCGGCGCGGGCACGCCCGTCGTGACCATCGAGGGCGTGGAAGAGCTCCATCCCGTTACCCATCGCGTGGTGGGCGACCGCATCGAGGCCGGTACCTTTATCGTTGCCGGTGCGTTGATGGCCGGCGATCGCGGTGTCGATGTCACGGGCTTTTGCCCCATTCACTTGGGTATGGTGCTCAAGAAGATGGAGCTCATGGGTATCGACTGCGAGCGCGTCGAAGATGGCGTCCATGTGAACCGTGCCGAGCGTATCAAGCCGGTCGACATCCAGACGCTTCCGTTCCCCGGTTTCCCGACCGACATGCAGGCGCAGATTATGGTGCTCTCCGCCCTTGCCGACGGCAGTTCCGTTATTACCGAAAACATCTTCGAGAATCGCTTTATGTTCGCCTCTGAGCTGGTGCGCATGGGTGCCGACATTCGTATCGAGAGCCATCATGCCATGATTCATGGCGTCAAGGGCTTCTCGGGTGCACAGGTTACCTCGCCCGATCTGCGTGGCGGAGCGGCCCTCGTCGTAGCGGGCTTGATCGCCGACGGGACGACCGAGGTTTCGGCCATCCATCACATCAAGCGCGGCTACGAGCAGTTTGTCGAAAAGCTGCAGGCGCTCGGCGCGCATGTCGAGCATGCTACCGTCCCCGATCCCGTCATCTACTAATACAGGTTGCCTATGTTTAATAAAAAGCCCCTCGCGGATACCACCACCCGAAGACCCTCAACTGGTGCGCAGGCCAAGATCTACAGTCGCGATAACGTGGCTCGCTATTCCGAGCGAGCTCGCCAACGTCGTCGTAGCCACACGATTCGTCACGTCGCGCTCATTGTCGTGCTTGGCGTGCTGCTGAGTGCCACTACCGCTGCCGGCCTGTGGTTTGCCACCATCATGGGCAAGCTCGGCGATTCTAATGTCATTACCGACAATCTGCGTCGGGTTCTGGTTGACACCGATGAGGCAAAGGATCCGTTCTACGTGCTGCTCCTTGGCACCGACGGCCGTCCGGGCGAGGATACGTACCGTGCCGACTCGATTATCCTGGCACGCATCGACCCCACGCAAAAGCAGGCGACGCTCATTTCCGTTCCGCGCGACACCAAGGTCGAGTACAAGGGCGAGACCATGAAGATCAACGCCTGCCATACCGTTGGCGGCGCCGAGGCCATGGTCGAGGCTGTCAACGAGCTGTGCGGTGTTCAGATTTCCCACTATGCCGAGGTCAGCTTCGACGGTATGCAGGCGCTGATTGATTCGGTTGGCGGTATCGACATTAACGCAACCGATGATGTTGACGACCCCGAGCACCTGGATATTAAGATTACCGCTGGCCAGCAGCATATGGACGGTGCCACCGCCCTTACCTATGCCCGCTGCCGCTACACCTATGCCGACGGCGATTACACGCGCATGCGCCACCAGCGTCAGGTGCTTGGCGCCCTTGCCAACCAGATTCTCAATAACTTCGATGCCACGAAGATCTTTGGCCTGGTTAATTCGCTGTCCGATATGCTCGTAACCGATATGAGCGTTCAGGATATCGTGGCTACGGTCAACGCCATGCGCGGTATGGATGTCGACGGTATCTACTCGGCCAACCTGCCCTCGTACGCCGACGACAGCACCATGATCGACGGTGTGAGCTACGTCTTTGTCTACGAGGACGAGCTCAAGGAAATGATGGAGCGCGTCGATGCCGGCAAGGATCCCAAGGGTCCCAACACCATGGGTCTTTCCGACGGTTCCAGCTCTACGATCGGCGACCTGAACAACAACACGTCTGACGATTACGCAAACGGTACCGCAACCTCATCGGTCAGCTCTGACGATTCCGATGACTCAAGCGATTCGAGCGATTCGGACTACTACGAAGAGCCCACCGGCGACGGTAACGGCTACGAGGCCAACTACTAGAGTTACGGCGTTTTACCAAACGCCGTAACGACTCGACGCTGCGCGGGCCGCATTTGGACAATCTGACGTTCAACTTCAAGGGCGCGACCAGAAGGTCAGCGCCCTTTCGCTTCACGTCACCTTGTCTCAAATGCGACCCGCTCGCTGTCGTTGCCAAAACATCGGCGTTGCCGGAACACTTGGCACTTGGGGACGTTCCTTTTGTGCCGGCAGTTTGGGACACTCCTTGCGTTAAGAGGCTGGCGTGCGTCAACCTGTTCACATTGCAGCAAAAAAATCGCCCCGTTCTCGGTTGAGGACGGGGCGATTCGTCTTTCGGACTTGTGCAGCCAGGCTTATGCAAAGCGGGCGACGAGCTCCTGGAGCACATCGGTCATCTTGACGAGCGAACTGACCGGGACGAACTCGTTGACGCCGTGGTAGCAATAGCCGCCGGTGGAAAGGTTGGGGCAGGGCAGACCGCGGAACGACAGCTGCGCGCCGTCGGTGCCGCCGCGAATCGGCAGCACTTGGGGCTCAACGCCGCAGGCAAGGTAGGCTTCCTTGGCAACATCAATAAGCTCGGGATAGTCACGAACGATCTCGGCCATATTTCGATACTGCTGCTTAATCTCGACCGTCACACGCTCCTCACCCAGACGCTGGTTGAGCATCGAGGCGGCGGCATCAATAAGGTCGAGTTTCTGCTGGAACTTGGCGGCGTCATGGTCGCGGACGATATAGCGCGCTGTGGCGTGATCGACGGTCGCAGATACACCCTCAAGGTGATAAAAGCCCTCGTAGCCTTCCGTATACTCCGGGCGCTGCACGTAGGGGAGCAACGCGTTGAAGTCGCAGAATAGATTGCCTGCGTTGACCATACGGCCCTTGGCGTCGCCCGGGTGGATGGACTGGCCCTCAAAGCGGACGGTCGCCTCGGCGGCGTTAAAACACTCCCACTCCAGCTCGCCGATGGGGCCGCCGTCGACCGTGTAGGCGTACTTACAGCCAAAGGTATCGATATCCAACAGCTCGGCTCCGTGGCCGATCTCCTCGTCAGGGCAGAAGCAAATGCCGAGTGCGGGATGGGGCAGAGAAGGGTCATGAGCGATACGCGCGACAAGCGACATGATCTCGGCGACGCCTGCCTTGTCGTCCGCGCCCAGCAGCGTAGTGCCATCGCTGCAGACCAGGTCCTCGCCCGCGAGGTCGTTCAGGGCGGGAAGCTTGGCGGTACTCATGGCAACGGGCTTACCGTCAACCGTGCCGCAGACCAGGTCGCCGCCTTCGTAGTGTACGATATGCGGCTTCACGCCGGCGCCCGGTGCAACTTCGGTGGTGTCGAGATGGGCGATCAGGCCCAGGGCGGGCTTGTCCTCAGCGCCCGCACTTGCGGGGATATGCGCGCAGACATAGGCGTGCTCGGTCACGTGGGCATCTTCCGCACCAAGCTCGCGCAGCTCTTCAGCCAGCACGTTGGCAAGGTCAAACTGAACGGCGCTCGAGGGTACCTGGTCGCAGTTTGCATCCTCGGACTGCGTGTTGATCTGGACGTAGCGCAAAAAGCGCTCGAGGACATCGGGGTTCGTGGTGGTGTTTTCCATAAAGACCGCTCCAATCTTGGTCGTCGTGTGCAACAAGAACTCTAGCACGGTATGCCACGGCATACCACGACGCTTGGATGGGGTAGAATCAGCCATTGAATGCAGAAGGGACGGAAGATCATGGATACGACAAATAGCTCGCGCGAACTACATCTGACGGTGGCGAACGAAGACTACTTGGAGTGCATGGTTCGCATTGAAAGCGAAGAGGGGGAAACCAACGGCGTGCGATCGGTCGACATCGCGCAGCGCCTTGGCGTCTCCAAGGCATCGGTCAATAAAGCGGTTTCGGCGCTCAAGGCATCCGAACTTGTCGAGCAATCGCACTACGGCAAGGTAGTCCTGACCGATCGCGGCCGCGAGGTTGGTACGGCTATCTGGTACCGTCATCGCCTCATCCGCACGTTTTTGGTTCAGGAGCTCGGTGTCGAATTTGAGCGAGCCGATTCCGAGGCCTGCATGATGGAGCATGCGCTTTCCGAGGACACGATGAACCGCTGGCTCGCCTATCTCGAAAAGCAGGGAATCAGCGTCGAGGAATAGCGGGATATATATGGATACGAGTTATTACAACCGCTTTGGTGCCGAGGAACTTACGCGCCGCTTGTCGAGCGAGACCTTGTTGGCGCAGGGCCCCATGGGCAGTGTTCTGTTGAGTGAGTACGATGCCGCCGACATTCCACCGGCGTTTTGGAATCTGGCAGAGCCGCAGACCGTTTCTCGTATCCATCGCTTGTATGTCGCCGCCGGCGCGCAGGTGCTCATTACCAACACCTTTCAGGCATCGAGCTATGCCCTCAAGCACGACCAGATTGCGCCGTCCGTGGCGGAGGTCAATCGCGGGGCCGTCGACGATGCCCGCCAGGCGCACCCTCAGCTGCTGCTAGGCTCGATGGGCCCGATCGGTATTGAGTGGTTTGCCGAGGACTCTGCCGAGTATCGTGAAATCCGAGGCATTGCGCGCGAACAGGCGCACGCCTTGCTCAATGCTGGTGTTGACGGTCTGCTGATCGAGACGGTGACGTCTATCCGTAATCTGCAGCCCATGCTTGCCGGCGCCCTAGATGCCGCCGACGGCATGCCTGTTCTGGTGAGTTTTGTCGTTGACGATAAAGGCGACCTGTTGGGCGATGGCCTTAACATCGAGGCAGCCGTTTTGTACGCCGAAAAACACGGCGCAAACTCGGTTGGTGTTAATTGCTGTTCGCTTGCGGCCGCGAACGCGGCGGTGCCCAGGATGGTTGCATCGGCGACTACTCCCGTCACGGTGCGTCCCAACGTGGGCGATCCGGTCCAGACTCAGGATGGCCCCGTATGGCACGAGAACCCCGAAGCTTTCGCGCGCGCATGCATCGAATGGAGGCATGCCGGCGCCGCAATGGTGGGCAGTTGTTGTGGAACCACGGCAATCACTACGGCAGCGATGGCCGAGGCGCTCGATATATAAAGGGTAAAACCGCTCCATACGGGGCGGTTTTTTTATTGCTTGCATGTCCTCGGCAGCATTTGCCCAAATGGTGAATGCTGGTGCCGGCAGGTTGTCGAGTGCGTGTTGCGGGTATACCTCATGCGTACCATGATCCAAACACTGTGAGGTGTCTGCGCGTGTGCGCGATAATTCATTTTGGAACTGACGGTTGGCGCGCTCGCGTCGATGAGGACTTCACTGCCGATAACGTTGCCCGTATCGCCGATGCCGTCGGCGAGTTGTGGCAAAAGACCAATCCGGGCAAAACGGTATATATAGGGTTCGACACCCGGCCCCTGGCGCGCGAGTTCGCTGAGCTTGCGGCGGGCGTGCTAGCAGCGCACGGGCTAGACGCCGTGCTCGCTTCGCGACCTGTCCCGACCCCTGCCCTTACGTGGGCGGCGGCTTATGACGGTGAAGCGTGCGGCGCGCTCATGGTGACGGGGTCCCATCATCCGCAGGGCTATCTGTGCCTCAAGATTCGCATGGGTGACGGCTCGACCGCCAACCAGGATGTCATCGAAGAGCTCGAAGAGACTATGGCTCCCGAGCCAATGGGGCTCGAGGGGCAATATCGCACCGCGGATATCATTCCTGACTATATGCAGGCGGTGGCATCGTTTGTCGATGCCGAAGCCATCCGCGCCGCGCACTTGCGCGTGGTTGTCGATCCCATGGGCGGCGCAGCCCAGGGCTATCTAGCCGACTTGTTGCGCGAGCTTGGCGTTGAGGTGCACGAGATTCACGCCGGGCAGGCGTCTGACCAAGAAGATATCTGCCCCGACCCCGTTGAACCGTGGGTGGACGCTTGCGAGCGCACGGTTATCGAGGACGGAGCTTGCGCTGGCCTGGTGACCGACGGCGACGCCGACCGTATCGGCGCGGTTGACGAGCGCGGCAGATATATACATCCGCATCAGATCATGGCGCTCGTTTTGGGCGACTTGGTTCAATTTCGTAATTTGGAGGGGCGCGTCGTCGTCAATCTTTCATGCTCGACGCTCGTGCGTCGCATTGCCGAGGCGCTTGGCTGCCGCGTGACCGTCAAACCAGTCGGTTTCAAATATATAGCGGCGGAGATGAAGAAGGGCGGCGTCCTCATGGGCGGCGAAGAAGCCGGTGGTATCGGCATCGCCGCGCATATGCCCGAGCGCGATGGAATCCTCGCCTGTCTGATTCTGTGTGAGCTTATGGCAAAGACGGACGCGCCTTTGGGCGTTCTGGTCGACCAACTCGAGGACAGTTTTGGTAAGACGAGTTACGGTCGACGCGATTTGCGCCTTGAGGCCGAAGATGCCGAAACGTTACGAACCCTGCTGCCGGGCGTAAACCCCAAGTCGATTTGTGGCAAGGTGCCGCAAAACGTTAGTCATATGGACGGCTTGCGTCTGTCATTTGAGGATGACACGTGGCTGCTGGTCCGTCCTAGCGGGACCGAACCAGTGGTGCGCGTCTACGCCGAGGGGTTCTCGGTGGAAGAACGCGATGAGTTGCTCGATGCTGGCTGTGCTTTAGCTAGGGGAACGTATCCGCTTTAACCATGAGACTGCCTTATATAAAGAGATGCTCGGCGAGCGGTAGTTAACGGCTGGCAAACGTTAGTCGGATCACAAGATGTGTAGGAAATGTGTACGCCCAGATTCCCGCCCACGGGGCCCCTCCGGTCTGGCAATATATCTCCTTGCCGCGCGGCCCGGTGGAACCGGATCAGCCGCGGGGCGTGCACCTTGAGAACCGGATACTGCGAGGATGGACACACCAGTTGTGTCGCATCCGGGCAGACATCGAACC
>DBFRZS010000039.1:0-48927 GCA_048501115.1 Collinsella aerofaciens | reverse complement strand
CCCGCGCGGGCGCCCCCTGTTTTCCAACGTCTTCGATAGGAGCTTTTCCCACATGGCAGACATCGCATTCGAGAAGGACCTCTCCGTCGCCGAGACCGGCATCGAGGGCCTCAAGGCCGTCGACCTCGCCGTCCACGGCGACTCGCGCGGCTGGTTCAAGGAGAACTGGCAGCGCGCCAAGATGACCGCCCTGGGCATCCCCGACCTCAAAGTCGTCCAGAACAACATCTCCTATAACGACAGCCGCGGCGTCACCCGCGGCATCCACGCGGAGCCCTGGGACAAGTTCATCTCCGTGGCCCGCGGCTCGGTCTTCGGCGCATGGGTCGACCTGCGCGAGGGAAGCGAGACCTTCGGCAAGGTGTTCACGACCGTTCTGGATCCCAGTAAGGCCATCTACGTCCCGCGCGGCGTGGGCAACTCCTTCCAGGCCCTGGAGGACGGCACCGCCTACACCTACCTGGTCGACGCCCACTGGTCGCTGGAGCTCAAGAGGACGTACACCTTCGTGAACCTCGCCGACCCCGAGCTCGCCATCGAGTGGCCGATCCCGCTGGACCAGGCCACCGTCTCCGAGGCCGACCTCAACCACCCGATGCTGAAGGACGTCGTCCCCATGGCGCCCAAGAGGACGCTCGTCACCGGCTGCAACGGCCAGCTGGGCCGCGCGGTGCGAAAGCTCGCCGAGGAGCGCGGCGTGGCGAAGGACTTCGACTTCTGCGACATCGACACCTTCGACATGTCAGATCCGGACGCCTACGCGCAGTACGACTGGTCGCTCTACGGCACCGTCATCAACTGCGGCGCCTACACGGCCGTGGATAAAGCGGAGACCCCCGAGGGCCGCGCCACCGCCTGGAAGGCCAACGCCACCGGGCCGGCGCTGCTCGCCCGCACCTGCGCCGAGCACGGCATCACCCTCGTCCACGTGTCCTCCGACTACGTCTTCGACGGCACCGCCGAGGTGCACACGGAGGACGAGCCCCCCAGCCCGCTGTCCGTCTACGGCCAGACCAAGGCCGCCGGCGACATCGCCGTGGCCGGGTGCCCGCGCCACTACATCATGCGCTCCAGCTGGGTCATCGGCGAGGGCCGCAACTTCGTCAAGACCATGAAGGCGCTGTCCGACCGCGTCGCCGACCCGGAGGACAAGCTGGAGCAGGTCACCGTCGTGGACGACCAGCTGGGCCGCCTGACCTTCACGCGCGACATGGCCGAGGCCATCTTCCACGTGCTGGGCACGCACGCCCCCTACGGAACCTACGACTGCACGGGCTCCGGCGCCGTGAAGTCCTGGGCGGACATCGCCCGCGCCGTCTTCGAGGCCGCCAACGGCAACGGGGAGAGGGTCGTTCCGGTCAGCACAGCCGACTACTATTCGAACGCCGCGGGCCCCATCGCACCGCGCCCGGCCCACTCCGCGCTCGACCTGTCCAAGCTCGAGACCAGTGGTTTCCACATGCCCGACTGGGAGGAGGAGCTTAAGGGGTACATGTCCATGCTTTAACATCCAGTTATACTATCAGAATGAACCGATGGTGCATGAAGGGCTCGCTGATGGCAGAGCCCTTCATGCGTTATATTGCATGGTGTACTGCGCAGTAAAACTAATCTCTGTTATTAAATTGGACGGTATTGAATGCTAAATCTTCTTTGGATCATTGGGAATGGATTTGATCGGAACCTTGGTCTCGCAACTGATTACCGTTCTTTTTTGAAGATCGCTATTTTAAAGATGGCGTTCAGAACAAATATAGGGATGAGCTTGTAAAAAGAGTTGAGGGATTCAGCCCAGAACGAGCGTCTGAACTTTGGTGTGATTTGGAAAATCTTCTAGGCAGAGCATCAGCGTTTTATGAAGACGACGAAGAATTATTTCATGAGACATTTGAGAATATTCAAGATGAGTTTTTAGATTACGTATTTAGAGAGTCCAGCCGTATGCCTGTCGAGCTTCCTCAGGAGGCAGTTCAGGAATTTCGAGCATCAATTAGCAGCTTCTATACGAGACTCACTGCTGTTGACGTATTAAAAGGGCTCCCCGCTTTGATGTCGACTTCTGAAGACGTGACTGTGCACGTTCTGGTTTTAAACTATACGAATACCGTCAATCGTTTTTGGGATGAGATTGGGAAAGACCAGCCCTTTAGTAAGTTGATTGTTAATACTACGCCTAAGTTCTTTTATCAAGGCACGCTTCTTCATCTTCATGGAGAAATCAATGATGGGGGCACTGCTACCAATATTATATTTGGCGTTTCAGATTCTGATCAGATTACATCTCCCATATATTCCTCTAAGGTGGATTTTCAAGAGCTTTGGGTTAAAGAAAAAAAAGAACTATGGAATTTATGGCAATACGAAAACCGTTGAGATGAGTGAGCTGATAGCTAAAGCCGATAGCATTTGTATATATGGCTGCAGCTTGGGAGAAAGCGATGGTTACATTTGGCGACAAGTGGCTGACAGGTTGTCAGATTCGACATGCAGGCTTTATATTTTCGACTATGGTTTACCCGATCGTTCTACGGAGGCTGCCAGGGCTTATCAGAAACGACGTCGTGATTTGGTCCGACGTTTCTATGAGGTTGCAAATGTGGCTGCAGAAGATGAGAAATCGATATCAGATCGTTTTTTCCCGGTTGAGTCAACTAAGGTCTTTAATTTCAATTCACTTGTTTAATTGATTGGACCGCCTGTGTCTCGTATCGACGATTTCGGGTGGATGTTAGTTAAAGCTCTAGTGTTCGCACTTTGGTGATTCTAAACATAGGACTGTTCGGGCGTTCCAAACTGTGATGGTGCATTCGTTGGCGCATTCAAAAAACTTTCTGCTTTGAAAGGCATCTGGGTGCTGCTGAATGCGGTCGGCATACTTCTCGGCCCATTCATCGGCCTTGCCATTTCGCACAAAGTAATTGTTGGACAGGTCGGTCGAGCGGTAGGCGTAGTCGTCCTTTTGATAGTTTGCCGTGTGGTCTGAGTGGGCGATTGCCATTAGTTCGTCGGTCAGGCCAAAGTATAGATGGCGCTGGTCCAGGTCTCCGTACCAGTTGTCGCTGGTGTCGTCCCAGGTTAGGTCCATCTGGCACCATTTGCCGTCGATCTTTACGGCGTTCCAGGTGTGGCCGTTGCCGGTGATGCGGCCGTTAGCGATGCCCGCGGCGTCAAGGAGCTTGGAGTAGATACGCTGGTAGCTCTCGCAGGTGCCCTGGTGGCGCGTGAGGCCGCTTTCGGCCGAGCACCAGTTGAGGCTGTGGTCGTACTCCAGCTGGTCGAGCATCCAGTCGTGGAGCCACAGCGCCATGTCGTATTCCGAGCCGTCTGTCTCTTGCCTGCACTGGGCAACGGCGTTGTTGACGATCTGCGTGACGCTTGGGCGGGCGGCGTCGTTTACGGTCACCTCCGCCGTGGTGCGCAGGTAGTAGATTCCCTTGTCGTTTTGGGGGTCGTTTCTGTCGTTGTCCATAAAGTAGAAGTGGATGCGGTACGTGCCCGATGCCGTGAAGTCAAAGGTAAAGTCGTGGCCCGCGGTGCCCAGGCTGTAGTAGCTGGCCCATGCCGGGCGCGACGGGTCGCAGACGCTTTCCTGGCTGCCGCCGTCCTAATAGGTGGGCACGTCCATGCGCGCCTTGGCCTGGGACGAGCCGTTGGTCTGGGTTACGTGGAAGGTCGTCGCGGTGCCCGCGGGGGCGTCGTTCCACGAGACGGTGAAGGTGACGCCGTTTTGGGTTGCCGTGGCGGAGTGGGCGTAGCCGGTTTGTGGCGTGGCGGGGATTGCGGCGGGCGTGGGGTTGGTTTGGGCGCGGAGGGATGGGGTGGGGGTTGTGGTGGCCGTGTCGGTTGCGGCGGTGCCGTCAGCGCTTTCCGTGCTGACTGCGCTGGTGCCGGTGGATGTTGCGGTGCTGTCCTCTGCGGTGTCTGCTGTCGCATTTGTGATGGCGCCGTCTTCGGCCTTGCCTGTGTCGCTGCTCGCGGCGTCGGCTTGCGCCTGCTGCCCGGCTGTTGCCTGTGGCTGGATGGCTTCCGCGATGGCTGCCATGGGCATCGTCGCGCCGACCATGGACGTGCACGCGATCGCGCAGAGCAGGTAGTAAAGGGGTCGTTTCATAGCGGAGCCTCTCGGTGAGCAGCCAATAGGGTCCGAAGGCAGCTCCAGGCCGGCATTCCGCACATATTTTGTTGGGGCTAATTTTACGGGAATACCTGTCAGCATCAGCGATCTTTCTGGGGAAGGTTGGGGAGGGGTGGACTGGTGGGCTGGCGCCATAGGAGACGGCGCCAGCAATTAATGCGGTTAGTCGGCGACCGAGAAGAAGGAGGTGATACATGGTGATAAAGATAAGGGTGAAGCTGGTTCCTCGGCTTCGCGAAGCGGGGATGTCCCAAAACGAGATCGCGAGGCTCCAGGGGATGTCCAGACACAGCGTCGGCGACGTCGTCGCGGGCGCCAGGGTGCTCGGAATCGAGGGGGCGGGCGCCGAGCTAAAGCTCGTGCAGAAGCTGGGCGCCTTGACCGTGCTGGTGCTGGACGAGTGACTGCTGGATGAGCCCGATGCGGGGTTCTACAGCATGATACCGGAGCTATGGAGGTACGGTACGGCATCGGCTCCACGATCTTCTGCACGCAATACCGCAAGAAGGACTGGCTCGCCAGGCTCGGCGCTGACGTGCGCGCCGACGCCATCATGGACAGGATAGTCCACAATACCGTATGGGTCGCAAGGGCGACTTCAACATGAGGGAAAAGCTAGGAGGAAGGACTGCCTCGTAGGCCGACTTACCGGGGGCGGTGCCGGTCGGCAATATAAGCGGCGCTGATTCGCAATAATCACTGGTGCTCAGAGGAGCAAATACTCACCCTTAGAAGCTCCCCCTCTATCCCTCCCTTCTGCCTTCTTCATGAACTCCGGGATGTTGGCATGGATGATGCCGATAAAACTTCTGGGCATCCGTCATTCAGCAACTGTCTCTTCTGAAAACTAAGGTCAGATGTTGTAGTGACCAAGATTGAAAAATGCCTCGGGCGCTTTAACGTGCTCGATTTTGGCGAGGAATCCACCACGAGTCTACCCTTGTTCCTTAGCTATGAATGTTTCAACTCTGGTACCTAGAATCTGCTCGGGGCGAAGGTTGTGCTGGTTGATTAGCGTCTCACATTGCGCCAATCGACTTCTCTCATTAAGCGTTCCGCAGCTTAGAATCGCAATCAATTGACCGATTGATTTTACAAGCTCGTTAAGCTTATTAAGTGTAAGCACTAATGCTGATTCTGCACTTGCATTCTTGTATGCCAAATTATTTGGATGAACAGATATTGCAAAGCATTCCATTTTTGGATATCGAGCCCGTAACCACTCTTTTGCGACCTGAAGCTGTCCATGCTCTTGTTTCGTGAGCGGATTATCCGGAAGTTTTTCGTTTTTTGCTTCAAAGGCAAAAGCAATATGCGCTTCTTCAAAAACCCAGACAACATCGGGCCCGTCACCGTTATTGTCGTAACGTTTCGAGCTGGCACCGAGGTATTTCCCCAGCAACTCAAGTTTTGATTCGAATTCTTTTGAATGGCATTGCTCCGATAAGGATTTCAGGTCTGTGTCGAATTTCGTCGACACATCGCTACTCTTTCGGGTTTGGTACGAAATAAATTCAGCAATCTTTTTTGCTTGCAAGCTAGCGTCAGAGTCTGAGCTGGAGAATATGGGCTTAGCTAGTGAACGGTTGAGCCCGTTTGCGCGAGTTTGTAGCTTTCTGGAAGTCTCTACATCGTCATCCGAATAGGCGATTTGAGCTGCCAGGCGGAGAACAAGCCCCTTTACTGAATTGTCTATATTTTCACCATTTGCAAATTGTTTTAGGAGTTCGACAGCTCGTCCACTCATACCTTTGCGCCATTCGTTTAGCGCTTTTCTTTCACATAGAGCAAAATTTTCGAGCATGCTATCATCAATAGAATCAAAATCGTTGACCTTGTCTGCTACATAGGCGGACAAATAGGATGCAAAATTGGGGTCGTCATTGACTCCCTGGTCGACGACCTCCTTGAAGTCATTTACTGAACAAATTTCATTCATGATGCCTTGACCGCATTCGATTTGGGCCCTTGTTGTTGGGGTCAAAAATACAGCATGGCGGTTGTCTTTAATCCACTCGCATAGATCGGATCCTGTTAATGCGACGACGCAGTAGTCACCTGAGCCCCTCGTGCCTCTACCTATTGCCTGTTCAATGTTTTGAGCAATTGAGCGGGCATAGACTTTGCTATGAGCTAGGATTTTCGACATCAGTTTATGATGATCAGACATCCCTTTGGGGATGCCCGAAACGACAAGTAGGCGGCATGCATCGCCCGGCAGATCGATGCCGTTATATCGATTTGCAAATACAATTGGCACGTCAAGCTTGTTTTCCCTTAGATCGCTTACCGCCTGAGCAACATCGCTTCCTTTTACACTTACGATTCCCAATTGCTCCCATTGCTTCGCGCCTGCAAAACTCGGTTCGAGGACCACAACACCTTTTTTGTCTTTAGCGAGAGCGATCATTTTTTCGACGAGCGCGACTCGTAGCTGCTCCTTTGTCCCAACTTCTAGAATCATCCTGCGCCCTACTCCGGCAAGGGTTTTGGGAGAAATAATATTAATCTCATCTTTCTTGCACCCGAAAGATCTCACGATCGCACTCTCATCAGCGAATGTCGCAGACATGTACACCCTTCTAGGCGATTCTTCGAATGTCGGAAACTTCTCTACAAGGGGAAGAATTGGGGTAATTGAGAATCTGACGCGACTCAGCGTTGCAAGACAGTACTTGAGATCGTCTTTGATGAGGTCCCAGCCGAAGTTTATAGAGTTTCCCGTAGGCGTGTCTTCTTCATTTGACGCTGCGAAATCAGAGATGATTCGGGCGACCTTCTGTCGATGCTTATCCCACGCCCAGAATGGGACTTCTAGCACCTCTTCGCCAGCCGTGCGAGTCCCAGAAACGAAATCGTCGAAAGTTGACACCCTATCGATATCATCAAAGCTTGAACGAAAGAGCGTCGTAACTTCTTGATATAAGCTAGGCGAATCCGATGCATTTATCTCCACCGTGAATGCGCTTCGAACCGAGTCAAAAGATGAGTGCGCATCATCTATGACGATTACTGAAACTTCCTCCGTTTCGGGTTCTCCCTCCAAGCCAAAGGAAGACTTGCCGTTAAAGAGGGCTTGATAATGGGCAACGAGAATCGTTGAGCCATTTCTGAAATCTGCAGTAAGAGATTTTCTTCCATTATATTCGGAAGCAGGTATTCCAAGTGTCCTCGCTTGTTCGCACACTTGATGAACAAGCTGTTTGTTGTCAACAAGATACAATGCCCCACGTTTTAGCTCTCGTGCACTGGAGAGGGCAATCAGCAGTCCTATAAGGGTTTTGCCACCTCCCGTGTTTAGCTTGATAACAGTGTCTTTCTTATTTCTGTTACTAAACCATGCATCAAGTACCTCGGCCTGGCTGCTATGTAAATCATCAAAGGATTGGGGTTTCGGCAACCTGTCGAAAATCTCATCAGGCTTGATTCGCAGCGTAGGGTTCTGCGATGCTGCCATCTTTTTAAAATCAACCATCTAATAGTCCTTAGCTATGCTGTTCGACGTTGCAAATCAGATGTTACCTGCTTTTACCATTGCCGTCCTCTTAGGACGCCGCACGTTACCAATGGTAAGGATGCTCGTAAGAGGGCACTGGGGCGACAACCCCCGATGCCCTCTTGATGCATAGTGTTGCTGTAGTCAGTGGTTACTCAAACTCCACCTCAACTTGACTGTGCTCGTAAATCTTGAGTTCGTTATCAATTTCGACCCGTTCTACCATCCAGCCAATGGCGGAGCACTGTCGTATGAATGTATCAATCCGGTTCTCACCTTTTAGATTATGGATTGTGACCACTACGCCAAAACGCTGCGGATCATGCGAACCCTTTTGATATCTCGACGACTTGCGAATCATCATGCCCCACATTGGGTTGGCATACACTTTTTTGGGCTTACTGCGGCTGGTTAGCGGTTCCGCTATGTGCTTGACGTTGTCCCACTTGCGCAGCTTTTTTCGAGCCTTTTCTTCATCGGTTGTACAGTCTTCCTCGCCTTGGTTGTTGGGCAGCAGCGACTTGATTCGCCCGTCGTTTCCGATACGTCCAAAATGCAAGTCGAGCTCGGTGTCCGTGTAGTCGACGCCTTGATTTCTGTTGCATTTAGGGAAATAGCACAGAGTCGCCCTCGCCACAGATGGGTAGGTTGTGCCTGAAACGGGGACAGGAAAGTTGAAGTTGTAATTCTCGCGTTCAGTCGCCACGCCGCTGAGCATGAATCTAATTTCATCGTTACTGGTTTCGAGTATTTTTTCAATTTGGACAGGAACGATGCCGTAGCCGAGTCGATTCATATCTTCAGGGTTTGTCCACGCACATGCTGCATCGATTAGCAGAGCCTTGGCAAGTTCACAGCTTAGGTGCATTTTATAAATGAGGTAGGCAGCTTTCCTTGCAATTAGCGGAGCTGCAAAAGAGGTGCCGACAGCCGGATAGGCCCCGGTTCCGCAGCAGGCGGTGATAGGGTCGTTGCTTTCCCCTCCGTAGTAGGCAAGATCCGGTTTGTGGTGAAAACTCAAGACCGGTCCTCTTCTTGTGTAGGACGCCGGCTCGTTGTCTCTATTGACGGCGTTGACAACGAGGGCATTAATGGAGTCCGCTGGGGAGCCAAGATACGTGGGCTTACCATTTTCCTGGTTTGTGCCAGCAACAACGAAGAGGACGTCGTATTTCTGTTGCAGTTTGTCTAGCAGGGCCGCTTCGGGCGATATGGAGTTTCGAGACACCTCCTCCATTGACCCCAAGGAGATGTTCCAAACTTTGATATCTTGGTTCTCGGCAACGATGCGCTCAATGTGCTTCATCACCGCAAACGAACTGAACTTGCCTGCGGTTGCAACTCCAAAATGTCGAACCCTAAAGTGGCCACAATGGTCATCCAGCGATGGATTTTGGGCTTGAACGTCAACAATCAATGAGCTGACGCATGTGCCATGTCGATAGTCGCTCGAAGTAGGATGTATGTCTTTGGGTAAGCAGCTTATGTATTCGACCCAATTGCTGAAGTACGGGGGATATTTCTCTTCAAATGGAGTGTCGATTACGCCGATGATGGGTTCGTCGGTGGGATATTCGGGGAGGCTGCTGATGGCGGGGGAGGTCGAGCCTTCATCATTCATGGGAGCGTAGGAAGACAGGTCGATAACCGACATGGCTACAAGGTAGGGAGCGCGCTCGAGTAGCGTGCGATATTCTGTCTCGGTTAACAGGACACTGTTCTCTAAGAGGTTTGCAGGGGGTACGTCAATGTGAAGCTCCTCAAATACATCCTGCGGGTCCCTCTCAGTTTCAAATAGGGTAACGATTGCGTTCTCGTTGGTAGCCGCCGGCGGCTTTTCTATTCTAAATTCATTGACGTAATAGGAATCGCGTATGAGTTGCGCAAAACCCGATCGGGTGAGCGTGTGTGAAATAGCAGGATTCCATTTTTGCTTGAGCTTGTCATTTTTAACCAGATCGACCATCTTGTCTGCGTTCATCAGTCCATCAAAATGATCGACTACGATTCGCTCGCACTCACGCAGATTGTTAATGGTGGACAGGATGGTCGTCTTGGGCACGTAATGAGTCATCAGGTGCCTGGGGTGGTTCCCGTTAAAATCGAGGTAGCGGGCACCACGGATGGATAATTCCGGTTCTTGGTCTTTTCCGCCATTCAGCATCTCTCTTATTCTATTGCTCTTGGCTACAATCTGGCGGTATTCAACGGAGACCAAGATGTCTTCGATTATGGCATCTTTGGGCCATTTGCTCAGAACGGTTTCGAGGCTCTTACGAATGTGCGAAATCTTCTTTGCGGTAACCGTTCCTTTAGCGGGGAGCGTTGCGGGGCCCGGTCGCGAGCCTTTTGCCGTTTGAAAATCGCCAGTGAGCCTGATTAGGCTATTCATGAGCTACTCCTTTAGGGTTCGCGCAATAGTGCTTCGAGAAATGCCTGTTAAAACTTCCATTTCTCTTAAAGTGAAACCTTGAGTTTTAAGCAGTTTGAGTGAATCGGGCTCATATCCATGTAGACGCTGATACAGCTTGCGGAGATAGTCGTTTGGATTAAGAGGATCGCTAAACGCGACGGAGGTCTTAATGAGGTTTTTGAGCGTGCCGGGCCAGGGCAGATCCGGACAACTCTGCAGCACCTTTTTAAGGGTTCGAGAGTCGTTATTGATTGTCTGATTGTTTTTGGTCAGATTCTTTGCGATTGATTCGCCGATTTCAACGAGATCGTCATGTGTGTATCTATTAAAGTCAATCTGTACATCGAAGCGCCTGGCGAGTGCCGGGTCTAGTTTGTCGTAGAGGTTCGTTGTTGCGATGATGGCGGATCGCGTGTTCAGCTTGTCGAACTCTTTTAGAAGTGCACTTGTGGCCCGCCCCATCTCACGGACGTCGTTTTGGTTAATTCGATCTAGGGCTATGGCATCGATTTCGTCGAACAAGACAATGGCGCAGTCGCCTATATCATTGATTTCTTGGAAGACTTTTGCGATGTTTTTGGCCGTTTCTCCGAGTTTGCTATCGATGATTTGATTGAAATCAACGGCATATAGCTGGTAGCCAAGTATTCTGGCTATCTGTTTTGTGGCTTCGGTCTTGCCGGTTCCCGATGCGCCGTAAAAGAGGACAGTGTTGATGCCCACATCTTTAGATAGAGCATTGAGCAGCCCCTGGATATCGCCAGCGATGGCCTGAGGAAGGGGTAGCGAGATATTGTTGCTGATTACCTTTTCTAGGAAGTCGTATTTCTGCTCAGTGACTTCTTGCGGTACAAATGTGCGTGTTCTAGCAATGAGGGCCATGATGTAGCTTGCTAGCTCGGGTTGCCCAGACGTCTCAAAATCTTTCGCGATAATAGTGGCTGCGTTGTTGAAGGCGATATCGTCGTGTTCCGAATGCGCTCGGATCAAGTCGATGATGTCTGATCTCTTCATGTGTGCTCCTCTCCTTACTGTTATTGTATGAGACAGGAAGAGACAAAGCAAGAATTGATTGGACATTGCCGCAATGAAGTATGGTAGGATTGGACTGTTAAGATTCAAACTGTTCTAGATTGGAGGTGAGATCATGGCGACCCATCATGGAGGTAAGGTTGGCGCTGCTGCCAAGACGCTCGCGAGCTCCTCGACGAGTAAAGCCGCGAAGTCAGCGGCTGCGAAGACTCTGGTCAAGCACCAGATTGCTAAGCATCGCTAGTCTGCGAGCAAAGCGTGATGTAGCAGTAGGGAGGTGATATATATGGTTTCGAAGACGATTCGCGCAAAGATTCCGAAGTACCGAATTAGCTCAACGGGTGCGGTCAGAAAGGTTGGAACGACTACGAAGGCAGTAAGGGTAAAGATTCGCTAGGCTTTAGCGGCAACTAAAGCCTAGCGTGATGTTGACATAGCGGGCCAACATCAAACATTTTATGGGGGTCCTCGGCGAGATTCAAGCGTCGGGGGCCCGCGTTATTTTTTGTCGGCATATGAGTCATCGCCTTTTCTTGCATGGTGTGTGGCGGTTCCAATAGATTGGACAGGTAATGTCTGAATTAGATATTGCGTCCATTTGGATTAATTCGATGGCGGCCTTGGCGACGGTCGTTGCATCGTGTGCGGCCCTTAGGGCCCTGACGATTCAAACCTCTCCGGATATTATTATGTTTGTGCGGCCAGATGATGTCTCTCCCTCACTAGCGCGGCTTGTTATTAGAAATATCGGAGAGGCGCCTGCATACAATGTTGCGTTTCGACTTTCTCCTGAATTGTTTCCAAAAGGTTCTTTCGAATACACACGCGCTTCCGTTGTGTTTGATAGGGGCTACGCTATTTTGCCTCCTAAACAGGAGAGGGATATTCTCTTGGGAGAGTTTGAGGATCTCGAAGATTTGTGGGGGAGTTCTATTGTTGAAGTGAATGTCTCCTTTTCAAAAAAATATGCGCGTAGGTGCTTCTCGACTGTCTGTCCGGTTGAGATTGGCTCATTTGAGAGCATGATTACCATTTCTTGTGAGACTGCATTTGAAAAGGAACAAAGGGCTGCCTACCGCGAAATTCGGCAGCTTGGCAAGCGCCTTCGCGGTATAGAGTATGCGTTATGCTCATTGACGGATCGTGACGAAGAGTAAGGTTGTGCGCGGGTGACGCAAAGTTTCTTCCGTAAATCGACAATCTCATAGCGGAACACGAGCCGCGCCCCGTCATACGATTTCTAGCGGCTAAACAAACCAAGCGTCCATTTCTCGCTGATGAGCGAAGACGATGCCAGAGCTTATCTGGAGAAGAACAGCAACTATTTTCGCCTGCGTGCCTATCGGCTTGGGTTTCCAAAGGTTGAGGAGGGGCTCGTAAGGGGGAATATGCAAATCTAGATTTCAAGATGTAGGTCGACCTATCGATTGTCGATATGCTTCTTCGTTATGAGATGTTGCTGCTCACGCTTGATGTGGAGCACTTTGCAAAGGTCAAACTCTTGAAGAGCATCGAGATGGAGGGGGAGGACGGCTATGCGGTCGTCTCGGATTTTATTTCCTCCTACAATGGCACGAAGCCAGACGGCACACCGTGCAATTCGCTCAAAGATGAGATCCTTAGAGGCAAGAACAGCCCCTACACTGGTGGGCTGATTGCCAGGTACGCTGATTTCCTGCATCCTGTACATAGCCGCGAACTTGTGACGGAGGATAGAGCGGCGGTTTGAGGGAATAGTTTGAGCTATCATAGTCACACAAAAAACAGAAGCCTGATTATAAGGCCAAAGTTTTGTAAGGGGGTTCCTTCCCGCCGGAGGGCATCCCCTATTTTTATCGGCCGTGCTGGTTCTGTGTGTTAAGCTATCTACCTACAATACAAAAGCTCTTTTGGGAGCTTTATGGGCGACGCTTTCAACTAGAGAGTGTTGCCCTTTTTTATGCGTGTGATGCCTGACATACGTGCCAAGCTTCGTTTCATTTGGTCGATAGTCAAGGGTGTTTGAATTAGGGTTATAGAGTTGGGTTATAGAGTTGCCGTTCGGGTCAAAATAAGGTCAAAATAATAGCGTTGATTTATGGGCCAATAATCGGTAGCCTATCTAAAAAGCGGTATTGGCGCGGGTAACCTACGGGCCCTGCGTCCTGCGGAAAGGCGGCTATTCTTCTTGGGATGGTTGCCTTTCTTCATCTAAGGAGCTCCAATAACAGCAAAGCCTATTCTCTGTTGACAATCAGGCCAGATTTCCTGTTAACAGGGGAGAGGGTCGGTACGAGTCTTGACTGTGGCCCCCCGGCACGATCGCATCGATGAATGGCTGATTCATGAAAAGGGTCAAAAGTTGATTCAAGAGCTTGTTGGTATTGGATTGACGGCTTCTCGAGTTCTCCCTTAAAGTATTGGCTGTGATGAGGCCTTGCGACGGTATGTCCGGCTTGGTCCGTGGGAACCGCCGAAAGGCGGTTTTCGCATTTAAGGGCTGTTTTCCGAATGGTATATGTCGCGTTTCCGCCTCAGGACAGTGGGTTTTGCCGCGAATTTCGGAAGTGCGGGGAAAAATCGAAACACGCCGAGCACACCACGTTTTTTACCAACAAAACCGCAGGTCGCAGATCCCTGCAACCGAGGTCTGGTCGACATAACTCGGTTTTTCACCGCACTTGCGGTTGGACGCTAAACAGGGTGGCAATATGCTTTGCCCGGAAAGCCATATTAAGTTGCCAATTGGCTACAAGACGAATATAGTTAGCATTATGCTAACTAAGGGGTGGTTATGAGTCGAACCAAGCTCCGACCGACATATTCACTTGACGAAGCGAAGTCTTTGGCTCGCTCGGGAAAGATGATTGTAAATGGTAGGGTGCGCAGACACCTGATGAATCA
The DNA here is from genome assembly GCA_048501115.1 of Collinsella aerofaciens. GTDB lineage: Bacteria > Actinomycetota > Coriobacteriia > Coriobacteriales > Coriobacteriaceae > Collinsella > Collinsella aerofaciens_CD. Next base: position 34,968 of record DBFRZS010000039.1, on the reverse strand, counting down.
GTTTGCTTATTTGGACATTGATCATTTCCTTGCTGACCTATTTGATTATCTGAAGCCGGACGATTTTAGAAAATCCATCGCGCTCGATATGGATGGGCCTCTGCATGATGTTTACGCAGATGTCTACGTGTGCCGAGGTTTTGAATGCGAGGATTGGTACGTTAAGTTTTCAATTGATTCCGAAGGCAATGCGCATTTAAACGTTTTGTCTGCGAACATCGATGGATACATTCATTAAAGGAGGAGTCATGCGTTGCATGGAATGCGGCAAAGAAATGCAATTTACCACGGCGCCGATGACTGAAATTTACCGTGGCGAGAAAATAACCGTAAAAGGAATTGAGCATTATGTTTGCGAGTGCGGCAACGATGAAATGACCGCTGCGGAGGCGACTAAGCTCGCCCATGCACTGGCTTCCCAATATGCTAAGGCTCATGAACTTTTATCTCCCTCGGATATAAAGGATTTACGCTCTGATCTTGGTTTGACTCAGCATGAGTTTGAGTCGCTATTAGGGGTTTCAAAACCCACGGCGTCTCGTTGGGAGAACGGGGCATCGCAACAATCTATTACCGCAAATAACCTTATGAAGCTCATTCGAGATGTTCCTGAGGCGCGCACTTATTTGGGCCTTTCTTCTGGTGAGATGGCCTCAAGACTTAACGCATCACGCTTTTCGGTGATACCGGGAGGAGAGGCTCCAGCTTATAGGGACTCGACTCCTTTGGCAGATGAGAATGCCTTTCGATTGGAGATGTAGATGGAATCGTTACAGAAGCAACGCATTGAATCTCCGTTGATTACATGCGTGACCAGAAAAGTGGACAGTTTTTCATTTGATGGCGGGATGACTCCGAAAGAGGGCATCAATAAGTCTGACGTTGAATGCAACGTCAAAAATGCTATTACCAGCGCATTCTCGGACGAAAATGGCGCCAGGTTTCGTCAGCTCAATTTAGTTATAGAGCTTTTACCTTGCGATGAAGGTCATTATTACCGTTCCGAAATATCCGTCTCCGGCATATATCGCGCTCCTGCGGATTTAGATGACGATGCTTTTGACAGGGAGGCGCTTAGCACCGGAATGCAGGACCTGTATTCCTATGCAAGAGGCATTATTGAAAATGTCGCAGCTGGTGGAGTATGGGGGCCGCTTTATTTGCCACAGATTGGATTCACTATCTAGCTCTCGATGTCCCCACATCCTCTAAAAAAGTTCTTAAAACAGCCTTAAAGGCGTTTCAGCTCGCGTTGACAGCGTAAAATACGCATGTTTGACTATGAACGAAGTGGATTTTAGGGGAGGGGTGCGCTATGGAAGTGCTGGTTGTTGGCAATACCGCATATGTTGACGATGACTTTTGTTCCAAGGCGTTCCCCGGGGATCACGTTAAGGTCGTCGCTGCCGCGGAATCGCGCCGCGATGAGTCGTCACCCCATGCCTCGTGGAATGAGCTCCTTCAGCACTTGGAGCAGGCCTACGAGTTCGACCGCGTGGTCTACCTGTCTAATTTCCTTACCCCGCATACCGATATCATGGGCGATATCGAGCTGCTGCGCTCGGTCTTTCGTGCGTGCATGGGTCGCCGGGTTCAGCTGCTGTATGTAGCAGGGCCCGCGGGTGCCGAGGGCGCCGCCGATGCCGCGGGGCGAACGGGCAAGGGAATTATCGCCCGCGCGGCCAACGACCTGTGCCGCCACTACGCTGCGCACGAAGGCGTTCAGGCAAAGATTTTGCGCGTGCCCTTCCTGTATACTGCCTCTACCGTTCTGGAGGATCCGTTTTTTGCTCCGCTGTTCGACGCGTGCTTAACCGGATCGGTCGCTTTGCAGGGCGCGGAGGATGCGGCGTTTCCCCTGCTGTGTGCCGAGGAGCTCGCAGTGCTGGTGCGCCGCATTTTTGACAGCTGGGATGCCTCCTTTGAGACGCTCGACGTTGCCGATACCTTCCATCACACCTCAGGTGAGGTGGGCGAGGCCCTCAAAGCGGCGTTCCCCGACCTTGCCGTTGCCTATGGTGATTCTGCCGGCTATGCCCTGCCCGTCAGCGACATCGTTCGTGTTCGTTATGGCTGGTTTCAGCGCTACGATCTGCTGCGCGACCTCTCGACCATTCAGGCTCGCTGGGATGCTGGCCGCGCAGGGAAGGTCAACCCCTTGCGCGCCGCCATCGACCGCATCCAGATGCACACGCTGCCTATTAAATGCCTGGAGACGGGCGTCGCCTGGGCTCTGTTCGAGGTTCTGCAGCACCTGTTCTCGCAATCGGCCCAGCTCAACGTGCTCGATTATCGCCTGCTCTACGTCGTGCTCATCGGCACGCTGTATGGCCTGGACTTTGGTCTGGTTGCGGCGCTGCTGGCATCGGTGGGTTTGACTGTGAGCTACTTTACCCAGTATGGCTATACCTTCCAGGGCCTGTTCTACGAGCCGTCCAACTGGCTGCCGTTTATCGCGTACTTTGTGGTGGGTGCCGTATGCGGCTACGTGCAGCTGCGCAACAGCGAGGCCATTAAGGTGGAGCGCGACCAAAACGAGCTCGTGCGCAATCGCAATACGTTCCTCACACAGCTCTACCGCGATGCCACCGAGGACAAGCGCACCTACAAGCGCCAGATTGTGGGGCGTCACGATAGCTTCGGCAAGATTTTTGCCGTGACGCAAGAGCTCGACGTGCTCAACCCGCGCGACATCTACCGCAAGTGCTGCGAGCTCATAGGTGAGATTCTCGAAAACGATTCGGTGACGATCTACCACGTTTCGGGCGGGGCGTTTGCACGTCTGGTGGCGGCGAGTCCCGTGATTGCCGAAGATGCCCCGCGCTCGATCTCGCTTGATCAGCTTGCGCCCCTTTTGGGCGGCGAGGGTCGTTCGAGCCTGTGGGTGAATCGCGAGCTGACGCCGGGTCTTCCCATGTTTGGATATACGATCGAGCGCGACGGGGCGCCCGCCGTGCTGATTTTTGTGCGCCGGGCGGACGAGCGCCAAATGACGCTCTATTACCAAAACCTGTTCCGCATCTTGTGCGGCTTGGTCGAAAGCGCGCTGGGGCGTGCCTTTGACTATGAGGCGGTGGCGCAGGATAAGCGCTGCGTCGATGGCACGTGCGTGCTCAAGCAGGCGGCCTTTGGCCAGGAGCTCGCGGCCGAGCAGGCGCTGGCAGAGGGTAAGATGGGGAGCTTTTTGCTCCTGCGCGTGGTGCCAGGCATGGAGCCTGTCGGCGAGCTGGTGGGTGCAATTGGGTCGGCAATCCGCGAGAGCGATGCGGCGGGCCTGGTCGATGGTGACGTGCTCTACCTGCTCATGCGCCAGGCAAAGGCGTGCGACCTGCCCATTATCCGCGAGCGCCTGAACGCGAAGCGGATTGCGGTGGAGCCCGTCGACGGCGAGGACATTGTGGCGCTGCTGCAGCACATTGCCGACACCGGTAACGGCGAGGGGGATGTCGCTTGATCTCGCTTCTCGTTGCTGCCGTCTTGCTGCTGATTCATGTGCTGGTTTGCCTAGTATTGTGGACGCTTATGAAGTCGGGCCTGCTGCCGCTGCGCGGGCATATGCTGGCCGTGATGGTACTCGTGCCGTTGTGGGGACCGCTGCTGGTGGTGCTGCTTATCGCGCGCAGCGCTGTGTTTGGCGCGGACCTCAAGGACGCCACGTTGGAGTCGCTGCTCATTAATGACGAGCTGCGTCGCAGCATCTTGGTGCACGACCGTGAAGCCGATGCAGGCGTGATCCCGCTCGAAGAGGCGCTCATCGTCAACGACCCGGCAGACCGGCGCCGCCTAATGCTCTCCATGCTCACCGAGGAGCCCGATGCGTACCTGGCGCAGCTGCAGGCGGCTAAGCTTAACGATGACGTTAAGGTGGCGCACTATGCCGCGACGGCGGTGGCGCAGATCTCCAAGGAGTCCGACCTTAAACTGCAGCAGCTGGAGCACGCCTTTAAGACCGACCCGAGCGCGCATAACCTCAATAAATATTGCGATTTTCTTGGTGAATACTTGGACTCGGGCTTGGCCGAGGGACGCGTGGCTCAGATTCAGCGCCAACAGTACGCGCGTCTGCTTGCGCGCCGCTGCGAGCGCGAGGACTCCGTTGAGCTGCGCATTCGGTATGCCGCGGCGCTGGCCGATGTCGACCAGATCAATGAGGCGCAGGCCGTGACCGACCAGCTGGTGCTCGACGCGCCCGAGGAGCAGGAGGTTTGGATGCTTTGCCTGCGCCTGGCGGTGATGCGCCGCGACGGTGACGAGGTCCACCGCGTGATCGATGCGATTGACAAGCAGCATGTGTACTTGAGCGCTGCCAACCGCGAGGAGCTGGCGTTTTGGCGCAACGGAGAGGAGGCCCGATGAGCGTGATGCAGCATATCCGCGACCGTGCGGGCCATTTTCGCTGGATGGGACTACTCGTGGTGTGGGCGGTCTTTATTGCCATGGCCGCCGTGCTGCTGGTGGAGCGTGCCGGCGTGCAGTACAGTGCGGGCCAACATAAGCTGGGGATGCTTGCCGCCAACGATGCGGTACCGGCCTCCTCGGCGATATTTGGCCAAAAGCCCACGTGCCTGGTCATTACCGATACCGACCAAGCGGGCGTCGAGGGTGTAAAGGAGCAGTTCGACCAGATCCTGCTCGACATGAAGATCGCGCACCGCGACGTGGACCTTGCCCTGGATGGCGCGGATACCATTCCCTCGCTGACGTCCTTCGATCGCGTGATTTTGCTCATGCCGTCGCTCGATGGGCTCGGTACGCACCTGACCGATATTATGAGTTGGGTGAGTGCCGGCGGTTCGCTTATGCTCGCCATGCCGCCGGATAACTCGAGCTATCTGCAAGTGATCGCTCCCAAGCTTGGCATTGAATCGGCCGGATATGACTATGTAAAAGCCGAAAGCATTGTGCCGAGCGAGAACTTTATGCTGGGCGGGGGAGAGCGCTACGAGCTCTCGGACCCCTTTGATTCGTCGCTTTCGGTTTCGCTGCGCGAGACGGCGCGTGAGTGGGCTAAGACCGGCGATGCGGGCGCCCCGCTCATTTGGTCCAATGACTGCGGTAGCGGACGCACCGTGGTGTGCAATATCGGTGTCTACGACAAGGTCATACGCGGTTTTTACGCCGCGGCGATCAGCTTGCTGGGCGATGCCACGGCCTACCCGGTCATCAACAGCGCCGTCTTCTACCTAGACGACTTTCCCAGCCCCGTGCCCTCGGGCGACGGCACCTACATCAAGCACGACTACGGGCTTTCCATCGCCGACTTTTATACCAAGGTCTGGTGGCCCGATCTGCAAAAACTGGCGCAGAAGTACGACATTCGCTATACCGGCGTGATGATCGAAAACTACGAGGACGCTGTCAACCAGACCGAGCCCGCGCGTCAGGCCGATACCACGCAGTTCCGCTACTTTGGCGGCATGCTGCTGCAGATGGGCGGAGAGCTGGGCTTTCACGGCTACAACCATCAGCCGCTGGCGCTCTGGGACACCGACTACGGCACGCTGTACGACTACAAGACGTGGAAGAACAAGGAAACGCTTGTCGCTTCGCTCAACGAGCTTATCGCTTTCCAAGACGAGGTGCTGCCCAACGCGCACGGTTCGGTCTACGTGCCGCCGTCAAACATCCTTTCGGCCCGCGCTCGCAAGATTATTGGCGAGGACGTGCCGCGCATTAAGACCGTTGCCAGTACGTATTTTGAGGATGGTACCGACCTGCCGTACGTGCAGGAGTTTGGCGTGGCGAGCGACGGCATTGTGGAGCAGCCGCGTATTGTCTCGGGCGGCATGGTCGACGATTCCTATATGCGCCTGGCCGCCGTGTCCGAGCTCAACATGCACTATGTGAGCACACACTTTATGCACCCGGACGACCTGCTCGATCCCGATCGCGGCGCCAGGCAAGGCTGGGAGGTCTACAAGGGCGGCCTGACCGACTACCTGGACTGGCTTTCCAAGTCTGCGCCCGACCTGCGTCGCCAGACCGGATCGGAATGCTCGGGTGCCATCCAGCGCTTTTCGTCCGTAACGGTGAGCGTGGATACAGACGAGGATGCCTGGACGCTCAGTCTGGGCAATTTCCACGACGAAGCGTGGCTCATGTTCCGCGCCAACAACGGCGAGCCGGGTGCGGTCACGGGTGGCGAGATTACGCATCTGACGGGCGACATGTACCTGGTCAAAGCCACGGACAAGACGGTGACCATTGCGCTCAAGGAGGGTGGCGACAAATGAGAATCTGCTTGGTGCTCGAGGGTTGCTACCCCTATGTGCACGGCGGCGTGTCCACCTGGATGCACGGCTATATCCAGGCCATGCCCGAGCACGAGTTTGTGCTGTGGGTGATTGGCGCGCATGCTGCCGACCGCGGCAAGTTTGTCTACGAGCTGCCCGGCAATGTGGTCGAGGTGCACGAGGTGTTTCTGGACGACGCCCTGCGTCTTTCGGGCGAGCAGGAAGAGGCGTACTATAACGACCGCGAGCGCGAGGCGCTGCGCCGCCTGGTGTCGCTCTCTAATCCGGATTGGGACGTGCTGTTCGATATCTTCCAGCGCCGCCGCGTGCATCCGCTCTCGTTTTTGCAGAGCCGCGCCTTTATGGATATCTTTCGCGACGTGTGCCTGGCCGAGTATCCTTACACGCCTTTTGCCGACGCATTCCATACCATGCGTTCCATGCTGCTGCCTGTGCTCTACCTGCTGGGCAGCGAGGTGCCGGTGGCCGATGTGTACCACGCCATCTCGACTGGCTACGGCGGCCTGCTCGCCTGCCTGGGTTCGAGCGTTCACCATGCGCCGGTGCTGCTCACCGAGCATGGCATCTATACCCGCGAACGCGAGGAAGAGATCATTCGCGCCGACTGGGTTGTGCCGTCGTTTAAGGATCGCTGGATCCGCTTTTTCTACCTGCTTTCGGAGGAGATCTACCGTCGCGCCTTTCGCGTGACGAGCCTGTTTCATAACGCCCGCAAGACGCAGATCGATATGGGCTGCGATGCGGACAAATGCCTGGTCATTCCCAATGGCATCCAGTTCGATCGCTTTAAGGACATTCCCTTAAAGCCCGATGACGGTTGGGTGGACATCGGCGCGGTGGTGCGCCTGGCACCCATCAAGGACGTCAAGACCATGATCTATGCGTTCTTTGAGCTGCACGAGCGCCTGCCCAAGGTGCGCCTGCACATCATGGGCGGCGTGGACGACGAGGAATACGGCGCCGAGTGCCACGCGCTGGTCGATACCCTGGGCGTGCGCGACCTGATTTTTACCGGTCGCGTCAACGTGGTCGAGTACATGGAAAAGCTCGACTTTACCATTTTGACGAGCATCTCCGAGGGCCAGCCGCTCAGCGTGCTGGAGTCACTTGCCGCGCGTCGCCCCTGCGTGACGACCGAGGTGGGCTGCTGCCGCGAGCTGCTCGAGGGCGCCCCGGGCGACGACTTTGGCGTGGCAGGTTTTGTGACGCCGCCTATGTATCGCAAGGGCTTGGCCGATGCCATGGAGCTCATGTGCACAAGCCGCGCCCGTCGCATTGAGATGGGGGAGCGCGGCCAGCGTCGCGTTGCCACGTTCTTTTTGCACGAGCAGATGCTCGCCAACTATCGCGCGCTGTACGACGAGACGGCGCGTGCGTTTGACCTGCCCAGAGAGGGGGAGTAGCCAGTGGCCGGAATCGGTTTTGAGCTCAAGCGCCTGTTTAGGCGCAAGGGTCTGTTTGCCACGATGCGCGCTTACGGCTACGCCGGCATTGTGTGCACGGGCCCCATGCTGCTGGGCGTGCTGCTCCAGGTGGGTATTTTGGTGCTGTGCGGTCTGTGGGGTGTGGGCCGTGCCAACCAGGATTTGCTGGTGTGCATGGTGACCTATACGCTGCTGGCGTCGCTTACGCTCACGAGCTTTTTCTCCATGCCGGTCACGCGCTTTTTGGCCGACATGCTCTTTGCCGAGCGCGAAGAGGAGGTCTTGCCCTCGTTTTGGGGCTCCAACGCCATCATGCTGGTTGCGGGCACGGTGCTCTACGGCGTTTTTTTGCTGCTCTCGGGCGCCACGCTGCTGCAGGGGCTGCTATGCCTGTGGCTGTTCAACATTATGATCGTCAACTGGAACGGTATGAGCTATCTCACGGCCATCAAGGATTACCGTGGTATCCTGTGCAGCTTTGCGGCCGCCATTGGCGTGGCGTGCCTGTTCGGTCTTGCCGCGCTGGCGCTGGGGCTGCCGCCGGTCGAGGGGCTGTTGGCATCAATCGCCCTGGGCTACGGCGTCATGCTCGCCTGGGATGTGGTGCTGCTGTACCGGTATTTTCCTCAGAGCGACCGCAGCCCCTGGCTCTTTTTGCAGTGGCTCGATCAGTTTATGCCGCTGGCGCTCACGGGCCTGTTTACCAACCTGGGGCTCTTTGCGCACCTGGTGATTATTTGGGCCGGTCCCATTGGCGTGCAGGCCAAGGGCTTGTTTTATGGTGCGCCCTACCACGATGTGCCTGCGCTCATCGCGTTTTTGACGATACTGGTCACGACCGTCAACTTTGTTGTCTCGGTCGAGGTCAACTTCTATCCGCGCTACCGCGACTACTACAGCCTGTTTAACGACGGCGGCGTAGTGGGCGATATTGTGGTTGCCGAGGAGGAAATGCTCGCCACGCTCAACCGGGAGCTGTGGTTTTGCGCGCTCAAGCAGCTGTTTGTGACCGCGGCGGTCATCTCGCTCGAGACCACGGTGCTCTCGGCCCTGCCGCTGGGCTTTAACAGCCTTATGCACGGGTATTTTCGCACGCTATGCGTGGGCTATGGTCTGTATGCCGTGGGCAATACGGTGATGCTCATCTTGCTGTACTTTACCGACTACAAGGGAGCCGTGCTGGCCTCGGGCCTGTTTGCCGGTGTGGCAGGGCTGGCGACCGCCGTGTCGTTGCTTTTACCGCAGCAGTTTTACGGCTTTGGCTTTTTGTTGGGTGCGGCGGTGTTTTTTCTCGTGGCGCTGTTCCGGCTCGATACCTATACCGCCAACTTGCCGTATCGTATCCTGAGTCAACAGCCCATGGTGGCGACCGACAAGACGGGTCGCTTTACACAACTGGGCCGCTTGCTCGATCGTGCCGAGCAGCGCTATGAGGAAGGCCGCCATAAGGGTGAGGCGCATGGTTGGTTTGAGCGTACGGTGGTCCGTGTGTATCGCAACCATTGGGGAGGTTCTGATGACCGATAGGATGATGTCTCGCCGTCGCCTGATTGAGGCGGCTGCCGGTGCGCTGTTGCTTTCGGGCTGCTCGGTGCAGGAAGACTCCTCGACCAAAAAGGTCAAAAAGCAGGACAAGATTAAAAAGGCCGAGTCCTCGGACGGTACCAAGCACCTCCGCGACAAGGACGAGCTCTACGAGGTCTATGATGACTCGGGCATTGTGACCATGTACCTGACGGTCTCGCGCGGCAACAGCTCCGAGAACACCGATCATAGCTGGGCCGAGATCAATACGTACTCGGTCTACGACTACGCCGACATGGGCGTGGCGCGCTATCAGGTTATGGGCCTGCTGCAGGCGGGCGACGAAGACGGCCCGGTGGCCGGCGAGGTTGGCTATGGCGAGGAAGCGCCCAATGCTACCGTGCAGGTGCGCGGCCAGACGTCGAGCGGTTATACGCAGAAGAATTACAAGGTAGAGCTCAAAAAGGGCAAGGGTACCTGGCGCCAACAGCGCGCGATTGCGCTTAACAAGCACATGGGCGAGGGCATGCGTTTTCGCAACAAGATGGCCTACGACCTTATCTGCGGGATTCCCCAGATGATGGGCCTGCGCACGCAGTTTGTGCATTTGTGGGTGTGCGACCAGACCGAAAAGTCCAACGATACCTTTGAGGACTACGGCTTGTTTACGCAGGTGGAGCAGCTCAATAAAACGGCGCTTAAGGCGCACGGCTTGGATAAGAACGGGCATTTGTACAAGGTGAACAGCTTCGATTTCTATCGCTACGAGGAAACTATTAAGCTTGCCGACGATCCCGACTACAACCAGGCTAAATTTGAGGGCATGCTCGAGATTAAGGGCGACTCGGACCACACCAAGCTCATCGAGATGCTCGATGCGCTCAACGACGAATCGCAAAAGATCGATGACGTGCTCGACACCTACTTTGATACCGAGAATCTGGTCTATTGGTTGGCGTTTCAGATCCTGACGGGCAACTGCGATACGCAGAACCGTAACTGCTATCTGTACAGCCCGCTCAACTCAAATACTTGGTACTTTTTAGATTGGGATAACGACGGCATGCTGCGTAAGCTTGAGCTGAGCCTGAAGGGGTTCTCGGACTACGCGAGCTGGGAGCGCGGCGTAAGCAACTACTGGGGCAACGTGCTGTTCAACCGCGCGTTGCGCAGCAAGTCGTTCCGCAGCGAACTCGACCGTGCTGTCAAGGACCTCCGCTCGTATTTGACCGATGCGCGCCTGAGCAAGATGATCAAGCACTACCGCGAGGTGACTGAATCCCTGGTCTTTGCTTCGCCCGATATCGACAATCTGCCTGTCACCAAGGATCAATACGAGCAGATTGCCGCGGCGATTCCTTCTGAGATCGAGGAGAACTATAAAAGCTATTGCGAGAGCTATAAAAAGCCCATGCCGTTCTACATCGGTGTGCCGCAGATCGATAACGGTAAGCTGCGCATGAGCTGGGATGCCGCGTACGACTTTGAGGCGCGCGATATTCGCTATACCGTCGAGCTTGCGCGCGACTATGCCATAAGCGACGTGCTTTTTAAGGCCGAGGACGTGCTGCTTCCCGAGGTGACCTGCGATGCGCCCGATGCCGGTCAGTATTTTGTGCGCGTGCGTGCTACCAACTCCGACGACTATACGCAAGATGCGTTTGACTACTATGTGACCGACGACGGCAAGCAGTACGGCATGAAGTGTTTTTACGTGCAAGACGGCGGTAAGGTCGTGGAGGACACGTATGAGGAGGGCTAGCGCGCTGCTTGAGCGCCTGGCGGCACCTCCTGCGCGTACCACGCAGGAGCGTTATCGCCACGAGCTCAAATATCTCATTAACGAGGGTGAGCACGCCGCGCTTGCCTGTCGCATGACGCCGGTGTTTAAGCTTGACAAGCATGCTCAGGCGGGCGGTTACACCATTCGCAGCCTGTACTTTGACGACTACTGTAACTCGGCCTACGAGGAAAAAGACGCCGGTATTCTCATACGCAAAAAGTATCGCGTGCGCATCTATAACGGCGGCGACAAGGTGATTAAGCTCGAGCGCAAAAAGAAGTACGGTAGCTGGATCTATAAGGAGGACGCGCCGCTCACACGTGGCGAGTTTGAGCAGATTCTGGCCGGCGACTACGACTTTTTGCTGAGGAGCCCCTATCCGCTCTGCCGCGAGTTCTACATCGAATGCATCTGCAACATGATGCGCCCGCGGACCATCGTGGACTACGAGCGCGAGCCGTGGGTGATGGATGAGGGCACCGTGCGCGTCACGTTTGACATGAACGTTCGTGCCGCGGTGGGAAGCTTCGATATCTTTGACGCGACGCTGCCCGCGCTGCCAGTCCTGGAGCCCGGCAAGCTGGTGATGGAGGTCAAGTTTACGGAGTTTTGCCCGCAGCTGGTGCGCGATATGGTGCCGCCGGGCGCGGCCGAACTCACGGCGGTCTCCAAGTACTGCCTGTGTTACGAAAAGACCGCCTATCTGCGCGGATTTAATTACTGGGAATCGGATTTTGAGAACCGAGGGGATATTTAGACCATGAGCACCAGGGACTTTTTTAAGAACTCCGTCTTGGAGGCGTTTGGTCAGGTCGACCCTGCCAAGATTGGCCTGTCGCTGCTCGTGGCGCTTGCCATGGGCATCCTGATCTATTACGTGTACAAGCGCTTTTTTACCGGCGTGGTGTATTCGCGTAGCTTTGCCGTGACACTTGTGGGCATGTGCGTACTCACCTGCATGGTCACGCTCGCGATCTCGACCAACGTGGTCATCTCGCTCGGTATGGTCGGTGCTCTGTCTATCGTCCGCTATCGTACGGCAGTCAAGGACCCGCTCGACCTGCTGTATCTGTTTTGGGCCATTACCACGGGCATTACGGCAGGTGCCGGCATGTATGCGCTCGTGGGGCTCACGGCGGTGGTGATCGTGGCCATGATTGCCGGTTTTGCGAGCCACCAGGACAAGGCGCGCGTGTACATGATGGTCATCCACTACACGGGCCAGACTACCGGCGACGATATCGTGCGTGCATTTGGGCGCACCAAGTTCACCGTTAAGTCCAAGACCATGCGCGGCGACAAAGTCGAGATGGCCGTCGAGCTGTTCTCGGACGGTGTGGATATGCCCTATGCCGACGCCATCCGCGCGCTCGACGGCGTGGAAGACCTAACGCTCATCCAGTACAACGGCGAGTACCACGGCTAACTATGTTCCGGCGTTCTAACGAACGCCGGACCGGTCGACGCTGCGCGGGCATCTGCCGGGCGATCTGCCGCTCAAACCGTCGCTCGCGTACATAAAGTACGCTTCGCTCCTCTTTCTCGGCACCTCGCCACGACAGCTGCCCGCTCGCTGACGTATGCTCCACCTGGGCTGTTGAAATGATCCATGCGGTCCGTCTCATTTACTCAATTTGCTGGGATGGGTTGGGTATCATGGTGAAAGCGATTTCAACGACAGGGGTGCTCGTGGTAAAGATGAAAGATGTGGCCGAGCTGGCGGGCGTTTCGAGCGCCGCGGTCTCGCGCTACCTCAACGGTGGGTATATCTCGGCGGACAAGGCTGGGCGCATTAAGCAGGCGATTGAGTTGACCGGATACGTGCGGTCCAGCCAGGCTCGCGCACTGCGTACCGGCTCCACCAAGCTCATCGGCGTCATCGTGCCCAAGATCAACTCGGAATCCGTGAGCCGCATTACCGCCGGTATTGGCCAGGTGCTTGGCCGCCGCGGGTACCAGATGCTGCTTGCCAATACCGACAACGCGGCCGATCGCGAGCTCGAATACCTCGATTTATTCCAAAACCATCCGGTTGACGGCATTGTGCTGGTGGCAACTATGATTACCGACGAGCACCGTCGGGCGATTGAATCGTGCCGCGTGCCCATCGTGCTGATCGGCCAGAATGTTGAGGGTGCGGCGTGCGTCTATCACGACGATTACGAGGCCGCCTTTGAGCTGGGTCATGCGCTTGCGGGCCGCGTGGATGGCAAGATTGCCTACATTGGAGTTACCGAGGAGGACCGCGCGGCCGGTTATGACCGCCGTCGCGGTTTTGAGGCCGGCCTGCGCTCCGCGGGTAACCCACTCGATGCCGCCTTGATTCGCCTGGGCTCGTTTACGCTCGACTCGGGCTATGGTGCGGCGCGTGAACTGCTTTCCGTCACTCCCGATGTTTCGTTTATCGCCTGCGCGACCGACACCATGGCGGCGGGCGCGCTGCGTGCTATCGATGAGGTTCGCGGCATGGGCGAGGGCATACACCGCGTGAGCGGTTTTGGCGACAACGCGTTTTTGCGCGCGCTGACGGGCGGCATTCCCACCGTGCATTATGGCTACCTGACCAGTGGCGTCGAGGCGACCAATATGTTGCTCAACACGCTCGATGGCGTGGAGGGGGAGAGCGGTCTCAAGACACTCAAGCTCGGCCATCAGCTTATGAATGTCTAGGTCTTGGGCACGTCTGCCTGCCTCTGAGTCGCCTGGTTTTTCCGTAAAACCACCATTCGCCGGCTTTTTCCTACCGTTTACCGCTATATGAAAACGATTGCAGACATATGAAACTGAAACCGATTACAGTGTAAGTGTCAAAGATGGCCGGGTGCACATGCGCCCGTTGGAGGAAAGGGAAGTCATGGACTACCGCAAATCAGCCCAAGAGGTGCTCGACAACATCGGTGGCGCCGACAACGTTGTTTCGGCCGCGCACTGCGCCACTCGCCTGCGCCTGGTGATTGCCGATAACACTAAGGTTAACAAGGAGGCCATCGAGAATGTCGATGACGCTAAGGGCGTCTTTGAGGCCCAGGGCCAGCTGCAGATTATTTTTGGCACCGGCACCGTCAACAAGGTCTACGAGGAGTTCATCGCGCTCAGTGGCGTCGAGGCTGCCACCAAGGCCGAGGTCAAGGAGGCCGCGGCGCAGCAGCAGAACATCTTTATGCGTGCCATTAAGGTGCTCGGCGACGTCTTTGTCCCCATCATCCCCGCCATCGTGGCTTCGGGCCTGCTGCTGGGCATTATGAGCGCCCTCAACTTTATGGCCTCCAACGGCTTTATCGCGCTCGACACCAATAACTTTATCTATAAGATCGCCGACCTGGTCTCGGGAACGTCCTTTGGCATTCTGCAGATCCTGATCGGCTACTCCGCCGCCAAGGCCTTTGGCGCCAACCCGTACCTGGGTGCTGTCGTCGGCGGTGCGTTCATCAACTCCTCGCTGCAGAGCGCCTACACGGTTGCCTCCGAGGGCGTTCAGACCATGGTCACCGTCATCCCCGGCGTGTACAGCTTTGAGTGGGTCGGCTATCAGGGCCACGTGATCCCCATCGTCATCGCCTGCGCCATTCTGGCCTTCCTCGAGAAGCGCCTGCACAAGATCGTTCCCGAGATGTTCGACCTCTTTGTGACCCCGCTCGTCTCGGTGTTCGTGACCGTGCTCGTGACGCTCGTTGCCGTCGGCCCCATCTTTGTCTGGGCCGAGAACGCCATCCTCGGTCTGATCCAGACCCTGCTGACCCTGCCCTTCGGCATCGGTTCCTTTATCGTCGGCCTGTTCTATGCCCCCACGGTCGTTACCGGTATCCACCAGATGTACACCGCCATCGACTTGGGTCAGCTCGCCCAGTACGGTGTGACCTACTGGCTGCCCATCGCCAGCGCTGCCAACATCGCTCAGGGTGGCGCCGCGCTTGCCGTTGCCTTTAAGACCCGCGATGCCAAGATCAAGGGCCTGGCGCTTCCTTCGGCTCTGTCCGCCTTCATGGGCATTACCGAGCCGGCCATCTTTGGTGTGAACCTGCGCTTCTTTAAGCCCTTCATCGCCGGCTGCATCGGCGGTGGCTGCGGCGCCCTGGTCTGCGCGCTCACCTCGCTTGCCGCTTCCGGTACAGGCGTTACGGGTATCTTCGGTATCCTGCTGTGCCTGGCCCAGCCCGTGCAGTACGCGATCATGTTTGCGGTCGCCGCGCTGGTTTCCTTTGGCGTCTCGTTTGTCCTGTACAAGGACGAGCCCAAGGCTTCCGAGCAGGCCTAAGAGCTTTTGATTAAGGGAATGCCCGCGGGCTGTATGCTCGCGGGTGTTTCCAGCATCGGGCGCCGATCTCTGGTGCCTTGTAACTTTCGATCTGTTAGGACTTTGATATGTCTAATGCACTTGGTCGCGATCTTGCAAAGCTGGTTGCCGCTGTTGACGCCGCCGCCACTGAGTGCGGTCATGGCGCGTATGGCCAGCGCTTCCATATTATGCCGCCGGCGGGTTGGCTCAACGACCCCAACGGTCTTTGCCAAGCGGGCGGCGTGTTCCACGCTTATTTTCAATATGCGCCGTTTGATGTCGAGGGCGGCGTTAAGGCCTGGGGTCATGCCACAAGCCGCGACCTTATGAACTGGGAATATGTTGGCGCCCCGCTGTTGCCCGACGAGCCGTTCGATTGCCATGGCGTGTATTCGGGCTCCGCGCTTGCCGAGGACGGCCGCATTCGCGTACTGTACACAGGCAACGTTAAGCTTTCCGATGCAGACGGCACGTACGACTACGTCAATACCGGCCGCCGCGCCGATACTGTTTATGTCGAGAGCGTTGATGGCCTTGCCGGTCGGGAGTTCAGCCAAAAGTGCGTGGTGCTGGCGTCCGATGATTATCCCGAGGATTTGACCTGCCACGTGCGCGACCCCAAGGTGTGGCGTGATGCGGACGGGCGTTATCACATGGTGCTGGGCGCGCGTCGTCGCGTTGACGGTCCTCATGTCGAGAGCCGTTTTTGTGCCATGCACGGCGAGGGTGCCGGGCGCGATGTGGGCGAGATCCTGGTGTATGGCTCGGCCGATATGCTGAGTTGGGAGCTCGAGAGCCGCGTGTCTACGCCCGAGCGTTTTGGCTTTATGTGGGAGTGTCCGGGATACCTTGAGCTCGAGGCGGATGGCGGTGTACCGGCGAAGTGGCTGTCCTTCTCGCCCCAGGGTCTTGAGGGCGGTCGTTGGGACCGCGGCAATGTGTATGCCGCTGGCTACATGCCTGTAACGGGCGACATTACGGGTGGCAATGACGCTTATGAGCTGGGCGAGTTCCGCCTGTGGGACGCCGGTTTTGACTTCTATGCTCCGCAGGAGTTCACGGCCGAGGATGGTCGCCACATTCTGATCGGCTGGATGGGCATGCCCGATGAGCCGACCTATGGCAACGCACCCACCGTGGCGTGCGGCTGGCAGCACTGTATGACGGTGCCGCGTGAGCTTACAGCCGGTGCCGGCGGCGTAGTGCTGCAGCAGCCGGCGCGCGAGATCGAGCGCCATTATGCCTCGGTGCGTGTGGGGGAGGGCTCGTTGGAGGTTGCTGGCGATACCTGCTTTGACGTTGTTGTTGACGGTGTCGACGGCGCGTTTGCCGCGACCGTAGATGGCGAGCTGAAACTGGCGTTTGTGCCCGCCGAGGGCGAGTTACCCGCGCGCTTTGAAATGCGATTTACCGATGAGGGTCGCGCTTCTGCCGGCTGCGGTCGTACCGTGCGCTGGGAGCCCGTCGACGAGGTGCGCAACGTGCGCATTGTTGGCGATGTCTCGTCGGTCGAGGTGTTTGTGAACGATGGCGCGCTTGTGTTTTCGACGCGCATCTATCCCGAGGCCTATGACGTGACCGTTGACGCTCCGGGTGCGAGCGTGAACTATCATACGCTCATCATCTAGGCGATTCGTTGCATATAGGCGCTATACTGCAGCCGTTGCCCACGATGCGGGGAACACCCGCATCGTGGGTTTTTGCTTATGAAGGGACGGTGCCGTGTGGATGTACAGCAGCTAGAAGGGGCCTGGGCCGCAAGGGCCGGCGCGCGTGAGGCGCGTCTTGTTGCGGCCTCGCATGTGCCGGCGGCGCTGTCTCTGTTGGGGATTGCACGTCCCGGTGACCGCCTGGTGGCCTTTGCGGACGACTTTGCCGATGCGTTTGCGCGCGGCTTTGATGGCTGCGACGTGGCTATGGTGGGGGAGCCGTCGGTTGCGTCGTTTGCTGCTGCGTCCGATGGCTTTGATGCTTCGTTTGATGCCGAGGGGCCGCACCTGTGGTGGTTCGTCAACTCCATCGGCGGGTTTGGTCTGCGTGCGCCCGATCTTCGCGCTTTGGGTCGCGCGGCGCGTGAGGCCCATGCGCTGCTGGTCGTGGACAACACCGTGGCGTCGGCTTTTGGCTGCGATCCGCTGCGGCTGGGTGCTGCGCTGTCGCTCGAGGCGCTCGATCGCGTGTGCGCCGGTAGGGCTCCGCGCAAGTTGGTTGCCGTATCGGTGGCGCGCTCGCAGCTCAAGCGCCATCGTGTGGATGCCGCTGCCGAGTGCGCGCATGCTTTGTTTGCAGGCTGCGGTGCTTTGGCACTCGACCTTTCTGCCGGGGAGGCCGACGTGCTGGAGCGCGGGCTTTCCTCGCTTAATGTCCGCATGCAGGCACACTTCGACCGCGCCCGTGCGCTGGCCGAGTATCTGGCCGCCAATGAGATGGTACGCAACGTGCGCTATCCCGGACTGAGCTCGCATCCCGACCATGCGGTTGCAACGGGAATCCTCGAGCACGGCTTTGGCCCGGCAGTTGAATTCGACCTTATCGAGCGTAGTGCGGATGATCTGTTCGTTGCTTTGCCGGAGGAGTTTCGCACATCGTCCGCCGGCGGCGCAACGACGCGCCTTTCGGCCCCACGCGGCAAGCAGGGGAGCACCGTCCGCCTCTTCGCCGGCACCGACGACCCCCTGGTCGTAGCGTCCGCCCTAGACAACGCCCTTCGTAAATTAGCTACTTTTTAATACTTGCGATGAGGTCGTTTGCTTTGGTGGCGATGACGTTGTTGATGTCGGCCTGCAGCTCCTCGTAGGCCGTTATGGCTCGCTCGCCGGCGGGGGTGAGGGTGGATCCGCGGGCGCCGTCGCGCTCGATGAGCTTGCAGCCCAGCTGACCTTCGGCTTCGTTCACAATGCGCCAGGCCTTGGAATACGCCATGCCCATGCTCTTGGCGGCGCGGTTGAGCGAGTGCTCGCGGGCAATGCCCTGCAGTAGCAAAACGCAGCCGTGGCCGAACACGCCCGGCAGTTCCTTGTCGCACGCTTGAATGACCAACTTTGCCGTCGTCTTGTACTCCATGTGCTCCACGTCTTCCCGCTAAAGTGTTTGCTGGGCAAACGCAAAGCCTGCGTCAAACCCTCGTGTGCTCTTCTTAAATCATGCATTGTAGCAGTCAAAGTGCGTTAAGATACTT
This sequence comes from Collinsella aerofaciens, assembly GCA_048501115.1. Lineage (GTDB taxonomy): Bacteria > Actinomycetota > Coriobacteriia > Coriobacteriales > Coriobacteriaceae > Collinsella > Collinsella aerofaciens_CD. The sequence goes on along the minus strand of DBFRZS010000039.1, from coordinate 16,529 downwards.
CCCCAGTATTGGGCGCCCAAGGTTGGGCTGGGTCCTACGAGGCCTGCAGCCGACCGGTCGCATGGAAAAAGGAGAAACATGGCTACGTTCTTTCCCGGTGAGTCCCACACGTTTTCGGAGTATCTGCTGGTCCCTGGTTACTCGTCCTCGCAGTGCATCCCCAACAACGTCTCTCTTAAGACGCCGCTAACCCGCTTTAAGCGCGGTGAGAAGCCGGCAATCACCCTGAACATCCCCATGGTTTCCGCCATCATGCAGTCCGTCTCGGGCGTCGACATGGGTGTCGCGCTCGCTACCGAGGGCGGCCTGTCCTTCATTTACGGTTCCCAGAGCGCCGAGTCCGAGGCCGCCATGGTCAAGGCCGTCAAGGATCACAAGGCCGGCTTCGTTCAGTCCGATTCCACGCTGACCCCCGACATGACCATGGAGCAGGTCATCGAGCTCAAGGAGAAGACCGGTCACTCCACCATGCCGGTTACCGACGACGGCACTCCCAAGGGTAAGCTCCTGGGCATCGTCACCAGCCGTGACTATCGTCCCAGTCGCGATGACCACCAGACGAAGGTCTCCGAGTTCATGACCCCGCGTGAGCAGCTCATCGTGGGCGACAAGAACATCAGCCTCAAGGTTGCCAACGACGTCATCTGGGATAACAAGCTCAACGCCCTGCCAATCGTCGACGACAACGATCACCTCATGGGCATTGTGTTCCGCAAGGACTACGACAGCCACAAGACCAACCCCAACGAGCTGCTCGATAACGACAAGCGCTACATGGTCGGCGCCGGTATCAACACCCGCGACTATGCCGAGCGCGTGCCGCTGCTCATCGAGGCCGGTGCCGACGTTCTGTGCATCGACTCCTCCGAGGGCTTCAGCGAGTGGCAGAAGCGCACTATCGAGTGGATCCGCGCCAACTACGGCGAGGACGTCAAGGTTGGTGCTGGTAACGTCGTCGACGCCGAGGGCTTCCGCTTCCTGGCCGACTGCGGTGCCGACTTCATCAAGGTCGGTATCGGCGGCGGTTCCATCTGCATTACCCGCGAGACCAAGGGCATCGGCCGTGGCCAGGCCACCGCGTTGATCGACGTCTGCCGCGCTCGTGACGAGTACTACGAGGAGACCGGCGTCTACGTGCCCGTTTGCTCCGACGGCGGCATCGTCTACGACTACCACATGACGCTCGCCCTTGCCATGGGCGCCGACTTTATGATGTTGGGCCGCTACTTCGCCCGCTTCGACGAGAGCCCGACCGAGCGCGTCAACGTGAACGGTCAGTACATGAAGGAGTACTGGGGCGAGGGTTCCGCGCGTGCCCGCAACTGGCAGCGCTACGATCTGGGTGGCGCCGCGAAGCTCAGCTTCGTCGAGGGCGTCGACTCCTACGTTCCCTACGCCGGCTCCCTCAAGGACGGCGTGGGCGGTACGCTTTACAAGGTCAAGTCCACGATGTGCAACTGCGGTGCCCTCTCGATCCCCGAGCTCCAGGAAAAGGCACGCCTGACCCTGGTCAGCTCCACCTCGATCGTCGAAGGCGGCGCCCACGACGTAGTCGTCAAGGATTCGCAGCAAAGCGTCAGCTACCGCTAAGCGGCTTTCCCAAGCACCGCACCTTGCCGTTCAAACCGTCGCTCGCGTACCAAAGTACGCGTCGCTCCTCTTTCATGGCAATCTGCGGCACTTGGAAAACCCGACCATATTTGGGCGGGTAACAATTAGCGGTTGATTCACAACCACGTTATTTAGATAAAGCGAGATGCCTGCAAGTCGCAGGCATCTCGCTTGTCGTATTTGCTATCATCAGTCAAGTTAACCTTAGGGTCGGTCGGCTTGGCTTTGTTCGCTACAAGTTCCGCACGCAAAGAAGAGCACTTAATGTGCTCTTCGTCTTGCGCAGGACTGTTCGCAGTAGCGAATAAAGCCAAGCCGCCCGACCCCAGCTAAGATTAAAGGAGCTGATATGTGCGATTGCACAGATCATAAGGACGAGATCCCTGCCTACGACGCGCAGGCCATTGAGTCCAAGTGGATGAAGGCCTGGGAGGACTCCAACCTCTTTGCCGTCGACACCGACGACAGCAAGCCCAAGAAGTACGTGCTCGAGATGTTCCCGTATCCGTCGGGCGACCTGCATATGGGCCACGCACGCAACTATACCATCGGCGATGCCATGGCCCGTCAGGCCCGCATGCGCGGCTACGACGTGCTGCACCCCATCGGCTTTGACGCCTTTGGCCTGCCTGCCGAGAACGCCGCCATCAAGCACAATACGCAGGCTGCCGCCTGGACGTATAAGAATATGGACCAGGCGCTCGCCACGATGAAGCGCATGGGCTTCTCCTACGATCTGGATCGCATGGTCAAGACCTGCAGCCCCGACTACTACCGCTGGGGTCAGTGGATCTTTGAGAAGCTGTGGGAAAAGGGCCTGGTCTACCGCAAAAAGAACCCGGTCAACTGGTGTCCTAACTGCAAGACCGTTCTGGCCAACGAGCAGGTCACCGAGGGCAAGTGCTGGCGCTGCGGCACCGAGCCCGAGAAGCGCGACCTTGAGCAGTGGTACTTCAAGATCACCGAGTACTCCCAGGAGCTGCTCGACGACCTGGAGAAGCTCCCCGGCTGGCCCGAGCGCGTCAAGCAGATGCAGGCCAACTGGATCGGTCGCTCCGAGGGCGCCGAGGTCGACTTTACCCTGTGCGACCAGGATGGCGAGCCCATCGAGGGCGATGAGGGCAAGATCACCGTCTTCACCACCCGTGCCGATACCCTTTTTGGCGTCTCCTTCTTTGTCCTGGCTCCCGAGTACGCCGGCCTGCACGAGCTCGTCGAGGGTACGGAGTACGAGGAGGCCGTCACCAAGATCGTCGAGGACTCCAAGCATATCTCTGCCGTCGAGCGTGCCCAAGGCACCCTCGAGAAGCACGGTGCCTTCACGGGCCGCTATGTGGTAAACCCCGTCAACGGCGAGAAGGTCCCCGTGTGGGTTGCCGATTATGTCGTTGCCGACTACGGTACCGGTGCCGTCATGGCCGTTCCCTGTGGCGACCAGCGCGACTTTGAGTTTGCCCGTAAGTACGACCTGCCGATCGTGCCGATCATCCTGGACGATGACGATCGTGCTGCCGTCGAGGCCAGCGGCGAGACCATCGATACCTTCCATGCCGAGACCGTCGACTGGGATTGCGCTCACGCTGCCGAGGGCACGCTCGTCCAGTCCGGCAAGTACACCGGCATGCGCGGCGGTAAGCACTCCGAGGGCGAGGCTGCGATCGTGGCCGACCTCGAGGCCATGGGCTGTGGTCGTCGCAAGGTCGAGTTCCGTCTGCGCGACTGGCTCATCAGCCGCCAACGCTATTGGGGCAACCCCATCCCGGCCATCCACTGCGAGCACTGCGGCATCGTGCCCGTGCCCGAGGATCAGCTGCCGGTGACGCTGCCCGAGAACCTGGACCTGGGCGCCGGCGAAACCCTTGCTGAGTGCAAGGAGTTCTACGAGACCACCTGCCCGGTCTGCGGCCGCCCGGCCAAGCGCGAGACCGATACCATGGACACCTTCACCTGCTCCAGCTGGTATTACCTGCGCTATACCGATCCGCACAACACCGAGCTGCCCTTCTCCCGTGAGGCTGCCGACCGTTGGATGCCCGTCGATAACTACATCGGCGGCATCGAGCACGCTATTTTGCACCTGCTCTACAGCCGCTTCTTTACCAAGGCACTGCGCGACCTGGGCCTGCTGAGCGTGGACGAGCCCTTCACCAACCTGCTGTGCCAGGGCATGGTCAAGGACGAGAACGGCGACACCATGTCCAAGTCCAAGGGCAACGTCGTGCCCCCGAGCTCGGTTATCGAGCCCTACGGCGCCGACACCATGCGTCTGGCTATCCTGTTTATCGCCCCGCCCGAGAAGGACTTCGATTGGGATCCCAAGGCCGTCGAGGGCGCCAACCGCTTTATCAAGCGCGCCTGGCGTATCGTGTGGCAGCTCGTCCAGTCGGGTGACGGCAACGTTGCCTTCGACAAGTCCGTGCTCGACGAGACCGCGATGAAGCTCTATCGCGAGCGTCACCGCACCATCGCCAAGTGCACCGAGGACTTCGATCGCGGCCAGTTCAACACCGCCATCTCGGCCGTCATGGAGCTTGTCAACGCGGCGAGCGCCTACCTCAATGCCACTGAGGTTACCGCCCGCGACAAGGCGCTGTGCTACGGCGTGGCTAAGGATATCGTGAGCGTCCTGGCGCCCATCTGCCCGTTTTGGGCCGACGAGCTGTGGCACGAGGCCCTCGGCTGCGAGGGCAACGCCTACACCGCCGCCTGGCCCGAGTTCGACCTGACCGAGTCCGTTGAGGACACGGTGCAGATCGTGGTCCAGGTGCTCGGTAAGGTCCGCGGTCGTGTCGACGTTGCCCGCGATGCCTCTAACGAGGATATGCAGGCTGCCGCCGAGGCCGCCGTCGCCAAGTGGCTCGAGGGCAAGACGGTCGTCAAGGCCATCTGCGTGCCCGGCAAGCTGGTCAACCTGGTGGTCAAGTAAGCGCTGCGCGCATAGCTGACATGAAAAGGCGAGGGGGACGATTCCGTATGGAGTCGCCCCCTTTTTGGTTATGTATACTTGCGACAACACCCAATTATCCATTTCTTGTGGAGAAGCTGTGCGCACGCTGACCTGCAGATTCGTACTGTGCTTGCACGTTTCCGCAGCTATTGGTATAGTTTGCTTGCAAATGAAGTTGTAATTGAAAGAAGTGGGGTTTCGGCCCCGCTTCTTTTTTGTATGGATGGAGGTGCCGCAATGGTCAAGACTAAGACCGAGCAGGCGATCATCGACGCGCTCGAGGCCGTCGCTCCCCAGCACGATGTCGACATCGTCGACGTCGAGCTCGTGGGTGCCACCAAGGCCCCCTGCGTGCGCGTGCGTATCGAGGGTGCCGAGGGTCAGAGCCTGTCGCTCAACGACGTCACGGCCAACACCAAGTGGGTCGGCGATGTGATTGAGGAGCTCGACCCCATCTCTTCGAGTTATACGCTCGAGGTGTCGAGCCCGGGTATGGCGCGCCCGCTGCGCCGCCCGTGCGACTTTGCCCGCTTTGTGGGCGAGAACTGTGAGCTCACCTCCACCGCCACCGAGGGCCGTCGCAAGTACGCCGGCAAGATTGCCGCCGCCACTGAGGCTGACGTGACCCTCGAGCTCGAGGACGGCGAGTCCGTCACCCTCGATTTCTCTGATGTTAAAAAGTGCAAGTTGAAGCCCACCTACGACTTCAAGCCCGCGAAGGAAGGAAAGTAAGATGGCAGCATCCGACATGATGTCCGCCCTGATGGAGCTTTGCCAGGAGAAGCACATCGACCAGCTCTACCTGATCGACCGCCTGGAGCAGTCGCTCGCCAAGAGCTATGCCGAGATCCTGCATCTTGAGTGGGGCGCCAAGGTGACCATCGACCGCACCACCGGTAAGATCTACGTCTACCGCCTGGAGCCGATTGACGATTCCATGGACGAGGAGGGCAACTTCACCGAGTTTGAGGAGATCGACGTCACCCCCAAGAACACGAGCCGCATAGCTGCCCAGCACGCCAAGGCCGAGATCAACGCCATCGTGCGTAACTCCGCTCGCGAGCAGATCTACGAGGAGTTCTCCGGCCGCATCGGTGACCTCATCAGCGGTACCGTGCTGCAGTCCACACCCGACTTCACGATCGTCAAGATTCGCGAGGGCGTCGAGGCCGAGCTGCCGCACTTCGACCAGCGCCGTTACGAGAACGAGCGCAACGAGCGTCCGATGGGCGAGCGCTACCTGCACAACCAGCACATCAAGGCCGTGATCATCGACGTTCGCGACCCCAACTCCAACCTGCAGCCGGTTCGTGGCGAGCACAGCCGTCCGCCGATTGTTATCTCCCGTACCCACCCCGAGCTCATGCGTCGTCTGTTTGAGCAGGAGGTGCCCGAGATCTATGAGGGCACCGTCCAGATCAAGTCGATCGCCCGCGAGCCCGGCCAGCGTTCCAAGGTTGCCGTCCACTCGCTCGACGATCGTCTGGATCCCGTGGGCGCCTGCGTCGGCCCCAAGGGCAGCCGTGTTCGCGCTGTCGTGGGCGAGCTCCGTGGCGAGCGCGTCGACGTCATCCTTTGGGATGCCGATCCTGCCGTCTACGTCGCCAACGCCCTTTCGCCTGCCAAGGTCACCCGCGTCCTCATCGACGAGGAGAAGGCTTACGCCGGCGTCATCGTGCCCGACGACCAGCTGTCCCTCGCCATCGGCAAGGAGGGCCAGAACGCTCGCCTCGCCGCGCGCCTGACCGGCTGGCACATCGACATCAAGTCCGAGACCCTTGCCGCCGACATCCTCAAGAACGTTCCCGTTCACGAGGAGCCCGCCGCCGACCTGATCGGTGACGAGGAGGACGAGGACGTCCGCCGCTGTGAGTATGTGTCCGAGGACGGCATCCAGTGCCGCAACCAGGCTCGTCCCGGCTCCCGTTTCTGCGGTGTCCACGACACCGACGCCTTCGATGATGCGGAGGACCTGATCTAGCGCGCGGTCGCGCCGGGCGGGTCCCGGCGCGTCTCACACGCTCGTTCAGTCTCTAGGCACCCAAGGTGCCAGAAAGGGTAGGTGAAGTCATATGGCAAAAGTCCGTGTGTCCACCTTGGCCAAAGAGTTCGGCATGACCTCCAAGGAACTGATGGGTCATCTCGCCGATATGAAGATTCCCGCTAAGTCCGCTTCCTCCACCTTGGAGGACGCCTATGTCGCTATGGTCCGCAAGCAGCTCGCCTCGGTGATCGAGGCCCGCGCCCAGGAAGTCGAGGCCGCCAAGCTGGCCGAGGAGCAGGCCGCTGCCGCCGAGGAGGCAGCACGCGCTGCCGAGGCAGAGCGCGAGCGCATCGCCGCCGAGAAGGCACGCGAGGAGGAGCGCCGCCAGTTCGCCGCTGCCCAGGCTGCCGAGGAGGCCGCCCGCGCCGAGGCCGAGGCTAAGAAGAAGGCCGAGCAGGAGCGCCTTGCCCGCGAGAAGGAGGAGGCTGCCCGCGAGGCCCAGCGCCGCGCCGTTCCCGCTTCCGATTCCGGTTCGCGTTTCCGTTCGCTGCTCGACCAGATCGCCGCACAGGAGACCGTCCTCAAGGAGAAGAAGGACGCCGAGGAGAAGGCCAAGGCCGAGCGCGCTGCCGAGCGCGGCAACCGTCGTGGCGGCAACAACGACCGTCGCGGTGGCCGTCGTAACGATCGCAACGCTTCCGACAACAACTCCGAGCGCAATGCCTCCGAGAACCGTCCCCACAGCCATCGCACCAATGCCAGCAACAACGTCGCTGCCGGCATGGACTTCCTCAACCCCGACAAGCAGGGCAAGGGCAAGAAGCGCAAGGGCGGTCACAACAACGAAGAGGACCACTACAGCCGCATGGCTCGCGAGGCCGAGGAGTACAGCCGCGAGAAGGTGCTCGAGGAGGCTCGTGCCGCCGTCGAGGAGGCCTCTCGCGAGTCCACTGGTCGCCGCAAAAAGCGCAAGGAGAAGCGCGAGCGCGAGGCCGCAAAGGCTCAGGAGGAGCGCAAGATAGAGGAGGCGCTGGCCCAGGGCGTGAACCCCGAGGACCTCGACGCCATCAAGGTCTCCCAGGGCGTTACCGTCCAGGAGCTCGCCGAGGCGCTCGACGTTCCGGCCAACGACATCATCAAGCGCCTGTTCCTGCTGGGCACGCCGCTCACGATGACGCAGTCCATGTCCGATGACCTCGTCGAGCTCGTCGCCGACGACCTGGGCCGTCAGATCAAGATCATCACCCCCGAGGAGGAGAACACCTTCTCGTTCTACGACGATCCCGCCGACCTCAAGCCGCGCGCCCCGGTCGTCACCGTCATGGGCCACGTCGACCACGGCAAGACGTCGCTGCTCGACGCCATCCGCCACACCGGCGTCGCTGCCGGCGAGGCGGGCGGCATTACGCAGGCCATCGGCGCTTCGCAGGTCATGATCAACGACCGCAAGATCACCTTCATCGATACCCCTGGTCACGCCACCTTTACGGCCATGCGTGCCCGCGGCGCCAAGGTGACCGACATCGTCATTCTGATCGTGGCTGCCGACGACGGCGTCATGCCCCAGACCATCGAGTCGATCAACCACGCCAAGGCCGCCGGCGTACCCATCGTCGTCGCCGTCAACAAGATCGATAAGCCGGGCGCCAACCCCGACCGCGTGCGCCAGGAGCTCACCGAGTACGGCATCATCCCCGAGGAGTGGGGCGGACAGAACATGTTCGTCAACATCTCGGCCAAGCAGAAGATCGGTATCGACGACCTGCTCGAGACCGTGCTGCTCCAGGCCGACGTGCTCGAGCTCAAGGCCAACCCCGATACGTTCGCATCGGGCAACGTCCTCGAGGCTAAGCTCGACAAGGGCCGCGGCTCGGTTGCCACCGTGCTCGTGACCCGCGGTACCCTGCACGTGGGCGACACGCTGGTCGCCGGCCTCACCTATGGCCGCGTCCGTGCCATGCTCGACCCCAAGGGCAACGCCGTCACCGAGGCCGGTCCCTCCGACGCCGTCGAGATCTTGGGCCTGCAGTCCGTCCCCAACGCCGGCGACGAGTTCCGCGTATTCGAGGACGAGCGCGAGGCTCGTGCGCTGGCTGACGAGCGTTCGCTCAAGGCCCGTATCGAGGAGCAGAGTCGCGTCAAGCACGTCACGCTCGAGAACCTCTTCGAGACCATCGCCGACGCCGAGGTCAAGGAGCTCAACCTGATCATCAAGGCCGACGTCCAGGGTTCCATCGAGGCCCTTCAGGACTCCCTCGACAAGATGGATCAGTCCGAGGTGCGCATCAACACGATCCACTCCGCCGTTGGTGCCATCAACGAGACCGACGTGGTCCTGGCCGACGCCTCCAACGCCATCATCATCGGCTTTGGCGTTCGTCCCGACGGCAAGGCCCGCTCCGCCGCCGAGCGCGAGGGCGTCGAGATCCGTTGCTACGACGTCATCTACAAGTGCCTCGAGGACCTCGACGCTGCCCGTATCGGCATGCTCAAGCCCACCGAGGTCGAGGTCGCCACGGGTACCGCGACCGTCCTGGACACCTTCAAGGTGCCCAAAGTCGGCATCGCCGCCGGTGTCCGCGTCGAAGAGGGCGAGATCGCCGCGACCGATTCCGTACGCCTGGTGCGCGACGGCATCGTGGTCTTCAACGGTAAAATCGCTTCGATGCGTCACTACAAGGACGAGGCCAAGAGTCTCAAGAGCGGCTCCGAGGGCGGTATTGGCCTGGAGAACTTCCAGGACATCAAGCCTGGCGACACCATTGAGGGCTACCGCATCGACCAGGTTGCCCGTACCGAGTAGGGGGTAGCGCTATGAAGCAAACGCAGGCAACCCGCCGTCTGGGCGAGCAGCTTCGCGAGAAGCTCGGTTATATCCTGCTCTTTGAGGTTTCCGATCCGCGTCTCGACCTGGTCACCTTGACCGCGGTCGAGGTCGCGGTGGACCGTTCGTTCGCGCGCGTGTACGTGTCGTGCGACGCGAGCCGCTACGACGAGGTCATGGAGGCGCTCGCCAGCGCCAAGGGTCGCATCCGTAGCCTGTTGGCCCGCTCGCTCGATTGGCGCGTCACGCCCGAGCTCGATTTTCGCATCGATCGCTCGACCGATGAGGCCGAGCGCATCACGCGCGCGCTGGAAAACGTTCCCGCCACGCTTGCGATCGAAAAGGACGAGGACGGCTATCCCATAGCGGATGCCGCCCAGGAGGCAGCTTTAGATGAGTAATTCCGCCGACCTCGCATCGTGCGAGTCTGCAGATATTCAGCGACGCATCCTCGAGCTCATCGAGGATGCGTCCTCCATTGCGATTTCGGGACATACGTCTCCCGATGGCGACGCCCTGGGCTCCGTGCTGGGTCTGGGCTTATCGCTTATGAAGTTTTTCCCCAACAAGGACATTGCCCTGCTGCTGGCAGACGATGACCCGGTTCCGCGCATCTATCGCTTTATGGAGGGTGCCGACCGTCTGGTGCCGGCATCTGCGTATACCGACAATCCGGACCTGTTCATCTCGGTGGACGTGCCGGTCGTCGAGCGTCTGAACAACTCAGCCGAGGTGCTCCGCCGCTCGTCGCATGTGGTGTGCTTCGATCACCATCCGGCGCGCGAGGAATTTGCCGAGCTGAGCCTGAGGTGCGTCGGCGCCGCAGCCTGCGCCATGATCATCGACCGCTTTTTGGACAATTGCGGCATTGTCGCACGTGATGGCGTTGCGACCTGCCTGCTGTGTGGCTTGGTTACCGATACCGGCCGTTTTCAGTATCAAAACGCCGATGCTGCTGCGTTCCATGCCGCCTCGCGCCTGGTCGCGCACGGTGCCGATCCGGCGCGTGTTGCGCTCGAGGTCTACCAGAGCATGCGCGTGGAGTTCTTGCATCTCAAGTCCATCGTTATGGGCCGCATCAAAACAGTGGCGCACGGTCGCGTGGCATATAGTTATGCGTACCAGAGCGACCTCGAGGCCTGCGGCGTCACTTCGGATGAGTGCGACGGCCTGGTCGATGTGGTGCGTTCGGTTATGGGCGTGGAGGTCTGCCTGTTTCTGAAGGGCATTGAGGGCGATACCAAGGTACGCGGCAACCTGCGCTCCAAGGGTGACCTCGATGTGTCCGAGATCGCTGCCAACTTTGGCGGTGGCGGGCATCATGCCGCCGCCGGCTTTTCCAACAACGGAACGATTCGCGAGACGCTCGCCGTGGCACTTCCCATGCTGGCCGAGCTGGTAGGGGAGGATCCCGCTTCGGTGACCGTCGAGCTCTAACATTTTGGATGGTACATGGCTCGTCGTACGCCTTCTCAACTGAATATGCTGCTCGCCGTCGATAAGCCGGTGGGCTGCACGTCCCACGATGTGGTCTCGCAATGCCGACGCGCCCTCCATGAGCGGCGCGTCGGCCATGCCGGCACGCTCGACCCCATGGCATCCGGCGTCATGGTGGTGGGCGTGGGCCAGGCTACTCGTCTGCTGGGCATGCTAACCCTCGATACCAAAAGCTATGTCGCCGACATCTCGTTTGGTGCCGAGACCAATACCGATGATGCGGAGGGCGAGGCGGTTCGCACAGTGACTGTTGCCAACGAGCTCCGCGATCCTGCCTATGCCCGTGAGCACTTGGCCGCTATGCTGGGCCCGCAGATGCAGGTGCCGCCGGCGTTTTCGGCTATCTCGGTCAATGGCGTTCGCGCCTACAAGTCTGCTCGCGAGGGCAATGCGGTGGACCTACCTCCGCGCCCCGTCGAGGTCTATGCCGCCGACCTGATTGCCGTGGGCGGCGAGGGTGATACATGCGTGTGGACCGTGGCGTTCTCGGTGAGCAAGGGCACCTATATCCGTGCGCTCGCTCGCGACCTGGGCCGTGCTTGTGATAGCGCCGCGCATATTTCCGCGCTTCGTCGCACCGCATCCGGTGCTGTTTCCATTGGCGCTTGTCATGCGGTGGAGGAGCTTTCTCCCGAGTCCGCGGCTAGCTTTGCCCTGAATCCCATTGCAGCCCTGGGCGCCACGCGTGTTGACTTGCCGGGCAATCTTGCCGACGACCTGCTCTGCGGCCGACGCATTCCCGTTGAGCGTGCGCTTGCCGATTTCGATGCCCCGAAGGCGCCGTTTGCGTTGGTGCTCGATGGGGGACTCAAGGCGCTCGCTCGCATTGAGAGTGGCCGCTTTGTTATGGAGCACGTGTTTCCGCAAGCAATCGGCGGTGTTCGATGATGCTTTCCGCTCGTGAGCTCGCGCGTATTTTTTTCGCGGGCGAGTCGGACGAGGCTCGCATCGTTACTGCCGATACGTTTGATGAGTGCGAGCACTTGGGTGCCGCATCGATTGCCATCGGCGTGTTCGATGGCGTTCACCGTGGACACCAGGAACTTATCGAAGCGCTTGTCCGTGATGCCCGTGCCCATGGCTGCAAGGCGGTCGTAGTTACCTTCGATCCCGACCCGGACGTCGTGGTGAGCCCTTCGCCCGCCCAAAAATTGATGACGACGGCCGACCGTCTGCATGCCCTGGCTCAAACCGGGGTCGATGCGGTGGTGGCCGTTCCCTTTACGCCTGAGGTTGCGGCGCTTGACCATGTTGATTTTCTCTCGCTGGTGTCGCGTCTGGTCGACATTCGATCGATTCGCGTTGGCAGTGACTTTAGGCTGGGTCGTGGTGGTGCTTCTGGTGTTGCCGAGATGCGCGCCTGGGGTTCCGAGCACGGCGTTGACGTGTATGGTCACGACCTGCTTTGCGAGGGCGGTGAGGCCATTTGCGCCACGCGCATTCGTCATGAGCTGGGACAGGGCCATGTGGAGCTTGCTGCTGAGTTACTCGGCCGACCGTATATGGTGCGTGGCGGTGTTATTCGCGGCCGTCACGAGGGTTCTGGCATGGGCTTTCCCACGGCAAACCTACAAGTTCCCGGTGGTATTCAGGTGCCTGCTGATGGCGTGTATGAGGGTCTGGTGCTGGTCGATGACACCGTGTGGCCCGCTGCCGTAAACGTCGGACTGCCGCCGACGTATGCCGACGATGCAGCATCTGCGCATCTCGAGGCTAATTTAATTGGTTATGCGGGCGACCTGTACGGCGCTTCCGTTTCGCTGGCGTTTACGCGCTGGCTGCGTCCGTCGCGCGTGTTCGATTCGCTGGATGAGTTGATTGCGACCGTCGAGGGTAATATCGAGGACATTCGTCACAACTTGGGTGAGCAGGGGGTGAGCATCCGTGATTAGCGATGAGGAAAAAGACCAGGTACGCGCTGCGTCCGACCTAGTCGCCATCGTGCAGGAAACGGTTGAGCTCAAGCCTCGCGGCCATGAGTTTTGGGGCTGCTGCCCCTTTCATGGCGAAAAGACGCCGTCCTTCCACATTATTCCCGCCACGCAGGTGTGGCATTGCTTTGGCTGCGGCGAGGGTGGCGACGTCTTCACCTATATCATGAAGCGCGAGAACCTGAGCTTTCCCGAGTCAATCCGTTATTTGGCCGATCGTGCGGGTATTGAGCTGCATGACACCGGAGATCGCCGCGAGCGCGGTACCAAGCGTGCCCGCATCTACGATCTGTGCGCCGAGACCGCCCAGTTCTACCACGCCATGCTTATGCGCGGTAAGGACGGCCGTCCGCGCGAGTACTTTGCCAGCCGCGGTATGGGTGGCGACGTCTGCCGCCGCTACTGCCTGGGCTTTGCACCGGGCCGTAACGCGCTGGTGTCGCACCTGTCCCAGGCGGGTTTTACCCCGCAGGAGATGATCGACGCCAACGTTGCCGTGAGCCGCGGGCGCGGGCAGCTTGCCGACCGCTTCTACGACCGCGTAATGTTCCCCATCTTTGACGAGCAGGGTCACAACATTGCCTTTGGCGGTCGCATCATGGGTGACGGCCAACCCAAGTATCTCAACACCGCCGAGACGAGTGTGTTCCATAAAAAGCGAAACCTCTACGGTTTTAATTGGGCCAAGGAGTTTATCGTCGCGCAGGATACCGCCATCGTGGTGGAGGGCTATACCGATTGCATCGCCTGCTGGGAGGCGGGGATTAAAAACGTTGTCGCCACGCTGGGCACCGCGCTCACGGAGCATCACGTCAAGACGCTCACTCGCTTTGCCAAGCGCATCGTGTACATGTTCGATGGTGACGCCGCCGGCCAAAAGGCCGCTCGCCGTGCGATTCAGTTTATCGAGCAGGATTCTATGGACCTGCGCTGCGTGGTGCTGCCCGACGGCAACGATCCCATGGAGTTCATCACGGCGCACGGCGGAGAGGAGCTGCAGAAACGCATTGACGCCGCCGAGCCCCTCATGGACTTTGTGTACCGTTCGCTGCAGGAGTCGAGCGACATCACCACGCCGGGCGGTCGCGCCAAGGCGCTGGAGGACGCTCTCACGCTCATCTATCCGCTGCGCGATAGCTATATGATTGACACGTACTTTATCCAGATTGCCGATCTGTTGGGTTTGGATCTGGAGACGGTGCGAGCGAGTTCGGGTCGCGTGTTTCGCGATGTCGCCAAGCGCGAAGATGCGGAGCGCCGTCGCGAGCAAAACTATAAACGCCAGCGGGCACAGGCTGAGTGGTCCGGTAGCGCGGGCGGTCGGGCGTCGGGTTCTCGCGATGCCGGTCGCGGTGCTTGGGTATCGGGCGCGACGCCGCCTGTGTCCGCGCCGGTCGAAGAAGAGCCGTACGACTACGTCCCGCTCGATGCCTATGGTGCTGCACCAGTGGAGGTCGTTGACGACTTGCCGCCGATTGATGTGCCTGACGGTATGTGCTCTGCGCCCGCCGGTGTTCCGGCGGGCGCCTCGGCCCCTATGGTTCTTACCGATCTTGAGCGCAAGTCCTTGGCAGGGGAGCGCGAACTGTTGACCATGCTCACGAGCTACCCCGACCTGTTCCGCACGTATGCCGACCGCATCTGCTCCATCGAGTGGGTTGACCCACGTCACGAGTCCATCGCATGGGCCGTTCTGGCAACGCCGCCGGGAACCGATCCTGCAGCCTGCATGGATGCGGCGCGCTCAGTGTGTCCCGATGCGGCAACGCTTGTGAGTGCCGGGCGCATCTCGGCGACGAGCAAGCACCCCACCGAGACGAACATCGTGTTTATGCTCGATACGCTCGAGCTCTACACCATCAAGCGTCGCATGCGTGCCGCACAGGCCAAGCTGCGCCAGGACCGTTCGCTTGATGATGAGGCCCGTCGTGCGCTGACCGTGCAGGCCGCGCAGGACTCGCAGCGTCAGCGCGAACTGCAAAAGTCAATCGGCGGCGTGGCGGACCCGTTCCGTTTGATCGGCCTGGAGGCCGCAGGCACCGAACAAGCCTAGATGTTGTGGTCAACCAGCGTATTCTCGCCTATATCCAGCCCTCTTTTTGGGTATAGACGTCAATGTGTGTGCTAAAGTATTGAGTCCTGTGGACTATGAAGGGAGAATCTGTGCCAAAAAAGACTGAGAGCACGGGTACTGGGCTGGAATCCTACGTTGCAAAGCTCATGGGCAACGGCTCAAACAGGACTTCGGTAACCGAGGACGAGATTCAGGTCGCCCTGAAGGATATCGATGTTTCTGACGAGCAGCTCACCGCGGTGTATTCCGCGCTGCGCAACAGCGGCATCCAGATTATCTCCGCGAGCGGTAACGACGACGCCCCCATGGACGTCGACGATGACGATAACGATACCGATACCGACGATTTCGATGACGACGACGAGCACGATTCCGGCTCGCTCGACGATCACGAGCTCAAGATGGCCCGCCAGGCCGACGCCGAGATGGGTTCTTCCAAGAGCAAGAAGAAGCGCACCGTGCGGACGTCCCGTTCGCGTTCGCGCGTGCGCGGCATCGATGCCTCCACGGTGATGCTGACCGGCGATCCGGTCCGTATGTACCTCAAGGAGATCGGCAAGGTCGACCTGCTGACCGCCTCCGAAGAGGTCGATCTGGCTATGAAGATTGAGGCCGGTCTTGAGGCCACCGAGAAGCTCGAGGCTGCCGATGCTGGTGAGCTCGAACTCACGCGTGCCGAGATGCGTCGTCTTACGCGCATTGAGAACGTGGGCCTCGAAGCCAAGCAGGCGCTCATCAGTGCAAACCTGCGTCTGGTCGTCTCCATCGCCAAGCGCTATGTCGGTCGCGGCATGCTGTTCCTGGACCTGATCCAGGAGGGCAACCTCGGTCTGATCCGCGCCGTCGAGAAGTTCGACTACCAGAAGGGCTTTAAGTTCTCCACGTACGCCACGTGGTGGATCCGTCAGGCTATTACGCGCGCTATCGCCGACCAGGCCCGTACCATCCGTATTCCCGTGCATATGGTCGAGACCATCAACAAACTCGTCCGCGTGCAGCGCCAGCTTCTTCAGGACCTTGGTCGCGACCCGACCCCCGAGGAGATCGGTGCCGAGATGGA
Source organism: Collinsella aerofaciens (assembly GCA_048501115.1). Lineage (GTDB taxonomy): Bacteria > Actinomycetota > Coriobacteriia > Coriobacteriales > Coriobacteriaceae > Collinsella > Collinsella aerofaciens_CD. Next base: position 601 of record DBFRZS010000039.1, on the reverse strand, counting down.
CATGAGCGCCGACCGCGTCCGCGAGATCCAGAAGATCTCGCAGGAGCCTGTGTCGCTCGAGACCCCCATCGGCGAGGAAGAGGATTCCCAGCTGGGCGACTTTATCGAGGACTCCCAGGCCATTGTTCCGCCCGATGCGGCCAGCTTCTCCATGCTGCAGGAGCAGCTCACCCAGGTGCTCGATTCGCTTGCCGATCGTGAGCGCAAGGTTATCGAGCTGCGCTTTGGCCTTGTCGACGGACATCCCCGTACGCTCGAGGAAGTCGGCCGCGAGTTTGGCGTCACGCGCGAGCGCATCCGCCAGATCGAGTCCAAGACCCTGGCCAAGCTCCGCCACCCGAGCCGCAGCAGCAAGCTCAAGGACTATATCGAAAGCTAGTCAAGCAAGAGGCGCCCTCAAGCACATTCGCTTGGGGGCGCTTTTATGTAGTCGTTGGGGACGTTCTTGAATGACTAGTCGTTTAAGAACGTCCATTACAGTCGAAATTGTCAGCCCGGGACCGTCTCGGGCTACGATTGAGGCGCGCCCAGAACGGGCCGCCGACCGGGCGCCCGCGCACGGCCGAACGTCCCTGCCCCGAGAGGGCCCGTTGGGTGCTGC
>DBFRZS010000038.1:0-5976 GCA_048501115.1 Collinsella aerofaciens | reverse complement strand
GCCGGCGTCGAAGAGCTCGACGGCCCGCCTCCTGGACTCCAGGTCGTGCTTCACCCTGAGGTCTATACTCATGGAAAACCTCCCATTTCCCGATGTCCAAGAAATGGGAGGCAGTTCACTGTCCCCTTTGTGGTGGTTTTGCTCGTCAAAAGTGAAAATATCGCTACTTGGATAGCTCGTCAGCAAGGGCCTCGATCTGAGCGCGCGAGGCGTCGTTGAGCGAGCCCAGCACGGTCACCTTGTTCTGCGCCAGAGTGATGTCCTTCATGCCCTCGAGCTCCTTGGTCATAACCTTGGCAGCGGTGGGCGCCCAGGAGCCAGCCTCAACGAGTGCCACCGTACGGTTCTGATAGGCGTGCTCGGCAAGCGTATGGATAAAGGTGCTCACGAACGGGAAGATCTCGCCCTGATAGGTAATGGAAGCGAGCACCAGACGGTCATAGCGGAACGCATCCTCAACCGCCTCGGCCATATCGTCGCGAGCTAGGTCAAAGACGGAGACCTTCTGACCGCGGGCCTCGAGCGCAGAAGCGAGCTCCTCAACGGCAGCCTTCAGATGACCATACACACTCGCATAGGCAATCGTGATGCCCTCGTCCTCGGGCTGATAGCTCGACCAGGTGTTGTAAGTATCGAGGTAATAGCCCAGGTTCTCGCTAAGAACAGGACCGTGAAGCGGGCAAATAATCTGGATGTCCAGATTGGCGGCCTTCTTGAGCACGGCCTGCACAAACTTGCCGAACTTTCCCACGATGCCAAAGTAGTAACGGCGCGCCTCGCAGGCCCACCCTTCCGGATCCTCGATGTCGTTGGCACCGAACTTGCCAAAGCCGTCGGCACTAAAGAGCACCTTGTCGGTGGACTCGTAGGAGAAGAGCACCTCGGGCCAGTGCACGTTGGGGGCGCCGATAAAGGTCAGGCTGTGGCCGCCCAGATCGAGCACGTCGCCCTCTTTGACGACCATCTTGCGCTCAGGGTAGTCGGTGCCAAAGTAGTTGACCATCATGCGGAAGGCGCCCATGCTGGCCACAATCTGTGCCTGGGGATAGCGCTCCATAAAGGCGGCGATACCGGCGGAGTGATCGGGCTCCATGTGATGGACAACCAGATAGTCGGGCGTACGGCCATCGAGCACGGCCTCGAGGTTGCCGAGCCACTCGTCAACAAAACCGCCGTCGACTGAATCGGCGACAGCGATCTTTTCGCCCAAGATAACGTAGCTGTTGTATGCCATACCGTTCTCGGACACATCGTACTGGCCCTCGAACAGGTCAATGTCGTGATCGTCGACACCGATGTAGCGGATATCCTTGGTGATCTCCATCAGGCAAAGCCTCCTAGATAGACAAAAGAACCCGTCTATCATAACACTCGTCTTCATAGACACGGCTATCTGCCAGCATCCTTATCGATTGTTATTGAGGCGGAATATACCGCCGTTTACCTGCGCAAACTATGAGCGTGGTATCGCCGTGCTATGTCGAATAATGAGCTGGCCGGGAATACGAATGGCAACGGTTTTGCCCGCCGTACCCGCCTCGGGAACCGCATGCTCAAACACCTCGCGTCCGCGCTGATGTAGATCGAATCGCACGGTCGTGAGCTCGTTGTGTGCCACAAAATCATCGAGCGAATCGTCGACGCCCACCACGCTCACGTCCTCGGGCACGCGCAGGCCGCTATCACGCAGCGCGGCAATCGCGCCATTTGCCATCTGATCGTTTGCCGCATAGATCGCCGTCATGGTGTGATCGTGCTCGGCCAGGTACCTGCCGGCCTCGTAGCCGCTGTTGGCAGACCAGTCGCCCTCGAGCGGCTCTGCCGGCTCGATGTGTTTACGCTCGAGCGCATCCTGCCAACCGGCACGACGAAATTGCTCGTCGACCGAGAACGACGGGCCGCCAATATAGCGAATCTGCTCGTGCCCCAGCTCAAACAGGTGATCCATAAGCAATAGCGAGCAGCCGTAATGATCGGAATCGACCGTGGTCACCCGCGGGTGCGCATACATGGTAACGATGACCGTGCCAATGCCCGGCAGTGGATCAAACGTCTCAAAATCGGGCGCCATGCGGCTCATGCCGATGATGATGCCGTCCACCGGCAATGCGGCCATACGACGCGTGGCCTCGGCAAGCGAGAATTCCTCGGTCTTGGACATCTCGACCAGCGTGATGGCGCAATTATGCTCGCGAGCAGCGCTGGCGATGCCGTCGATCATTGAGAGGTTGCCAAACTTGGTGACATCGTTGATGCATAGGCCGACCGAATGGTAACGGCCGTCGCGCAGCGAGCGACCGGCATAACTCGGACGAAAGCCGAGCTCTTGCATAGCGGCCTGCACGCGCTGGCGCGTCTGTTCGTTAACGTTGGGCAAGCCGTTGGCGACGCGCGAAACCGTCTGCTGCGAAACGCCAGCAGCGCGGGCGACGTCGGCCATGGAGACCGGACGCGTACCTGTATCGTTGGACGGGCGCCTTGCCACAGGATCACCTTCACCCTTGCGAGATCTGAATAGCGTGAATGCCGGCCCGGGCAGGAGTTTAGCCCGCGCCGAGGCCCGCTATCGTCGGACGCATGTTAACTTACTCTACTTTTTCTATCGGCGGTTCTTTTGCTCCATATGTCCATACAGCCACACCGTTCACGGCCGAAAATCTACCGATTACCAGATTCTCAAAAATAGATATGCGTTGTGTTATGAGTACGTTAGCATACCCATTAACGTGCGGCACCGCGACCGTCTGGTTTGTGGTGCTCAAAATTGTTAACGTACTCATAATGACACGGACCAATCTCTCCCGCGTCAAGGAAAGGACCCATATGACCGCCCCCGACGAAAAGACACTCGCCACGCTCACCAAGCTGTTTGAGGAGGAGTTTGGCACCATCGGCGATCGCCAGGTGCTCTATGTGCACGCGCCCGGCCGTTCCGAGATCAGTGGCAACCACACCGACCACGAGGGCGGCCACGTCATCGCCGGCTCGCTCGATGTCGCCGTTGACGGCATCGCCGTAGCGACCGACACCAACAAGGTCCGCGTTGCCGATGAGGGCTACCCCACCTTTGAGATCACGCTCGACACGCTGGATATTCAAGAGTCCGAGAAGGGCACGTCCGCAAGCCTCGTCCGCGGCATGGCCCATGAGATTGCAGCCCTTGGCGTTGAGCCCCAGGGCTTCGACTTCGCCTTCACCTGCTCCGTCCCCTCGGGCGGCGGTCTTTCGAGCTCCGCTGCCGTCGAGGCGGCATACGGTCGTGCCATGGAGACGCTCTGGGGAGCGCCCGCCATTGAGCCCGTCGCACTCGCCCAGATGAGCCAGCGCACCGAGAACAACTACTACGGCAAGCCCTGCGGCCTGATGGACCAGGCCGCCGTTTGCTTGGGCGGCCTCGCCTACATGGACTTTGAGGATCAGGCCCAGCCTAAGACCCAGAAGCTCGAGCTCAACTTTGAGGATCACGGCTACGCGCTCGTGCTCGTCAAGGTCGGCGCCGACCACGTGGCCGCTACCGACGACTACGCCGCCGTTCCGCGCGAAATGCAAGACGTCGCCGCCGAGTTTGGCAAGGCACGCCTGTGCGAGGTAAACGTTGCCGATTTTGACGCCAAGCTCCCCGAGCTGCGTGCTAAGCTGGGCGACCGTGCCTGCCTGCGCGCCGTTCACTACTGGTACGAGAACGGCCTGGTCGACAAGCGCTGGGCAGCCCTGAACGCCGGCGACATCGACCAGTTCCTGGTCCTGACACGCGAGTCCGGCGCCAGCTCTGCCATGTACCTGCAGAATGTCGTTGCCAAGCTGGGCTCCGAGCAGCCCTCGATGTATGCCCTGGCACTGGCCGAGCACGTGCTCGACGGCCGCGGCGCCGTCCGTATCCACGGCGGCGGCTTTGGTGGCACCATCCAGGCCTTTGTGCCACTCGATCTGGTCGACACCTTTATCACCAAGATGAACAGCTGGCTGGGCGAGGGCTCTGCCCGTCACTACGCTATCTCTGACAAGGGGGCTTACGCGGCATGGCTGTAATGACCGACGCGCGCGAGGCTGCGCAGAACCTGATCGAGTACGCTATCCACCGATCGATGATCGGACAGGACGACCGCATCTGGGCCTACAACACCATTCTGGAGTGCATCGGCGCCACGGGCCCCGCGCTCAACATGGCCTGGGCGCTCAAGACCGAGAAGATTTCGCTCTTGCACCCCGATACCCTGCCCGATTTTGACCTGGAGGGCACGCTCGCCGCGCTTTCCGAGGCCGCCGTTGCCAACGGTGCTGCCGAAGACACGGTGTCGGGCCGCGACCGCATCGCCATGCGCATCATGGGCGCGCTCATGCCGAGGCCTTCGGTTGTAAACGAGGAATTCAACGGCCGCATGGGCGTCAACGAGCCCCGCGCCGCGACCGACTGGTTCTACGGTCTGTGCTGCGACGCCGGCTACGTGCGCCGTGCCGCCATCGCGCGCAACATCAAATGGCGCACCCCCACCAACTGGGGCGACCTGGAGATCACCATCAACCTGTCGAAGCCCGAGAAGGACCCGCGCGACATTGCCGCAGCCGGCGCCGCAAAGAACACGGGCGAGAAGTATCCCGCCTGCCAGCTGTGCATCGAGAACGAAGGCTATCCCGGACGCTCCGCCGCAGCCGACGGCGGCGCCCATCCCGCCCGCCAGAACCTACGCGTTATCCCCATTCAGCTCAACGACGAGCGCTGGGGCTTCCAGTACAGCCCGTACGCATACTTTAACGAGCACTGCATTGCTATGAGCTCCGAGCATCGCCCGATGCACGTCGACCGCAAGGGGCTGACCTGCCTGCTCGATTTTGTGGACCTGTTCCCGCACTACTTTATTGGCTCCAACGCCGACCTGCCCATCGTGGGCGGCTCGATTCTGTCGCACGACCACTTCCAGGGCGGCGCGCACGAGTTCCCCATGATGCATGCCGCCGAGGTCTCGCAGTTTAGCGTGCCCGGCTTTGACCAGGTCAGCGGCACCGTGTTGCAGTGGCCGCTTTCGGTGCTGCGACTGCGCTCGCACGACCGCACCCAGCTGCTCGATGCTGCCGAGAAGATTATCCTCGCCTGGCGCGAGTGGACCGACGAGTCCGTGGGCGTTATCGCACACACAGCCGACGGCGTAGCGCACAACACCGTAACGCCCGTCATCCGCCGCGTCGACTCCCGCGGCAACGCCGGCGGCGAAATCTACGAGGCCTACCTGGCGCTTCGCTGCAATATCACGACCGACGAGCATCCGCTGGGCGTATTCCACCCGCATGCCGAGTACCACCATATTAAGAAGGAGAACATCGGCCTGATCGAGGTCATGGGCCTGGCCATTCTTCCGCCGCGCCTGGTTCCCGAGCTCGGCGCTGTCCGCGAGCACTTGCTAGCGGCCAAGGCCGATGCCAGCTACGACCTTGCCGGTGCGCTCGAGGGCGATGATCTATGCCGTAGCCACGCCGCATGGGCCGAGGACGTCTTTGCCCGCCGCGCCGACGAGCTTACGGCCGAAAACGCCATCGACATCCTGCACGAGGAGGTCGGCGTGGTGTTTGGCCACGTGCTCGACAACGCCGGCGTCTTTAAGTGGGACGAAGCCGGCCGCGCCGCCCAGCAGCGCTTTATCGACTCACTGTAATGGTCCCTTGGGGACGGAGGAAAACAGATCATTTCGTCTTCAAGACAACGGCGCCCGCCGGCAACATCGCCGACGGGCGCCGTTTTTGAGTGTAGTCATTGGGGTCATTCTTAAGGGGCGTTCTTAAACGACTAGTCATTAAAGAGCGTCCCCAATGACTACTTGCAACCAAGGCAACGCCGGTGTCTTGGCAACGACAGACACTATGACCCAATCCGAGGGCACTAAAAAGATAGGAGCCCCCGCTCGTGGCCGCGGGTCGGGGCTGCGACAATGATGTTGAAGTGCCATAGGCGCAGCCGCGCCGCAACGAGGTTGGGAGGCTCCC
>DBFRZS010000037.1:0-70626 GCA_048501115.1 Collinsella aerofaciens | reverse complement strand
GCCGGCGTCGAAGAGCTCGACGGCCCGCCTCCTGGACTCCAGGTCGTGCTTCACCCTGAGGTCTATACTCATGGAAAACCTCCCATTTCCCGATGTCCAAGAAATGGGAGGCAGTTCACTGTCCCCTTTGTGGTGGTTTTGGCGCGGTTGGGTTAGTTGAGGGCGGCTTGGGCTAGGCGGGCTTCGGCGGCCTCCTCGGTGACGCCCAAGGCCACGGCGAACTCCTCGATGGAGCGGCGCTTGGCTTCCTTGAGTACGCGCATGTAGTAGGAGCTGGGCTTTTTATCAGCTTCCTCGGCCTGGCGAATGCGGTACATCATGGTCTTTGCCACGCGGACCGTCTCGGGCGCGCCCAGCTTGAGCTGCTGCTTAAAGTGCGTCTCCTCAAGCGAGCTGTTGCGCTCGGTAAAGGTGTCGCACTCCAGCTCGTCATAGTGGCTCAGCAGGTGCTCGGCATCTTGCTGCGAGATGGCGGCGTGCAAACGGTCGGCCTGCGCCACGGGGTACATGAGGATCGTCTGCGCATGTCCCTGCTTGGTCTCGAGCAGCAGCATGGGCTGCGGTGTGTCGTCCCTAAAACCGACGACGGTGCAGACTCCCTGGCCCGGATGAATGACGTGTTGACCGATTGAGAACATGCTACCTCCAACTTATACGAATTTACGTATGTCTAGAATAACACGCTGACGTGCGCAAACCCTTACTTTATGCAGGAAAAGCACACAACTCTGATAGGTAAGAGTATTCGATAACAGACGCAGCTCATTCACACCTTTATGCATTTTCAACGCCTGCATAATCTGCAGGCAGACTGGCATCTTTGAGTGACTCCATACAAGCTGTAGTCATTTTTGTGCATATGCAATATCTATTAGCTTTACCCTGCGACAGTGCCCGTCGCTTGTGATAGAGTGCTACAAACTCTGGCTTTTGCCCTACGAGTGACCAAGAGCTCGGGGGCTTTAACACAAGGAGGATCTATGCCCGAGAAGATTGAAGAGCTGGTACGCGCTGCGCTTGCTGCGGCCCAGGAGGCCGGCGACCTTTCCGCATTTGAACTTGACGATTGCGCTATCGAGCGACCGGCTGACACTTCTCATGGCGAGTGGACCTCTACCATGGCCCTGAAGTCCGCCAAGCTGGCCCACTGCGCCCCGCGCAAGATCGCCGAGGCCATCGTTGCCCATATGCCCGAGGACCCCGCGATCGAGAAGGTCGAGATCGCAGGCCCCGGCTTCATCAACTTCTACCTCTCCGTTGCCGTCAAGAATGCCATCTTTGGCGAGGCTCGCGAGAAGGGTATGGACTTCGCTAAGTCCAACGTCGGTGGTGGCCTGAAGACCCAGGTCGAGTTCGTCTCCGCCAACCCCGTCGGCCCCATGCACATCGGCCACGGCCGCTGGGCCGCGCTGGGCGACTCGCTCTGCCGTGTTATGGACCACGCCGGTTACGACATCCAGCGTGAGTTCTACATCAACGACCACGGCTCTCAGATGAACACCTTCGGCAACTCCATCAGCACGCGCTATATGCAGCTTGCCGACATCATCGCCAAGCAGGGCGTGGATATCGACGAGGCTCACAAGCTGCTGATCGCAGACCGCGACGCCTTCGTTGCCGACGAGAACGACGAGCATCCCGAGACCCATCCGTACCAGGACAATTTTGCCGAGACCCTGGGCAAGGACTCCTATGGCGGCGACTACATTATCGACGAGGCCGCCGAGTTCTGGCGCACCGACGGCGATAAGTGGGTCGAGGCCGATCCTCAGGAGCGCATGGAGAGCTTCCGCGAGCGCGGCTATGTGAAGATGGTCGACAACATGCGCGACCTCTGCCACGCCGTCAATTGCGACTTCGATCGTTGGTACTCCGAGCGTTCGCTGTACGTGAAGGACACCGAGGGCGAGACCGCCGGCACCTCTGCCGTCGACCGCGCTTTTGAGAAGCTCGACAAGATGGGCTACCTCTACACCAAGGACGGCGCCCTGTGGTTCCGCTCCACCGACCTGGGCGATGACAAGGACCGCGTCCTGATCAAGTCCGACGGCGAGTACACCTACTTCGCCTCCGACGTTGCCTATCACTGGGATAAGTTCCAGCGCGTCGACCACGTCATCGACATCTGGGGTGCCGACCACCACGGCTACATCGAGCGCGTCCGCTGCGTCTGCGACGCTCTTGGCTATCCCGGCAAGTTTGAGGTTCTGCTGGGCCAGCTCGTCAACCTGCTGCGCAACGGCAAGCCCGTCCGTATGTCCAAGCGTAAGGGCACCATGGTGACCCTGCAGGAGCTCGTCGACGAGGTCGGTTCCGACGCCGCTCGCTACACGCTCATCTCCAAAAGCTCCAACCAGATGGTCGACTTCGATATCGAGGCCGTCAAGAAGCGCGACAACTCCAACCCGGTCTATTACGTGCAGTACGCTCACGCCCGCGTGTGCTCCATCCTGCGCCGTGCCGCTGACGTTACGCCCGAGCAGGCTGACGAGATGGGCATGAAGGCCGTCGCCGCCAAGGCCATCGGTGAGAACGTCGATTACTCGCTGCTGACCGACCCGACCGAGCTCGCCCTTTCGCGTAAGCTCAACGAGCTCACCGACCTCATCGCCAGCTGCGCTCGCGACCGCGCCCCGTTCCGTCTGACGCACTTTGCTGAGGAACTCGCCGGCGACTTCCACAGCTTCTACGCTGCCTGCCAGGTTCTGCCGAGCGAGGGCCGTCCCGTCGACCCCGAGCTTTCGCGTGCCCGTCTGGCCGCTTGCGACGCCGTCCGCGTGACGCTCGCCCTGGTGCTCACCCTTGTTGGCGTTTCCGCGCCCGAGCAGATGTAATCTGCGAGTCATTTGACCGTACAGACTTGGTTTAACTAAGCCTTGAAAGCCCGATCTCCCACGGAGGTCGGGCTTTTTGCAAACGCCGACGTATTGACGAATTTGGAACTGCTGGAAATACGAAACTATGCCGGTTTACTACGATGAAATGAGAAATTCCAACCACGCCGGCTTTTCGCAAAAAGTGCAAGGCATCTACCTGCGGTTTTAGTTCAACAAGTTTCGGAGTGGTCGCGGTTGAGCGATTCATCGTAGTAAACCGCCATAGTTTTGGCGGAGGCAGTCAGATTTGTGGGTGTTAAACCAAAGAGTGTCCCTTTTGACTAGTCGTTTAAGAGCGTTCCCAATGACTAAGTTGCAGGTGGCGGCGGTTGTGTTACACTAACGCTGCGTATATGGCGCAATCATCTCGATACAGATCAATGATGTCCGTCGTTTTGAACGGAACTAGACTGTTTAGCCGCCCTGAAGGTTTATGCAGGGAGCATGTGATCACAGGGCTTGAAAAGAAAGTTGAGCAAACACTGTGTCTGATCAACAGCAAGAAAACGAAATAACGACGACGCAAGCCGCTCCCGCTGCACCGGTTGCGTCGGACCAAGTCGCGGCGCCCGCGCAAACGTCGGCTCCTGAGACGCCTAAGGCTGCAACGGCTGAGAAGGCCGTGCCTGCAACTGGTGAGGAGGCTGCTCCGGCAAAGCCCAAGCGTACGCGCCGCACGGCCAAGCCTGCTGCTGACGGCGAGGAGGTCACCAAGCCCAAGCGCCGTACCACGCGCACGACGCGCGTCAAGCGCACCGTTGCAGCTGACTCCTCGGCGCCGATTTCCGATGAGGTCGCGCAGGCACGTGCGTTGGCGCAGATTAGCGAGGCTCAGGTGGTGCGCGCCCGCCGTCGTGCTGCCGAGCGCGAGGCCGCGGCTCTGACCGAGCTTGCAGCTCCGTCTGTGCCCGAGACGCCTGCCGCCACCGAGACCCCTGTCGCCGACCAGCCGACCGAGAAGCCGGTACCGCGCACACGCCGTCGCACGGCTGCTAAGGCCGAGCAGGTTGCCGATCAGGTAACCCCCGAGCTCACTGAGGCTTCGGTCCGTTCCGCGGCAGGGGAGGGCACATCGCCTGTTGAGCCCGCTGCGCCTGTCGAGGCCAGCGAAGTTCCCGTTGTCGATCCGGCTTTGCGCCCGCACCGTCGCGGTCGCAAGCCCAAGGCCTTCGTCGAGGCAGAGAAGGCCGCAGCCGCAGCTGCAGCCGCTCGGGATGCTGCGGCGACCGCCGAGTCTGCAACCGCCGCCGACGCGCCCGTCCAGGATGCTACGACTTCCGAGGCCGCTCCCGCCGATGTCGAGCCCGCCGACGTCCGTCCTGGTCGCAGCCATCGTACTGCTGCTAAGCGCACGTCCAAGGCCAAGGCTGCCAAGAAGGGTGCGTCCGAGGATTCCGCCGAGACGACCGCCGATGCATCGATTGATGCCGCTGAGCCCCAGGACGTCGAACAGCCTGCGTCCGAAAAGCCCAAGCGTGGTCGTAAGAAGTCCGCTAAGGCCAAGGCGTCCGAGCAGCGGGCTGATGTCGAAGCGCAGGTCGATTCCGGCGCCGAGGCCAATGACGCCGCTGCGGCCAATGCCGACGCCGCCGCAACTGATGGTGCCGCGCCCGCCGAGGCCGAAGACGGCGCTCGCCCCAACCGTCGTCAGCACAAGCGTAACGACGAGCGCAACGACCGCAAGGACGAGCGCAACAACGACCGTCGCAACCGTCAGCGCGACCGCAAGCAGCGCAATAAGGAGCGCAATGCCGCTCCGACTGAGCCCACGCTTTCGCGTGAGGAGCTCGCTGCCATGAAGGTCGCCGAACTGCGCGAGAAGGCCAAAGAGTTCGAGATCGAGACGACCGGCAAGAAGAAAGCCGAGCTCGTCGAGGAAATCTACGTCACCGCCGCGAAGGCCGAGGGCTTCCGCGACATCAAGGGCATCCTGCAGATTCGTCCGGACAGCTCCGGTATCATCCATGCCCACGGTTACATGAAGTCCAACGACGACGCCTTCGTCCCCGCCTACCTCATCCGCTCCGCGCGTCTGCGCACGGGCGACGTCATCGAGGGCTCGCTTCGTCCTTCGCGCGGCGGCGACAAGCGCGCCGGCCTCGCCAAAATCACGACCGTCAACGGTCTAGACCCCGAGCAGATTCGCAACCGCCCCAAGTTCGGTGACCTCACCCCGGTCTATCCCAACGAGCCGCTGCGCATGGAGCATGGCAAGGACTCCATTACCGGTCGCGCCATCGACATCGTGTCGCCGATCGGCAAGGGTCAGCGTGGCCTGATCGTGTCCCCGCCCAAGGCCGGCAAGACCACAATCCTCAAGAAGATCTGCCAGTCTATCTCGATTAACAATCCCGAGGTGCACCTCATCTGCCTGCTCGTCGACGAGCGCCCCGAAGAGGTTACCGATATGCAGCGTTCCATCAAGGGCGAGGTTGTGGCGTCGACCTTCGATATGCCCGCCGACAACCACACTCGTGTGGCAGAGCTCGTCATCGAGCGCGCCAAGCGCATCGTGGAGCTGGGCGGCGATGTCGTGGTGGTGCTCGACTCCATCACGCGTCTTGCCCGCGCCTACAACTTGGCGGCGCCCGCCTCGGGCCGCATCCTTTCGGGCGGCGTCGATTCGGCGGCCCTGTATCCGCCCAAGCGCTTCCTGGGCGCAGCCCGTAATATCGAGAACGGTGGCTCGCTCACCATCCTGGCCTCTGCCCTCATCGACACCGGTTCCAAGATGGACGAGGTCATCTTTGAGGAGTTCAAGGGCACCGGCAACATGGAGCTTAAGCTCGACCGCGACCTAGCCGATCGCCGCATCTTCCCGGCTATCGACCCCGTTGCCTCCGGTACGCGTAACGAGGACCTGTTGGTCGACGAGCAGATGCGTCCGTTTGTCTTTGGTCTACGTCGCATTCTTGCCGGCATGAACAACACCGAGCGCGCGGCCGCATCGTTTATCAAGGGTCTCAAGGGCACCAACACCAACCAGGAGTTCCTGGTGCGTTCGGCCAAAAAGCACAGCGACTACGAGCAGACGTTCTAGGTTGTAATCCACACGCAGCGTTAATCATCAATGCGATAAAGGGTCGGGGCTTTGAGCCTCGGCCCTTTTCTATATCGCCGCTTCGCACTTATTTTTGACCATAAGACTTGCAAGCAGCAGGTTTCCCGTTTCAATCCGACATCGTCGCTTGCAATCGACAGGGCGGTTTCGCATAATAGCTTTTAAGCTTCGCGACGGAAAACGCAGATGAAACGAACCATATACCGTTGCTTTGGGGCATAGCCCCGCTTCATCTTCTCTCGCGCAGCCAACTGAATGATGCGATTTGGGTGCTGGAAGATGGGGAGAGCTCATGGCTTCTTCTGATGCAACACAACGAGCAGTCCTTGCCGGACTTTCGTGCGGGATCGGCCTTGCCGCTCCCGTGGTTATGTATGCCGCGACGCTGCCGTTTTCGTCGGTGAACGAGACGGTCGTGGCGGGTGCGGTTCCCTTCGCCGTGGGCGCAGTGGCGGGCGTGGGTATCTATGCCGCCTCGCTGGGTATCTCCGAGTATCGTGCGCAGCGTGAAGAGCGTCTGTTCCAGCCCGATGCCATGGGCGGTGCCGCCAATCTCAATCAGCATCAAAGCGAGTTCAAGACCGCCTCGATTCCAGCTCAGCAGCAGGATGCGACTCCTTACGCTGCGGCTTCTGCTTCTCAGGCTCAGGCGGAGCAGTCTACCTCGGCATTCCTTTCCGGCCTGACTGGTGCGTTCCAGCGCCGTCATGCCGATGATGGTGTCCCTACCATCGCTCGAGCTGCAGATGCTATGGACGAGGACGAGGCTTGGTCCATGATCGACAGTATGCTCGACGACGATTCGCCGGTGAGCTGCGACCCTGCACACTCGCGCGACGTCTATCAAGTCGCCATCGACGAGCTCACCAACGGCGGGCAGACCGACTCCTTCAATCGCGACGACATCGCCGCCGCGGCACGCGCCGTGTCTGGCTCCCAGGCCGCCCCTGCGGGCAGCACGGCGGCTTTCGTGGCGCTCGTCGCCAACGCGGCAGCCAATAACGCCTACAGCGCTACCTCGGCGGACGCGAGCGCTTCTGCCGACAATTCGTACGTTGATGAAGCCATGGCCGCGGACGAGGAGGCCGTTGCCGCCCGCCGTGCCGCCGAAAGCTCGCTTTGGGGCGCTCCTGCCCAGCAGCAGGCGGCTGAGGCTGCGCCGTACAACGCAAACCTCGCCAGCATGCCTATCATCTCCGGTGCCGCGGACATCGATCTCGATGACCTCGATGAGCCTGCAGCCATCACCGCATCGATTGATGCCCAAGATCGCATCGACACCGGCGACCTTCCGGACGCCTCGCTCGAGGTTGATGTCCCCATGGCCGATTACTCGGGCCACGAGGACATGTGGGCCGCCGCCACCGCGATTCTGGATGAGATTGACGAGCCTGCTCCTGTTGCAGTCCCCGCTCCCGTCGCTGCCCCTCAGCCTGCTGCCCCCGCCTATGTCGGCCGTCACAGCGCTGTGTTCCCCGAGGATACTGCCCGCATCTCGCGCGAGAGCATCGAGCGGGCCGAGGCTATTGCCGCCGGCATTATGGAAAATCGTCGTCACGAGCGCGTCAATCAGATCCTCGAGGAAGAGATCGAGCGCCTGCAGTCCTCTACCGCCAAGCGTACGGGCCGTGCCTATTTGAGCGTTATCGAGGGCGGTACCGCCAGCTTCGCGCCGCTCCGCGCGGAGGCATAACTTCTGCATGGTTAAGATCAATCGAAAATGGGCGGTTGTAACCTGCCTGATGGCGCTCTTGATCTGGGGCAATTCGCTGGTTCCCGGCTCGGGGTCGGGCTCGCTGAGCCTGACGGTCATGGAAGCTATCCGCGGTTTCCTGCACGGCGTGGGACTTCCATATGAATGGGTGACCAACTTTGTTGTTCGCAAGTGCGCGCATTTTACCGAGTATATGGTGCTCGGCATCTTGGCAACGCACGCCTTTGATTTTGAGGGCCGGCGCACCTTTGACGTGCTGCTGCCCACGGCGGTGTTCCTGCTGCTGATTCCCTCGATCGACGAAACGATTCAGCTCTTTGTGCCGGGACGCGCCGGCATGATCACCGATGTGATGATCGACTGCTGTGGAGCTGCAACGGGCGTTGTGCTCCGATATCTCTTACGGTCGCTGATGTACGCCAAAAAAGCCGCCTAGGACGTATTGTTTGGTCCTAGGCGGCCTTTTTTATTTGAGGGCTTATATGGGGCGTGGTGGCGTCGTTCCGTAGGTCGGATTTGCCGAGCGCGCCACGCCCTGTGGGTGCGTCTGCTACTGAAGCGCCTGTGCGCCCAGGGCCAGGCAGCCCATGATGCCCTGCTTGCCCTCGAGGCTGTTGTTGACGATGTAGTTATCGATGTCGTTGACCTCGGGCGTGACGATATAGCCGTTGAGCATCTCGGCGCACTTTTTGCGCGCGAGCGGCACGATGGGGGTGTGGTCGGCCACGCCGCCGCCGATGATGATCTTTTGCGGCGCGTAGCACAGCGTGTAGGTCATGAGCGCCTGTGCCAGATAGCCTGCGAGCAGGTCCATGGCCTCCGGGTCATCGGCCATGTCTCCGGCGCTCTTGCCATCCCAGCGCTTTTTAACGCCGGGGCCGGCGATGAGGCCCTCGAGACAGTTGTCGTGGAAGGGGCAGGCGCTGTGCTCGCCAATGGTGTCGCGCGGGTCACGCATGACCAGGATGTGGCCAGCCTCGGGATGCATCATGCCGTGCACGAGCTTACCGCCCGAGAGCACGCCGGCGCCCACGCCGGTACCGATGGTCAGGTAGACCACATCGGTGAGGCCCTTGGCGCAACCAAAGGTGACCTCGCCCAGGCAGGCGACGTTGACGTCGGTGTCGTAGCCGCAGGGGATATTGAGCTCGTTTTGGATAGTACCCAGCAGGTCAAAGTAGCGCCATGCCGTTTTGGGCGTCTCCAGGATCTTGCCGTATTGGGGCGAGGCAGGGTTGACTGCAGTAGGGCCAAAGGCGCCGATGCCCAGCGCGGCGATGCCCTTGTCGGCAAACCACGCGTTGACGGCCTCGACGGTCTCCTGCGGGGTCGTGGTCGCGATCTGCTCACGCTCCAGGACCGTGCCGTCTGCATAGCCCGTGGCGCAGACCATCTTGGTGCCGCCGGCCTCGAGCGCTCCGATAAGCTGCTGCTCTGCCATAATATTCCTCTCTCTGGGACGAGTTGCTCCATGGCTAAAGTATAACGCTCTAAACAAATTAAGAAGGCGCTATAAAAAGAAGCCCCGCAACTCGGCTGGCGGTGCGGGGCTTATTTGGTTGCTTTAGTTGCCGGGCCGTCCTTACCCGCGCGGTTTGATTTTATCACGCAGGGACTTGAGGTTCTCCAGCGCCGCGTTGAGCGTCTCGTCACGCTTGGCAAAGTGGAAACGAATCAGATGGTTGACGGGCTCGCGGAAGAAGCTCGAGCCGGGCACGGCGCCCACGCCCACCTTTGAGGCCAGGTCCTCGCAGAACTCGAGGTCGCTGTCGTAGCCAAACTCAGAGATGTCCAGCATGACGTAGTAGGCGCCCTGCGGCACGTTATGCTCAAGACCGATGCTGTCGAGTCCCTGGCAGAACAGGTCGCGTTTGGCGGTGTAGAGGTCGAGGACCTCATCGTAATAGCTGTCGTCGAATTTGAGGGCGGTGACGACGGCTTCCTGCAGGGGAGCGGCGGCGCCCACGGTGAGGAAGTCGTGGACCTTCTTGATGCGCTCGGTAATTTCGGCAGGGGCGATAGTGTAGCCCAGACGCCAGCCGGTGATGGAGTAGGTCTTGGACAGCGAGCTGCAGCCGATGGTGCGCTCAAACATGCCGGGCAGCGTGGCCATATAGACGTGCTCGTGGGGCGCGTAGACGATGTGCTCGTAGACCTCGTCGGTGATGCAGTAGGTGTCGTACTTTTTGCAGAGGTCGGCGATAAAGGTGAGCTCATCGCGTGTAAAGACCTTGCCGCAAGGGTTGGAAGGGTTGCACAGGACGATGGCCTTGGGGTCGTTGTCGCGGAAGGCCGCCTCGAGTGTCTCGCGGTCAAAGTCGAATGTGGGCGGGTTGAGCGGCACATAGATGGGCTCGGCACCCGAAAGGATCGTGTCGGCGCCGTAGTTCTCGTAGAACGGCGAGAAGATGACGACCTTGTCGCCGGGGTTGGTGACCGTCATCATGGCGGCCATCATGGCCTCGGTGGAGCCGCAGGTGACTACGATATTCTCGTTGGGGTTCACCGGCATGCCCATAAAGTGCTCCTGTTTGGCGGCGAGCGCCTCGCGCATGGCCTGGGAGCCCCAGGTGATGGAGTACTGGTGATAGAGCGGCTTGGGGTCGCTGGCGATGGCGCTGAGGCTATCGAGCAGCTGCGCTGGGGGATCGAAGTCAGGGAAGCCCTGCGAGAGATTGACAGCGCCATACTTATTGGAGATGCGTGTCATGCGGCGGATGACCGAATCGGTAAATCTTGCCGTGCGGTTGGAGAGTTCTTTCATGACGGTCCTTTCGAGGATTTGCAGTGGGGCAAGTTTACTCCTATGAAACCGGTGGGATTTGCTCGAAATGGTCTCGAAAAACTCTTTTCAAAATTCTTGAAAATTGGGGCTTGCATCGCGTGGCGTTCCTTGCAATAATAGTCGAGCGCGAAGCGCACAGGACACGGTGGGTGTAGCTCAGTTGGCTAGAGCGACGGGTTGTGGTCCCGTAGGTCGAGGGTTCGAGTCCCTTTACCCACCCCAGTTCTTGCTTTGTGTTGATATCGGGTCGTTAGCTCAGTTGGTAGAGCAGGGGACTCTTAATCCCAAGGTCCAGGGTTCGACCCCCTGACGGCCCACCACACGATATCTCCTCTAAAGTCCGCCATAACGGACTTTAGCTTTGGGTCGTTAGCTCAGTTGGTAGAGCAGGGGACTCTTAATCCCAAGGTCCAGGGTTCGACCCCCTGACGGCCCACCCAAAGATTGTTAAAGCGACTGGCTCAGGCTGGTCGCTTTTTTGTTGACCTCGCATGGGGTCGAACCCGTCGGGGCGCGAAGCTGAGGAAATGCGTGAGCATTTACCAGCGTAGCGCGCAAGGCGCCTTGGCGCCGCAGCGGTCGCCTGCAAAGCAGGCTGACCCCCTGACGGCCCACCAAAGCAAGTTAAGACGGTCAACGAAAGTTGGCCGTCTTTTTTTGACCTCGCATGGGGTCGAACCCGTCGGGGCGCGAAGTTGGGGAAACTGCACCGTGATTCCCTTAGGGAAACACGGCTAAAGCCCCATAAACGTGCTCTCCTTATGAGAATTATGCTCACGGGGCTCGATGCATGTTGAGAAGTTGTGATCAAACTCAAAGTGAGAATCGATTTAGTCTGCTCGATAGTGCGAACCTAAGCTTTCAGTTCGCTTGCGCATGGCTTTGACCATTTCCTGTGCCAGCTGAATCTGCGATTGCAGGCGGGCGAGGGCTGCGACTTCGCTGTCCTGGGCCTTCTGTGTGCTCAAGGTCGTTGCCTCCGTCTTCAAGCCCTCAAGCTCGTGTAGTGCTTCGGATAGGCCTGTTTCGGTGCGGTTGATCATGCAATAGGTACTCATCGTGTGCTTAAGGCTGCGGGTCAGGCGCTCGGCATCTGTTGTGGCAATGCCGTGCTGGGGGAGGGCGATATCCGCCTTCAGGGCTGTCTTAGGCTCTTTCTGCGCTGCAAGGGCTGCCGATGCGCCTGCGATGCGCCCGAACACGATGCCGTTGGCGCTTGACAAGCCACCAATGCGGTCGGCTCCGTGCATGCCGCCTGTCGCCTCGCCGCAAGCGTAGAGGCCCTCAACGCCCGTGTGCGCGGTCTTATCGATCTTGATGCCGCCGTTAGCGGCGTGGGCATACATCGCAACGCGCATCTCGTCGGTCGGCGCGATGCCGTGCTCGTCTTGCAGCCAGGTGGCAAAGGTCTGCACAAACTCTGGGACATCCTCGCGGGGGAAGTCGTAGTGGAGTGCCAGGCCTTCGGCACCTGCCTGATCGATGACGAGATCGATAGCGCGGGAGGCCAAGCGTGACGTGAAGGGACCATGTCCAGAGCGCTGCTCGAGCAGGTCGTCCAGCTTGTCGTCGGCAATATCTACCGGCTGGTCTACATGCACGTAGCGCCAGGTTTTCTCGTTGAAGACCAAGTTACGCCTGGGCTCGATGAAGCCAGGCATCATCTGCATGAACTCTATATTAGTAAGTGTTGCGCCGTGCGCCAGTGCGATGGCCTGCGAGGAGCTGAGCACATCAGCCGACGTAAGGCTGCGCTCGAACAGGCCGCCTGTGCCACCGGCTGCGATGATCGTGGCCTTGGCAGCAAAGGGCACGATTCGATTTTCGGTAAGGTCGTAGAGTACGGTTCCGGTTATTCTGCCGTTCGTGTCCTCAACAAGGTCGATAAGCTCATGGCGGGGGAGCAGGCGAATGCCGAGCGACTCGATCCAGGTCGTCAGAGCGTCCTCAAGGGGCTTGCGGGTGAGGCCGCGCCACATGCGCGTCTTGTGGTCAAAGCAGGGGATAAACTGCTTTTGTTGAGCACTCTTGGCGCTTTGCGGACGCTGGAGCTCAACGCCCAGGTCTTGCTCGAGCCAGTCAATCGCTTGGCGAATGCCGTGGACGAACGTTTGGACGAGTTCGGGGTCGGCAACGCCGCCGCCGACGGTCTGGATGGTGTCGATGAGGTCCTGCTCGTCGTCTTCGTCGACGGGACCGATGAGGCCGAGGCCCCAGGTACCCGGGAAGAAGCTCGATCCACTCATGGTCTTGCCGGCGCTTGCCACAGTGACGGTTGCACCCGTGCGTGCCGCTTCGATGGCGGCGCAAAGGCCCGCAATGCCAGCTCCAATTACCAGTACATCAGTCGATTCCATCGGATTCCTTTCTCGTCCGGCGCATTGTCGCACGGGTGATCGGCAATGGGGCCGCAAAGACTCGGCAAATCGGTAAAGGGCAAATATGGCAGGTGGGCGTCAGGTGGACTCGGTCACTTCGGTCGGCTAATTTGGTAAGTTGCGGTGGAATACGGACTGTTTTGGCCTGTATGGATGCAATTCAGTCCGTATTTCACCGCAACTGATATATCGGACCTTCTAATAAGAGTAACCAATTTGGGACGGGGCAAACAAAAAGAGCCGCTACCCGGGTGGGTAGCGGCTCCAAAGCTCAGCTATATGAGCATCGCACGGGCGCGATTAGGCCTTGAGGGCCTCCTCGACGGCGACAGCGCAGGCGACGGTGGCACCGACCATGGGGTTGTTACCCATGCCGATGAGACCCATCATGTCGACGTGCGCAGGCACGGAGGAAGAACCGGCGAACTGGGCGTCGGAGTGCATACGGCCCATGGTGTCGGTCATGCCGTAAGAGGCAGGGCCGGCGCCCATGTTGTCCGGGTGCAGGGTACGGCCAGTGCCGCCACCAGAAGCGACGGAGAAGTACTTCTTGCCAGCCTCGAGGCGCTCCTTCTTGTAGGTGCCAGCGACGGGGTGCTGGAAGCGCGTGGGGTTGGTGGAGTTACCGGTGATCGAGATGTCGACGTTCTCGTGCCACATGATGGCAACGCCCTCGCGGACGTCGTCGGCGCCGTAGCAGTTGACGGCGGCGCGGGGACCATCGGAGTATGGGATGGTCTCGACGACCTTGAGCTCGCCCGTGAAGTAGTCGAACTGGGTCTTCACGTAGGTGAAGCCGTTGATGCGGGCGATGATCTGAGCAGCGTCCTTGCCCAGACCGTTGAGGATGACGCGCAGCGGCTTCTTGCGAGCCTTGTTGGCGTTCAGAGCCAGGCCGATAGCACCCTCAGCGGCAGCGAAGGACTCGTGACCTGCCAGGAAGGCGAAGCACTCGGTGTCGTCGGAGAGCAGCATAGCGCCCAGGTTGCCGTGGCCCAGACCGACCTTGCGGTCCTCGGCGACGGAGCCGGGAACGGTGAAGGCCTGGATGCCCTCGCCGATGATGGCGGCAGCCTCAGAAGCGGACTTGGCGCCACGCTTGACAGCGAGAGCGCAACCGAGGGTGTAGGCCCACTCGGCGTTCTGGAAGGCGATGGACTGGGTGTTGTTGACGATCTCACGCGGGTTGAAGCCCTTGTCGGTGCAGATCTGCAGAGCTTCCTCGAGGGAGGCGATGCCGTTGTCGGCGAGGCACTTGTTGATCTTGTCAGCGCGGCGCTCGTAACCTTCGAACGTAACAGTCATAGTTATTTCCCTCCCTTTCTACTCGTGAACCGGGAACACGCTGGCGACGGAGTGAGTCTCCTCGTCGGTGCGCGGGTCGATGTACTTGGCAGCGTTCTCCCACTGACCATAGTGGCCCATAGCGCCAGCGATGGCCTCCTCGGGGGTCTTGCCGGCCTTGACGGCGTCGGTGAACTTGCCGAGGTTCAGGAACTCGAACGCGATGATCTCGTTCTTGTCGTTGAGAGCCATGCGGGTGACGTAGCCCTGAGCGAGCTCGAGGTAACGAGCGCCCTTGGCCTTGGTGCCGAACATGGTGCCGACCTGAGAGCGAAGGCCCTTGCCGAGGTCGTCGAGGGAGGCGCCCACGGGCAGGCCGCCCTCGGAGAACGCGGTCTGGCTGCGGCCGTAAACGATCTGCAGGAAGATCTCGCGCATAGCAACGTTGATGGCGTCGCAGACGAGGTCGGTGTTGAGGGCCTCGAGGATGGTCTTACCGGGAAGGATCTCGGAAGCCATGGCGGCAGAGTGGGTCATGCCCGAGCAGCCGATGGTCTCAACGAGGGCCTCCTCGATGATGCCGTCCTTGACGTTCAGCGTGAGCTTGCAGGCGCCCTGCTGAGGTGCGCACCAACCCACACCGTGCGTAAGACCGGAGATGTCGGAAATCTCCTTAGCCTGGACCCACTTGCCCTCCTCGGGGATGGGTGCGGGGCCGTGGTATGCACCCTTGGCAACGGGGCACATGTTCTCCACTTCCTGTGAGTACTGCATGCCTCTCCTCTCTATCGTGTTGGCGTCCCGTCTGGGGGCCGTGGCTGGCGATTGCCGGGCGACCCTTCGAAAGGGACATGACATGCAGCCCCTATAATACCGCGAAATGCACGGAATATTCGGCGAACGGCTCAGTTTTCGTAGCGAGAAGTCCGGAAGTTTTAATTGAAACGGTTTAACTCTATGTTCTGTGGTCGTGAACTTCCGTAGAGGGGGTCCGTCTTGGGCAAGCTATTGGTCAGCTCTTGTAAGCATTGCGGGGGTTGACCTGTTGCAACGATGCCGTTCGCCGCCTGATTACTGCCTTTGGCCGCGCGAGTGTATTGTTTTGCGTGAATGTTTTGATGGCACGCTTCAATCGTGCTGTATTGGATGGCAAGCAGATCCCGGCGAAGGGAGCGCCATGCAGCGCGTTTGGAGAACGGTTACCGGCTTTTACCATGTCTGTGCCCGCGGTACGGGCAAGCAGCTCATCTTTGAGGGCGATGAGGACCGGTGGGAGTTTTTGGAGCTGATGCGCGAGTGCTGCCGCGAGGAGGGTGTGACGGTTATCGCTTGGTGCCTTATGGGCAATCACGTGCATTTGGTGCTTGCAGATTACGAGGACAGGATGAGCGCGGCGATGCACCGGCTGCTTTTGACGTACGCGCGGCGGTTCAATAAACGCACGAGGCGCACAGGCCATCTGTTCCAGAACCGTTTTGACCGGCGCTCGCTCGATACCGACTGCCAGGTGATGGAGGCTATTCGCTCCGTACACGTCGATCCGCAGGAGGCGGGCGTTAGCCTAATCGAGCGTTATCCCTGGAGTAGCTTTGCGGAGCATTTGTGCGCTTACGACGGTGACGCGGCTGATGTCGCGAGGGGATTTTCTGATCCTTCTTGCGTGCTTGAGCTTTTTGGTTCTGCCGAGGGCTTTATTGCCTATTCGCTTTCGACGCCCGACGGCAGCAAGCCAGCGCTGTGCGATATGAAAGAGACAGAGTGGGAACGCAATGCCTTTGCCGGCAAGTTGGCGAAGAGTCTCGGGGTTCCGCTCAACGGGGTTAAAACTGCACCGCCGGCGCAGCGCGATACTGTTATTGTTGGATTGAACAATGCCGGCTTTACGGTGCGCCAGATTGAGCGGTATACCGGGATTGGCAAAAGTACCGTCTCTCGTATCGTGCGCGCCCGCGCGCGAACGGCGATGCGGGCTGGCGGAAACGTGATGTAAGGTCGCCTGTTCACCGCAGCTGGGGTCGTCCATACGCCGCAACCAGCGTTCAAAAGCTTGGTACGGTAACTGCACTTCTTAATATGCATAGAACAATCGTCATCTTGCATAAAATAACAGCTCAGTCCGGGTTTGCCCGTGCCTACCCCCGTCTGCGCCGTGCAAAAAACGGAGTTTTCAGCATCGTGTTGCTGTCGGCACCGCCGCAATCTTGCAACATACGGGTCCCGAAGCTATTGATTCCTGCCGTTGCGCCCCCGAAGCACGTGCCTGCGTCCCGTCAGACCGCGATGCTTGTTCTAAAACACAATATATATGCGCCTAAAGACATTGATTAACGCTTTCGATGCGTATACACACAGCTTGGCGTGCTGAATACTCGCAAAAATGCACGCCGCTTCCTATGGGACCCGTCTGCGGCAGGCGCGAAGCAAGTCGGAGCTTCGCAGAACGGGGCTTGGCGCATTGCTTGGCGGGCCCGGGGCCCTGCCGCAGGCCTTTGGTGCTGTGGAAAACGCCCGTGCTCGCGTCTGGCTGTGTGGCAAATGTCAGACGGGGCGCCGGACGCGCGGACTTTGTGCGTTCGCGCTCATTAGGTAAAAACAGAGCCGCCCGTATCGGGCGGCTCGGCAATCAAAAAACTTGGATTCGGGGCATAAACTACTGGTTTGCTTGCCCCTCGAGCATGCCGTCGAGGGTGCGCCAAGCGAGCTCGGCGCATTTGACGCGGGCGGGCATGTGCGAGATGTCCTGGAGCTGGGCGGCTTCGTCCAGGTCTTCCAGGTCGTCCTCGGAGAGCTTCTCGCCGCGGATCATGGCGAGGAAGAGTTCCGCCAAGCGACGCGCCTCCTCGACCGTCTCGCCCGTGATGAGGTCGGCCATGATGTCGGCGCTTGCCTGGCTGATGGCGCAGCCGTGGCCGGTAAAGGAGGCTTCCTCGATCACGTTGTTCTCGACTCGTAGCTGCAAGGTGAGCTCGTCACCGCAGCTGGGGTTGATACCGTCGTGCTCGTGCGTGGGAGCATCCATCTCGTACTTATAGTCGGGGTGCGAGTTGTGCTCCATAAACGTGGTGGAGGTGTACAGATTACCCATTGAACGTGCTCCAAACGTGATGCAGGCCGGCGATGAACTTGTCGATGTCGGCCTTGTCGTTGTAGAAGGCCACGCTGGCGCGGCAACAAGCAAGGTTTTCGACACCCAGCCAGGTAAGCAGCGGCTGCGCGCAGTGGTGACCGGCGCGGATGCAGACGCCGTCCATGTCCATGATGCTCGCGACGTCGTGCGGGTGGATGCCCTTGACGTTAAAGCTCACAACGCCGTGGTGGTTGTCCCAATAGATGGAGCCGATGATTTGGACAAAGTCGAGCTGCATGAGTTCGCCCATCAGATAGTGGACGAGTGCCTGCTCGCGGGCTTGGATGTTCTCGCAACCCACCGTGTTGACCAGGTAGTCGAGTGCCGCGCCCGTGGCGAAGATGCCGGCGGCGTCCTGTGTGCCGGCCTCGAATTTCTCGGGAACGGGCGCCCAGACGGCGTCCTGCTCGGTAACAGAGTCGATCATCTCGCCGCCGGTGAGCATGGGCGGCATGGCGTTGAGCAGGTCCATCTTGCCCCACAGCACGCCGATGCCCATGGGGCCCATAGCCTTGTGCGCGCTAAAGGCAAAGAAGTCGGCGCCCAGGTCGGCCACATCGACCGGCATGTGCGGCAGCGACTGCGCACCGTCGACGACCAGGTAGCCGCCGTACTTGTGCACGAGCTTGCCGAGGTTCTTGACTGGGTTCTCGACGCCTAACACGTTGGAGACCTGTCCCACGGCCAGGATCTTGGTCTTGGGACCCACCTTGGCAAGAACCTCCTCGGTGGTGAGCTGGCCGGTCTTGGTGGGGTAGAGGTAGACGAGCTTGGCGCCGGTTTCGCGGCAGACCTGCTGCCACGGGATTAGGTTGGAGTGGTGCTCCATGATGGTGATGACGACCTCGTCACCGGGCTCGAGCACCGTGGGTGCAAAGCTCTTGGCGACCAGGTTGAGCGACTCGCTCGTGTTACGGGTGAAGACGACCTCGTTGGCCTGTGAGGCGCCGATGAGGTCGGCGATCTGCTGGCGGACCTTCGCGATGGCGTCGGTGGCCTCGACGGACAGTGAGTACAGGCCGCGCAGGGGGTTGGCGTTCATGCGCTGATAGAAGTCACGCTCGGCGTCGAGCACGCAGGCGGGGCGCTGCGCGGTGGCGGCACTATCGAGGAAGGCGATCTCGGGGTGCTGCTGGAAAAGCGGGAACTGTGCCTTGTAGGGATTGGTCTCGATGTCGACGGTAGGCCAGCCGCGCGAGGCCTCGTCACTGGCGTCGAGCTCCATAGGCTCCGGTGCGGTACAGGTATCGCATTTAACGTGCTCGGTGTCGATCATGCGAGCTCCTCTTCAAAGTTGTTGATCAGGTTGTTGCCCAAGCGGACGACGGCTGCGCGGGTGCGCTCGTCGGTGGCGGAAAGCGCGGCGTCCTCCAGCTTGGCGCGAATGAACAGGTCCTCGGCGGCGTTTTGGTCAAGGCCACGGCAGGCGAGATAGAACAGTTGCTCGTCGCGGACGTGGCCGATTGTGGCGCCGTGGTTGCCGGCGACGTCGTCCTCGTCGCAGAGAATGACGGGAACGGTCTTGTTGTCGACGCCCTTGTTGGCCAAAAGCACCGTCTCGCGCTCGGTGCCGGTTGCGCCCTTGCAGCCGTGCACGAGGTCGATGGTGCCACGGTAGACCTTCTTGGACGTGCCAGTCAGCACGCCGTTGGCGTCGATCTCGCACTCGGTCTTGCGGCCGCGGTGGCGCAGCTCGTAGTTAAAGTCGCGCACCTGCTCGCGGGCGCCCAGGTAATCGGTATCGATCGTCACCTTGGCGGTATCGCCCAGCAGGTCGCCGGCAAGGCCGGTGGCGCTGGCGCCAGCACCCAGGACGGTGTGCTGCACGTTGACGCGCGCGCCCTCGTCCAGGAACAGGCCGGTGTCGTCGAGCGCGATCCAGCTATCGTCGAGCGTCTGCGTGCAGGTCACGTTGACGGTGGCGTACTCGTGGGCGCACACGCGTAGCGCGGAGCCCACGACGCCTTGGCCGGCAACGGGGGAGTCCAGGGCTATGCGCAGGTCGAGCGTTGCCTGCGGACGGGCGACGACATCGATGGCGGCGATGGCCGCGGCAGCGTCGACGCCACTCACGCGCACGGTAACCGTGGCGTGCTTGTATGCGGGCACATCGATGACGACGCGCTTGGTGGTGTGGTCGGCCAGGTAGGTGTAGGTAGCCTCGCCCATGCCAGTCTCGAAGGCCTCGGCAGGGGAGAGCTCCTCCTCGAGCTTGATGGCGCCGGCCTGGTAGATGGAGGTGGCGGGCACGTCGAGCTCGGTCTCGGGCGTGATGCGGGCGCGGTCGACGGCGTCGCCGGGGGCGGAGGCACGGCGCTCGGGGAAGCGCTCGGCCATGGCGTCCATGGCGGTATCGAAGGCGTCGGCCGAGCCGGCAAACTGCTCGTCCAGGCCCTCGACCTCAACGGCCTCGGCGGGAGCGGCGGCAAGTTCGTCCGAAAGCTCGAGCTTGGTCTGGTTCATCTTGAGCCAACCCCAAGTGGCGGCCGGCATAGCGTTGACCTGCTCGAGCGTGGTAGCAGCGGTGTTGGTTTCCTGTTTCATTATCCGATCGCTCCTTCCATCTCGAGCTTGATCAGGTTGTTCATCTCGACGGCGTACTCAAGCGGCAGCTCCTTGGAGACCGGGTTGGCAAAGCCGTTGACGATCATGGTGCGGGCCTCTTCCTCCGATATGCCGCGGCTCATCAGGTAGAACACCTTGTCGTCGCCGATGCGGCCGATGGTGGCCTCGTGGCCGATGTCGACGTTCTTGGCGCGGATGTCCATGGCGGGGATGGTATCGGAGCGGCTCTGGTCGTCGAGCATCAGCGACTGGCAGCTCACGGTTGCTTTGGAACCTTCGGCCTTAGGCGTGGCCACGATGGAGCTGCGGAAGGTCTGGATGCCGCCGCTCTTGGAGATACCCTTGGTCTCGACGGTTGCCGAGGTGTCGGGCGCGTTGAGCACGACCTTGCAGCCGGTATCGAGGTTCTGGCCGGCGCCGGCAAAGGTAATGCCGGTAAAGCTCGAGCGGGCGCGACGGCCGTTGAGCACGCTCATGGGGTAGAGGTAGCCCACGTGGCTGCCGAAGGAGCCGCT
The DNA here is from genome assembly GCA_048501115.1 of Collinsella aerofaciens. Taxonomy (GTDB): domain Bacteria; phylum Actinomycetota; class Coriobacteriia; order Coriobacteriales; family Coriobacteriaceae; genus Collinsella; species Collinsella aerofaciens_CD. Next base: position 50,321 of record DBFRZS010000037.1, on the reverse strand, counting down.
GATCCACTCGATGTCGCCGTCCTCGTCCACGCGCGCACGCTTGGTGTTGAGGTTGTACATGTTCTTGGACCAGTTCTCGATAGTCGAGTAGCGCAGGTGCGCACGCTTGCCCACAAAGAGCTCGACAGCGCCGGCGTGGAGGTTGGCTACGTTGTACTTGGGCGCGGAGCAACCCTCAATGAAGTGCAGGTCGGCATCGTCCTCGACGATGATGAGCGTGTGCTCAAACTGGCCGGCGCCCTTGGCGTTAAGGCGGAAGTAGCTCTGCAGCGGGAAGTCGAGCTTGGTGCCCTTGGGCACGTAGACAAACGAGCCGCCCGACCACACGGCACCATGCAGGGCCGCAAACTTGTGGTCGGTGGGCGGGATGAGCGTCATAAACTTCTCGTGGATGAGCGGCTCCCACTGCGGATCGTGCAGGGCCTCCTCGATGCCGGAGTAGACGATGCCCATCTTGGACGCGGTGTCCTGCATGTTGTGGTAGACGAGTTCGGAGTCGTACTGCGCGCCGACGCCTGCCAGGTAGCTGCGCTCGGCCTCGGGGATACCCAGGCGCTCAAAGGTGTTCTTGATGTCGTCGGGCACCGACTCCCAGTCGTGCTTTTGGTCGGTGTTGGGCTTGACGTAGGTGACGATGTTGTCCATGTCCAGGCCCTCGATGGAGGGGCCCCACGTCGGGTCGGGAAAACGGTTGAAGATCTCGAGGGACTTTAAGCGCAGGTCGAGCATCCACTGCGGCTCGTCTTTCTTGGCGCTGATCTCGCGCACGATGTCGGGCGTGATGCCGGCGTCGAGGCGCTCGAATCCCTCCTCGCCATAGGTGAAGTCGTAGAGGCTGCGGTCGATGTCCGCGACCTCGGTGCGGTTCTTGGTCATTGCGTCGCCCCTTTACGCCTGCTGCTCGGCAGCGGCGGCCTCGGCCTGGGCGCGCTGCTCGGCGGCCTCGCGCTCGAAGGTCTCAAAACCGTTCTTGTCGATCCAGGGGATGAGCGAGGCGTCGTCCTCGCGCACGATGTGGCCCTTGACCATAACGTGGACGCGGTCGACATCCAGGTGCTCCAGGATGCGCGTGTTGTGCGTGATGATGAGCATGGAGCCGTCGCAGCTCTTGCGGTAGGCGTCCATGCCGTGGCTGACGGTGGACAGGGCGTCGACGTCTAGGCCCGAGTCGGTCTCGTCGAGAATGGCGAGCTTGGGCTGCAGCAGCAGAAGCTGGAGCATCTCGACCTTCTTTTTCTCGCCGCCCGAGAAGCCCACGCCCAGCTCACGGTTGAGGTAGGCGGTATCCATGTTGAGCTCGGCCGCGAGTTCATTGACGCGACGGCGGAACTCCTTGCCCTTCATCTCCAGGCCGGGGCGGCCGGCGATGCTGGCGCGCAAAAAGCTCGACAGCGGCACGCCCGGAATCTCGACCGGGGCCTGGAAGCTCAGGAACAGGCCGGCGCGCGAGCGCTTGTCGGTGGTGAGCTCGGTGATGTCCTGGCCGTCAAAGACGATGCGGCCGTCGTTGACCGTGTAAACGGGGTCGCCCATGACCAGGTGGCCGAGGGTGGACTTGCCGGCGCCGTTGGGACCCATCAACACGTGGGTCTCGCCGGCGGCGACGTTGAGGTTGACGTTGTGGAGGATGGTCTTCTCGTCCACGGAGGCGGTCAGACCTTCGATGGAAAGCAGCGGATTTGCGTTCATGCTGTCCCTCTCTGTATATGGTGTACTCATAGGTGTACTAAACCCTAGGAATCTTCTCGGAATAAAGTTACTATGGGTTCGGCGTTAGTCAAGGGAAAACCCGACTAATCCACTCGACTTTTCAAATTCTGGGACAAAATAACCTGTTGTGTTTGTCCCACTTACTTTAAATTTGGGACAAACAAACCTGGTTATGTTGTCCCAGATGCGATGGGAGGGTAGGTATGCTCATTTCTTCCAAGGGCCGCTATGCCCTCCGGTTAATGATCTATATCGCGGCGCTGGGCGACGCCGAGGGCAAGATTGCCTTGCGCGAGGTTGCCGACCGCGAGCATATCTCGCAAAAGTATCTGGAGCAGCTGGTTCGTCCGCTTATGAAGGCGGGCCTGCTTAAGAGCGTGCGCGGCAAGGGCGGCGGCTACATGATGGCCAAGGACCCGGCCGAGGTGCGTGCCGGCGACATCCTGCGTGCCGTCGAGGGCAGCACGGCTCCGGTGGCGTGCGACGGCATCGACAACAGCTGTACCCGCAGCGATTTGTGCTCGACCGTCAAGTTCTGGCGCGGTCTGGACGAGGTCATCGAGAACTATGTCGACGGTGTAACGCTGGCTGACTTGGCCGCCGTCCCCGAAATCAACTTCGATATTAAGCTGTAGGGGTGCAAATGGCATCTCTCGACAAGGTGTACAAGCAAATCGAAGTTTTTGCTCGGGAATGTGACGCCGAGAAGGTTGTGCTGTTTGGTTCCCGCGCTCGAGGTGACAATTTGCCTAAGAGCGATATTGACATCGCCGTAGCAGGTTGCCGGGATTTCGGCCGTTTCTCATATTTGATCGAGGAGCGTCTTGATACTCTTTTGGATGTAGATGTCGTCAATCTCGACGAGTCCTTATCGCAGCAATTGCTCGATGAAATTGCCAGGGATGGTGTGATTCTGTATGAAAAAATATGAGAACTTTGCCAGCGCCTTGGTGAATCTTGAGGATGCGCCCAATCAGGATCTCAACAATGATTTTGTTCAGAGTGGATTGATTAATAAGTTCAATCTTCAATTTGAACTGAGCTGGAAGCTCCTTAAGCGTCTGCTCGAGTATGAGGGCGCCACGCTTGCCGCGTCGGGGTCTCCTCGTGCCATCTTGAAGGAGTCCTACCGATTCTACGACTTTATTGATGAGGTGGCCTGGCTAGATATGCTCAGAGATCGCAATACGAACGTCCATATCTATGACAACAAGCTCGCTCAAGATTTGATTCAGCGCATCTTGAACGTCTATATCCCTGCTTTCTGCCAGTTGAGGGACGGGTTGATGGAGCGTTACGGCGAGCTTCTGTTGGCGCCCGACGACCAGTTTGTTTAATTTCTTAAGATTTCGTAATTCCTTAAGATTTCGCGGAGGGTTGTTGCCGTTTACCGAGGGGTTGTTGTGCAACAACGGGCGAGCTGCAATACTTATTTTTATCTTTGCAAACTGAACTTTAACTACACCAATGCAGGGAGGATCTTATGCAGCCCAAGCATTCTGCGATTGTCGCGGGTCTGACGCTGGCGCTTTCGTTTGGCGCCGTTTCCGCGCCGGCACCCGCCGCTGCCGAGGAGCCCACGCCGGGCGTTGCCTCGGATGCCACCGATATCGATAAGGGCCTTTACACCCAACAGTCCTTCTCGGGCGTGCTGAGGTCGGTCCAGGGCGTTTCGTTTGTCAACGTGACTCCCGAGATGAAGTACTTCACCAAATATGAGAGCCATGGCAACTATAACCAGGGCTTTTCGTATGGTGACGGCTACAACGCGCTGGGTTATTACCAGTTCGACCGTCGTTGGTCGCTCATCCCGTTTATGAAGCAGGCCTACAACTACAACCCCGAAAAATACAGCATGCTCAAGGATGCGATTGATCGCGGCAGCGAGATTTCCAACACGAGCAATGCCATGTACGAGAACGGCCAGCTCACCGAGCTGGGCCATATCGCGCAGGATGCCTTCCAAGGTGCGTATAACACCGATCCTGTTGAGTCTCAGCACTTCAAGATGCTTATGCGTACAACTCGTACTATGCGGTGACCGAGGCGTGGCTCAAGAGCGGCCTGGGTATTGATATTTCGGGCCGCGCCGACTGCGTCAAGGGCATGGTGTGGAGCATTACCAACATGTGCGGCACTGGTGGCTGCAGGGACTTTTTCCGCTGGGCGAATCTTTCTAATGATATGACTGACCGTGAGTTTGTGACGGCGCTCTCCAATAGCGTGGTCAACAATGTCGCCACCAAGTATTCGAGCCAGCCCCAGTATCATGAGGGCTGGAAGAACCGTTATAAGAATGAGCTGAAGGACTGCTTGGCTTATATCGCCGAGGATGAGGCTGCCGCTGCGACGCCCGTGCAGCCCGAGCCTACGCCGGCGCCCTCGCCGACACCTGATTCGAATGACGGCTCGAGTGACGATGTCAACGATGACAGGATGGATGCGCCCTCGACCGATGCTGACGGTAATGGCTCTGCTGGTGGCGCTACCAACGACGGCTCTACCTCGAACGGCTCCGATTTGAACGGCTCTGCTGCGGGCGATTCGCCTTCAAGCTCTGCCGGCAATACGGACAGCGACGCTTCTGGTTCGACCGGCGCTGACACCTCTAACTCATCTACCGGCTCGAGCGATTCGTCCGTTGACACCGGCTCTAACAACGGCTCCGGCTCTGACACGCCCCCTGATTCCGATGCTTCCAAGGACGACTCGAATAAGGCGCCGGACGCTCCCGTTGCTTCGCCGGACAAGAAGCCTTCTTTCTCCGAGCAGCTTGGTTCTACGCTGGGTTCTTCGCTGATGGCTGGCGTCAATAAGGGCTCGGCCCAGAACAAGGACAACTCTGATCAGGGTTCCACGGAAAAGACCGAGGCCGCAAGGGACGACTCCAAGGACAAGGCTTCCGAGAAGACCGAATCCGATAAGGGTTCTAGCTCTGAGGAGAAGGGCGACAAGTCCGAACAGGAGAAGGACGAGGATAAGAAGTCTGAATCTGAGGAGAAGGACGAGAGCAAGGGCAAGACCAAGGACGGAAAGCAGCAGGGCGAGGACAACGGTAAAGGCAACACTGACAACCGGAACCAGGAGCAAAATGACTCCAAAAAGGTGACCACCACGACGGCTACAACGACCAAGTCATCTGGCGGTAACATGCCCAAGACGGGCGACCTTATCGTTATGGCGAGCCTTGCCAGTGCAAGCTTGGCCACACTGGGCGCTACGTCTATCGTAAGCGGTAAGCATAAGCTCGATCAGCAGAAGAAGGCTTCTGGGGAGGATGGCTCGGAGGAGTAGCCTCTCGGTTGCCAGATAACTAAAGAGTTGGGACGGGGTCCGGTGCGAATGCATCGGGTCCCGTTTTGTTGTGCAACGATTAGTTATGCCCCCTCACACCTCTTGTTGCTACCGTTGCCCGATATGTTCGCGCGGCGTCGTCGGTACGCGCGAGGCGGTCATTACAATTGGCATCGTGCAGCGATTTAGGGGGAACGTTTTGGTGTCTGAACAGGCAAATGTTGATTGTGCTGCTGGCTTTGGCGTGCGTTTGATCGGCTGTGCCGACGATGCGGCTTTGCCCATTGGCATGCACGACTATGCGGAGGCTCTTGGTTGCTGCACGCTGGTCGACAAGACCATGTTTATTGCCGATGTGTTGGACTGCGACGCGTCCGTTGTGGTGTGCTGTCGACCCGAGGGTTTTGGCAAAAGCATGAACTTGTCGACGCTCAGGGCTTTTCTGGAGCGTCCAGCGGTTGGTCGCGCTGATCAGCGTTTGTTTGCCAATGCTCAGATTTGGGATGCAGACGGTGGACGCTATCGGGATGAATATGCTTGCTATCCGGTGATATCGCTGGACTTTTCTGGCGCTGCGAGGCGTGGTGCCGCTATTGCCGACGTCGTGCGCGATGCCCTTTCGGGCGAGTGCGCTCGCTTGTTGGCGCTCTTGGAGGCTCCTGATTTAGCTCGAGATAAGGTGCGTCACATCGAACGTGTTGCGCGTGGCGTGGCGAGCGCGGACGAGGTTGACTCGGTGCTCGGTGTGCTCATTGAGCTGCTGGAGATGGCCTGCGATGAGCAGGTTGTATTGCTCGTTGATGGGTACGATGCGGCGTGGTCTCGCCGTGCGAGCGCGAGGGACGCTTCCGACGCCGATCCGGCAGGGCTATTCGATCGCGTGCTGTTCGACGCCATTGCCACTGCGCGCGATTCGTTGCGGCTGACGTGTCTGATGGGGGAGTGTCCCGGTCCTGCCGAAGCGGCGCTTTCTTCGCGCGGCTGCTCGTATTGTCTGTCGACGCCGCTTTCGACGTGGTGTGACCGTTGGTTCGGCTTTTCGGATGCCGAGGTCCAGGCTCTGTTGAATCATGCTGGGCGCGAGGAATACCTGGATGATGCGCGTGAATGGCTCGAGGGGTATCGGTTTGGCAGGGCCTATTGCTCGAGTCCAGAGCGTGTGATCGGTTTTCTGGACCGAGGCTGCACGGCGCCTGTGCGTGCCGATCTGTATGGATATGCCGATTGCCTGAGTAGGGTAGTTGCCGGGTGGAATCTCGACCGCCTTTCGGTCTTGTTTGATTTGCTCGAGGCCCATGGGTGCGCTGAGGTCCCGCTTTGTTTGGGCACTGCAGAGTCAGATGTCTCGCCTGACGATGGCATGTGGACAGCGCTGTATCTGTCCGGTTTCCTGACGACAGATATGACTGAGGGGCCAGAGCATGGCGATCGCCTCCGTGTTTTGCGATTGCCCAATAAAGAGCTTCGCCAGGTCTTGCGTCTAGTAATTGTTGAGTGGTTTGAGTGCGCTGCCGAAGACATTCGAGACGTCGATGCGTTTCGCGACGGGTTGTGCTGTGGGGACGAGGATACCGTGAGGCGGGCGCTAAGCCGCATCCTGGGAGATTCGGGAATCGGTGGGACCGACCCAGATACGCCGCTGCCATATCACCTACTCTTGCAAGGACTCTGCTTTGGATTGCCGGGCTATGCCAATCCTGCTTCGAGGCGAAAGTGTGGCGCGGATCGCTGGGACATCCAGGTTTTTCCTACGGGTGCTGTGCTCGACGTAGCAGACACGATTGGCATGCTGGACGAGCGCCCGCTCATTACGATCAACATGATGCATGACCCCGGCGTGGATGCGCTGGGTCTGGAATTGCTGGCCGTACAGTCGCTACTTGACATAGAGCGCGACGGCATCGACGAAATCCGTGTGCCGCGCCCCGGCGTGGGTCGCATGCGCTGGGGGTTTGGGTTTGATGGACAGCATATGGCTACGGTGTGCCAGCGGCTTTAAGCGCCGAGGTGTTTTCGGCTTCCGTTACTCGGTGTCCTTCATGGGCGGCATGGGCTTCCAGTTGGGATCCTTAACGATCTTGCGGGCGTCCTTCATGCCGCGTCGCAGCGCCGGAATACCGGTCTTAAAGCACTTGTCAACGGCAGCCAGGCGAATGAATTCCTTGCAGAAGGTCGCGGCATTGCCCAGGCGGAACAACATGGGGTGGTAGTCACCGTAGATCTGCATATAGCGAGCGAGGAAGCCTCGGTTGCGCATGATGTAGTAGCGGTTGGTGTCGCTCGTAGAGTTGAGCTGGCGTTTGCCGGCGATATCCCAGTTAGAGACGGCACGGGCGCGCTTGAGCACCACGTCGGCGACCACGGCGGCGGGGAAGTGCTGGCTGGCTACGTAGCCGTAGCAGGCATCGTCGCCGTAGATAAAGAAGCGCGCGTCGGGCAGGCCAATCTTGTCGACCACGCGGCGCGAGAACATGCCGCCCTCAAAGCATAGCTGGTTCATGGCGCGGTAGCCCTCGGGTCCCAGGTCCCACTTGGCGACAGGGTTGGGAATGCCGAGCGAAAGGATGAGCTGGTACTGCCAAAAGAAGGCGCCGCCGTCAAAGTCCAGGCGCGAACCCTGGATGACGTCGTAGCGGTCGGTCCACTTGGCCAAGCGCTCGATGCCTTCGGGGATGACGAGCACGTCGTCGTCCATGACCCAGAACCACTGGGCCCCCAAGTCGTAGGCGCATTTAGTGCCGGCGGAGAAGCCGCCCGCACCGCCGCCGTTTTCGAGCTGCGGGGCGTAGATGACACGGTCGGTGCCGCCCTGCGCGTCGGGTTGCTCGGTGTCGACGCCCCACAGGTTGGCCAGGCGCTCGTTGAATGCGGTGCACATGGCCTCGGTCTCGCGCGAATTCTCGTTATCGACAATCACGATGCGCCAGGGCGTTGCCGTGAGCTCGGTCATGGAGTCGAACAGGTTGGCCAAGAGCTCCTGGCGCTTATAGGTGACGACAACGATGGCGAGCTTGTCGATGGGGGCGGGAAGGGTTGAAGGCATGGGGCAATATATCCTTTCACGCGCGGCGGGCGAGCGCCGCGCGGAAGCTATCGAATACGTCCTTGGGACTGTCCTATTGTAAAGGCTCGGCGCACCTTGGCGGCAAGCTTTGAATAAAACGCAGGAACCTGCCATGGGCCCGCCGCATGACGTGGGGCTGCTTTGCCCGCAAGAGGCTCCATAGATTATATAAACGCCCGCTGGCGCGCTGGCCCTTTGATACCATGAAACGACAGGTATTTCCTAAGGAGCACATTTGTTTACTAACGCCTCTGGCAGCCCTGTTCTGTCGCTGCTTATTCCCATTTACAATGTTCAGCGTTACCTGCGCGAGTGTCTCGATTCCGCCCTGGCGCAGACGCTCAAGGATATTGAGATCATCTGCATTAATGACGGGTCGACCGACAACTCGCCCGCGATTATCCGCGAGTATATGGAGCGCGATGGGCGCGTCAAGATGATCGACAAAGCCAACAGCGGCTACGGCGACTCGATGAACCACGGTCTGGAGATGGCGCGTGGCAAGTACGTGGGCATCTTGGAGTCCGATGACTTTATGGCGTCCGACGCACTCGAAAAGCTTGTCTCGGCCGCCGATAGCAATAATGCCGACTTTGCGAAGGCGAACTTTGATTTCTACTGGTCTAAGCCCGAGGAGCGCCGTTCGCTGCACGAGATGTTTAAAGCCAAGGACTGTGGCAAGCCGGTGCACCCGAGCGATACGACGCAGTTCTTTAAGCAAAAGCCGTCGATTTGGTCGGCCGTGTACCGTCGCGATTTTCTTGAGCGCAACGGCATTACGTTCCTGCCGACTCCGGGGGCATCCTTTCAGGACACGTCATTCGCCTTTAAGGTGATCGCGTGCGCCGATAAGGCTGTTTACCTGCATGATGCCGTGTTGTCGTATCGCCAAGACAACGAGAATTCCTCGGTCAATTCTTCGGCTAAGGTCTTTTGCGTCAATACCGAGTATGCCGAGATTGAGCGTTGGATTCGAGAGGATTATGCCCGCGACCACGCAAGCGGCGATGTCGCGCGCATGCTCAAGTTCAATCAGCTCATTAAGTACGATTCGTACATGTGGAACTACGTGCGCCTGGCGCCTAAGTTCTATAAAGAGTTCCTGGTCCAGATGACCAAGGAGTTCCAGGCCTCCTTGGACGCAGGAGACTTTTCGCTGGACGACCTTAAGCCGTGGAAGCGCGCGAATCTTGCTGCGATCCTCAAAGACCCTGAAGCTTGGGTGGACGAGCACCCGCACTTTGCGACGGACGGCGCCCTGGGACGCGCCAAATACTACGCCTCGGTTGGAGGCCCAGGCGTGGTCGCCGCCTTCCTCATCGAATCGCTGAGGGGGTAGGTCGACATGGGAGAGGCTTCGACCCCCAAAGCGACCATCGTCGTTCCCGTATACAACTCGGCACGCTCGATTCAGCGATGCCTCGACTCGCTGTTGGCACAGTCCGAGCGCTCGATTCAGGTCGTTTGTGTCAATGACGGATCGACTGATGATTCCCTGAGCGTCTTGCATCAAATGGCACAGACCGACGGACGTGTGCTGGTGATTGACCAGAAAAACGAGGGTGTCTCGTGCGCTCGAAACGCCGGCATCGATGCCGCCGAGGGCGAGACCGTCTTTTTTGTGGACGCCGACGATTACATCGATGCCCAGACGGTCGAGCGCGTGTTGCATGTCATGGAGTCTGCGGATGCCGAGGCCGCCGTTTTTGGCGGCGTCTGTGAACCTGCCGATGCTGCCCCCAAACGCGTCCAGCAACTTATGAGCCCCAAAGCCGGTACCTTCGGCGCCCGTGATCCCCAACTGCTGTTCCATTCGAATGCGCAGCCCTATGCCTGCCGTGCGGCTTTTTCGCGCGAGCTGCTCAATCGCGAAGGCATTCGCTTCGCCCCCGGTTTGGCTTTGGGCGAGGACGTCGTCTTCCAATTTGCGGCTTATGCGCTTGCCCGCAAGACCGTCGTCATGCCGGACAAGTTCTACCACTACGTGATGGAGAGTGAATCGGCGACGCACGAGTTCAACAGTGCCGATGCTCGCGCCAAAAAGCTTGACGCCCACATGAGGATGCTCGAGGAGGTCTTGGAGGACTGGGCGGCCTACGGTCTTTTGGACCTGTGCCCCGGCGAGCTGATAACTTGGTTTTTAGACCTAATTGTGTTCGACCTGGCGCGCTTGGATGCCGATGGTTTCCATCGCGTGGCGGCTCGCGTCAACATGGATCTCACGACGTTTTTGGGAACGGCGTGGGCGGATATGCCTGCTAAGGGTGCCGTTCGCCGTGTTGCCCACAAGCTCGTTGCGGCGACCTCGGGCGTTTCGATGGCAGACGCCACGCTGTTCTATCTTTCGACTCGCGGTCTCAAAGCCTGTCTGGAGCGCTTTATCTAATTCCAAGCGCTGCCGCCCGCCGCAACCCGGCTGCTAAAATAACCCTGTTACACGCTATTCAACAGGAGGTTCTCTTGCAGAACTCTGATACCCCTAAAGTTTCGCTGCTTGTCCCCATTTGCAATGTCGAGCGCTATCTGCGCGAGTGCCTCGATTCCGCCGTGGCGCAGACGCTCAAGGACATCGAGATCATCTGTATCAATGACGGTTCCACCGATAGCTCGCCGGATATCATCCGCGAGTACATGGAGCGCGACCCCCGTGTAAAGATGATCGACAAAGCCAACAGCGGCTACGGCGACTCGATGAACCGCGGTCTGGAGATGGCGCGCGGTGAGTACGTGGGCATTCTTGAGTCCGACGACTTTATGTTTGAGGATTCGCTCCAAAAGCTGGTCGCCAAGGCCGATGCTGAGCATGCCGATGTGGTAAAGGGCGACTTTTATCTGTATTGGTCCACGCCCAGCGAGCGCCGTGAGCTGTTTGGGATCATCGGCGAGTATATGACGGGCGCCGCGTATCGCCCCGTCGATCGCCCGGGCATCTTCTACCGCAAACCTTCCATTTGGTCGGCCATCTATCGGCGCGAGTTCCTCAACGACAATCAGATTCGGTTCCTTCCCACGCCGGGCGCCTCGTATCAGGACGCAGGCTTTAACTTTAAGGTTTGGGCATGCGCCGAGCGTGCAGCGTTTATCGCGGACCCCATTTTGTGCTATCGCCAAGACAACGAGAAGAGCTCAGTTAATTCGCCCAACAAGGTATTTTGCGTGTGCGACGAATACGCCGAGATGCAGCGCTTTTTGGATGAACGTCCCGAGCTCAAGGTTCAGCTCCAGGGCATTTTAATGCGCATGAAGGTCGATACGTATCGCTGGAATGACGAGCGTCTGGTCGATGAGCTGCGCGAGCAGTTTTGGGAGAAGGCTTCGCCCGAGCTCAAGGCCGATTGGGATGCCGGTCGCTTTGATCTGTCGCTGTTCGATCCGCGCGGCGAGACCGACTTGCGCCTGATGGTCAAGTCGCCCCGTGCTTATATCGATTCGCGCTTTGACTTTAAGAAGCCCGGCAAGCTCAATACGTTTAAGCACTACTTTAAGATTGGCGGCCTGCCGCTGGTCTGGCGCGTGCTGACGTATCAGCGCACCTACGGCGATAATCCGCATCCCGATGACGTGCCGGCCGCACAGTAGGAGCACTTGGCTATGACTACCCCCAAGATTTCCGTTGTCGTTCCCATCTATAAGGTGGAGGAGTGCCTGGCCTGGTGCCTGGACTCCCTGCTTGCGCAGGACATGCCCGATTGGGAAGGCGTGCTGGTCAACGATGGCTCGCCGGACGGTTCGCGCGATATTGCGGCTGCCTATTGCGAAAAGGACGCGCGCTTTACGTTGGTCGATAAAGAGAACGGGGGCCTGTCGAGCGCGCGCAATGCAGGCATCGCCGCGTCCACGGCGCCTATTGTCGCGTTCTTGGATTCCGACGACCGCTTTACGCCCGATGCATGCCGCGTGATCGTCGATGCCTTTGAGCGCGAGGACTGCGACGTGTTGACCTTTGGCGCGAACCCGTATCCGCTGGAGGCGGGGTATCCGTGGCTTAACTATGTGCTTAGCCCGCGCGATGTGTCGTTTGAGGGCTATAGCTCCGACCTGCTGTTTAAGGAAGCGTCTCGTCCCTTTGCATGGCGCACCGCCTGCAAGCGCGACTTCTTGCTGGGCAACGGGATCGTGTTCGACGAAACCGTTAAGTATGGCGAGGACCAGGTCTTCGACTTTGCCGTGTACGGTCGTTCGCACAAGACCGCGCTTATCTCGAACAAGTTGTACGACTATCGCGTGGCTCGCAAGGGTTCGCTCATGGACACCATGCGCTACGACGACGAGACACGTCTGCTGGAGCACGTGAAGATTTACTCCGCTATGCTGGCTGACTGGCAGCGCGACGGTCTCGACGCACAGCATGCTGATGACCTGGCGTACTTCCTGTGTGATCTGGTGCTGTACGATGCGCTGAGGTTGCTGGGTTCGGACTGCGGCAAAGTGTTTGCTGCCGTTGCCGCGGCGCTTAACGGTTCTGCCGTGGACAACGATGCTGCGCTCGCACAATGTGCTCCTTCGGTTGCCGCCATGGTGCGCGCGGCGCTTATCGGTAAGGCCCCTGCTGCTCGTTTGTGCAAAAAGCTCATGTTCGATTACGACGTCTTGAGGTTTGGGCGCCTGGGTGCCTGCAAACGCATGGCAGCGAACGCCCTGGGAAAGCGAGAAGTGCAGATGAGTATCAAACGTTTGGCACTTTGCCGCAGCCAGGGCCGTCTGTTTGTGCTGCTTCGTTTTGCCGGTCAGGATGTCGCCGCGCTTATTGAGCGGGAGGGTTCTCAAGCGTTTGTCCATGCGACGACGAGCGGTTCTCGTGTGCCGTCGCTGGTGCTCCCGGTCGATCATGGCCGTGTGCTGGCGCTTTGCCCTTCCGTTTCCGGTTACGAGCGCGAGCTCGCCGTCATGGTACTTCCGTTTTTGGATGGCTCGTCGATGGATGTCGTTTTTGCATCCGGTGGTCAAAGGTTGGGCTCTATTCGCCTCGATAGCCGCGTGGCCAAGCTGGAATCCAAGATTAACTACAAAGCAAAGCCTGCGCTGTGCGCGCTTATCCGCGATGCGCAGCGTGGCGAATGCTGCGGTCGCTACGAGATCGATGCCATTCGCTATTTGCCGGCAGACTCCGGCGCGGTGTGGCGCTATGAGGTTACCTGGGCGGGAGACCCCCAGTGCGCACCCGAGTTCCAGATCTCCGATACGCATATGAATGCCATCGATGTCACCGTGCATGTGTTTGAGTCGCAGGTCGATGTGCCGCAGCAGGACGGATGCCGCGTCAATAAAACGTTTCTGAGCGTTGAGATGCCTCAGGATATACGAGATTTTGTCGCGATTGTGAGCGATCCCACAGAGCAGATCCAGAGCGGGTTTTGCGCCATGGATGGTCGCCTGTACAACGGCATGGTCGACGACAGCTGGAACCGTATGAAGGACGCGCGTGCAGACGACGCAGCTTATCGACGTTGGTTTGAGCAGCATCGCGCAAAGCCGGGCGATTTGGCGTGCCAGCGTGTCGCTTCGGCGGCCTTTGCCTATAGGCCGCTCGTGAGCATTGTGGTGCCGTGCTACAAGACCGATCGAGTCTACCTGCGCGAGCTGCTGGACTCGGTGCTAGCCCAGAGCTATGACAACTGGGAATTGCTCCTTATGGATGCCTCACCTGAATGGGATGCGGTTGCCGACCTTGCGGCAGGCGCCCACGACGAGCGCGTTCGTCGCTTTGGGCTGCCCGGCAACGGCGGCATTGTGGTCAACACCAACGCGGGTATTGAGCAAGCGATGGGCGACTACATCGCGTTCTTGGACCACGATGACATTCTGGAGCCGGACGCGTTGTTCCACTATGTTGCCGCGCTGAACAATGCTGCCGAGGGCGAGCGTCCCCAGGTCCTGTTCTGCGACGAGGACATGTTTCAGAAAACGGGGGAGTGGGGCCAGCCGGTCTTTAAGACCAAGCTCAATGTAGACTTGCTCTATAGCCATAACTGCGTGACGCATTTCCTGATGGTGGAGAAGGCGCTTATCGATCGTATCGGCACGTCCCCAGAAGACGTTGCGGGTGCCCAGGACTACGACCTGACGCTCCGCTGCCTTGCGGCGGGCGCGCGGTTTGAACATGTTGCGCACGTGCTGTATCACTGGCGCGTTCATCCGGGGTCGACCGCCGATGGCTCTGCCGATAGCAAGCCGTATGCTATTGAAGCCGGTCGTCTTGCGCTGCAGCGCCACTTTAACGCGCTGGGCATTTGCGGAACGGTCGAGGAGACCGAGACGCCGTTTGTCTACCGCATGCGCTTTGCGCTGCCGGAGCCTGCGCCGCTGGTGAGCATTGTGATTCCCACCAAGGATCACATTGAGACGCTTGACGCCTGTGTGATGTCGATCGCCCAGAAGGCCACGTATACCAATTACGAGATCGTCTTGGTGGAGAACAACAGCGAAGCCCCGGAGACGTTTGCGTATTACGAAACCCTGTCAGAGCGCGTGGCTGCAGCATCCGAAGGCAAGGGCATCGCGCGCGTTGCGTACTGGCCGGGTGAGTTCAATTACTCCCAGATCATTAACTTTGGCGTGGAGCATGCCAAGGGTGATTACCTTCTGTTGCTGAACAATGATACCGAGGTCATAAGCCCCGACTTTATCGAAGAGATGATGGGCTATCTGCAGCGTCCCGATGCGGGCGTGGTGGGCGCCAAACTCTACTTTGCCGACCATCTGGTGCAACACGCTGGCATATTGGTTGGTGTGCGTGGCGCACTTGCCCATGCCAACCAGGATTTCTCGGCAAAGCGCGAGGGCTATCTTGCCCGCGCCGTACGTCCGGGTAACTTTAGCGCCGTAACAGGTGCCTGTCAGATGGTGCGACGCGACGTATTTGAGCAGGTCGGCGGCTACAACGAGGAATTTGCCGTCGGTTTTAACGACGCTGACTTTTGCCTGCGCGTGCGGGAAGCTGGCTACCGCACCATCTTTACGCCCTATGCCGAGCTGTACCACTACGAGTTCACCT
This sequence comes from Collinsella aerofaciens, assembly GCA_048501115.1. Classification (GTDB taxonomy): domain Bacteria; phylum Actinomycetota; class Coriobacteriia; order Coriobacteriales; family Coriobacteriaceae; genus Collinsella; species Collinsella aerofaciens_CD. The sequence goes on along the minus strand of DBFRZS010000037.1, from coordinate 35,259 downwards.
CGCGCGGCAGGGAAGAGGCCAACGAGGAGAAGCTGCGCCGTTGGAAACGCGAACAGGCACTGTTCACGCAGCGCTGGCCGGAGTTTTTCTTGACGGGTGATCCATGGTTGGGGCCTAACTTGTCTTCCGAGAGTGAGTACTTCTCGCTTTAGACAATGGTTGTTAGAAGGCCCTCAGCTTGACTTCGCCATGAGTTGGGAAGAAGGCAGCGTTTAGGCTATTTGTTAGTTTACATTACGATGGCTCGATACTTCTACGATAAGTTTGTACAGGCTTATACAACTCGATATAATCCGATATAGTTGCGATAAACTAATAAAGCTAAGATTGACCGATAATCGATTTCCTTGAGAGGCAAACAAGTGAGCGCCACACTATTCCATAACCCGTTTCGTCCCACTGCCGGCGCTGAGCCTCCGCGCATAATTGGTCGTGATGATATTGCCCTTGAGTTTACCGAGAGTTTGAATTCGGGAATTGGTGCACCTGCGAGGCTCATGCGCGTTGCCGGGCCAAGGGGTTCCGGAAAAACTGTTTTGCTCTGTGATCTTAGAGATCGTGCACGAGAGCTTGGCTGGAAGACGGCTATTGTTTCTGCTGGTCCCAACCTATTGCTGGACCTGAAGGATCAGATTGCAGAATCCTCCCTTGCGACCAATGCTTCAGTCGGCGTAAATGCCGGTTTTGTTTCCGCTAAATTCGACGTTGTGCCAAAAGAGTCGAGTCTTAGAAAGTTGCTTGGCTCGGCCGCAAAGTCTTCCAAGGGCCTGTTTATTGCAATAGATGAGGTGCAGGATGCCCCGATTGACGATATGCGCGCTATTGCTTCTGCTGTGCAGCTTCTAATAGGGGAGAAAGTCGATATTGCTCTCGCATTTGCCGGATTGCCCGCTGGTGTTATGGATCTTATTAACGGCAAGGCACTTACATTCTTGCGTCGTGCCCTCCCCGAAGATCTGGCGCCTATCAACCAGGTGGAGGTAGCGCTCTCTATGGGCGATAGCTTTATAGCGACTGGTTTGACCATAGAGGACGATCTGCTGTCGAGAGCCGCTAAGGCCACGAAGGGCTATGCCTATTTGGTGCAACTGGTCGGTTACTCCATTTGGCAGCGCGCCAACTTGCATCGTGTCAAAAGTGCCAACGTGAGCGAGCGCGATGTTATCGAAGGCATTGCGCTGGCAGAAGCTCGTTTTCACGATGTTGTTCACGAGCCCGCGATTTCTGGACTGGGGCTCAACGATATCAAATACCTTTTGGCCATGTGCGAGGATAAACAACAGTCCAAATCATCCGAGATTGCTAAGCGCATGGGTAAAAAGACCAATGAGGTCAGCTCCATTAGGGCAAAATTGCTACAAAGAGAGGTTATTCAGGCACCACAGAGGGGCTACGTGCAGTTTGCCGTGCCGGACCTAGATATCTATCTGCGAGAGAACGCCGAGGAGATTCTCGAACGGTTCTAGGTCGAGTGAGGGCGACGTCATGTTCTTTAAGACTGCTATCAGCGTCGATTGCCATATCGGGTTTTTCTGGGGCGGCAGTCCCCGTGATAATAGAGATGTGGCATTCATCGTCGCCCGCTAATCAGATTTCGTCTATCTATAACATTGCGTGTTTTAATTTGCAGGAACAAAGATATCATTCGCAAAGCGTGAGGGTTATCTTGCCCGTGCACAACTGTTTTCGTTGCTAGACACCAAAAGCAACCCTTTTAGTTGCATGAGACATAATGCAACTGTTTTCGTTGCTATATACCAAACGCAACCCTTTTAGTTGCAAGAGACAAAATGCAACGGTTTTCGTTGCCTGATGCCAAACGCAACTCTTATTAAGTAGTTGTTAGCTTTCTCACATACATTCATTTACAACAGGCATCTACGAATTCAGCCGTCTCATATATTCCTAATAAGGCATGAGAAAATGAACCCGATACATGGTATTCAGCGCTAAAAGAGACGAAATGGACATACCGTCTCTATGCTGCCGATACGGCATCGCGAACAACCCCTTCGCGCGGTTGCCCTTGCCCTTGAGCGACTCAGGGAAGTAGATCTCGTCGAGCTCGCCGCCGCAGCCCCGCCCGGCCCTGAATGGGGGCAGTGGGCCGAGAGGCACTCGATCAGCCTATGGCGCATGGCGTAGGCGGTCTTGAGGCAGACGCGGCTGCGCTCGACCTCGTAGGCGGAGCCGGCCGTGTCGTCGAACGCCGCCGCGCGGATCACGTCCCTGACGGACTCAATCGCGCGGCGGCGCTCGGTCCCGCTCAGCTTCGCCATGTCCCGTTTGAAGGCGATTACCAGGTCCTCGGCGTTCATGCTGCCCCGCGGTCTACGAGGCTAACGATATGGCGCCGTGGGGACAGATGTGTGTCAATCCTGGTCTAACAGAGCTTTTTTAATTGACGCGCCCATATAAATCTTTTCTGCATACTCGACTGCTTCTGCAGCCTCTGCGGCGCTCCGTAATTGGTAAAGCGACCTGACAGAGAGTGGAATTCGATGTCATAGCTGGCGTCTTCATCGGAGGACAAGACTGCTTGATGACTATATGTTTTCATCTCTAGCCATCTCAGGCTATTATAAATATATCCGTTGGCAGCTTTTACGATTTCCGGTACGTTCCAATCGGAATCATTTTTTGGTAGTTGATAGACATGACTTCTGCTTCGTATGTGCATTCAGTATTTTTGCACTGGATAAAATCAACTGCATCTAATTTAGCTAGATCGGGAAGCGATATTGCATGGCGCTAAGCTTGACACAGAAAGAAACATATCGGGAGACGCTGGCTAATCTCGTTGCCAAGCAAAACGATGGCGCCTCCATTGTTTCCGCAAAGAAGGAGCTGGAAGCGCTATCGACTTCTCTCGTCCCGCGAATGCTTTACCGCTATCGACCTCCAAGTGAATACGCTTTTGCCGATCTAGAAAACGCGACTGTTACATTTTCTCATCCAAAGGTTTTCAGCGATCAGTGCGACTCGGTACCGATCTATAACTGGAATGGTATAGATGAAATCGAAAGTAATCTCAATGATGATGAACAAGCGTTAAAGATAATAAATCAAATTGATTTTAGACGACTTGCGTTTGTTTTAGGGGTTCTGGGGGCTCCTTTTAATCCAGCAAGAATAGATGAGTTCGAGATACTATCCGATGAGGGAAAAGTTAGTCTTTTTCGCTCGGCTGTTAAAAACTTGCGCTTATTTGTTGGAGGATTTGTTGCCCCAGTTCATCAGAATAGCTGCCGAAATTGTTGTCGCATTTTGTGCCTAACGGACAATCCTAGCGATTCGAATATGTGGAATGTATATTCCGAAAGCCAAGCGGGTTTCGTTCTTGCTTACGACAGAGAAGCTATTCGCAATTGCAACATAGCTAACGGAATGCGCACTGAATTATTACCAATTTTATATGATGACGAACCATTTAATTGCGACCCTCAAATTGCTTGGACTGCTGCTAGGATGCTTGGTCTTAATGTGAGCAGTGATGACATGCTTAGTGATCTACGGGCAATTTACAGAAAGGGCAGTGTGTTTGAGCGGGAGAACGAATATCGTGCCCGTCTTGTACCAGAGCCAGATGAGCTTGAGATGAATTATGTACAACGCCCATGCAAGCCGTTGCGAGTTATTCTTGGGAGCAGGATGACTCAAGAGGATAAAGAGCTTTGCATTTGCGCGGCGAATAAACTGGATATTCCTGTAGATGAACAGTGCTAGTTATCCTTTAATAGTGCCGTATAGTCAATTATTTGTCAGCTGAATCGGGCGTCAGTAGACTTCTGAGCTGGCGATTGCTATATCTACGGGGGCATTTCGAAAGATAATTTGGTGTAATTTACGTTAACGGGAGTTGCTTGTCTATGAGTTTATCTTTATCAAATTGGGATTACTACTTGGTTCTTGAAAGAGAGCTTGTTAATTCCTTTAATTATGTTGAGCTGAGCAACGATAATTTCTCAACTTATTCAGTTGAATTTGCAAAGATGCTTTTATCGATTTGTTCTGAATTTGATTCGGTTTTTAAAGATTATGTCGAACTTCGATCCGGAAATAGACCATCTAATATCAAGGAAGCATTCGAGTGCCTGTCTGCTTTGAATGATATTGCCTTTGTAAATGAGGTAGTTGACATTGCGATTAACCAGAGTATTTCACTCAAACCTTTTAATGCGTGGATAAATGGAATGTATGCAAAATTAACTTGGTGGGATAGCTATAACGCTGTGAAACATGATCGTGGTACGTATTTTAGAAAAGCTAATTTGGAGAACTGTTTGAATTCACTGGCAGCTTTATTATGTATCGAAATTGTCAGTTTGAAATGTTTTGGAGTTAAGCGTTTGACTCCAGTTAATCGATTGTTTCGTATACCTAACAAACAACTTTGCCGATCATTGCCGGGCCAAAATGGACAATGGGATTTGGTTATCGATTCTAAGGAGCTGAATGAAACATCAAATATGAGACCTGCAAATTTGATGATAGTGAAGAGCGTGAGCTAGCGATACTTTGGATCGCACAAAAAATAGATGGCGTAAGCGTGGGGGGGGGTGATGACGTCTGCCTGACGCAAAACGGCTTTCGCACTAGAATCTGAAATAACCACAAGGAAGGTTCTTGAGAAGGATGAGGACCGCAATGTAGATCTTAGCGGACGCCGCGCCCGACATGTTCGCTGAGCCCCACCTCAGCGACGGGACGATCGACAGCTGGTGCTTATCCGCAGGCTCTCCGATCAGGTGCTTAATTCGATCATAGAAGCCGAGGCCGGTCAGCTTCACTGCAGTGGCGTGAACAGCCGGAACATCTATTGCGAATGTATTCTTAAGACCTGCAGCGTCGACATTGTCGTTGCTCTCTACTATGAAGTGACTCAAGTGGTCACCGGGAATTGAGCCCGTGAGCACGAAATACTGAGCAGTTTAATCAAGAGGGCCGCTTCCCGGGGACTGGGGGCGCAGCTCTCGGCCAATGGTTTCACCGGGTGGTTACTCTGACGTGCTCGAGCAGGAAGGATGGAGGAGATGGTCCATGCCCCTGGACACAGTGAGTGCTATTGTTTTATTGGTTATTGTGTCCTTAACCGCTTATTCGATATCAACTGACATGCAGTCTAATTATGTTGGTTGTTATCTTTATTTTGTCGTTATTAGGTGCTCTTGCGCTAAGGCTGATGGAGCTGATTTTTATGGCATATCCTCCGAAACGTCCAAATAGCCACATAATTGATACAGAGGCATGCTCTTTCGTCACCTCCCTTATGCCTTCTGAAAACTGGGTTGTTCGAGACTTAACAGAACGTGATTTTGGAATCGATAAAATTTTTGAGCGCTTTGAAAACGGATTCGCTACTGGTGAATTAATGGCAATTCAGGTGAAGGGAACAAACAAGCCACTCGAAGATAAACCTGAAATTCCATTTTCCATTGATACGAAGACGCTTTTATACGCTGAAATGTTTGCAATACCTTTTCTTTTAATTAGATGTTCTTTAGCGGATGATGGAGCGTGCTATTTTGTCTGGTTGCAAGAGTATATTCGTGTTCGATTGAATTTCGATAATTCGTCTTGGCGAAAGCAAAGGTCAAATACTATTTTAATTCCAACTTCTAATAGATTGGGCGATACCTCTGCTGAAAGTCGGTTAATCCATATCTCTCGGTTTCCAAAAATGAAAGAGTCATGGATCAAATATTATATAAATACATGTGATTTAGCGTATCGACTTCCGAATTATATTGAGGATGATACCGTCACATTAGATTTCGCAATACAATACGTTTTGCCTGTTCTTGATAGCCTTGAGAAGGCTAATAACATGCTTGGTTTAATTTCCAACCACTTTGTCGCTACTAAATTGAGCCAAGCTATTGAGCTTGGAAAACGTATATGCGACAAAGAGTTTGAAAGCGAATTAACTGATTCGTTTTTTAAATTCGTTTGCCTGTGTTCTGATGTACGCAAATCTATAGATGTGCTATCACTTAGATTCGATGTCGATCATATGAGGTTTTTATATGAGTCCGAAGGCATGGCGGAGTATTAGTGCTCTGTTTTTTCTGCGGGTTGAATGTAATGCGGGATTTCTTGTCGGATACTTTAATCTACTGCTTATCTTCAAGAAAGACCTGAAAGGTATTTTGTTTGACTACGTTTGTGCCTAAGTTGCTTTGAAAGCATGGTTTTTAGAGAATAATCCCCGAGCCTTGCTCCGTGTGGCGGCACGTAAAAGTTGTACTGTGCTTGGGCAGGTAAAAGTCCAAGACGATTAGATATCCGAGAGGATATCGAGCCCGCGTCGGGGAGATAAGGTGAGTCCGCGCCGGGGACTTTAATTCCGGCGGCAATTAGGTTTCCGAAAGGATGCCGTGGCTGGCAGCCAGCAGAAAACCGCTCTACACACTCCTTCCGCGTGCCGCCTGCTCAAACGATTTGCGCCGAAAAGGATATCCGGTTTGTGCCATAAGACGTTGCTGTCGACAATGCACGGGACGGCAAGGACGTGGCGGCTCTCATCAAATTGCAGTCACAAAGATACCTTTTATCGATTTCCTGTTGAAAAACTAAATTGATAGTCTGAGAATAACTTAAGAGAGCCTTAAATCTCGGAGAAAGGATGTCGTATGAATAACCTTCGAGAAAGATGGCGAGGACTAACAGCGCTGGGAGTTGCTGTATTTGCCGCCGCCTGCATGACGGTTGCCCCGGCGTCCTCATTTGCTGATATTGATTCTCTCGTTGGTCTTCAATATATTGATCATAGCGAGTCTCGCAATTTGACAGGTTTCTCTGTTTCTCGTCCTGCTGGAACGTATTATTTCGACAACGATGGCTCGATGCAGACCGGACTCGTTCGGTGCGAGGACGGCAACCTTCGCTATTTCGATCCCGAGACTGGCGTCATGGTCACGAACCAGTGGTATAACGATTACGAAGCCGTTTGGTACTATTTTGGCGCTGACGGGACCGCGGTGTCGAACTGGCAGCTTATCGGCGGGGATTGGTACTACTTCTATCCCGAAAACCACGATATGGCATACGGCCGAGTTCAGATTGATGGCAAAAACTACTTCCTGAACACCCCTGGCGCCAATGCTGATGGCCGCATGCAGCATAGTGGCTGGATTTATGACTCCATCTATGGAAAGTGGCTCTATGCGACTTCCAGCGGCGAGCTGTTGACCGGTTGGCATAATATCGGTGGAACTTGGTACTATTTCAATGAGTACGGTGTCATGCTAACTGGCTGGATCAACGATTCGGGCACCTGGTACTACGCCAACGCCTCCGGCGCGATGGCCACTGGCTGGCTCAACATCGGCGGTACGTGGTTCTATCTCGACGGCTCGGGCGCCATGGTTGCTAACGGCTGGCGCAGCCTGGGCGGCTCTTGGTACTGGTTCAGCGACTCCGGCGCGATGGCTACCGGCTGGTTCCAGGTGGGTGACTCTTGGTACTACGCCAACGCCTCCGGCGCTATGGCCACTGGCTGGCTCAACATCGGCGGTGCGTGGTTCTATCTCGACGGCTCGGGCGCCATGGTCGCTAACGGCTGGCGCAGCCTGGGTGGCTCTTGGTACTGGTTCGACGATTCCGGTGCGATGGCCACCGGCTGGCGTCAGGTCGGCGGCGCCTGGTACTACTTTAGCGGTTCCGGCGCTATGGCCCACGACGCCTGGGTCGGCGACTACTACCTCCAGTCTTCCGGCGCCATGGCTACGAATGCCTGGGTTGGCTCCTACTATGTCGGCGAGGACGGCAAGTGGATTCCGGACTACGGTTTAGTTTGGTATAAGAGCGGTAGCGATGTTTACCATACGCATAAGTGTCGTACCGTTGGCAAGGACGCAAAGGGCTATTCGCAGATCTCTATCCAGGAGGCCCGGAAGCGCGGTGCTTTACGAGAGTGCAAGAACTGCCAACAAATTGGCTAACGCATTATTGAGCTAGTTTTGATTGAGGCCCCGTTGCCCTGAGGTGACGGGGTCGCTGCGTGATTGGATACCGTGCTGCTATGAAGAAATGCTCATTCGGGGTGTTGGTCTTTTCGGGCCTTGTTTCTTTGGGACTCCTTTTGGGTTCGCCCTCGATGTTATACGCCCTTGATTCGAATAACACTGACGAAGGTCCCGCATCTAACGTTGCTATTGCTTCTGTCGAGTCAGGCGTTGATGCTCAGCGCGAATCGACCTTCGCTGTCGAGCAGAACTCTCAGGTTGATAATGAGACCCCTTCTGAGGTTTCGAATCAAATTGTTTGGCATCAGGGGTGGATATCACCCGAAGAAGGGGCTGGTTATTGGCGTTGGGGCTTGTCCGACGGAACAATCGCTGTTTCTTCTTGGAGACACATAAACGGTAGCTGGTACTGGTTCGACGACGAAGGTCGAATGGCTCAGGATGGATTGGTTCAAGTCGGGGGTGCAACTTATGGATTCTCCTCTTCGGGTGCAATGCGTGTCGGCTGGTACCTAGATTCTACAGGCCCCACTTCTGCTTGGCGTTATTTCTCCGGTTCTGGCGCCATGGTAAAAGGCTGGCTTTCAGACGGCAGCAACTGGTATTGGCTGGATGATGAGGGCAAGATGGTCCACGATACAATGCTGCAGATCGGGGAAGCCACGTATGGATTCTCCTCTTCTGGCGCAATGCTTATCGGATGGCACCTTGATGCTTCCGTCTGGCATTATTTCTCCGGCTCTGGTGCCATGGTGAAAGGCTGGCTCTCGGATGGGGGTCGTTGGTACTGGCTTGATCCTGCAGACGGTTCTATGGCCACCGGGTTGAAAGAATGTAATGGCACTTCTTATAGCTTTAACAGCTCAGGGGCCATGCTCTCCTCCCAGTGGGCTCTTATTGACAACAACTGGTATTACGCTGACTCCAACGGCTTACTGCATGGAGGCTGGTTACTTCTAGGGAATTCTTGGTATTACCTGGATCCAGGAAGCCATATTATGCTCACGGGCTTTATGCAAGTGGAGTCGTCCACCTATTTCCTTACGAGTTCAGGCGCCATGGCAACAGGCTGGGCACTTGTTGATGGTACTTGGTATTACGCCGCATCAAATGGAGCTATTCAACGAGGACGATGGATAAAGTTCGGAAGCGCCTGGTATTACCTTGATGATGTATCCGGCGCAATGTGTACTGGTGAATTCGCGGTAGGAAACACGCGCTATTTTTCTTATGATTCCGGTGCGATGGCATCTTCGTGCTGGATTAACTTGAGCGACGGTATGGCATGGGCGAATTCGTCTGGAGCACTGAGCGAGCCGTTGCCTACTTCATCTGATGGATCTCCCGTAGTCGCTGATCGTGCTGACTCGTCTTCATTGCCAGGTGTGATTCATATTGGAGACGCGGTTTTCTATGCGGATGCAAACGGTGCCGTCAATGTAGCATCTGGTTGGATTATGTCGAAAGACGCTTCTGACGAAAGCGGCAATACTTGGTATTACGCATCTTCCAATGGTGTCCTTAAGTCTGGTTGGCAATATGTCAACGGTGCGTGGTATTGGATGGATCCTTCCACCTACAAGATGAAGACCGGATGGCTCAATGACCGCGGCACGTGGTACTGGCTTCAGCCTTCGGGCGCTATGTTTGCTAACGGGTGGCTGAAAATCGATGGCGTCGACTACTACTTCAATGCAAGTGGTGCATGGTTGAATACGTCTGGTTCTGTTTTGGGGGTTAATAGGTCCAGCCTGGTCAATTGGCTTATGAGCCACGAAAACGATGGCTATTACCGTGGAACACCCTACGATACGCATCTTAGCCAAGAAACATGCATGTATCCAAAGGGTGATCCTCGTTGGGATGGGTATACCGGTATGAACTGCGGCGGATTTGTATCGCATGCGTATGTGAAAGCGGGCGGTAATTTAGCTCCCATTGCCGCCGAGCAGAGCCATTCCCCTTGGAGTGGAGGTCCCGGAAGGGGCGGCTGCGTTAACGCTTATCGTTGGTACGGCTACGCTATCGATACGTGCGCGAACGTGACTTATTTCAACTCTATTGATGAGTTGTTGCGCAGTGGCTTGGCTCGTAAGGGGGACATTGTGTTCTTCAATCCTTACAACCCATATGCCGACGATAGCCACATTGGCTTTTTCTGGGGCAATTCGCCGAGCGAAAATTTGTTCTGGCATAGTGATGGTTATGGAAACCGCATCTCCGGTTTGACCGCTTTGGGTCCATCGAAAGTAATATTGATTCGTTAGAATTCTGAGTTGTAGGGGACTCTCTGGGTCCCCTACCTTTTTGACATCTAGTTTGAAAGTTTATTTGAAGTCGGTATTCTTGGGGGGGGGTAAGAGTAGGGACTAGGAGTCCTTGGTTTCACCCTGCTGGGAAGTTCTTGTTTACATTGTGGTATTGCGTGCAGTTATTTGTCGTCCTAGATGGCATCTTGTCCAGTTGGATGTTCGGAAATCTTTCACAGCCATGCTGTAAGCTAAACGCAAACAAGAACGAATGACGAGGTTTACATGAGCAAACATCTTAAGTTATTTTCGGCATTGTTGGTGCTGATGGTCCTTGCGCCCATTTCTGTGTTTGTTTTCCCCTCGAACGCGGAAGCTGCGCGGTCCCTAGTTGAGAATTCCTGGCGTTATGAGGATGGGCAATTGGTCGCAGAGGATGCTTCTTCCGAAGAAGATGGAATAGCCTTATTGTCCATGGACATTCTTCCCGATGGGGCTACGGCGCAGGGCATCGATGTCAGTGAGCATCAAGGACGTATTGACTGGAATGCTGTTAAGGCTTCTGGTATCGATTTCGCTATTCTGCGTGTTGGATTTGGCGCTCCATCTTGGGGCGGTCGAGTTGACTATCAATTTAATCGAAATATTTCTGAGTGCGAGCGACTCGGAATTCCCTACGGCGTCTATATCTATTCATATGCTTTTGATAATCAGCAGGCAGCCGATGAGGCATCAATGGTGATCAATTGCCTTTCTGGACATAATCCAAGATTGCCGGTGTATTACGATCTTGAGGATAACTCGATAATTGCAAATGGACGTCAAACCGGAATTGCATCGAGGGCGCAGGTTTTTTGTAATAGGATTTCTGCCGCAGGATATGAGCCTGGTATTTATGCAAATTTAAATTGGTTTAACAACATTTTGACTGACTCTGTATTTAAGAGTAGCTCTTGGGATCATTGGATTGCTCAATATAACTCGCAATGTGACTATACCGGCAATTACAGTTTTTGGCAGTATAAGAGCAACGGAAAAGTCCCTGGAATCAACGGCAACGTTGATATGAACTACGCGTATGTTGATGTCTCCCTTTATCATTGGCAACTAATTGACAGCACCTGGTATTATGCAGCCTCCAACGGCAAGGCGTATGCCGGATGGTTGTTTCAGAGCGGCACGTGGTACTGGCTCGAGCCCGACGCGGGCGGTGCCATGGCAACCGGCCTTCACGAGTGCAACGGCTCCCTGTACTGGTTTAATTCGTCCGGCGCCATGGCGACCGGGTGGGTCCTCGACGGCGGGACCTGGTACTACGCGACTGGCTCCGGCGTGCTGGCGCGCGGCCCCGTATCCGTCGGCGGCGTGCCCTACTGCTTCGACGCCCGGACGGGGGCCATGCTGACGGGCTACCAGACGGACGCGCAGGGCGTCCGCCGCTACTTCGGCAGCTGCGGCCCCCTTAACGGCTGGGGCCTCGTCGACGGCTCCTGGTACTGGTTCGCGAACGGCATCGCCTCGACCGGCTGGCTTTACACCGGCGGCTCCTGGTACTGGCTCGACCCCGACGCGGGCGGCGCCATGGTGACGGGCCTTCACGCGTGCAACGGCTCCGCATACTGGTTCAACTCCTCCGGCGCCATGGCGACCGGGTGGGTCCTCGACGGCGGGACCTGGTACTACGCGACTGGCTCCGGTGCCCTCGCCTCCGGCTGGCTCAACCTAAACGGTACGTGGTACTGGCTCGATCCCTCGACGCACGTCATGGCCACCGGGCTCCATGGGTGCAACGGCTCCATGTACTGGTTCAACGGCTCCGGCTCGATGGCGACCGGATGGGTCCTCGACGGCGGCACCTGGTACTACGCGACGGGCTCCGGCGCCCTCGCCTCCGGCTGGCTCAACCTAAACGGTACGTGGTACTGGCTTGACCCCTCGACGCACGCCATGGCTACCGGCTTTCACGAGTGCAACGGCTCACTGTACTGGTTTAATGCGTCCGGCGCGATGGCTACCGGATGGCTCCTCGACGGCGGTACCTGGTACTACGCGACGGGATCCGGCGCGCTGGCGCGCGGCCCCGTATCCGTCGGCGGCGTGCCCTACTGCTTCGACGCCCGGACGGGGGCCATGCTGACGGGCTACCAGACCGATGCGCAGGGCGTCCGCCGCTACTTCGGCAGCTGCGGCCCCCTTAACGGATGGGGCCTCGTCGACGGCTCCTGGTACTGGTTTGCGAACGGCATCGCCTCGACCGGCTGGCTTTACACCGGCGGCTCCTGGTACTGGCTCGACCCCGACGCGGGCGGCGCCATGGTGACGGGCCTTCACGTGTGCAACGACTCAGCGTACTGGTTCAGCGCCTCCGGCGCGATGGCGACCGGATGGGTGCTCGACGGCGGGACCTGGTACTACGCGACGGGCTCCGGTGCCCTCGCCTCCGGATGGCTCAGCCTAAGCGGTGCATGGTACTGGCTCGACCCCTCGACGCATGCCATGACCACGGGCGTTCAAACTATCGGATCATGTGAATACATATTTAATAGTACCGGCAAGATGATGGCTAATTGCTGGTCAAACGGTGATGGGTCTTGGATGTATCATTCGTCATCCAGCGGCGCAATTGACCTTAAAGGCATAATGACCGATTCGGGAATCCAGCTGATTGACGATGACGGTAATGCCAGAACGGGCTGGATTGAGAGTCAGGGTTCTCGATATTATTGTTCTGCTAATGGGGTAATTCTGACTGGATGGCAGCAAATTGCTGGGTCTTGGTATTACTTTAACTCGGATGGTCGAATGGCGACCGGCTGGCTTAACGATGGCGGTAACTGGTACTGGCTAGATTCCGCTTCTGGCATAATGAAAACGGGATGGCTTTCCCGTGGGGGCACATGGTATTACCTTGATGCCGCACGTGGGGGAGTAATGTTGAGCAACGGTTGGTATTGGATCGGCTCTACTGACTACAAGTTCAGTTCATCCGGCGCAATGGTTGGCGCTTGGGTCGATGTCCCGTGCTATTCGCAGCACCCGGAACTTCCTACTGGCTGTGAGTCGGTTGCCCTTACAAACTTGCTTAACTACTATGGTTTCGGTTTAGGTAAGACGATTATTGCGGATTACTATTTGCCCAAGGGAAGTAATGGCAATTTTGTTACCGCTTTTGATGGCAATCCAAGGCGTAGCAGCGGGGGTCTCATGGGATGCGTCGCACCTGCGATTACTATTGCTGGTAATAACTTTCTGCGTGCTGCTGGAAGTGGCAAGCAGGCAAAAGACGTCTCTTTCTCGTCAATTTCTTCCATTAAGAACAGGCTGACCTGTGGTCAACCTGTTGAGATGTGGAATACCGAATGGGGAAGTTGGCCAGGAGGCCGTTATGCTGCGCGTTGGTATAACGGGCATTCCTATGGTCTGTGGGGCGGTAATCATGCCGTAGTCCTTAAAGGCTATGATGACGAGCAGGGAATTGTCTATCTTTCGGATTCGATTAACGGCAATGTTACGCGAAATGCCCAAGTGTTCTTCGGCACGTGGCAACAGATGGATAGCCAGGCCGTGGTAATTGAATAGCCATGATGCTAAAAGGGGAGAGCTCGACGAGCTCTCCCCTTTTGCTACATTGTTAATCTAGCTACGCCGTCTTCTTACGTCCAAATAGTTCGTCCCAGTTACTGGCTGCCAAAACTGTTCCGCATACAATTACAACGCAGCAGATTACGGATGCCATGTCGGGAATTGTTCCAAGCAAGATCAGGCCAAAGACCACTGACCATGCCGAATAGGAGATATTCAGAGCCATCGCACGCGCTGCTCCGATTGCCGCAATGCCCTTGTAATAGAACAGATAGGATGCAGTTCCTGCGAGTCCGGCGAGTGCAATAATCAATGTGGGCATGCTTGGGATAGCGCCCAACGTGAAATGCCATGCTCCGAAGAGGGGGAGTACGAGCGCTCCATAAACAAGCGCACTTGTAGTTTCGCGGATTTGCAAAGCTGTTTCGTCATCAACGGCATCATCTTTCATTCCCCATGCGCACAGCACCGCTTCGGATCCCCATCCAATAACGGCAAGCACTGCGCCGAGTAAGCCGAGGGGGGCATTTGCAATCTCGCTCGATCCGGCCGATAGATAGCCCATCGTCATTACACCGCAAAGAGCAACGAGAAGGGAAAGAATCTGGCCTTTGCCCATTTTCTCCTTCAGCAGTACGAAGGAAAGGAATGCTCCGACTGCGGGATAGAAGGCGGAGATGATTGCCGTGTAGGCAGCTCCGATGTTATTAATTGCCAATACGTAGCCGGTCATTCCGATAGGTCCACCGAGTAGGGCGCCGGCGATGACGACCTTGCCCGAACGAGTTTTAAGTGCAGCGAGCGTGTCTTTTAGTCTGCCTCGGACTCCCATGTAGCCAAAGAGCCAAATTGCACAGAAGGCATCATGGAGAAAGGATCCCGCAATGGAGGCGCATGCAAGCGCTTCCGCCGATCCAATATAGGGCGCAAGCGCCAAGCCGATTCCAAGAATTACTGTATCAAGGCCCCAAAGAAGACCGCTAAAAAAGCCGAATTGCATCGTTACTCACCTTTCCGATAGATCTCCAGTGCCTTTTTGAGGTATTTGGCACCGTAATTGAAGTAGATATAGAGCCATTCGCCCACGAAGTCGCCTTCGGCTTCTTTCAGAAGAGACCAGAGGTACCAGCACCATCCTGCAAGGGCAATGTGCGCATAGTTATGCGCAATTTCGTTGTTTGTTGCCTTGCGCCCAAAATATGCATCAAGCGCGCGGTCGACTTCATCTTCGGAAAGCTCGCAGCAGACACTGCATGTTCCAAAATCGTTTGCGTAATCGCTCATGCCAGCATATTCCCAGTCAATGAGATAGTACTTGTCGTTCTCATCGATAAGGAAATTGAGGTAAAAGAAGTCATTGTGGCAAAGGCATTTTGGTGCATTATCGGCCTGTACAAAGTGCTCCAATTCATCGATTTCGGCGGACATTTCCCTGTAGCCTGGAATGTCGATGGGACCTTTTTCCAGAAGAAGTGATTCGTAGCGCTTCGCTTCGAGGTAGAAGTCAAATTCGGTTTCAACATTTGCACCACTCTCGTGAAGCGAACGACACATCTGCATCATTCGATTCATTTGGGCAGGATCATGCGGGTCAGGCTGCTTTGCGTTGGGTACAAACTTCGAAATTTTCCAACCACGCTTTGGGTCCTCATGAATGAACGTGTCGTCAAGGCCGAGCTCCTTGGCCTTTTTAAGTGCGGCTACTTCTCCATTTCTGTTAATAAGCAGTTCGGTCCCGACTCCCGGATGGCGGTAAACGTACTCTCCGTCATTGGTTCTAAAGTGGCACGATAGATTCGTAAGACCTTGTTTAAGGGGATAAACGTCGTGAATCTCTGATTTGGAGCAGCCGAGCACTTGCTCGATGTTATCGAAAATATCGGAGTCAACGTTTTCGATAAAATGCGGATCAAAGGCACGCAGCTCATCAAGAGAATCGAATTCGTTAATCTCGCCCTCAGGATACTTCTTGATAACCATATCGAGCTCCTTGATGTGCTCGATATATAGATCTTCCCAAAGCTTGTCCGTTGTTTCGGGCTTGTTATATTCCGTTTCGAGAATCTGCTTAAATGCAAGCGAGAAGGCTTTATCAAAGTAGACATGTCCGAGCATATACCAAGCATCGGAACCGCCAATCGTAACATTGGTAATTCTGTCCATTGCTCCGGTTTGAATGCACCATTCTTTGGTGGCGCCTTCAGCATATTGAGCAGAATAAAATGCTTTCCAAACGTATGCTTCGAACGGATTGTTTAGAAGGTAATCATCGCTTGAGCAAATATAGGTGTTGCCAAGCCGGTCTTTTACGCACATAAGCGATGCGTGGTTATTTTTGGATGCATATTCGTTGTTGACGACAATCGAGACGCCGAACTTGCTTTCGAGATAGAAGAAATATTCTTTTTTATAGCCGACAACGACGGTGATATTGCTGATACCTGCGTCTTGCAGCTGCCTAATCTGTCGCTCAATGAGGATCTCACCACGTACTTTTAAAAGGCCTTTGGGCTTTTCATACGAAATGGGAGCAAAGCGGCTCGAAAGCCCCGCAGCCAATATCACTGCGTTTTCAACCTTATAGGGATGAAGCGCTTCGTACCCGCCGTCGGTTAGGCTGTCCGATTCGAGAAGGCCTTCATCCGTAAGCTCTTTATTTGCTGCGTTTACTGATCCAAGTGAAAGGCCGGTGCGCTCGGCAACTTCTCGCTGGCTGGCATATGGGTTCTTTAGGTATTCGTACAGAACTGTAAAGTTACGCTTGGTCAGTTCCACTGCAGGCCTCCAATTAAGATGTTCATTGCTTAGGAAAAGAATAGAATGATTGAACGATATGTTCAATCAATTGTATTTAGCTACATAGACTGAACAGAAAGTAGCGAAAATCAATCTCGAAAGGTGGATTAAAATAACTAAATAGGATATCTGGGAGGGTCGCTTATGTATCGATTCGAAAAGAAGGCCACGCTTGTTTGTGCTGCTGCGTCATTAATCACTGCTTGCTGCTTGCCCCTGAGTGCGAATGTCGCGTTTGCACAGGATTCCGTTGAGGCTCAGAGTATTGAGTCAAAAGCGGATTTTTCTTCTGTGGTTTCCGATGATTTGCAACCTGATAATTCTTCCGTCATAAAAGATGGCTGGCAACGAGACGAGTCGTCTGGAGTTTGGTATTACGGAAAAAACGGTAAACACCAAACTGGCTGGCTGCAAAGCGGGGGCTATTGGTATTGGCTTGATCCGGCCAATGATGGTGCAATGCAGACAGGTTATTTCAATGTGACCGATGCTGGCGGATCGACTGCTTCGTTTTATGCGAATGACGGCAATGCCGCAACGCCTTTTGGCGCACTATATCAGAACTGCTGGCTACGTAACTCAGATGGAAATTGGTTTTATGCCAATGCTGGAGGCGATTTAGCTGCTGATTGGTTTTATCAAGACGGCACATGGTATTACCTGGATCCTGCCACCCATATAATGCAGGTTGGTTTTGTCGACCTCGGGAGCGGGAAATACTATTTAGATGCCACTGGTGCTATGAAAACCGGCTGGATTCTCGTTGACGGGAATTGGTACTGGGCATATCCATCGGGCGCACTTGCTTCGTCATGGCAGACGATAGGTGGGACTCGCTATTATTTTGACTCTCAGACGCTGGCTATGTTCAAAGGTCGTCACGAGATCGATGGAAGTACCTACATTTTTGGCGACTATGGCCTCGTAAATGGATGGTTCAAAGATGGAGTAGATTGGTATTACTGCTCTAATGGTATTGCGGTCACTGGCTGGCAACTCGTTAACGGAACCTGGTATTATCTCGATCCGGCTTCCGACGGCAAAATGTCTGTTGGGTATTTAGACCTTGGCAATGCAGCATATTATTTGAATTCGAATGGGACTATGGCTATTGGTTGGGCTCAGTCCGAGGACGGCTGGTATTTTGCCTCTGAATCTGGCGCGCTTATTTCTGGCTGGTATAAAGAGGGCGTGAGTTGGTATTACCTGGACCCTGCTAGCCATCTCATGAAAACGGGCTTATTTGAGGTGGGCGGCAACGATTGTTTCGCAAACCTGAGCGGTAGACTTGTGGTGTCAAGCTGGATTACCGTTAAAGACGGCGTAGAAAGATATGCCGATGGCAATGGATATCTTTGCAAAGATGTGATCCGCGAAAACGGTACTATCCTAAAAACAGCTGGAGCTGATGGCTGGCAGGTTGCGTCCGGTTGGGTTAATGTTGCAAATCAAAGGTTTTATGCTGAGCCCGGAACGGGCGTCATTCATCGTGGATGGCTGCAGATTGATGGCGATTGGTATTGGCTTGATGCCGATTCTGGTGCGATGAAAACTGGATGGGTTTTTACTGACGGTGCATGGTATTACCTAAACGCCGACGGAAAAATGGCAACTGGTTGGAAATGCCTCAATGGAACATGGTATTACCTTGACTCCAACGGCAGCATGCATGTTGGCTGGCTTAAAGATTCGGGTAAGTGGTATTGGCTAGACGGCAGCGGTGCTATGGCAACAGGCGCAAGAACCATCGATGGCGTGCGTCGAATTTTCTGGAGCGATGGCCAGTGCGACAAGGTTGGCTGGCAAAATCCTCCGCAGTATCCCCAGGTCAGCTCTTGGACTGTTCAGTTGCCTAGCTACTGCACTGGCTACTTTACCTACGTGACTCCTTCTCGCATTTCTGTCGGAGCGACGCGGGAAGATTGCGTGAATGCCTTTATTCAGCGTGCTTACGAATATATCGGTACGCAATATATTGAGCCTTGGTCTACCGCCCCCGGCGGGGCTGTTGATTGCTCTGGTTTTGTCTAGCAATGTCTTTATGCTACTGGCATGGATATGGGTGTTTACAACCCTTATAACCATCGCTGGGATCCAAGCCAAACCTACAATTCGATGAATTGGTATCGAAGCAACATCTTTATGCCCGTGAGCACCAGCTCGATTCAGCGTGGCGATGTGATTTATTATCGCGGGCATATCGCAATCGCACTTGGCGGCGGTATGATGATTGACTCCTGGCCTCATCAGGGTGTCGGTATTCATCCCGTCAGCGCTAGGGGAAATGTGATCGGCGCAGCCCGTCCGTTTATCTAATTGATTCCTTGTAAGACAGTCGGTACCGGTTGGGGGCCTGAAATGAATGCTCGGATTGATCATCGAATTTGCTGGCGAGCAATCGGCTTGATGCTATTTTCCGCCTTACTCTCAGTTACAGCCCCCGCATTTTCTTGCACTGCTTATGCCGTGGAAGAGGGGGCGGATAACGGTGTCGTAGAGCGCGACTCGACAGGAGGGTCGGGAGCATTTGTCGATGGCGGTTGCTCTCAAGATTCCAGTGATTGTGCCGGCAAAACATCGGAAGATTCGAACCAACAGGTTGTCGAAAGCCAAGAACCGTCGAGGACAGAAAAGCTATCTGGATGGCAATGGAACGGTTTGTCCTGGTATTACTATCTTGACGGCTGTCGTTTGACCGGAATGCAGAATATTGACGACTCGTTGTACTATTTGGACCCCGCTCGTGACGGTGCAATGAGCTGCGGCTGGATTTTTACTGACAATAAGTGGTATTACGCGAGTCCATCAGGCGCTTTGGCAAGTGGCTGGCAGTTTATAGGAGGTCAATGGTACTGGTTTGACTCCCTTAACAGCTGTTCTATGGCTACTGGTCGACGTGTTATTGATGGGCATCCTTATCTTCTTGGAGCCTATGGGCTGATTAATGGATGGTGTCTTGATAACGGTTTATGGTATTGGGGTTGCAATGGTGAAGTTTTAACAGGCTGGCTCCAAGCTGACAATAGTTGGTATTGGCTTGATCCCGCCAATGATGGCGCCATGTCTAGGGGTATCGTTTCCGTCGGTTCGTCTCGTTACTATTTATCTGATTCCGGCGCAATGGTTGTAGGCTGGGCGTTTGATGGTACGGACTGGTATTACGCTGACGGTTCCGGCGCACTTGCGTCGGGCTGGCGTTCGGTGAACGGCGCTTGGTATTGGCTTGATGTCGCAAATGACAATAGAATGGTTACCGGCTTTTATGTCATCGGATCCAATCGGTATCATTTTTCTTCAACGGGAGCGCTGTCACTCGGCTGGTTTATGAGCGATGGAGACTGGTATTACGCTGAGCCTTCTCATGCCTCGGGCATTGTAAAGACGGGATGGCTGAAGGACGGTAGTCAATACTATTATCTCGATCCTGCCGCCGACGGTAGAATGCTGCTTGGCCATTTCTCTGTAAATGGGAAAAGCTATTATGCAAAAGCTTCAGGCGCTGTTGCTTGTCGTGAATGGGTAGATGCTCAGGGCTCGTATGCAGAAGAGTCGTCTAAGGCTTTTGCTGGTTCTGATTGCTCATTGTGTGGAGCATTGCGTAATGGAAAACTGTTTACATCAAACGGCGATGGCGAATTAGCCGAAGCTCACGGGTTTGTGACGCTTGGGGGCTGCAAGTTCTATGCTGATCCAACCGATGGCTCCCCCTGCGTTGGATGGAAGAGCGTAAATGGAAAATGGTATTTCTTTGATGAGACCGCTGGCTATGCACGATCTGGCTGGCTGTACAAGGATAGCTCCTGGTTCTATTTGGACCCATCTACCTACGTTATGAAAACCGGCTGGCTTTCCGTTAACGGATCTTGGTATTACTTGAATTCGTCTGGTTATATGCAAACAGGGTGGCTTAACCTGGGGGGTACCTGGTATTGGCTTGACGCTAGTGGCGCCATGGCTACTGGCTGGCGCGTTGTGGACGGATCCTGGAATTACTTCATGGCCAACGGTGCGTGGGTGTCAGACTATATGGATGCTAAAGCTCAAAGTTATTCAAGCAATACAAATTGGTTGATACTTGTCGATACGTCACGTTGTGTTACGAGCATTTATACTGGGTCATGGAATAATTGGACCTTAAACCGTCGATATCTATGCTCGACGGGCAAAGCCAGCACACCTACGGTGAAAGGGGAGTACCAAGTCTACGGAAAGGGATACTCCTTTGGACATGGATATACTTGCTATTACTACACGCAGTTCTATGGTGATTACCTGTTCCATTCCTCGCCCTACTACGTTAACAGCAACCGCGTAATGGATCCCACGATGGGTGTTCCATCCTCTGCGGGATGTGTTCGCCTTGAGATTCAGAACGCAAAATGGATTTACGATAATATTCCTTATGGAACAAAGGTTGTTACGTATTAAGAGATTTCTGCATCAATATCTTCAACGGAAGAATAAGTCGCATGTCTTTTGTAAGAGGGTCAAGTTTCGTACTGGTTTGATGAATGGACGATTCATCAAAGATATCTACTAAGTGGATTAATTAGTCTGGGCATTGGAGTAATTCAAGAGATGAAAAAAACCTGTTTTGTTCTTAGTGGTAATGCGTATCTATGTCCTTATTTGTTCAACTTTTATGTCGATAATACTCCCGGGGAAAAATACCTTGTCTACTGGAATAGGGATGGCGTGGAAGAGACGCTAGGGTCGATTAAGGGCATTGAATATGCTAAGCCCTGCCCAGATACTGGTTTATTACGCAGGCTTTACAGTTATTTTGCCTATATGTTGTTTGTAAATAAACAGCTATTAAATAGTGATTTTGATCACATAGTTTTACTTAATACTATTGCTGGTTATTTTGCGTTTCCTGCACTGCTTATTAAGTATCGCAAACGCTATGTAATGGATGTTCGAGATTACGGAGGAGAGTTTAATCCGATTCTGGGCCTCATGTCTCGCGCTATAGTGTCCTTTGCTGGAATCGTGGTGCTTTCATCACGTTTTTATGCCGCTTTTCTCGCCCCTTCTGAATACAGTTATGTCCACAATCTACAGCGACCGTCATTCTCTGATCTTGATGCTAGTTCATGTGTGAATAGTTTAAATGGCAATCCTTCTTTACCGATCGTGATTGCATTCATTGGTAGTGTTGGCCAGTATATTGAGCAACATGTTAAGTTGATTAATATGTTTAAAAATGATTCACGTTTCCGTTTGATGTTTGCAGGAGCTGGATCTGAAAAGCTAAAGGATTATTGTAGAAATAATCACGTAGAAAACGTCCAACTGTTAGGGAGGTTTGCACCTGAAAAAATGTACTCTTTATATACAGGAGTCAACATAATCCACAATCTGTACGGCAATGGGGATCCATTTCTCGATTACGCTATTTCTAACAAAATGTATATAGCTGCCCAGCTTCATATGCCAATTCTTGTTTGCCCGAATACCGCAATGGAAACAATGGCAAGTGATTATGGTATTGGTTTTACACTTGATTTAGATAATACAAATGTTAATTGGCCCGATTTATTGTTCGAATACTATACCAGTCTAGATTCGAATAGCTTTATTAAGGGTTGCGAGAAATTGTTAACCGATGCATATGATGACAATCAGAACTATTCGGATAGATATACTTCGTTCATTTCTTAAGGCTTGGTATTTTAATGACGAATGAAATTCTTTCTTTTGATGCGGTGAAACACGAAGAACTGAAAATCTTGGTGGAATTTCACGATTTTTGTGAGAAATATAATTTGTGCTATTCGCTGTCGTATGGAACTCTAATCGGTGCCGTGCGTCATAAGGGTTTTATCCCCTGGGATGATGATATAGATGTTGTCATGCCGCGGAAGGATTACGATAAATTTCTTGGCCTTGTTCAAAGCGGTAGGTTCTCTCCGTGGCTTCGCGTTCAGGCTACAGAGATTGATGGGTATTTACCTTCATTCGCAAAAGTAATTAATCCTATGATCTCCGTTCGGACAGAGAGGGATCGCCCTTCAGTTCCAGAATGGCTTTGGATAGATGTGTTCCCAATTGACGGTATATCCGATTCAAATCTAAAGGCCACTATTATGTTTTATGAAGTGAAATTGCTTGATTTGATTTGTATTGTATCAAGGCTCAACTTCCATTATCCACATCCGATTAGCATGAAAATTCTCATGGCTATTTTTTATCCCATTTCGCTAGTGCTGCCTATAGAGAAATGGGCTTCCGAGCGTTTACATAAACTTTCAAGAAAATATGTTATTGGCGAAACAAAGAGAGCGGGACAAATCGGATGGGGGTTTGGTCTCAGGGAGGCATTTCCAAATAGTTATTTTACGGATGTAATGGATGCAGAATTTGAGGGCCATCAATTTAAAATCCCAACTCATTATGATGAGATGCTTACTCAGCTTTATGGCAACTATATGATCATTCCTCCTGCTGATAAACAGGTGTCTCATCAATTAACTGCATCAGTTAATTCAAGAACGGAGTAATTGTTGGGTTCCGATAAAGTTCTTTCGATAAAGTCTAATATTTTATGGAGTTCTATTGGCTCGATTATCGGTTTATCTTGCCAATGGTTAATAAGTGTGCTGGTGGTTCGCCTATCCTTTGGTTTTTCTGATGCTGGCTTATACTCGCTTTCGATGTCTGTCTATGGCATTTTTTTCCCAATTGCTCAATATAGGATGTATACATATCAAGTTTCAGATGTTAATGGGGAAAACACGGTAGGGGAGTATCTTTCCTTTAGATTACTAACCATACTTTTATCACTTGTTTTGACTTTTGCTTATTCGCTATTTACTTGTCGCCCTGTTTCCGTTTTCTGCATTTTTCTCTACGGCTTATATAAAAGCGCCAACCAATTGATAGATGTCCTTCATGCTGCTGATCAGCAGTTTTCCCGGATGGATTATGTTGGAGTCTCACTTGCGCTTCAGGGAGCCTTGTCTCTAGTTTTTTTCTGTGTTGCTTTATCTTGCTTTCGTTCGGTGCCGCTAGCTATATTTGCAATGTTTATTGCGGTCGTATTAGTTGGATGGTTTTACGATTTGCCACGAACTTCCGCGCTAACAAGCATTGTTGTTGGAATTAGCCGAAATAAGGCAAAGCGATTATTGATAACATGCTTGCCGGCTGTGGTTGCTGGCATAGCGGTTTCCGCGTCATCGTCAATTCCACGCCAATATTTATCTTCTGCATTGGGGGATTCTGCTCTTGGGGTCTACTCATCTATTGCGGCTCCTATTGCTATCATTCAAATGGGTGTTTCATATTTGTATAACCCCCTGCTCGGTTATTTCTCGAAAAGTTATTCAGATAAAGACAGGCGTTCTTTCTTTCGCCTATGCTTTGCCTGCTTACTTGGTGCGTTAATCATCGCCGTTGTGTTCGGTATTGGTTTTGAGGTGTTTGGAAATAGCTTATTTTCATTTGTATTTGGTGATGAAATACTACCTTTCATGTATTTAGTTCCACCTATGATAGCTTCTGCTGTTTTGACTGGTCTGATGTGGCTTGTCAATGATTTGTTGATTTCATTTAGGTATTTTTCGCATACCCTTGTTGCTGGCGTGTTGATGTTTATCGTTTCACTTAGTTCAATGAAGTATTCCGTAGAAGTATTCAATTTAAATGGTGTTACAGTGTGTAGCTTAATATCTTGTCTTTTTGGACTTGTATATATGGTTGTCGTATTGTCTATCTTGTTGAGACGTCATTTTAATAATCTCGTTTAATTGCATCATTTGATTTCAGGGCGAATTGCTCTCTCCCTGACTTCTCCCTCTGAATTATTTAAATGATTATTATTTGTTCGTAATGACTATATGTATTTCAATGGTTTTTTAAGGGGCTGGTTCTTGAAATGAAAAAGGTAATGCTAGTTTTCGGAACTCGTCCGGAAGCAATTAAGATGTGCCCACTTGTGAATGTGCTCAAAACTCATCCGGATGATTTCAGTACCGTTGTTGTCGTGACTGGTCAACATCGGGAGATGCTTGAGCAGGTTTTGCATGTCTTTAATGTGGAACCCGATATTGACCTAGCAGTCATGAAGCCTGGTCAGACTCTTTTCGATGTTACGTGTAACATTCTTCTTAAAATCAAGAAGGTTCTTGAGGGGGAAAGACCGGATGTCGTGCTTGTCCATGGAGATACCACGACAAGCTTTGCTGCAGCCTTAGCTTGTTTTTATCTGCAAATTCCGGTCGGTCATGTTGAGGCTGGTTTACGCACACATGATATTGGCAGTCCTTGGCCAGAGGAGTTTAACCGCCAAGCAGTTGACATCGTGAGTCAATATTATTTCGCACCAACCGAGGTGAGCAGACAAAACCTTCTCGATGAGGGAAAAAGACCCGATAAGATTTGGGTTACAGGTAACACGGGAATTGACGCACTTCATACTACTGTGGATCCGGAGTATTCACATCATGAGCTTGACTGGGCAAAGGGTTCTCGTTTGATTCTTATCACCGCACATCGCCGCGAAAACCTTGGTGAACCTATGCATCGCATGTTCCGTGCTATTCGTCGCGTAATGGAAGATTATCCCGATACCAAAGCTATATACCCTATTCATATGAATCCTCTTGTTCGCAAGGCTGCCCATGAAGAGCTAGACGGATTTGATCGACTGCATATTATTGACCCCCTTGAAGTATTTGATTTTCATAACTTTATGGCTAAAAGCTATCTGATACTTACTGACTCAGGCGGTATTCAAGAAGAAGCGCCAAGCCTTGGCAAGCCTGTTCTTGTCATGCGTGACACTACTGAGCGTCCTGAGGGCGTTAAGGCGGGGACTTTGAAACTTGTTGGCACAGAGGAAGATGTAATTTACAACGAGTTTAGCAGGTTGCTCTCGGATGTCTCAGAGTATGAAGCGATGAGTCACGCATCCAATCCTTATGGTGATGGCCATGCAAGCGAAAGAATCGCTTCGGTTCTTTCTGACGGTCATTTACGATGAGCCGTGCTAGTAGAATCTTAGCTATATTTGATTAAGCAACTCATCTGTCTAGTTCTTTTCTATAAGATTCGTGGCATTTGCAAGAGGGTAGATGCAGGACACTTTGCGGCTATCACAGTGGTCACTACGCCGACCACAGATTGTCGATGGTGTTAACAGCTATAGTGTTTATATGTTCTAGGGCTGTTGTGGATACTGTGTTGCCTATCATGCTAGCTCCTTGCATAACATGTTGTTCGTCTTGTTGGTGCTACTTTTACTTTTAGCTAAGGATAACGGGCTATCATTGAAAGGTTGTTCATGAGCAATCATTATAGGGTGCTAGTTATTGTGCCTGCTTATAATGAAGCTGAATCAATTTGTGCGACAGTTAAAGCCGTGATTGATTCAGGATATGATTATGTCGTGGTCAATGATGGTTCAACTGATAACACGCTTGAGATTTGTCATGCTAACCATCTCAATGTACTTGATCTACCGCAGAATCTTGGCATTGGAGGGGCTGTACAAGCCGGTCATAAGTACGCTAAAAAATATGGATATAACATCGACGTTCAGGTGGATGGCGATGGGCAGCATGATCCTTGTTTTATTTCCAGTATGGTTGAGCAGATTGAAGCTGGCTGTGACTTGGTTATCGGGTCTAGGTTTCTCGAGCGAACTGGGGGGTTTCAGTCTACGTTTTTACGCCGAGTGGGTATTTCATGGCTTACTAGGGTGATTAAAATGTGTACTGGTAAGTACATAGCTGATCCGACATCTGGATTTAGGGCCTGCGGACCGAAGGCTATTGACTATTTCTGTAATAACTATCCAGTTGATTACCCTGAACCCGATTCTATTGTCTCAGTGCTTGCTCGTGGTCTGTCTGTATCTGAGGTTCCCGTTGTCATGAAAGAGAGACAAGGGGGCTCATCATCCATTTCGGGCTTTTCGAGTGCCTATTACATGGTCAAAGTTACCCTTGCAATTATTATTTCCGCATGTTCAAAAACGAGGTGTTAAAGTGCCGGTAACCCTTCGCGTTTCTGTAGCAGCGGCCTGTATTTTACTCGCTGCATACGTAGTTAAGCTTATTGTGAGTGGCAGGCTCCAACTTAAGTATTCTCTATTGTGGCTGGCGTTGGTCCTAGTCCTAGTCCTGTCTGCTCTATTTCCGCAGCCCCTGTGTTATTTATCGTCGGCGATGGGGTTTGCCACGCCTTCCAATTTTATATTTGTTCTGGGGTTTGTCTTTGGAATCTTAATCATGCTTTCACTTAGTTTAATTGCCAGCAAACAGGCCGATGCGATTAAGAACTTAACTCAACGAGTTGCATTGCTTGAAAAAGATATCGAGAGCATTCTGAGGGATAAGTAGTTCTATGTTTACGTGTAATGATCATACATTCGTAGTTTGCGCCTATGGCGAATCACCGTATTTGAGCGACTGTATATCGTCTTTAATGAACCAGCAACAACCCAGTAGGATCCTTATCTCTACTTCTACTCCGAATAAGCATATTGAGCAGGTTGCTTCTAGCTATAACTTGCCTGTATTTATTAACAATGGGATGCCAGGGATTGGTCATGACTGGAATTGTGCAATTTCTCATGCTCAAACTCCATTGGTCACCATTGCTCATCAAGATGATCTGTATTCCCCTAATTATTCAATTGAAATGCTTCGCTCTGTTAACGCCTCCAATCATCCCCTGATCTTCTTTTCTAATTATGGGGAGATTCGTAATGGGGAATATGTCGATAACATCTCGATTCTTAAAGTGAAAAGAATAATACTAAGAAAATTCGCTCGAGTTGGTAATTCATCTATAGTCAGAGACAAGCGTCGGGCTTTGCGGTTTGGATCTGCGATTTGTTGCCCTTCGGTCACGTATGTTATGTCTAATCTCGAGACACCTTTGTTTTCGAGTGAGATGAAGTGTGACTTGGACTGGGAAGCGTGGGAGAGATTCTCGCGACTTGAAGGTTCTTTTGTTTATTCTCCCGAGATTCTCATGCGTCATCGAATTCACGAAGAATCTGAGACGACCTCCTTGATCCAAAATAATACACGGAGCTCCGAAGACCTTGCTATGCTTGAGAAATTTTGGCCTAAAAAGGTTGCGAAAGTAATTCATCGACTATATTCAGTCAGCATGAATAGCAACACTCTTTAACGTCTCTGTGTTGAACGTTTCCTCTGAGTCAGTTGGCGAGCGCTTCGTGTATGACTGAATTCGGATATTAGCCTCCGAAGTCGGATGCTACGGCACTGTTCATGCGTTGATATCATCGACGCAAGCTCTGAGAAAATAATTAGCTTGTTGATATACTTGCTGCCACTATATTTAGTTGCGCTTATGTGAGTTTTGAAATTGAAGGATTCCAGCATGACGAGTTTTGTAAGATGTAAACCTGCTTTTCTTGCTTTTGCCGGTTTATTTGCAGTTTATTCAGTATTTTGGTACTTAAATAATCCTAGATTGCTTGTTCTGCTTACAATTGCGATTTCGTTAATTATAATTCTCGTACTCGGCAGCGTATTTGCTAGGGATAAGGATCGCCTTAAAAGTGAGTGGGTATTCTTGGTACTGCTCATATCATTTTTAATCATATTCTGCTTTATATTCCCTCCGTTCACCGCGCCCGATGAGGGCCATCATTATTTTTCGACTTATTGGTTGGTTGATAGCCTTCCATTTAATGCCCATGTGACTAATGACGGTGCTTTTCTGGTGCGAGATATTGATTACGCGCTATACAATAGCCGCCAACCGGGCGATGCAATTAATTCAGCTTCATTTGATTCTGTTATTGATGGTTTTTCACTATTTGGAAATGGGCAGCTGGTTCCTTTCAGTGAATTTTCTTTTAGTGCCGGCGGCGAGAATATTACTGCAAAACTGGGCTCTATCATTGGCTTGCAGATAGGGTTGTTCTTTGGACTTGGAGCTTATCCCGCGTTCTATATGGGTCGAATTGGTTCGGCTCTCGTTTTTTGCTTCTGCGCTTTCCAGGCATTTCGAATCGCACCTAAAGGCAAATCGGTCATTGTATTCGTTTCATTGTTGCCCATGACGCTTCATTTGGCAGCTTCATATTCCTATGATTCTGGAATCATTGCTTATTCACTTCTGGTATTCGCATGTTTGATGCGCGGTTTTTTTGGCGAACAGCGGTCGATAGGCAAAAGAGAAGTCTTTATATATTTAATCATTTCGGTTCTTTTGGCTCCGTGCAAGGTTATCTATTCAGGGTTGATTTTACTTGGATTGTTCGTCCCTCTTTCGCAGTTCATTGATGAGAAGACCGGGCGTTTTAGCAGGTTCTTGTTGATCTTTTGCGTTATGCTTTCTGTATTGGCCTTACGTTTGGCATCGATGAGCAGCTTGGTTTCTCAGACTTCAGATTCCTCTCGGGGCCATGAAGCGGGGCAGTTATATTCGCTCGGCGATATTCTGCTGCATCCAAAGAATAGTTTCCTTGTTTTTTGTAGAACTCTCGACTCTCTAGGTGATTTCTATTGGGAAACGACTTTGGGCTATTCCCTTGGATGGCTTCAAGAGAACTTGCGTTTCCCTGCATTCTATATGATTCCTTATTTGTTTTTCGGGTTTATTTGCTGCCTTGACTCTAGTGATGAGCCTTCGTTTCTTGCTGCTCCTGTATCGTTTCTTTTCATTTTTGCTTTCCTTTTGGCTGCACTCGGTTCCATTGCATCAATGTGGTTGGCATGGACCTTCAACTATGAAAATGTAATACAGGGTGTTCAGGGGCGCTATTTTCTTCCGGCTTTACCAGCTTTGTTGTTTGGACTAAGAACACGATTATTTAGGTTCAACTCTACTTCCATTTCCGTTGTTACTACTGGCGTCTGTGTTATGAACTGCCTATATCTTATTCGTTTTATTAGCGTCGCCTCCTGTTTGTAGATTCATCTCGCGTGCAGTTGCTTTGGTAATTTCTTGTAGTTGGGGACTTCATCTCAGGGTTGACTAGGCCTGGTCTATCAAAGGCCAATTAGATTTTATGGGAAAAGTGTAATGTTGAGAAATCGTTATTTGAGTTTTATCGGTGTGGTCTGCCTTGTATCAATTTGTTTCATCCCTCTATTATGCCCCACGGTTGCTTTTTCATTAGCCGAAGATTGTGCGGTTCTAGGCGCTGATATTTCTACAGATCAATCGGTACAGGGTCCAGTTGGGCCATCGGATAGTGATCGGTTACTTTCGGATTCAGTTAACTTCACAGCGTCTATCGATTTGTCGACATATGAATACACTGGTGATGCGATTACTCCGAGGGTGTCGGTTTTTGCTGATAGCGGTTTTATGCTTACATGTGGGACTGATTATGAAGTCTTATATGCGAATAATGTTGCACCTGGCTGTGCTGATATAGCTGTAAATGGGCTAGGGGACTACGCTGGCGCTACCACCCGGTTGTCGTTCCAGATTGTTCGCTCTTCTGATAGCAAAATCGCTCTTCCTGGTTCTTGGGTTTACGAAAACGGTAAATGGTGGTGGAGATATGAGACCGGTGGTTGGCCGTCAAACTGTTTTCTGACTATTGGGGGAGCTGAATATTATTTTGATTCCGAAGGCTACGCAGCTACTGGCTGGAGATACCTGAGTGATGGATGGCACTTATTCTCTGAATCCTGTGCGCATTTGAAGGGATGGGCTGCCACCGGCGGTCACTGGTTCTTCCTTGACGAAACATCAGGTTCAATGAAGACCGGCTGGGTTTTAGACAATCATAACTGGTACTATTTGGACTGTTCGGGCGCTATGCATACTGGCTGGCTGCTCCTTGGCAATACTTGGTATTGGCTTGAGCCTTCCGGATTAATGGCTACAGGCTTTAAACTTGTGGACGGCAGTTTGTATCATTTCTCTCAATCTGGATCCATGAACACTGGTTGGTTTGTTAATGATGGGACATGGTATTGCGCCAATGCTTCTGGAGCGATTCGTACAGGATGGTTTTACTTTGATTCTAACTGGTATTTGCTTGATTCCAATAATAATGGCGCCATGCTCGAAGGATTTCAGTCTGTAAATGGTAATTGCTATTATTTGGATTCGGATGGTGGCGGCGCATTAGTGTGCAACGCCTGGGTCTTCTCGCAAGATGGAAACGCATATTATGCGTGCAGCAGCGGCGCAATTGTGTTATCGGGTGTCAAGGACAGCGTGGGCGCAATTAAGCTCAACGACGCTGAAGGAAAGCCTATAGTAGGCTGGTATTGGTCTTCCGCGGCTCAGACGTGGTTTTACACAGATTCAAACGGGGTGCTACAGCACGGTTGGCAATTAATTGGCGAGAGGTGGTATCACCTCGACAACGAATCTGGCGTTATGAATACAGGCTGGTTCCGCGATGACGACGGGCTATGGTATTACCTTATGTCGTCAGGTCAAATGGCAACCGGCTGGAACAGTATCGATAATGGCGAGTATTTCTTTAATGTAGCTGGTGCTTGGGTAGAGCCCGAACGTTCTGCTTGTACTTCCTCTCAGTCTCAAATTGTTAGCCGCTGCTACAACGTTCCTTCTCCTGGAGTGGGATTGTGCTCGGAGTGGGTTAGCGAGGTTTTTTATCCCGTGCTAGGGTCTTATCCCAACGGTGACGCATGCGACATGTTCTGGAATTGGTGTCATAGTCGAGATATATCGCAGCTTAAGGTTGGAATGATTGTTGCGGTCCCTACTCATACGCATACTAATGCGGGGGCTCGCTGGGGACACATTGCCATTTACGTCGGTAACGGTCTGGTTATGGATAACATCGGCTACATTAGGACGACATCACTGGCCTGGTGGCTGAACTACTACCACACTACCGCTACGCCTCAGTGGGGCTGGGTTTTAAATACGCCTTTGGAATAAGATGCTCTCTGACTGTCGAGTGGAGGACAACTTATCACAATAGGGGAATCGAGGGTTAATCCTCGATTCCCCTATCTAGCTTAGACACACGCTAATTTGCCGTGATTGAATAAGAGAAGAAACGCCAACTTCTTATAAATGATAATAACGATTCGCAGGTTCCCCAACGGTAAAGTTTGGATTCATATAGGGATCGCCTTCGACGTAATGCTTAGCCCAGCGATAATTCATGTACGCGACCTCTTTGTGGAAGCGAATCTGCTTCTCCGTATTGTTTTCAACGCCTCTAGAAATCGACTCGTAGTGATAGAGCTCGACTTCGGGTGTGTATACGATCAGGTCATTGATCTCGCGAAGCTTTAAGCAAAAGTCAACATCATTAAATGCAACTTGAAGCTCTTCCGTGAAACCTCCGACTTTCTCATATTCGCTACGCTTGGTCATTATGCAAGCTGCAGTGACGGCGCTGAAGTCTTGTTGTGCATCGTTGAGTGCAAAGTAGCCCCAGTTATCCTTTGGCATGCTTTGGCAAAGATGTCCTGCCACGCCACCAGTGACGCATAAGCCCGCGTGCTGGATGGTGTTGTCGGGATAGTAGAGTTTTGCACCAACTGCGCCAACATCCTCACGTGCGCAGATGCCAAGCATTATCTCAATCCAATTGGGCGTAATTACCTCAGTATCGTTATTCAACAGCAAGAGATAGTTTCCTTTGGCGTGAGCCACGCCAAAGTTCATGAGCTTGGAGAAATTGAATTCGTGTTCCCAAGTTACAAGACGAACGATATCAGGATATTTTGCTCGCAACTTATCGTAATAATCGAACGTTGCCTTTTCTGTGCTGTTGTTTTCGATTATGACAAGCTCATAATTGTCATATGTTGATTTCTCAACAATTGACGTGATGCAGTTGTCCAGAATGTCGGCGTGGTCTTTAGTTGGAATGATAATTGACACGAGTGGATGGGAATCTGGCACAGCGTAGGTTACTTTATATGTAAAGGGACGACGCGCTTGTTCGACCTTCGCATTGAGCCCAAGCCTGTCCAAATGACTCTGGACCGCTTTGATACCTGCGATAGTGGCATACGGCTTGCTATCGGCATTTGCTGCGGTGGAGGTCTCGCTTAGGCGCCAGTGATATAGAACCTTTGCAACATGATGAACTTTCCTTGCCTTTTCCACGGCGCGGAGAGTCAGATTATGATCCTGTGCTCCATCGAACTCTTTCGTGTTCGGTTCTAGAGTGTCAAGCAGAGACTTACGGATGGTAAGCATATGGCAGATATAGTTATTGTTTCTGAGCAGATCGATATTGAAATCCGGCTTAAAGAACGGCTGCGCTAGCTTTCCATCGGGCATGAGTTTATCTTCATCACAATAGAGAAGATCGACGTCATCATCGTTTTCAATTGCCTCGGCATATGAGAACAACAAGTCCGGTTCAAGAATATCGTCATGGTCAAAGAAGCTAACGAAATCACCCGAAGCGATGGCAACGCCGGCGTTTGTGTTTTCGGAAATGCCCTTATTCTCGGTAAGGTTAATTGATTTAATTCTGTTGTCGTGGGCCTTCTCCTGCTCAACGCGAGCCTTTAGTTCCTGATTGTCAGGACTCGCATTAACTAGGATGAGCTCCCAGTTTGCATAAGACTGAGTTTTTACGGATTCGGCCATATCGTTAAAGAACGAAATGGGCGTGTTGTAAAGAGGGACAATAACGCTGAACTTCGGAGCGCTGTTGAAGACGATTTTTCTCTGTTTCTCCAGAGCGCCGATGGTTGCCTTATGTTCCGTGAACCATTCGGGGTATTCAGGGTC
Source organism: Collinsella aerofaciens (assembly GCA_048501115.1). Lineage (GTDB taxonomy): Bacteria > Actinomycetota > Coriobacteriia > Coriobacteriales > Coriobacteriaceae > Collinsella > Collinsella aerofaciens_CD. The sequence goes on along the minus strand of DBFRZS010000037.1, from coordinate 1,985 downwards.
AAACTGCGCATGGGTAAAGAGAAAGTTGGTCTCCTCAAGAAGCAAGCCTAATTTATCGGGCGTTAAGCAGTCGAATGCACTGAATGATGGGTGATTTTGATCGTCAATAACAAAATAGTAACGATCGAACGCTTTTGACATACGAACCGAGAGCTGCGTTTCAAGTTGCTTTTTCTCAGATGTAAATCCAACGCTTGTTACATTCGAACCGAAATTGACGATGCTCAAATCAACTTCATTGAGGGCTCGATCGAAACAACGAAGTTTGATTTGCGAGTCGCTACGATAAGGAGTTCTCACCGTGCACCTAAGGATATAGTCGCTTGAATCTTCGATGCACTGCCAGAAATCAATCGTTGCCATGTCAAACTCTGAAACGTCATCGTAGTTTCGGAGTTTGCTGCACATGTCAGGTTTAATTTTGTAGTTAAGGCGCGACTCCCATTTGATGTTCTTGCAATTTAGCGAAAGGGAGTCGCTGCTCAGGGTGCGACCGTCTTGGCCGATTTCGCTAAACTCAATTTTGATGGTGCGAGCATCGGGATCGGGGACTACAAGGACGTATGAGTTCGAGTCACAACTATTGTCCCGGAATTTTAGGAGGGATAAAGGTGAGCGGCGGTTATCGTCTGTAGCCGCCTGGGCTGTTACGCTGGAGCCTTTATGGATGCCTTCAATCTTAAGCTGCTGGTAGATTTTCCAGTTTCCTCTGCATACTCCGGTTGTTTCGACTCGCATTGTTTGCCTTTCGTTTGTTGGACACTGCTCATTGTACTTTTTCATTTGTTGCCTCGCTAGAAATGCAGAAAGAGTTGCGTGTTTCTGCTGTCCGATTTAAATAAGAAGACGGGGAGGTTGCTGCCGGTGCGTATAATTTAATTAACTATGCATCTGTAATCAGCGGCTTTTGCTCAACGATTGTCAATCGAGAGGATTTTTATGAAAGGCATCATCCTCGCCGGCGGGTCCGGCACGCGCCTGTACCCGCTCACGCTCGTGACCTCCAAGCAGCTGCTTCCGGTCTACGACAAGCCCATGATCTACTACCCGCTTAGCACCCTCATGCTGGCGGGCATCCGGGACATCCTGGTCATCTCCACCCCGACCGACCTCCCCAACTTCGAGCGCCTGCTCGGGGACGGCTCGCGCTACGGCGTGAACCTGTCCTACGCCGAGCAGCCGAGCCCCGACGGCCTGGCGCAGGCCTTCACCATCGGCGAGGAGTTCATCGCCGGCGAGCCGTGCGCCCTGGTGCTGGGCGACAACATCTTCTACGGCAACGGCCTGTCGCGCCACCTGACGCGAGCCGTGCAGAACGCAGAGTCGGGCCGCGCCACGGTCTTCGGCTACCACGTGGACGACCCCGAGCGTTTCGGCGTCGTGGAGTTCGACGGCGAGGGGAGGGCCGTGTCCATCGAGGAGAAGCCCGCGGAGCCCAAGAGCTCCTACGCGGTCACCGGCCTGTACTTCTACCCGGGCGACGTGGCCGCCAAGGCCCATAAGGTCGAGCCCTCGGCCCGCGGCGAGCTGGAGATCACCACGCTCAACCAGATGTACCTGGAGGAGGGGACGCTGTCCGTCGTCACCCTCGGACGCGGCTACGCGTGGCTCGACACCGGCACCATGGAGAGCCTCCACGAGGCCGCGGAGTTCGTCCGCGCCGTGGAGCACTCCCAGGACCTTCCCGTGTCCGTGCCCGAGGAGATCGCCTGGGAGAACGGCTGGATCACGACAGCCGAGCTGGAGGAGGCCGCGAAGGCCTACGGCAAGTCGGTCTACGGGCAGCACCTGAAGAAGGTCGCCGCCGGCGAGATCGTCAACAGCCCGCGCGAGTACTAGCGCAAGGGTTGATTTCCGATCTCAGCCGAACACATTGAGCGGATAGGCCATTCCCGCAGTTAGCCGAACGCCCCCGCGGCCCCTCCTGGGGTCCGGGGGCGCCGTTTTCCCAGTTGAAGGAACGGTGGAGATGTGTTTCGATAGGT
>DBFRZS010000036.1:0-23197 GCA_048501115.1 Collinsella aerofaciens | reverse complement strand
GAACGCGCGGCGCAGGCAGGTAAGATTGAAGGGCCTGACGCCGGAGGAGTTCCGGAACCAGGCCCTTGCGGCGTAGTCGCTATTTATTCAGTCCAAGTTTCGGGGCGCAGTTCACAGGCACCTTTGTGGTGGTTTTTGTTTAAGCGCCGGCGATGACGAGATTTGGGTGGGCGTCGTCGACGATCTCGGCGATTGAGGTGGCGACGGCGTCTTCGGGGTCTCGGTCCATCACGATGGCGTCGACATCGGTCAGCTCGGCAAAACGGTACATGCCGCGTCCGTTGACCTTGCTGGCGTCCATGAGGGCGACGCTTTGATGGGCCGCGGCGATCATAGCCGTTTTAGTCTCGGCCATCTGTGGAAAGTCGGTCGTAAAGCCGCAGCTGGAGACAAAGGCGCCGGGGCACATGACGGCCAGATCGGCATGGACCATTTGGAGCGCCTGCATAGTGAGCGGTCCGTACAAATAACGATGGCCTTTGCGCAACGCCCCGCCCAGCATGACGACATCGACCGAGGGCATGCTCTCGTCGATGTAATCGGCGATGGTAATGTCGGCCGTGATGACGGTGATGCCATCGCGCTGGTCGAGGAGCCGGACGAACTCGAGCGCCGTGGTGCCCGAGTCGACGAGCAGCGTGTCGCCGTCATTGACGAGCTCGATGGCGCTTTGCGCGATGGCCTGCTTGGCAGCGACGTTGACATTGATGCGGCGATCCTGCGTGGAGACGGTCAGGCGTTTGTGGAGCGAGACGGCACCGCCGTGCGTGCGGCGCAGCTTGCCTGCTTCGGCGAGCGCGTCCAGGTCGGCGCGGGCGGTGACGGAGGACACGCCAAAGGTCTGGGCGATTTCTGCTACCTGCACCGAGGCGTTATGATCGAGCATTTCCATAATGGCGGTACGGCGTTCGTCGGCAAAAGCACGGTTGGTGGCTTGGGGCATGCTTGCTCCATTCTCGGCTAAATTTGCAGGAATTGTGTTGACTCTATTTTCGTTCATTTTCTTTTTGAGTAAGAAAACACCTTTCGATTACTTATCTTTTCTATAAAAGAAAGACGCTGAACGCCCAAAATTCAATATCGAACACGCCCACTCGGCTCAAATTCCTTCCGTTTGCTTTTCAAAAACGACTGTATTGACCTGCATGGGCTCAATATCTCGCACGTGCAAAGACGCTGAATTTCATACAATGAGCGCAGAAAAACGCAAGGTAAAACGCCTTGTGAACAACTACGCCCGATGTCCAGATGCGGGCGAGGGAGAGGAGCAAACGCTCATGGCACTTGTTACCACCGAAAAGATGCTCAAGGACGCTCAGGCCGGCCACTACGCCGTCGGCGCGTTCAACGTCGAGAACCTCGAGTTTGTTATGGCCGTTCTGGCCGCTGCCGAGGAGACCAAGTCCCCCGTCATCATGCAGACCACCCCGGGCACCATCAAGACCGCTGGTCTGGACTACTTCTACGGCATGGTCAAGGCTGCCGCCGAGCGCGCTTCCGTGCCCGTCGCTCTGCACCTCGATCACGGCGATGGCTATGACCGCTGCATGCAGGCTTTCCGCACGGGCTACACCTCTGTCATGATCGACGGCTCGCACGAGTCCTTCGAGGACAACATCGCTCTGACCAAGTCCGTCGCCGACGCTGGCCGCGCCATGGGCGTGCCCGTCGAGGCTGAGCTTGGTAAGGTTGGCGGCAAGGAGGACGACGGTCCCGCGGTTGAGGGCGAGAGCCCCTACACCGATCCTGCTGAGGCCAAGGAGTTCGTCGAGCGTACCGGCTGCACCTCGCTGGCCATTGGCGTTGGCACCAGCCACGGCGTGTACACGAGCGATCCGCACATCGAGCAGTCCGTGGTCAAGGCCATCCGCGACGCCGTCGACGTGCCGCTGGTCCTGCACGGCACCTCTGGTGTGCCCGATGAGCAGGTTGCCGAGGCTGTGAAGAACGGCATCTGCAAGGTTAACTACGCCACTGAGCTGCGTCAGGCCTACACCAAGGGCTTCATGGCCTACATGGCCGAGAACCCCGCCTGCTTCGATCCCAAGAAGCCGGCCAAGGAGGGTATGCGCGAGATCACCGAGCTGGTTAAGATCCGCATGACCAACCTCAACTCTGTGGGCAAAGCAGAGTAACAGCAAGGGTGCTCTGATCCCACCGGACGGCTTGGGCGGGTCCCCGTACTTAGTTTCCAAAATCATTCCGCAGCGCGAAGGCCCCCGTTGCCAACGCTTCGTAGAAGCGAGGCAACGGGGGCCTTCATGCGCGAGGACGTTTTGGAAACTAAGTACGGGGACCCGCCCAAGCCGTTCTGCTCAATCGCCCTTGTGGCGTTGGGCGGGAAGGGGTGGGGCGTCAGGGCTTCTTTGTTGATGAGGGGTTAGTATGCCCGGGCTTGGTTGGGGAATGACTTGTTTAGGGATGCTTGGAGCTTTTCGAACGATGCTCGCAAGTTGAGGCTCTGGTCGGTTGAGCGTTTGGCTTTTGTGGTGGGGGAGTCGAGGAGGCCGTCTCTCTGTGTCGGGGGGAAGGAGAAAAGGTCTGCATGATTTAGGGATGGCTGCTGTGCTGCGTCGTTGGAAGAATGCATGCTTATGCGGCCTCCTCGATGTCCACCAAAAGATTGCGCACGGGGTGTGCTGCTAGGTCCCTTGCGCTGGCAGTATTATGCCGCGGTTGCTGCAAAGAAGCGCTAAAGAAAGGCTTAACCTGGTTTGGTGTTACGATGAAACCGCAGGTCAAGGCTATTGAGTAACACTCTTGAAAGGTTTTGAGCTTAAGGGCTTTCTAAGGTTTGTGGCGCGGATGTGGCTCGCCTGTGTGGGGCGTGTGGACGGCTCGTTCCTAGCGCTGCGGTGCAGCGGCACGCACTTGTTCGATGACCTTTTCCATCGTGGCGTCGATGCGGTCCTTTTTGAGTTCGCATTCCCAGATGGTTATGGGCGTCCAGCCCATTTGAGTGAGTGCTGCCACGGCAGCGCGGTCGCGCTCGACGTTGCGACGGAACTTTGCCTCCCAAAACTCAACGTTGCGCTTGGGCTGGCTGGGGTTGCACTTGGGGCAGCGGTGCCAAAAGCAGCCGTTGACGAAGATGGCGATCTTGCGCCCGGGGAAGGCGATGTCGGGCTTTCCGGGCACCTTCCATTCCAGACGGTATCCCGTAAGGCCTGCGGCGCGCAGGCGCTGGCGTACGAGCAGCTCGGGCTTGGTGTTGGCGCGCTTGTTACCCTTCATGGACTTTTTTATAGCGGCGCGACGGCGCACGAGTTCACGTTCGTCGGCGGAAAGGTCCGAGGTGTCGATGCCGTCCAGCAGGCCAGGCTTGGGACGCTTTTTGCTGCGGCGCTTCGGTGCGCGCTTGGGTTTGGTGGCGGGCTCGTCGGTCGTGGTGGCCTCGGCGTCGTTGGCAGTGCCGTTGGCCTCAAGCCGATCTTCCTTCAGCTCAATCAGAGCATCGATAAGCCCCTTATCGGCGGGCATCCATTCCACCGTGGCAAGCGAGGTGCGCGGAATCCAACGGATATCAAGCTGGCGGTCATGTTTCTGGGGCTCGCCAGACTCTTTAGCCAGCGAGCAGTAGTAGCACTCCATGGAGAGATGAAAATCGGGGTAGTCATACTCAACGGTGTAGAAATCGCGCAGGTTGTTGACCTTCACCTGCAGCTCTTCCATGAGCTCGCGGCGCACGGCGTCCTCGGGCGTCTCGCCGCGCATGAGCTTGCCACCTGGGAACTCCCAAAGTCCCTGCATGTCGCCATAGCCGCGCTGCACGGCCAGTAGCTCGTCGGATCCTTCCTTGCGAATGATCCCAGCGGCAACATGAACAGTCTTCAACAGGAGTCCTCTCTCAACATCAACACGTGACAGGCTAGCTACCCGTACCTTACACAACGGTAAGGCAAGCGTAAGCCATATCGATGGTAGCCGACTCGTCTTCTTGCGACTATAGATGCCGTAGACTAATTGCAAGAAAGGACTCGGTATGCAAACCACGCACATGGCGACCCCGGTACTGGAGGTCGCGCATCTCGAAAAGGTATATGGAGCGCTGGGCAACGTGACCCGCGCGCTCAACGACGTCAGCTTTACCGTCAACCGCGCCGAATTCGTTGGCATCATGGGCGCCTCGGGCTCGGGCAAGTCGACGTTGCTCAACTGCGTCTCGACCATCGATAGCGCCACGAGCGGCACCATCCGCATCAACGGGCAGGACGTAACACGCATGAAGCAGGCTAAGCTTTCGTAGTTCCGCCGCGAGGAGCTCGGCTTTATCTTCCAGGATTCCAACCTGCTCGATACGCTCACGGCGCGCGAGAACATCGCCCTGCCGCTCACCATCGCCCGCACAAACTCGGCAGAGATCTCGACCCGCGTGCAGGACGTGGCAGCGCGCCTCTCCATCAGTCAGGTGCTCGACAAGTATCCCTACCAGATGTCCGGCGGTCAGCAGCAGCGCGTTGCCGCAGCTCGCGCGCTCGTCACCGACCCCACCATGATCATGGCCGACGAGCCCACCGGCGCCCTCGATTCCAAGAGCGCTCGCCTGCTGCTCGAGAGCCTGGAGGCCCTTAACCGCCGCCTACGCGCCACCGTGCTCATGGTCACGCACGACAGCTTTGCCGCCAGCTACACGAGCCGTGTGCTGTTTATTCGCGACGGCAAGATCTTCACCGAGCTGCGCCGCGGCGACATCGACCGCCGAGAGTTCTTCGACCGCATTATGGAGGTCGTTGCCATGATGGGCGGTGAGGGCCCCGATGCTCTGTAAACTCGCTTGGGGCAACGTCCGCCGCGCCGGCCGCGACTACCTCGTCTACCTTTTGACGCTCACCTTGGGCGTTACGGTCTTCTATGCCTTTAACACCATCTCGATGCAGGTCGACATCGCCGGCATCGATGAAAAGGGCTTGGCGCAGGTTATGGGCAGCATGCTCGGCAAGCTGACGTACTTTTTGGCCGGTGTCATGGCCTTTTTGATGGTGTATGCCAATAACTTCATCATGAAACGCCGCAAAAAGGAGTTTGGCCTGTACCAGGTGCTCGGCATGGGGCGCGGGCGCGTCGCCACAATCATGGCGCTCGAGACGGTGATTGTCTCGGTGGTGGCCTTTGTCGCCGGCATTGTGCTGGGTGTGGGACTCTCCCAGCTCATGACGTTCTTTACGGCCTCGCTCTTTAAGACACAGATCGCCAATTTCCACTTCTTTTTCTCGATGCATGCGTTCAATCTGACCCTTGTCTGCATGCTCGTAATGTTTGTGCTCACGCTACTGCTGAACCTTCGCGCCGTGCGTCGTACCAAACTCATCGAGCTTATGGGTGCCGAGCGTCGCAACGAGAGCATCAAGACACGCAACCCCTGGATCGCGATCGCCATCTTTGTCGTGGGCGCGGTGCTGGTGGGCGTGGCCTATTACCGTCTGCTACGTGATGGGTTCCCGCTAACCGCGACGGACAGCAAGCTGCAAGAGGCCATGAACCAGTTTGGTATTACGACCGCCATGGTTACAGTTGGCACCTTTGCCCTGTTCTGGGGACTCTCGGGCATGCTCATCAAGCTGCTGCAGAGCCTGCGCGGCGTGTATTGGCGCGGCCTCAACATGTTTACCGTGCGCCAGCTTGCGGCCAAGGTCAACACGGTGTGCTTTTCGATGGGCGTCATCGCGATGCTCCTGTTTTTGGCCATCACCTCGGTGACGTGCGGTATGTCGATTGCCAACGTGATGAACGAAAACCTGGAGCGCTATAACCCTGTAGACGTGTCTCAGACGTATGTCTATTACACGCCCGATACGCTCGACTACTACAAAGAGTACAAAGGGTATGTCAATTCGTCTGAGGCCGATCGCATGGTGTTGGCCGATACAACGGTCGATTTGTACCCTGCATGGCACGGCAAGAGCAAGTCGGCGGACAACAACGACGAGACCGGCAAGAAGGTCGATATCGCCGATGTTGCCGGTGAGCATGTGCAGATCGATTCGTATCTGAGTTACCCATTTGGCGGCTCGAATCCTTCGGTGACCCCAAGTGAGATGTGCAAGATCATGGGCGAAAAGCTTCCCAAGGCGTTCGGGGGTAGCAATGCCGATACGATGGGTCTGTTTGTGACGCCGGCGAGCCAGTACAACAAACTGCGTCAGATGATGGGCGAGGAGCCGGTGCACATCGGTCACGACCAGTATCTGCTCACATGTGATATGGGCGGCGAGCTGGTCGACCTGTACACCAAGTATATGGCTGGCGGCCATGCCCTTACCTTGGGCGGGCATACGCTCAAGCCCGCAACCGATAAGTCGGACGAAGATACGGCGGCCATCGCCAACTCGGCGATGGGCAGTAATCCGGGTACCGTCGTCGTTGCCGACGAGCTGTTGTCCCAGCTTAATCTGCAGCCGTATTCCAGTAGCCTGCTCGTTAACTACAAACAGGGGATGGATACGACCGAGGCAGACGAGAGCATTAAATACACTCTGCTCGACAATCTGCTCGTTGACGGCAAAGAGCCGGGGTCGTGGGGAATCTTTATCACACGCTCCGAGATGTACACGCAAGCAGCGCAAATGAACGGTATTATTAGTTACCTAGCCATTTACATCGGCTTTGTATTGGTCGTTGCATGCGCGGCGATTCTGTCGATCCAGCAACTCTCCAACGTGGCCGACGGCAGTCGCAGCTATCGTGTGCTGGCGCAGATTGGCTGTGACGACCGCCAGATTCGCCATTCGGTGATGGCGCAGCAAGCGGTATTCTTCCTGTTCCCGCTGGCAGTGGGCCTGGCGCACTCCTTTGTGGCACTTAAGGTGATCATCGAGCTGGTGAGCATATTCGGAAATATGAGCATCGGCGGCACCGTGGGCCTCACCTGTGCAATCTTCCTGGCAGCCTATGGCGGATACTTCCTGGTGACCTACCTCATGAGCGCCGGCATGGTGCAAGCTGCCATCGCCACCCGCTATAGCGAATAACAAACGGGCAAAATCGTCGCAAAATCAGAGGCATATGACCGCCGCGAAGGGACTGGGGCCCTCTCGCGGCGGTTATTTTGCCTATCTGGTGCGTTTCGGATGCAAGTGAGTAGATTTTTTTGAACTTGCCGAGCACATCGCGACAAATGATCGATAAAACCGCAGGTCAGAGCTGTGGCGTTTTGGGGCGTGCTTGGCCTCCTGCAAAAAGCCTACTCACTTGGTTTTTCTGCTAGAAGACCGCCACGAGGGAAAAACAGCTCTCTCGTGGCGGCTGGCGTTTGCCCAGATAAAACATACCAAAATAAACCTGTCCCTTTTTGGCAGGTTAGCGCTTCCAAAAGTGGAGGATTAACGTCGTGCGATTTTGCTGTTCGGTTTTGACCAGGATGTTGTGGATGTGGGTCTTGACGGTGCCCACGGCAAGGAATTCTTGGTTCGACTTGCCCCGCACTACCAGACGCAAAACCTCGGCTTCGCGGTTGGAGAGCTTGTAGGCGTTGCGATAAGAGGGCATTTGCCCTTCGATGTGTCGATCAAGATCGCTGGCGTTCTTTTCTTCGGACGCCTCCTGCATGCGAATCGAAAGCACGTGATAGGTGTAGGCGATGAGCAGAATCGCAAAGTAGCACGCAAAGACGTTCTCGCTAAAGTTGCGCTCGGACAGGTATAGCTGCAGCCAAGAGGGCGCCAGGCTCATGGGGACGACCAGGATGCTGTAGAAGTCCTCGGCAACGATGCACCCGACCAGGACGGCGCCGATAATCAGGTGCTTTCGTTGGTTGTTAACGCGTGCCTTCAACTCGACCTTTGTACTTTTATGAGCCGTCCAAAAGATGTACAGCCCCACAAAGATAAGGAACACCTGGCGCATTGCGTAGTAGAGCCACTGATGCATGGGGCCGTAGGGGACAGCGACGATAGTCAGCGACTCGCACAGCAAAAACGTTACGACGGGGATAACGAATTGCTTTTTAGAATGTTTGTCGAGCAAGTCCCTGGCAATGGCCCAAATAAAAGCCTGCGAAGCGGTCGCCACAGGGGTCCGCATCACGGGCATGATGATTGAGTAATAGTCGCTAGCTGGAAAGCTCTAGTTTTTGCAGCGTGTATTCAAAAAAGAAAATCTCGGTCATCTCGAAGGCATAGCAAATAAAAACGCCGCTGCCATAGATAAAGAACTGTCGGCGAGACGAGGCGTAGGCGGCAAGCGAGAGCGCCGCTCTCGAGGCTCTCGAGCAGCTCTAAGCCTCAAGGCTTCTAAAAGCGCGTTTGCGGGCGGCGGATGCTCGTCTCCTGTCGCCCGCTCACCGAGGCTTGGCAATTGTCTTAATATCTTAAGGGTCTCGATTTGTCCAAGACTGAGCGAAGGAGCTCATCATGAGCGACGGAAAGAAGAAGCTTTCCTTCTTGACGGTCATTTCGACCATCATCTGCGTCGTCTTCGTTTGCGAGGCCGCCGCTCCCGCTGCTGCCATTGGCAACCAGCAGTTCTTCTGGTGGATCTTCCTGATCCTGACCTTCCTGCTCCCTTATGGCATGGTCGTTGCCGAGCTCGGCACCACCTATGACGACGAGGGCGGCATTTACGACTGGGTACGTGATGGCCTGGGCGACAAGTGGGGCGCCCGCATCTCGTACTACTACTGGGTTAACTACCCGCTGTGGATCGCCTCGCTGGCTACCATGTTCCCCGACATTCTGGGCATGGTCTTTGGCGTCGAGTTCAATCTGATCGCCAAGTTGGGTATCGATCTTGCCTTTGTGTGGATCGTCTACCTCATGGGTCGCTCCAAGGCGGCCGACTCCGAGTGGGTCCTGAACGGCGGCGCCATCATCAAGGTTGCCGTTGCCGTTATCGTCGGCGCTTTGGGTATTTGGTATGCCATGGAGAACGGTTTTGCGAACGACATGTCCGCTACCACCTTCCTGCCCGAGCTCACCAACACCAACGCGCTCGGCTACCTGTCGATCATCATCTTTAACTTCATGGGCTTCGAGGTCATCTGCACCATGACCGACGATATGGCCGATCCCGCTCGCGATATCCCCAAGGCTATCATCGTTGGCGGCCTGTCTATCGCCGTGATCTACCTGTTCGCTGGTTTTGGCATCGGCGCTGCTGTGCCGGCCGATTCCATCGATCCCGACTACGGCATGATCTACGCTGTCCAGACCATGGTGGGCGACTCCATGATCTTTAAGATCATCTGCATCGCCTTCCTGATCACCCTGTTTGCCAACATGGCTGCTTGGTCCTTTGGTGTCAACTCCGTTGCTCGCTACGCTGCCGAGCACGGCAACATGCCCAAGGCCTTTGCCTCGATGATCTCGGATGACGATATGCCCAACGGCGCCAACCTGGTCAACGCCATCGTTGCCTCCCTGGTGCTGTGCCTGCAGCTGGTTCCCATTGACGCCATCTCCAACGGTGTTTTCTGGATGCTCTTCGGCACCTCCGTCGTCTTTCTGCTGCTCACTTATATCCCGATGTTCCCGGCGTTCCTCAACCTTCGCAAGAACGACCCGAACCGCGAGCGCATCTTCACGTTCCCGTTTAAGGGTGCCATGATGAAGGTCATGCTGGCTATTCCCTGCATCGAGCTGATTCTGGCTATCGTTGCAACGCTGATTCCGTTCTCTGTCGATGAGATTGGCGATAAGGTCCCGATGATCGTTATCTTCATCGTGCTTTTGCTTATTGGCGAGGTTGTCCGCGTCGTCAGTGCTAAGGGTCGCGAGACCGAGTACAAGGGTCTCACCCCCGAGCTGGCTGCTCAGCGTCTCGCTGAGGAGTCCGAGGAGGACTAGAGCACCCGGATTCGGGGCTCCAACCTTCCTCGCGTACCAACGTACGCTTCGTCGGGCTTGTCGCTCCCGACTCGGGACGCTCTAGCCTCTTCGGAGGCGTGCCCAAGCAACAGGTTTGCTAACCTTTCTCTGAGGTGGGTGTGAGCTATTGCTCCGGTAACCACCGCCCGCCCCAATCTCTCTTCCGTATCCTTCGTGCGTTTTGTCTCCGCGCACCGGGTTGCGTCGTCGCTTGCCGGTGCGACATCCGTGAAAACCGGTGCCAGGCGCCCCGACCTTTGCCAGGGAACGGGCGCCTACCATCTCTTGGTTTTAGGCTGAGGGTAACCCGCCCGCAGCAAGCGATCGTTCGATTTGGAGGAAATCTTATGCGTACGATCACCGAGTCCGAGTCCACCCCTAAGGCCGATGGCTTTTTTATGCCTGCTGAATTCGCCCCGCAGGATCGCGTGTGGATGGGTTGGCCCCATCGCACCGACACTTGGGCCCATGGTGCCAAGCCGGCCCAGAAGCAGTATGCCGCCATCGCTCGCGCTATTGCCGAGTTCACCCCGGTCACCATGTGCGCCAACCAGGCCGACTACGCCAACTGCAAGGCCGCCTTTGAGGAAGACGAGAACGTTACCGTTATCGAGATGACCACCGACGATGCTTGGTTCCGCGACACCGCTGCCACTTTTGTTATCAATGGCAAGGGCGATAAGCGCGCCAACCACTGGCACTTCAACGCCTACGGCGGCCTCGTCGACGGCCTCTATTTCCCGTGGGACAAGGACGAGCAGATTGCCCTTAAGATGGCTGAGCTTTCCGGCTGCCGTCGCTATCGTCCCGATGACATGATCCTCGAGGGCGGTTCCATTACCGTCGACGGCGAAGGCACCGTGGTCGTGACCGACCAGTGCTTGCTTTCCCCGGGCCGCACCTGCTCTGCGGTTCTGGAGGAGGAAGGGGATCCCGAGTCCATCTGGCCCAAGTTCCACAAGAAGTTTGAGCCTTGGAGTGAGGAACTTCGCGCCTATATGGACGAGCACCTCAAGGATTACCTGGGTGTCGAGAAGGTCATCTGGGTTAAGGAGGGCATCGACCCCGAGGAGACCAACGGCCACATCGATGATGTCGCTACGTTCATCGCTCCGGGCGTCATGGCTTGCATCTGGACCGACGATCCCGAGTATCCGTTCTACGAGCAGTGCCACGCTGTCTACGAGACTCTCTCCAACGCCGTTGACGCCAAGGGCCGCAAGATGAAGGTCTACAAGCTCTGTATGCCTGTGAACCCGCTGTTCATGGACCAGGCTTCCTGCGACACCATCGACGCCGACGAGAACGCCGAGCCGCGCGTTGCCGACGAGCCGCTGATTGCCTCCTACATGAACTACCTGGTCACCAACCACGGCGTTATCGTCCCGCAGTACGGCGACGAGAACGATCAGCTTGCCGTTGACACACTCCAGAAGATCTACGACGAGGTCTGGGGCGAGGGCGTCTACAAGTGCGTCGGCGTTCAGTCCGAGCAGGTCGTCTTCGGTGGCGGAAATATCCACTGCATTACGCAGCAGGAGCCCTCGGCGTAACTGTCTGTCTTCCCGAGGCACGGCACCTTGCCCTTCAATCGTCGGGCATGACCCTTAAGGTCTATGCCCTCCTCTTTCGCGGGAATCTGCCGCACCTCAGAAACCTAGCCGGTCAAGCGGACCGACGTAGCTAGTTACCGCATTAGTCATTGGTGCCAACCTTGGCAACAATGCAGGTCGAAAAAACGTCAGCGAAAACCCGCCAGAGCGAGCAAGGTGCCTTGAAACGAGGCGGCATTGATCTTTTGATCATGCCGCCGAAGTTGAAAGGCAGATTGCCGCCCTGGCGGGTTTGCAGCGTCGAGCCGTTACGCGGTTTGGTAAAACCGCGTAACTAAATACGTTCCGCGATCTCGTGGATGAGGTGGTCGGTCTTTTCCCAGCCCAGGCACGGATCGGTGATCGACTTGCCAAAGACGCCGCCGTCGACCGGTTGGTTGCCGTCCTCCAGGTAAGACTCGATCATAAAGCCCTTGACCAGCTTGGAGATGGACTCGTTACGGCGGCAGCTGTCGAGCACCTCCTTGCAAATGCGATACTGCTCCAGCGGACGCTTGCCCGAGTTGTCGTGGTTGCAGTCGATGACCGCTGCCGGATTGGCATAGCCGGCATGCTCGGTATAGCGCTCGGCCAGACGTTCCAGGTGTTCGTAGTGGTAGTTGGGGTAGGTGCGCCCATCGAGACCGATGTAGCCACGCATAACGGCGTGCGCGAGCGGATTGCCGTCGCACTCGACCTCCCAGTTGCGGAAGATGAAGCTCTGGTGCGCCTGCGCGGCGTAAATGGAGTTGAGCATAACGGTGGTAGAGCCGGCAGTGGGATTCTTCATGCCGACGGGTACCGAAATGCCGCTCGACACCAGGCGATGCTCCTGGTTCTCGACCGAGCGTGCACCCACGGCAACATAGCTCAGCAGGTCGACGAGGTATTGGTAGTTGGACGGGTAGAGCATCTCATCGGCGGTAAAGAAGCCGGTCTCCTCGATGACGCGCAGGTGCATGTGGCGGATGGCCTTGACGCCCTCGAGCAGGTCGTCGGGAGCCTCGGGGTTGGGGTTGTGCAGAAGACCCTTGTAGCCGGTGCCCTTGGTGCGCGGCTTATTGGTGTAGACGCGCGGAATGACGATGAGCTTGTCCTTGACCTCTTCGGCGGTCTTGGCCAGTCGGTTCATGTACTCGAGCACCGAATCCTCGCGGTCGGCAGAGCACGGGCCGATGATGAGCACCTTACGTGCGTCCTCGCCGGTAAAGACTTTGGCGACCTCGGCGTCAAATGCCTGCTTTTTGGCGGTAAGCTCGGCAGAAAGCGGCATTTCCTCGCGGATCTCCATGGGGATCGGCAGCCTGCGTTTGAATTCCATGGCCATAGGGGTCTCCTCAATCTATAGAAAGAGCAATAAGCGTGTTGTCGAATGCTCGGCATTATCCGCTGTCGCACGCTAAAGTGCAAGCCCTTGTCACCCCGAAACCTACCAAAAAGAGACAGGTTTATTTTGGCAGGTTTTATCTGTGGAAACGTCGGCGGATGCCGGGAGGGAGCGGCGCCGCGCGGGACCCTAAGGCTGTTGTCGGTTCCCCAGGAAATACCCTGTGGGCAAAAAATGCCAAATATGAGTACGGTTGCTATCTTAGTATCATATTGTCTTCGCAAAATAATAGATATAACAGCAAAATATGTTCATTAATGCAAACACATATAAGTTCGCTATAGGGCTGTTTGATCAATTTAGGGGCGCGTGTAAGCTGTGAAAACGGCATTTGGGGCTGTTTTGGCTGTTACTAAAAAGGTAACAGTACTCATATTTGCCATTTTTTGCCCACGGGGCCTCGAAGGGGCTGTCAATCAGGTCCCAGGGGAGGCGGTTTGAGGGTCGCAGAACAAGAAAACGGGGGCGCAGGTTGTCCTGCGCTCCCGTTTTCTTGGCATTGCGGTTGTTTGTCGCCGGTTTTTACGCCGCCTCGTCGAACTGCGAGTTGTACAGGTCGGCGTAGAAGCCACCCTGGGCGAGCAGCTCGTCGTGCGTGCCCTTCTCGACGATGTCGCCGTCGCGGATTACCAGGATTACGTCGGCGTTTCGGATCGTGGACAGGCGGTGTGCGATGACAAAACTGGTACGGCCCTGCATCAGTGCATCCATGGCGCGCTGAATAAGCTCCTCGGTACGGGTATCGACGTTGGAGGTCGCCTCGTCCAGAATCAGCGCCGGGCGGTCGGCCAAAATGGCACGGGCGATGGTCACGAGCTGGCGCTGACCCTGCGAGAGGTTGGTGCCTTCCTCGTTGATCATAAAGTCGTAGCCGCCGGCGAGCGTATGGATAAAGTGATCGCAGCGTGCGGCGCGTGCAGCGGCCTCGACCTCGGCATCGCTCGCATCAGGACGTCCATAGCGGATGTTCTCGCGGATGGTGCCGTTGAACAGCCAGGTATCCTGCAGCACCATGGCAAACTCGCCGCGAAGCGCCGCACGATCCCAGTCGCGCACATCGACGCCCTCGACGCGCAGCGAACCGCCGTCCACGTCGTAAAAGCGCTGCAGCAGCTTAATGAGCGTGGTCTTGCCGGCGCCGGTGGGGCCGACGATGGCAATGGTTTGGCCGGGCTGCGCCTCGCAGCTAAAGTCGTGGATGATGGTCTTGTCGGGCGTGTAGCCAAACTTGACATGGTCGAACTCCACGTGGCCGGGGCGCTTCTCGGGAATCTGCGCGTCGGCCTTCTGCTCCTCCTCGGGCGCGGCCAGGAACTCAAACACACGCTCGGTGGCGGCGGCCATCGACTGCATCGTGTTGCTCACGTTGCCCAGCTGCTGCACCGGCTGCGTAAAGTTGCGCACGTACTGGATAAAGCTCTGGATGTCGCCGGGCGTGGCATTGCCGGTCAGCGCGAGCTGCGCGCCCACCACGACGACGCCCACGTAGCCCATGTTGCCCACCAAGCTCATAAGCGGCATCATCAGGCCCGACAGGAACTGCGAGCGCCAGCCACTAATAAAGAGGCGGTCGTTTTGACGGTCGAACTCTTCGATCGAGGCCTCGGCGCGGTCGAACACCTGAATGACGTTCTGGCCGGCAAAGTCTTCCTCGATAATGCCGTTGACGGCGCCCAGAACCTGCTGTTGCTCGCGGAAGTACGGCTGCGAGAAGTGAATCATTACGGTCAAGATAATCGCGGCGGCCGGCAGCGTGAGCACGGTGACGCCGGTAAGCGGCAGGCTGATCGAAAGCATCATGACGAGCACGCCGATAATCTGCGTCACCGACGTGATGAGCTGCGTCACGCTCTGGTTGAGCGACTGACCCAGCGTATCGACGTCGTTGGTGATGCGGCTGAGTACGTCTCCCTTGCTGTGGCCGTTGAAGTAACTCATCGGCACGACGGCAATCTTGGCGGCGATTTCCTTGCGCATGCGGTAGCAGATCTTTTGCGTGACGCCGGTCATGAGCCAGCCCTGGACCAGGCTGCAGACAGAGCTCGCCAGATACAGGCAGAGCAAAAAGCCGAGCGTCTTGGCGATCCAGTCAAAGTCAACGTCGCCGGTGCCGTTGACCTTGGCGACCAGGCCTTCGAACAGCTTGGTCGTAACCTGGCCGAGCACCTTGGGTCCCACAATGTTAAAGATGACCGAGCACACGGCAAAGGCGACGGCGGCAAACACGGCAATCTTGTGCTGGCCGATATAGCCGAGCAGCTGCCTCATGGTGCCCTTAAAGTCCTTGGCCTTTTCGCCACGACGCATGCCACCCATGCGGCCCATGGGACCACGCTGGCGGGTGGGCTTGGGAATCTGAGTCTTGGTCTCGTCTGCCATTAGCGCTCGCCTCCTTCCATAACGGCTGCAATTTCTTCTTGGGTAAGCCCCAGCTCCTCGGCGGAAAGCTGCGACTGTGCGATTTCCAGGTACGCCGGGCAACTGCGCAGTAGCTCCTCGTGCGTGCCGGTGCCCACTACGTGACCGTCGTCGAGTACGATGATCTGGTCGGCGTGCATGATGGTCGCGATGCGCTGTGCCACGACCACGAGCGCGGCGTCGGTGACGTTTTTGGCCAGCTCTTCGCGCAGGCGCGCGTCGGTCTTGTAGTCAAGCGCGCTAAACGAGTCGTCGAACACCACGACCTCGGGCTTTTTGGCCAGGGCGCGGGCGATGGCCAGACGCTGGCGCTGACCGCCCGAAACATTGGAGCCACCCTGGCTGATGGGGGAGTCGTAACCGCCCTCGCGCTCGGCGATAAAGTCCTCGGCCTGGGCGATGCGCGCGGCCTGGTGCATGTCATCGTCGCTTACCATGTCGCCGGCAAACTTGAGGTTGCTCTCGACAGTGCCCGAGAACAGGCGACCCTGCTGCGGGATGTAACCAATGCGGCGGCGCAGTTCGGAAAGGGTCATGTCGCGCACGTCGATGCCGTCGAGCGAAATGCTGCCGCCCGTGACGTCGTACAGGCGCGGAATCAACTGCACGAGCGTGGACTTGCCCGAGCCCGTGGAGCCAATGATGCCGAGCATCTGACCGGCATGCGTGGTGAAGTTCACGCCGCTGATGACGTCGGCACGGGCATCGGGATACTGGAAGCTCACGTCGCGGAAGGTGAGCTCACCGCGCGGCGCGCTGGCCGCGGGCAGTTTGGGCGAGACAGGGTCGTTGATGCTCGTGGGGCAGGTGATGACCTCTTCCACGCGCTCGGCTGCGACCTCGGCACGGGGCAGAATGACCGACACCATGGTGAGGATCATAAACGCCATGACGATCTGCATGGTGTAGGAGATAAACGCCATCATGTTGCCGACCTGCATCACGCCGTCGGACACGCCCTGCGCGCCAAACCAGACGATAAGCACGGTGATGCAGTTCATGACGAGCATCATGAGCGGCATCATAAAGCTCATGGCTCGGTTGGTGTAGAGCTGCGTGGTCATCAGGTCGAGCGACGCCTTGTCAAAACGTTCGAGCTCATGTTCCTCGCGGTTGAACGAGCGGATGGGCATAAGGCCGTCGAGCAGCTCGCGGGCGGTAAGGTTCACGCGGTCAACAAAGCTTTGCATCTTTTTGAACTTGGGCATGGTGAGGCCCATGAGCACGCCGACGACGACCGAGACCGCGATGATGGCAACGGCGATGGTCCACTCCAGGCCGGTATGGTTAGCCAGGACGCGCATGACGGCGACGATGCCCATGACGGGGGCCATCAGACACATGCGGATAAACAGGGTTGCAGCCATCTGGATCTGCTGAATGTCGTTGGTGCAGCGGGTAATGAGCGAGGCCTGGCTAAACTTGCCCACCTCGGCCGGCGAGAAGTGCATAACCTTGTTGAAGGTCTCGCGGCGCAGGTCGCGGGCGATGGAGCAGGCGGTGCGCGAAGCCACGGCACCGGTCAGGATGGTGGCGACGAGCGACACCAGGCACAGCCCAAACATCGTGGTCGCCATGCGGCTGAGGTAGGCGTTCTGCACGTCGGCGGGGTCGATGCCCTGTGCCTTGTACTCGTCCTGTACATAGCTCACGGCGCGCTGGGTCACGATGGAGCCCGACATGGAGCCCATTTTGTCCGCCATTTGGTTGGCGCCCTCGACGAGCTTGATTTGGTCTACCAGACCGCCCTCGACACCCAAGCGTAGGCTCTTCATGGTGATCTTACCGCCGTCGGCATCAATCTGTTTTTGCATGCTCTGCGCGGCTGCGGCCTTCTGCTGCATCTCGGCGAGTTGCTCGGGCGTCATCGCCGCCATCTGCTCGGGCGTGGGTATGGCCTGGGCGCCGCTGTTGTCTTTCTCACCGGACGTGCCCATCATGTCACCCATGGAGTTGGCGTCAATACCCTGGTTGAGCGAAAGGACGACGGTCTCGGGCAGACTCATGATATCGGCGAGCTTGCTGCCGTCGGCGCGCTCATCCTCGGTTCCCTTGTACGTGCGAATCCCGTTTTTGTCTGCCTTGCCAAACGCAGCTTCTACCGTCTTGGCGTCCTTGGCGCTCATAAAGAGTTCGAGGTCGTCGAGCGATTCGGCGCGGATGGTGTCGGGTACGGGCGACGCGATGCCGCCTTGCTGCACACCCACGTCGACGATGTCGCTCATATAGGTAGGCAGTGCCAGATCGGCGTTGCAGCTGATTACGATAAGTACGATAGCTGCGAACAGTGCCAGGATATGTTTTTTAAAGAGCTTGAGAATCCTCACTCGGCATCTCTCCTTTCTTGATTGCGGTCGATAATTTCGTTGGCACGTCTAAGAAGGCGCACCATCTCTTGGGTATCTGTTTCGCCGAGCTGCTCGAGGAAAGCCGCAGTGCGGTTCTCGAATTCCCGACGTTTGATTTCGAGATCCTGGAATCCTTTGTCGGTCACCGTGACGTGCACGCGACGACGGTCGGTCTTTGAGTGCTCGCGCTCGACCCAGCCCTTGGCTTCGAGAGCGCGTAGGATATTGGCGATGCGGGCACTCGAGACCCAGGCGCGATCAGCGAGTTCGCTCGGCGTGAGCGAACCGCCGGCGAGTATGAGGGCGCGCATGACGGCCATCTCGCCGCCGAGGGCTTTGTCCGCAAAGCGCGAAATGCGCTGATGCATGCTGCCGAACTCGGTAAGGAGCTGGCGCCCAAGTTCACGGAAATCGGTATCTTCCACCGAAAACCCCTAACACTAGAAACTATTTTCGGTGAAAGATGGTACCCCCATACGCGGGCCTCATACAGTGGGCAATATTAAGAGCTCATTAAGACTTAAAATAATTCAATTGCTGAAGCGTTTTAAAGAACTATTATGCCCGCGGTTAGGCGAGGGGTTGTCACCACCATGACGACTGGGACTCATATAATCGCCACGTGCGATGCTCCAACTTCCCGCAAGGAGACACCTTACATAAAGGGGGATGGAGTCATGGCATTTGACTTCACGGGCAAGACCGCGATTGTCACGGGCGGCACTCAGGGCATTGGCCTCGAGATCGCCAAGGGCATCGTCGCGGGCGGCGGACATGTCGCGCTCATCGCAAGGAACGCTGCTAAGGGCGAGGCCGCAGTGGCCGAGCTTGGCGAGGGCAACAAGTTCTATCAGCTCGATGTCGCCGATGCGCCCAAGGCGCGCGAGACCGTCGAGCAGATTTTTACGGACCTGCCGCAAACCAACATCTTGATTAACTGCGCTGGCGTCATCAGCACCAAGAAGTTCGACGAGATCGATGACACCGAGTGGCGCCGCACTATCGATATCAACCTCAACGGTACCTTCACTATGATGAACGCCGTGTACCCGCACTTTAAGGCGGCGCATGCCGGCACTATCGTCAACGTGAGCTCCGTTGCTGGCAAGATCGGCGGCGGCCTGCTTGGCACCGCTGCCTACGCGAGCTCCAAGGCCGGTGTCAACGGCCTTACCAAGGCGGTCGCCAAGGAGGGCGGCAAGTTTGGCGTTCGCTGCAACGCCGTGTGCCCGTCGCTCACGTTGACCGATATGACCTCGATTCTCTCTGACGAGAACTCTCAGCGCATCATCAACGGTATTCCTCTGGGTCGCGCTGCCCAGGCCAGCGAGCCTGCGCAGATGGTGCTGTTCTTCGCTTCCGACCTCGCCAGCTTCGTGAACGGCGAGATCGGCGACTGCGACGGCGGCATCGTCCTGGACGGGTAATACCCCACGACGATTATTCGGCGACGGCTCCTGCGACTCGGGACCGTCGCCTTCTTTCTGATATAGGCGCGTGCGGCTACGATTCGCATGCATCCAAAGGAGATATATATGAGTGAATCGACTGCGGTGGAGGCGCCGGCGGCAAAGGAGCCGTTCTTTAAGATGTCCTCCATCCCGGGTGCCAATATTTTGGTGCCGCTTTTGCTGGGCTGCCTGCTCAACACGCTATTCCCCGACCTGTTCAAAACGCTCGGCAGCTTTACGCTTGGTATGACCCAGCAGGGCGCAGGCCCGCTCGTGGGCGCTTTTTTGCTCATCGTCGGTACGACGATTTCGTTTAAGAGTGCTCCTGCCGCCGCTGCACGCGGCGCCATCATCATCGCCGTCAAGCAGATCGTGGTCGTTGCCGTGTCGCTGCTCATCCTTTATGTGTTCAACGACAACCTGTTTGGCATCTCTGCCATGGTGATGCTGGCGGCTTGCACCGGCGCCAACAACGCTATGTACGCTGGTCTGATGGGCACCATGGGCAATGAGGCCGAGCGTGGCGCCGTCGCCATCACCACGCTGGTTGTCGGCCCTCCGGTCACGATGATCGTGCTCGGCGCTGCCGGTCAGGCTCCGATCGGCTGGTCGCTCGTGGGCGCCATCCTGCCGATCGTCGTCGGCATTATTCTGGGTAACCTGTTCCCCAGCTTTAAGAAGATGATGGCACCGGCACTTTCCGCCATCATCGTGCTCGTCTTCTTTGCCATGGGCTCGACCATGACCTTTGGCCAGCTCATTAATGGCGGTCTCCCCGGTATTCTGCTCGGCGTGATCTGCTCGGTGGTCTTTGCAATTCCCGTTATCGCGGTCGATAAGCTCACGGGCGGTACGGGTGTCGCAGGTGCGGCCATTTCGAGCTGCGCCGGAGCCAATGTGGCCACGCCCGCTGCCATGGCAAGCGTCAACGAGGCCATGTACGGCGGCGCGGTGCTCGCGACGGCCACGGCACAGGTTGCTGCCTGCGCAATCGTTACGGCTATTTTGACCCCGCTGGTCACCAGCTGGTGCTACAAGCATTTTGAGGGCCAGCAGAGCAACGGCAAGGCAACGACCGACAAGGCCTCCGCAGCCGCCTAATGCCAAACGGTAATCAAAGCTAAAAACTAGCTACGCCACAAGGCGGCCACGGGGGATCCCGTGGCCGCCCTGCAGTTTCTGTAGGGTCTTTGGGACACTTTACCCTGCTAAAGCTGGCATAACAGCTAGAGCGAACGTCGTACAAAGGCAAGGAAAAATAACATACAAATCGGTGAACGGTAGTTGTTCGCGCTCGCATTTCCTGCGGGTTTGTAAAAAACGCCCTTATGATATAAAAAAAGAAACATATAACAGCCCAGATGGAGAGGGTCGCTATGTTATCCTTCTCAGACGGGTGAAATCTTGGGTTTTGGGTTGTAGTTCCAAGGTGGACAAACGTTTTCCCTGCACCAACGTGTGGTGAAGAACGGAAGAAGCCGGTAGTGCAAGCCGAAAATTCAAGAATTCAATAAGCAGCGGTGTGAGAGAGCGCCGCATTACACGTAACTAGGAGCGTGGTTACACAATGCAGGAGGCATGGGAAGGCTTCAAGGAAGGCATTTGGACGGGAGAGGTTGACGTCCGAGACTTCATCCAGAAGAACTACACCCCCTACGAGGGCGACGAGTCGTTCCTCGTCGGTCCGACCGAGCGTACCAAGGAGCTGTGGGGCGAGGTTCTCGACCTGCTGCTTAAGGAGCGCGAGCAGGGTGGTGTCCTCGATATGGACACCAAGATCGTCACGGGTATCGTGAGCCACCCCGCTGGCTACATCGATAACGCCCACCGCGAGAAGGAGACCATCGTCGGTCTCCAGACCGACAAGCCGCTCAAGCGCGCGCTGCACGTCAACGGCGGTATCCGCATCGCTTGCCAGGCTGCCAGCCAGCACGGCTATAAGGTCGACGAGAACGTTGTCGAGCGCTACACCTTCGAGCGCAAGACCCACAACGCCGGCGTCTTCGATGTTTACACCCCCGAGATGCGTGCTTGCCGCTCGGCTCACATCATCACCGGTCTGCCCGATGGCTATGGCCGCGGCCGCATCATCGGCGACTACCGTCGTGTCGCCCTGTACGGTGTCGACTACCTGATCAAGGACAAGGAGGCCCAGAAGGCTTCCACCCCGACGGTCATGACCGCCGACAACATCCGCGACCGCGAGGAGCTGCAGGAGCAGATCCGCGCCCTCGGCGAGCTCAAGATGATGGCCGAGACCTATGGTTTCGATATTTCCAACCCTGCTACCAACACGCAGGAGGCCATCCAGTGGATGTACTTCGCCTACCTCGCTGCCGTCAAGGAGCAGAACGGCGCCGCTATGTCCATCGGCCGTACCTCCACGTTCATCGACATCTACGCTGAGCGCGACCTTGCCAACGGTACCTTCACCGAGGAGCAGATCCAGGAGTTCGTGGATCACTTCATCATGAAGCTCCGCATGGTCAAGTTTGCCCGTACCCCCGAGTACCAGGCCCTGTTCACCGGCGACCCGCAGTGGGTCACCGAGTCCATCGGCGGCATGGGTGTTGACGGCCGTACGCTCGTTACCAAGATGAGCTACCGCTACCTGCACACGCTCGAGAACATGGGCACCAGCCCCGAGCCCAACATGACCGTTCTGTGGTCGACCCGTCTGCCCGAGAACTTCAAGAAGTTCTGCGCCAAGACTTCCGTCGCCAGCTCCTCGATCCAGTACGAGAACGACGACCTCATGCGCGTCTATCACGGCGACGACTACGGCATTGCCTGCTGCGTGTCCTCCATGCGCATCGGCAAGGAGATGCAGTTCTTCGGCGCTCGCGCCAACCTGGCCAAGTGCCTGCTGTACGCACTCAACGGCGGTGTTGACGAGGTCTCCAAGAAGCAGGTCGGCCCCAAGTATCGCGCCGTCGAGGGCGATACGCTCGATTACGACGACGTTGTGGCCAAGTACAACGACATGATGAAGTGGCTCGCTGGCGTGTACGTCAACTCGCTGAACATCATTCACTACATGCACGACAAGTATTGCTACGAGCGTATCCAGATGGCTCTGCACGACAAGCACGTGCACCGCTGGTTCGCTACGGGCATCGCTGGCCTTTCCGTCGTGGCTGACTCCCTGTCCGCCATCAAGTACGCCAAGGTCCACCCCGTCCGTGACGAGAACGGCATCATCGTCGACTTCGAGACCGAGGGCGAGTTCCCCAAGTACGGTAACGACGACGACCGCGTCGACCAGATCGCTCACGACGTTGTGCACCAGTTCATGGAGTACATCCGCATGAACGACACCTACCGCAACTCCGTGCCCACGACCTCGGTTCTGACCATTACCTCCAATGTCGTGTACGGTAAGAAGACCGGTTCCACGCCTGACGGCCGCAAGGCTGGTCAGCCGTTCGCCCCGGGTGCTAACCCCATGCACAAGCGCGATAGCCACGGCGCCATCGCTTCGCTGTCTTCGGTTTCCAAGCTCCCGTTCCGCGATGCTCAGGACGGCATCTCCAACACCTTCTCCATTATCCCGAGTGCGCTCGGCAAGGAGGACCAGGTGTTCTTTGGCGATATCGACCTTGATCAGCTGGGCGAGTAACTATTGTTAGTGCTATACTAACAATAACGATTACTGATTAGCGCGCCGGTTTCGGCCGGCGCCTATTAATCGAAGGAGACACATTATGAAGGTTTCTGAAGTTTCCGAGACCCAGGCCGATAACCTGGTCCACATGCTCGACGCTTACGCCGAGAAGGGTGGCCACCACCTGAACATCAACGTCTTCAACCGTGAGACGCTGCTCGACGCTCAGGCTCACCCCGAGAAGTATCCGCAGCTGACCATCCGCGTTTCCGGCTACGCCGTGAACTTCCACACGCTCACCAAGGAGCAGCAGGACGAGGTCATTGCGCGTACCTTCCACGACAAGTTCTAAAGGGACTCAACTCCCGCAGGATCGCCGGGGCTGTTTGGGCTATCTCCCAAAACGTCCTCGGACATGCAAAGAGGCTCGCTGCGCACTTCGTGCGGCGAGCCTCTTTGCGTCCTGACGCTCCTATTTGGCAAGGTGTTTTTTAGAATCCATTTTGCGCTCGGCCTCGAAGGCTTGCCTGTCCCAATCGAGCGGAAGTCCGGCCTCGACCCATGCCTCGTAGGCCCTCCTTATGGGCTTGAGCTCCC
>DBFRZS010000035.1:0-8711 GCA_048501115.1 Collinsella aerofaciens | reverse complement strand
CATGCCGGGGGCGGACCGGGACGGGTTAACGGCAGGCCCCGCCGACCGATTGCAAGCGGTCGGCGGGGCCATTGTGGCTCTTGACAGCGGATTGGGTCATATGAGCGAAAGCCCGCCAGAGCGAGCAAGGTGCCTTGAAACGAGGCGGCATTGACCTTCTGGTCATGCCGCCGAAGTTGAAAGGCAGATTGCCGCTCTGGCGGGCTTGCAGCGTCGAGCCGTTGCGCGGTTTGGAAAACCGCGCAACTAGAGCTACATGACCATAACGTAGCGCGATCCCACGTAGTACTGCTTACCCATCAGGACCGGCTCGCCATTGGGACCCGTGAAGCCGGCACGCAGGTTGAGCAGCGGATCGTGCGGAGCAATGCCCAGCTCGGCCGCCTGCTCGGTATTGGCACGAACGGCCTCGACCGTGCGGTAGCCAACCGAAACAATCGGCGTTCCGCCAACACGCTCGACCTCGGCAAAAATCGACTTGTCCTCAAGATCGGCCGTCAACAGCTCACGGTAGGCATCAAACGGCACAAAGATGTTCTCCTCAAAGATGGGCTCGCCGTCGGCCGTACGCACGCGCTTGATATGCAGCAGCAGCGCATCCTTCTGCAGGCCAAAGAACTCCATCTCGTTTTGGCGCGCCGGAACGATCTGGCGATCGATCACGTGCGCACCGGCCTTCATGCCGTTGCCGGCACACAGCGCGGTAAACGTCTGCAGCGTCGAGGCGTGAAACTGGCGATTGATGTGCGGCGTGGAGACAAAGGTGCCACGGCCCTGCTGCTTAACCAGGTAGCCATCGGAGCACAGCTCCTCGACGGCGCGGCGCACCGTAATGCGGCTCACGTCGTACTGCTCGGCTAGCTCAAGCTCGGACGGAATACGCTCCTTGGGTGCATAAACACCTTTCTCGATCGCATCCTTGATTTCGTCGTAAATCTGCTGGTAAAGCGGTGCATTTTTGGGCGCAGGCATATCTAATCACTCTTATCGAAATATCGAAATAACTAATACGTATATAACGTCTAGTTTCATATTACCTCATAATGATAAAACGATACACCCTCCCTACCAAAAAGCGACAGCTTCATTTTGGTAGGTTTTATCTGGGCAAACGAGAGCCTCTCGAAAGCAACGGGGCTTTCGGGGGGCTCGTTCGGATGGGTTGCGCAGGACCGGCAAAATGCCAATACCCTACTTGCCGTCGTCCTGCTGCAGGCTGTCCTGTTCGCTGAGGCGCGCCTGCCTGCTGGCCATGCGTGCGGGCTTGTCGGGATCGGGAACGGCCGTGGGCATGGGCTCGTCGACATGACCACCCCACCAGCCGCCCACAAAGTTGAGCGTGTGGAACACGTTGATCACGGCGCCGGGATCAACGTCGCACACCAGCTTGATAATGTCCTGGCTCTCGTAGGTCGATACAATGGCGTGCAGCAGGTACATCTTTTCGCGGCTGTATCCGCCGATGACCTCGGCACAGCTAATGCCGTGCTGAAAATGGTCAACATAGGCGGTCATGACTTCGTCTGCCCTGCGCGTCGTGATCTGCAGCGTCACACGGTCGTAGCGACGATAGAAACTGTCGATAGTCTTGGTCGAAATAAACTGGAACACGATGGAATACGCCGCCTTGTCCCAGCCAAACATAAAGCCAAAGATCGCCAGGATAAAGCAATTGAAACCAAAGATAACGCCCCAGATGGTCTTGCCCGTGTGGTTGGAGACCCACAGCGCGATAAAGTCGGTGCCACCGGTAGATGCGCCGGACTTTAGCGCGATGGCAGCGCCCAGACCCGAGACCACGCCGCCAAAAATGATGAGCATAATCTTGTCGCCCAAAAATGGAGCGAAGTGAAAGACGTTGAGGAACAGCGACGAGAGCACGACCTGCATCATCGAGAAGATGACGAAGCGCTTGCTAATGCCGCTCCAGCATAGGAGCGCCACGGGAATGTTGAGCGCAAGCATGCCGAGCGAGATGTCGATGTGAACGCCGCCCAGCGAGGTAACGCGATCGAGCAGGACCGCGACGCCGGTGAGACCGCTCGGAAGCAGGTCGGCGGGCTGAATGAACGCCTGGATCAGGAATGTTTGGAGGACGGCAGAAATTGTGACCGCCACGGCGGTAATGGCACGGCGGACGATGGTGAGGCGGCCGAGCACGAGCACGCGGTCCGTGAGCTGATCGATGGCGTTCGCCACGGAAGCTCCTTTCGAAGGCAGATGTAGTTGTGGGGCATGCCCGCGATTGTAGCATGGAGCGTGCGGGGGCGCTTCAATTCACCCTCTCTCGACAACCAAAGCGGGACCAACAGCCTCCACGACCAAAGGCCCAAATTACAAGTGAGTAGACTTTTTACGATCTGCCGAGCACACCCAAAACCGCCACCCCTGCGACCTGCGGTTTTGCTAGAGCAGATGCACTTTGTGCTCGTACTGCACCAAAAAGTCTACTCACTTAGTCCGAATCGAAGCCAAACGAATCCAAATAGAGGACAAATTAAGCCAATCCGCAGCAAAAGACGCGTGAACCAATGCTTCTCGCGGCGGATTGACACTACAAAGCGGCCAAAATGTCGGTCAGGCTGTCGATGACAACGTCGGCGGCGGACTGATCTAGGTTGACGCCCTCGTGCGGACGCAGCGCCAGGACGCGGGCGCCGGAGCGTTTGCCGGCCTCGATCCCCAAAGGCGAGTCCTCGATAACCAGGCACTCGGCAGGCTCCACCCCCAGCGCCCCCATGGCACGCAGGTAGATCTCGGGGTCGGGCTTAAACGCACTGCACTCGTGACCGCTGATGGTGTAGTCCAGCACGTCGGCGATACCGGCAATCTCCACCAGCTCGTCGATCAACTCGCGATAGGACGAGCTCGCGATGGCACACTTCACGCCACGCTCGTGCAGCTTGCGCATCACCGGCTCCGTCTGCTCGTTGAGCAGCTCGGCATACGGAACGGGATGGTCCGGGCTATAAACCTGCTTGTACTCCACGCGCAGGCGCTCGCGCAGCTCAACATCGTCGGGCACCAGTGCCTCCCAAATGGCAGGCTCGTTAGACCCCGAAAGATCGGGGATCTCGTCAAAGTGGAACCCCTTCTCCTCCATAAACGCCACGCGACGACGGTTGTAGAACCACTCGGTATCGACCAGCACGCCGTCCATGTCAAACAGCACTGCTTTGATCATACGCATCTCCTCCCACCTGCCAAAAAGGGACAGGTTTATTTTGGTAGGTTTTATCTGGGGTTTTGTGGCGCGACGGATACGCCCTCCCCAAAGCAAAAAAGGGGACGGGGCGCAAACCCCATCCCCTCTCAATCAACCCGTAAGGTCTACTTACTTGTGATTAGTAGGAAAGCTTCCACATGTAGCGACGCATGGTCAGCGGGTGCTGACGGGCCTCGGCGATCTGGTTGCCGTACTCGCGCATAACGGCGAGGTGCAGCAGCGGGTTGAAGTAGGTGACGACGCTCGCGGGCACGGCGTCAGCCAGGCCGTAGTCCTTGGAGTCGATCAGAGCGACCTTGGCGCCCATGCGCTCAAGGAAGGTGAGGGCGCGGGCGTCCATCGGACGGGTAGCGCCATCGGACATGAAGAAGACGTAGGGCTTACCCTCGGTGGAAACCTCGAACGGGCCGTGGAAGTACTCACCGGTGTTGTAGGCAGCGGCGTCGATCCACTGCATCTCGGTGAACAGGAAGGCGGCGTGAGAGTAAGCCATCTTCTCGGAGGCACCAGAGGCCATGAAGTAAATCATCTTGTCGTCCTTGAAGTCCTCAGCGAACTTCTTGGCGAGCTTCTTGCAGGACTGAGCAGCGTTCTCGCAGAGATCGAAGACGTTGGTCAGGCCGGTGATCATGTCGTCGTACTTGTCATAGCCCTCGGTCTGCTGAAGGATCTCGAGAGCAAGAGCGATGGCATAGCCGGGCTTCTCGCACTTGGCAGCGAAGTTGGCGTGGAAGCCGTGAACGATGACGTGGTCGGCGTCGACGGTCAGAGCGGAGCCAGCCTTGTTGGTGAGGGAGACGACCGGGCAGTTGTGCTTCTTGGCGGTCTTGTTGGCCTCGACGGTCTCGGGCGTGGAGCCACCGAGGGAGCAGGTGATCACGAAGGTGTGCTCGTTGACCCAGGAAGGCGTGTCGTAGTTGAACTCGTTAGCGGTGAAGATCTGAACGTTCAGCTTGTCCGTGTTGTTGGCCAGGAAGTACTTGGCGGGGTACAGGTCGGACATGGAAGCACCGCAGCCGACGAAGGCGACACTGTGAATCTCGTGGTTGGACAGGACGTCAGCGACGATCTGCTTAGGGAGGTTAAGGTCGATCTCGTACATCTGACACATTCCTTTCGATTTTTGCGGCGCCACATTGCCGGGCGCTCGCAGGGTTACCGTGGTTTGGACCGAGTCGCCGGCCCGTTAAGGATGCGACAAAGGGGCTGTCCCATTGTCACGTATAGGGATGGAAGCCTGCCTGGGGTATGGGATGCCAGGCAGGCCCCCGGGGGAAAGCGGTTAGACGCTTGGTCGCGACTAGGCCAGGATGCCGGCCGCGGAGAGGGCGATGCCGCCCACGATGGCGATCACGAGAAGCCAACCGGTGTTGACGTTCTTCTTGATGAGCCAGTACATAAGGCCGGTGAGGCCAAGGGAAATCATCTGGGGCATCATGCCGTCCAGGATGTCCTGGATAACGACGGTGCCCTCAGCGAACTGCAGCGGGGTGGTGGCGCCAATCAGCGTAGCGATCATGCCGCCCACGGACATAAGGCCCACGATGCCGCAGACATACATGAGCTTCTCCATGAGGTCGCCGCCCTGAAGCTTGCTCAGGTACTCGTGGCCGCCCTGATAGCCCATCTTGGCTGCGAACCAGGTGATCAGCACAGAGGGGACGATGGAGATGAGAAGGGCCAGGATCGGGCCCATGATGGAGCCCTGCTGAGCCAGCTGAACGCCCAAGCCAAAGGCGATAACGCGGATGGTGCCCTGGAAGAAGGAGTCACCGATGCCGGAAAGCGGGCCCATAAGGGAGGTCTTGACCGCGTTAATCGAATCGGGGTTGAAGTTCTCGGGATCCTTGGCGTACTCCTCCTCCATGGAGGCGGCGAGGCCCAGGATGAAAGCGCTCGTCTGCGGGGTGCAGTTGTAGAACGCCATGTGACGGTGGTAAGCCTCTTTCTTAGCAGCAAGCTGCTTGGGGTCGGACTCGTCCGGATAGAGGCGATCGAGCGTGGGAACCATACCGTAGAGGAAGCCCATGTTCATCTGACGCTCGTAGTTCCAAGAGGCCTGGATGGCCCAGGAGCGCCAGAAGAACTGGCTGACCTTCTTGTTCAGGGACACGTCCTTGGTTGCGGTTGCCATAGTGTGTTCCTCCTTAGTCTTCGTCGTCTTCGAGCGGATCGTAGTCGGAATCGACACCGGCGGCTGCATGGGAACCGTTGAACTTGAAGCCCATGAAGACGACAGCCAGGCACACACCGATCAGAGCGACCGCGATGACGGACAGGTTGAGGTAAGCGGCGAGCAGGAAACCGATGAACAGGAACGGAGTCATACCCTTCTTGATCATCATGGTGAGCAGCAGGGCCAAGCCGTAGGCGGTCATGATCTTGGTCGAAACGTTAAGACCAGTGGACAGCCACTCGGGAACCATGTTGACGATGGCCTGAACCAGGTCGGTGCCAACAAAGACGGCGAGGAAGATCGGCAGGAAGTACATGATGGCGTACAGACCGGAGCCGGCGCAGATGTGCATACGGTAGGCGGTCTTGAACTTTCCGTTATCAATCGCGTTATCTGCCACATGGGTGAGGACGGCGATGATGGAACGGAACACGATGCCGAGGAGCTGACCCAGGACGGCGACCGGGATGGCGATCGTCATGGCGGTCTCGGCGGAAGCATCGGTCAGGCACGCAAAGGCAGCGGCCACGATGCCGCCCAGGACCATATCGGGCGGAACGGCGGCGCCGACCTGCACCAGGCCCATGGACACGAGCTCGACGGCGGCACCGACGGCAAGGCCGGTGGGCACATCGCCCAGCAGCAGACCGACGAGCGTAGCGCCAACGAGGGGCTGCTCGAAGTTAAGACGACCGAGCAGGCGGGAGTCCCACATGCAGAACACGCCGACGAGGCCGACGAGCACCGCACTGATGAACGTATTCATACCCTTCTCCTTTCAGTCAGGCAAAAGCCTGGTTGATTACAGCTTGGCGTCGATGTCGACGCTCTGATACGTAGGGGTCTGCTGGACGTAGAGCTTGATGCCCATGTCGAGCAGCTGGTTGACGTCGGCCTTCTGGGTGGCGTCGAAGAAGACGGAGCTGTCCTTGCCGCCAATCTGATCGGCACCGTCGTGGTTGGCGGTGGCGCCCAGGTTGATGGCGTCGAGCTTGTAGCCCTGGCAGAACTGCAGCATCTCGGCAGTGTTACCAAAGACGAACATGACGCGCTCGCCGAGGGTGTTGAGCTTGTCCATCTTGGCGAGGGCACGCTCGACGGTGAAGACGTTCAGGCGCACGCCCTGGGGCTTGGCCAGCTTAAGAGCGCCCTTCTTGATGTCATCGTTGGCGGCAGCGTTGTCGACGACGATGATGCGCTCGGCCTGAACCTTGGTGGTCCAGGTAAAAACGACCTGGCCGTGCAGCAGACGGTAGTCAAGACGTGCGAGGACGATCTTGGCGGGACCGGAGCTGTGACGGGGCGCCTTAGCCTTCTTGGCGGGAGCCGCGGCGGCCTCGACCGGTGCGTTGGGGTTGGTCAGACCGGTGCGGGCCTCGTTGATGAGGGCCGCGAGCTCGGCGCCCTTGACGGGGACGGGGCTCATAGCGAGCGTGAGCGCCAGCGGGATGTTGAAACCGCTGACAACCGTGAACTTCGTGCCGTTCTTGGAAAGCTCGACCATGTTGTTGTTGACCGAGCTGCCGAGCATATCGGTCAGCACATAGACGGTGTCGTCCGCGTTGAACGTGGCGATCATAGCCTCAACCTTATTGGTGATGGGCTCCTTGTCGTCACGAGCAAGCGACACGACGTGGACGTTCGACACGTCGCCGAGAACCATCTCGAGCGTGTCTTTGGCGCCTGCGGCCAGGCCGCCATGAGATGCGAGAATGATCTGATTCATCTTGCCTCCTCCTTTTCGTTATGGTCATTATAACGTCTTATACGTTGCTTATATTGCTAATTAGTATAAAGACCGTTCGCGGGTGAAAATCGACCGTTGACGGGTTTAACGTACTCGAAACGTTTGGCTAGGTAGGCCGGCGCTAGCTGGATAACCCCAGGTCAGACCCTGCGCGCAATCCCCTATCGCACGAAGTACCAGGGGCTTTCCTGTACGGTGGGTTCCAGCGCAATGCCGGTGCGTTCCTTAAACAGATCCATGTCCTGAGATTTTTCGGTCCACCACGCGTTGGGCTTAAAGGTCATGCTCTCAATGACATGACCGACAAACACACTGTTGCGCAGCTTGGAGAAGTCGGTGTTCATAATCAGGATGGACGCGAGCACCAGCACGATGCCCAGGACTTTAATCGCGCCGGCGGGCTCGGCGTAGACACCAATGCCCACCAGTACGGTGACGACCGTCTCGAATGACATTACGACGGGAACTTTCGACGTCTCGAGCCCCATGGACAGACCCTGCATATATAAGACATAGGCCACGGCTGTGGGGATGAGTCCAAAACCAAAGAACAACAGCAGCAGCTGTGGCGACATTGCCGCGGCGACATCTGGCCACGGAGCCGCGATAGCCGCCATAACCGCACCGCCAAAAACAAGGCCCCAAAACGTGACAGCCAGCGGGTGGACCGTCTTGGTTGCTATCCGGCTAAACACCGCGAGCGACGCGCC
Organism: Collinsella aerofaciens; assembly: GCA_048501115.1. Lineage (GTDB taxonomy): Bacteria > Actinomycetota > Coriobacteriia > Coriobacteriales > Coriobacteriaceae > Collinsella > Collinsella aerofaciens_CD. The sequence continues at coordinate 852 of DBFRZS010000035.1, read as the reverse complement.
ACAAAAGCCCGCGATCACGCCCGACGTGACGCCCCAAACCGAAAAATGGAAACCGGAAAGGTCGCCATTGGTCACTGCAAGTACACAGCCACCGATATTAAAAGCGATGGCAACGAGCTTGTTGGGAGTCACATCCTCGCGATAAAGCACGCGGCCGAGCATGACGCCAAACACCGGCGAGGTGTAGAGCAGCACCGAGGCCGTGGACATGCCCACCTCGCCCATACACTCGTAATAAAGCGTGTTAGCGGTGGCGAGGCCGATAATGCCAAGAAGCGCACAGGGAACAAGCTCTTTAGGACTTGCCTTGAACAGTGCCAGGGGACCCGATGCTTTTCCCTCACGATCGCCTCCCTGGCAACCCATGAACGCCAAGACCGGAGCCATTAAGACGGCACCCGACAACAGGCGAAAGGCCGCCATGCTCTGAGACGAAACACCCAGGGCCGAGATGCCTTTTACAAAGATTCCGATGCTGCCCCACATAAGCGCGGCGATCAGCACCAGCACATAACCCAGATTGCTTTTCTTCAACGCAGCCTCCTCGGTATTGTTTCCAATATGTTTCACACTACGTTATAGTCGTTATATACATTTTTCAAGACACAAATCGGCGAGCGGGAAAATCCGATCGCCCACACACTCATTGGGTACTCATTGGGGACGTACTTAAATGAGTAGTCGTTGGGGACGTTCTTGGATGACTGGTCATTTAAGAACGTCCATTACAGTCGAAATTGTCAGCCCGGGACCGTCTCGGGCTACGATTGAGGCGCGCCCAGAACGGGCCGCCGACCGGGCGCCCGCGCACGGCCGAACGTCCCTGCCCCGAGAGGGCCCGTTGGGTGCTGC
>DBFRZS010000034.1:0-21466 GCA_048501115.1 Collinsella aerofaciens | reverse complement strand
GGGTTAAGTTTGTCGCGAGTTCCGCACGCAAAGGAAAGCACTTAATGTGCTTTCCGTCTTGCGCAGGACTGTAGAGCAGCAAACTTAACCCGCCCCGGCCCCGATGGCCCCAGACCGGCGGGATAGACTGGTTCAGATGGGGCTTTGATGCATGGGTGGTCTGTTGTTGTGCAAATGGGTATCATACTGTGGTTATTGCATCGACTCTGTGATGCATGTTTGTACGTTCCCGGCGGTCGGTTTGCCAGAAGCGCCCCGTCGGTTGTTCCAGACCCGTTTCGAAGAAAGGAAACCACACGAACCTATGGCAGCTAAAAAATCATCTCCTTTGAAGATCATTCCGCTCGGCGGCCTTGACGGCATCGGCAAGAACATGACGGTCTTCGAATGCGGCGACGACATGGTGCTCGTTGACGCTGGCCTCATGTTCCCCGACGATTCCCAGCCCGGTATTGACCTGGTGCTTCCCGACTACACCTATGTTCTGGAGAACGAGGAGAAGCTCCGCGGTATCGTCGTCACCCACGGCCACGAGGACCACACCGGTTCGCTTCCGTATCTGCTGCAGGACCTCAACAATAAGGTGCCCATCTTCTCGAGCAAGCTGACGCTTGGCTTTATCGAAGGCAAGCTTTCTGAGTTCCGCATCCGCGCACCCAAGTTCCGCGAGGTCAAGGGCGGCAGCCATGTCAACCTCGGCGGCATCTCGCTCGACTTCTTCTCGATGACGCACTCCATCCCCGGCGCTCTGGGCGTGTTCATCCGCACCAATCAGGGCACCGTTATGCACACGGGCGACTTTAAGCTCGACCAGACGCCCATCGACGGCGTTACGCCCGACTACGCCGCTATCAGCCGCTTTGCCAAGCAGGGCATCGACCTGCTGCTTTCCGACTCCACCAATGCCACGGTTCCCGGCTTTACCAAGTCCGAGGCCGAGGTTGGCCCCAATCTGCTGCACGCCATCAAGAACGCCCCGGGTCGCGTGTTCGTCGCGTCGTTCTCGAGCCACATTCATCGCCTGCAGCAGATCTGCGATGCCGCCCGTAAGTGCGGCCGTAAGGTCGTTGTGACCGGTCGCTCCATGCTCACCAACACCCGCGTCGCGCGCGAGCTGGGCTACCTCAACATCGACGATGCCGATATCATCGATGCCTTCGATATCGATAACCTGCCCGACGACAAGATCGTCGTCATGTGCACCGGTTCGCAGGGCGAGCCGCTGTCGGCCCTGTCCCGCATGGCCAATGGCGAGCACAAGACGCTCTCTATCCACGAGGGCGATACCGTCATCCTCTCGGCAACTCCTGTTCCCGGCAATGAGAAAGCCGTCCAGCAGGTTGTCAACAGCCTTGCTAAGCTCGGCTGCGACGTGTGGGATAAGAACCGCGCTCTCGTCCACGTCTCGGGCCACGGTAGCCAGGAGGAGCTCAAGCTCCTGATGGCCATGGCTAAGCCCACGTACTTTATGCCGGTTCACGGTGAGGCCGTGCATCTGCGCGCCCATGCCCAGCTGGCTCGCAAGATGGGCATCAAGGACGATCATATCTTTATCCTCGATAACGGCGACACGCTCGAGATGCGCGGCGGTATCGTCAAACGCGGTACGCCCGTCGAGTCCGGCGTCGTCTACGTCGACGGCCTGCGTATCGGCGATACCGACCCCATCGTCTTGCGCGATCGCCAGAAGCTCGCCAACGACGGTATGGTTACCGCTGTTGCCATCGTCTCGCTCAAGCACAAGAAGATCGAGGCCATCGAGTTCTCGGGCCGCGGTGTCTCGTTTGCCATCGACGACCAGTTCTCTGAGGATGCCTCCGCGTCCATCATGAAGACGATCGAGAAGGGCAAGTTCAGCTTTACGAGCAGCGGTTCCGATGCCATTCGCAAGGCCGTGCGCGATTCGCTCTCTAACTTTATTTGGAGCCGTACGCGCACCCGTCCGATGATCATCCCGGTCGTCATGGAGGTTTAGTTTGGCGCGCGGATCTGCACAAAACGCCAAAGGCAATAAGGCCAATAACCAACCGGCATCTGCTAAGGGTGCCGGTTCCCATCTGCGTGCCAATAAGGGCCACGAGGCCGACTTCGACGATTTTGAGCCCTTGGTCGAGCCCTCAGCCAATCGCGATATCGCCGGCGTGGTTATCGCCGTTTTGGCGATTGCGTCCTTCATTGCCGTGATTTCGCCGGCGACTGCACCCGTTACGGCTGCGGTTGCCGGTTTCTACCACCTGGGCTTTGGTCTGGGCGCCTACGTGCTGCCGATCGTCATTTTGCTGTTTGCCGCCACGCTCTTTTTAGGCGAGGACTCGCCGCTCAACGCGCGCTCTGTTGCGGGCGGCGCCGTGGTCTTTATCGCCGTCGTCTCCATTCTTTCGTTGATGGTGCCAGGTACGAGCGACTCGTGCGACCTTATGCTCACGCCGCAAAATCTGTCCGCCTCGGGTGGCTACATTGGTGCGTTTATTGCGAGTGCGCTGCAGAATGCCCTGGGTAAGCCTATCGCGATGGTGGTCCTGTTGGGCCTTGTCGTCGTGGGCCTGGTCATCATCGGCTTTTCGGTGGGCGGCGTTTTGCGCTCTGCTCGCGACCGTGCGGCTGATTTTGCCGAGCGCCGTCGTGCCGATGTTAACGCGAGTCCGTGGGGTGACGATGAGGCCCTGTCGGTGCCCGGCGTTGCCCGTCCTCACCTGAGCATTCTTCGTCAAAAGGGCTCCGATGCTGCCGTGACCACGGTCATGGGCAACGATGTGGACCCGGTTTTGGACGATGACGACGAGGACGAGGACCCGTTTGTCGACGTGTCCGATGCCGTGGAAGCTGAGCGCGCTAAGACGACGCTGTTGCCGCGCCGCCATGCCAAGAAGGGCAAGGCTGCGCCCAAACTCAATACGAGTGAGCCCGACCCGTCTTGGTCCGAGAGTGAGATTGAGCTCACCGAGGGCGATGACGAGGACGACGAGGCTCCGATTGAGACCGCAAAGACAACTTTGCTGCCGCGTCGCCATGCAAAGCGCGACCAGGTAACCGGTCAGCTTTCGATGGAAGACGACCCCGATAAGATCGACGAGTCCGAGCCGCCGTTTGCCGTGAATCCTGTCTCGGCAGCACCTCAGATCCCCGACTTCTTGAAGCATCCCAAGGTTGCCGATGCGCCTGCCTTGAGTGCTGTCGAATCGGCTGCGGCTAGCGATGGGGGAGCGGACGGCGGCGCCGCAGATAACGAGGGCGAAGAAGAGGACGGCCTCAAACTTCCGCCACTTGAGATTCTGCATGCCAACCCGCAGTCGGCTTCCTCCGCGTCTTCTGACAAGGAGCTGGAACAGACTGCCGAGTCGCTTCAGTCCACCTTGCTGGAGTTTGGTCGTAGTGCCCGCGTGGTCGGCTGGATCGCCGGCCCCACGGTGACGACCTTTAAGCTGCAACCTGGCGAGGGCGAGCGCGTGAGCAAGATTTCGAGCCTCGAGGACGATATCGCGCTATCGCTTGCTGCCCAGTCCGTGCGTATCTTTGCCCCGATCCCCGGCACCTCGCTTGTGGGTATCGAGATCCCCAATCGCAAGCGCCAGAACGTCAACCTGGGCGACGTGCTTCCCTATGTGAAGGGCGGTCCGCTCGAGCTCGCCATTGGTCGAGATGCCGAGGGTACGCCGGTCGTCGCCGACCTTGCCAAGATGCCCCACCTGCTGATCGCCGGTACCACGGGTTCCGGTAAGTCGGTCATGATCAACTCCATCATCACGACCTTGCTCATGCGCGCCCTTCCCGAGGACGTTCGCCTGATCATGGTCGACCCCAAGCGCGTCGAGCTTGCGGGCTATAACGGTCTGCCGCATCTTTACGTGCCTGTAGTGACCGAGCCCAAGCAGGCCGCGAGCGCTCTGCAATGGGCCGTGTCCGAGATGGAGCGTCGCCTGAAGGTCTTCGAGCGTCTCAACGTGCGTAAGATCTCGACCTACAACGAAAAGCAGGCCGCCGGCGAGTTTGAGCATTACGATAACCCGCCGCAAAAGATGCCCTACCTGGTCATCATCATCGACGAGCTCTCGGACCTGATGATGGTCGCCGGTAAGGATGTCGAGGCCTCGATCGTGCGTATTGCTCAGCTGGGCCGTGCCGCCGGTATCCACCTTATCGTGGCCACGCAGCGCCCGAGCTCTAACGTGGTGACGGGCCTTATCAAGGCTAACATCACCAACCGCATCGCCTTTAACGTCGCCACGGGTATCGACTCGCGCGTCATCATTGATCAGATGGGCGCCGAAAAGCTCACTGGTTTGGGCGACATGCTGTTCTCAAAGGTCGACTGGGGCAAGCCTCGCCGTATCCAGGGCTGCTTTGTCTCGGATGACGAAATCAACGAGATTGTCGAATTCGTCAAGTCGCAGAGCGAGCCCGACTACCACGAGGAGATCCTGTCTGCCGTGGCGCCCGCTTCCATGTCCATGGCGGGTGGCGGCGGCATTGTCCGCACCGGAGTCGCCGAGCCGCAAGACGATGATCCTCTCATTTGGGAAGCCGCCCATATTGTGGTGGAATCGCAGCTTGGCTCCACATCTGGTCTGCAACGTCGTCTGAAGGTTGGCTATGCGCGCGCCGGGCGTATTATGGACATGCTGGAAGAAAAGGGTGTCGTCGGTCCGCCCGACGGTTCCAAGCCGCGCGAGGTCCTGCTGGACGAGGAGGGGCTTGCCGCGCTGGAATCTGTCGACGCCGAGATGGCACGTGAAGATCGTGAGTTTGGAGGATTCTGATGGCTGCACGCTTTGGTGACATGCTGCTCGAGCAGCGTCGCCGAATGGGCCTTTCCATTCAGCAAGTCGCCAACACCATCAAAATCAGGCCGCAGATCATCGAGTTTTTCGAGACCGGTAACTTTGCTTCGATGCCGCCGCGCGGCTATGCGCAGGGCATGATTTCGAGCTATGCTCGCTTTTTGGGCCTCAATCCGCGCGAGGTCGTCAATGCCTACTTTGACGATCTGATGGCATATGAGCGCGAGACGTCGCAGCAGGGCGGTCGTTTTCAGGACGCCGCTGGCTACGTCAATTCGCGTTCCTCGGTCGATAACGGGCGCTTCCTGATGGTTCAGGGCGGTCGTTCGACGCGTTATGGACAGCGTCCTCAGCAGGCCGGTTATATTACCGAGACGGGTTCGGGCGAGGAGATTCGTTCGCAGCGTGACCGGTTCCGCAGTACGCCGATGCCCGAGGACCGTGCACTTCCCGCTGCCCGCGGCGTGGCTCGTGACCCTCGTGCCGGCTACGGCGACGGCGGCTATTCCGATCGCGGTTACCGTGGGGTCTCTTCTGGTCGCTCTCGCGGTGGCTATGCGGATGCCGATGCCACGCAGGTGACGCCGCGTCTTCGCTCTCAATCACAGCCGTATGGCCAGCGCTCTTCGGCTCCGCGTTCGGGCCAGCGTGGCTATCAAGGCCGCGGTGAACTTGCGCCCCGCTCGGGTCAGCGCAGCCTTCAGGGCCAGGGTGGCTATCGCGGCCGTTCCGATAGCAATCGTGGTCGTATGCCTCAGGGAGGCGGCCGCAGCAGTTCCAATCGTGGACGCGGCGGATCACGTACTCCTCAAAACAACGGGCTCGATCCGCGTATCGTCTACGCCGGCATCGGTGCCGTTGCGCTGTTGTTGATTGTGCTCATCGTGGTGCTTCTGCGCGGCTGCGCATCTTCGGCGCCCGAGACCACGCCCGAGACGCCCACTGCCACCAAGACGACGACTAAGAAGTCTTCTAAGAAGACCGAAACGGTCGACGAGGACGAAGACACCGATGAGGCGACGGATGAGTCGACTGATTCGGACGCTACCAAGACGACGGCCAAGAAGGAAGAGAACGAGGTCACGAAGGTCAAAGTCTCCGTTGCCAAGGGAAAGACCGCGTGGATTGAGGTCAAGGTCGACGGCAAGTCGGTCTATGGCGCCCAGGCGACTGGCCCCTTTGAGCAGGAGTACACGCCCGAGTCCTCAATCGAGATTACCACGTCCAAGCCTTCCGATGTCACCGTTACCAAGAACGGTGAAAAGGTCCGTTACGATACCAAGACCTCGGGCGTGGCGCGCGTGACGATCACCGTTCCCAAGAAGGAGACGTCTGATTCCGAGAATGGTGAAAGTTCTGATGGTACCGACACCACCGATGGTACCGATACCACCGACGGTACCGATGCCCAGTCCACGGATGGCGCCGATACCGCAACTGACGGTCAGACGCCCAGCGATTCTACCGACTATTCGTACGATAGCTACTAAGCCGCTCGTACGCGAAAGGAAACATCATGGCTAAAGATTCCAGCTTCGACGTCGTGTCCGAGGTCAACATGCAAGAGGTCGACAACGCCTTCCAGCAGACCACGCGCGAGATTTCCCAGCGCTATGACCTTAAGGATTCCGGCGCCACGATCGAGCTTTCGAAGGGCGACAAGCTCTTTACGATCAATGCCCCGGCCGACTTTGTCTCCAAACAGATTGTCGACGTGCTGAGCTCCAAGCTCATCAAGTGCGGCATCGACCTCAAGGCTGTCTCGTGGGATGCTCCGCAGGCGGCATCGGGCGGCACCGTGCGCGTGATCGGCCATATCGTCGAGGGTATCGACCAGGCGACCGCCAAGAAGATCAACAAGGACATCAAGGACCAAAAGCTCAAGGTCAAGGTGACCATCGAGGCCGACAAGCTGCGTGTTTCCTCTGCTTCGAAGGACGCGTTGCAGACCGTGATCCAGTTTCTGCGCGACCAGGACTACGGCCAGCCGCTGCAGTTCACCAACTACCGCTAATATCATTCGAAAGGACCGCTCTCCAACATGGATACACCGTTGGGCTCCGTGCTCTACATCACCCTCGGGTGCGCTAAGAACGAGGTTGACACCGACCGCATGCGTTCACTTTTGGCCGCTGCAGGCTACGAGGAGGCATTCGACCCGCAGGATGCCGATATCGCCATCGTCAATACATGCTCGTTCCTCGCCTCCGCAACGTCCGAGAGCATCGAGACCACGCTCGAGCTCGCCAATGAGGTTCAGGACGGCGTTCGTTCTTGCCCCATCGTCATGTGCGGCTGTGTGCCGTCGCGCTATGGCGACGACCTGCCTGACGAGCTGCCCGAGGTCGCTGCCTTTGTGAAGGCCGACGAGGAGGACGGCATCGTGGCGGTCATCGATGGCGTGCTGGGTGTCGAGCGCGAGATTGCAGCCTATATCCCGCAGGTCAAACGTACCGTCGAGGGCGCTGTCGCCTACGTCAAAATCTCCGATGGCTGCAATCGTTTTTGCAGCTTCTGCATGATCCCCTACATTCGCGGTCGCTATCATTCGCGCAATGCCGAGAGCATTATCTCCGAGGTGCGCGACCTGGTTGCCGGCGGTGTGCGCGAGATCGTGCTGATCGGCCAGGACACGGGTATTTGGGGCACCGACTTTGCCGACGAGGACGTCGCCGAGGGCTCGCCGCGCAATCTGGCACAGCTGCTGCGTGCCGTCGCTGAGGCCGTGCGCCCGCACAACGTCTGGGTCCGCGTGCTCTACCTGCAGCCCGAGGGCATGACTGACGAACTCATCGAGACGATACGCGATACGCCCGAGGTGCTGCCCTATATCGATATCCCCGTGCAGCACTGCGACGCGCGCATCCTCAAGGCCATGCGTCGCTCCGGTTCGCGCCAGGAGCTCGAGGATCTGTTCCGCGACCTTCGCGAGCGCATCCCCGGTATCGTGATTCGCTCCACGGCCATGGTCGGCTTCCCGACCGAGACCGACGACGAGTTTCGTGATCTTATCGACTTTATGGACACCGTCGGCTTTGACTACACGAGCGTCTTTGCCTACTCGCAGGAGGAGGGCAGCCTGGCCGCTAAGATGGAGGGTCAGGTCGACGAAGAGGTCAAGCTCGAGCGCGCCCAGGAGGCCATGGACCTGGCCGAGTCGCTCGGTTTTGCCGCCACCGCCGCACATGTGGGCGAGCGCGCCCAGGTGATCGTCGACGGTATCGAAGAAACCGAGGACGGCGCCGAGCTGATCGGCCATGCCTGGTTCCAGGCGCCCGATTCCGATGGCGCGGTGCACTTGGATGCCAGCGAGGCGTCTGTGGGCGATATTCTGACTGTCGAGTTTACCGATAGCTTCTGCTATGAGCTTATCGGCCATGTTGTGGAGTAGGAGAGCATCGTGGCAAACGAGAGCAATAAGGAACTGACGAGTGTTTGGACGCCCGCCAACATCGTGACGTGCGTTCGCATCGTCTTTATCCCGGTGTTCATGATCGTGTCGGCGCTTTCTCACACGAGTGTTGCCGGTACGGATTGGAGCACCTTCGACGGCCCGCTCGCCGCCGCTGCCTTCATTCTGTATGTGATCCTGTCGTGCACCGATAAGGTCGACGGTTATCTGGCGCGTTCGCGCAACGAGATCACCGACTTCGGTAAATTCTTGGACCCCATCGCCGATAAGCTGCTCGTGTTCTCGGCCCTGCTGCTGTTCTTGGATTTTGGCGCAGTGACCGTGTGGTCCGTGTTCATTATCCTGTTCCGTGAGCTTCTGGTGAGCGCCCTTCGCATGGTCGCGAGTGCGGCCGGTGTGGTCGTTGCGGCCGATAAGCTCGGCAAGTACAAGACGGCAACCACGATGGTCTCCATTTGCGGTTACCTGTGCGTTTTTGCTATGGCCGGCTTGCACCTTGGCCCGGTGGCGCTAACGCTCGGCATCTACTCGGTGTCGCGCTTCCTGTACGCCGTTGCCGTTGTCCTGACCGTTATCTCGGGCGCCCAGTACTTCTGGAACTGCCGCAAGATCGTCTTTTCGGTCTAGGTCCTGGTGGGTATGACGGACTCTTTTGAGCAGATTTCCGCACACAACGAGGAGCTGGCGCGCGATATTGTCGAGCGCGCGAGCGCTCGGGGCGTGACGGTTTCGACGGCTGAGTCGCTGACGGCGGGTATGATCGCATCGACGATTGCCGATATCCCGGGCGCCTCGGCGGTGCTGCGTGGCGGTGCGGTGACCTATTGCGATGAGATTAAGCATCGCGTTCTTGGTGTTGAGCAGGAGACGCTCGACCGCTATACCGCGGTGTCGCATCAGACCGCGCGCGAGATGGCGGTGGGTTCGCTGGAGCTGTACCAGAGCGATATTGCAGTGAGCGCAACGGGTTATGCCGGCCCCGGCGGTGGCACTGAGGACGATCCGGCGGGCACTTTCTATATTGGCTGGGCGCATCGTTCCGCCGATGGGGGCGTGCCGGTCGTGGACTCTGTGCGCTGCCACTATGAGGGCGACCGTTCGTGTGTTCGTGCCCATGCGGTCACGGACGCATTGGGTCGCATCGCCCTTGTGCTCAACTCTATGGAATAGACGTGTTTTAAGGGGCCTCCGAGCCCCTTAATTGTGGAGATAGGGACCTTAGGCTCATTTGGCGTTTGTGCTGGTTGTAGATGTATTTTTGCCTGCCTTGTTCATATTTGGTCCTTTGTGGTCAAGCATTTGGTCGGTGTTTGGTCGGCGTTTGGTCGGGTTTTGGAAAGACCGCCTGCATATGATTGGCCTGAACGGTTGACCACGAACAGCCGTTCGTTTATTATCGATGCAGGTTGTTAAGAGGAGGGCTATTCATGGCCAAGAATTCAGGTCCCGTACGTACCGTTCATGCTCGCACGACGGGTAAAGAGCGCGATGAGATGATCGCCACCACCAAGGCCGAGATCGAGAAGAAATTCGGCCAGGGTTCCATCATGAGGTACGGCGACGGTGGTCCCGAGCTCGAGGTCGAGGCCATTCCCACGGGCGCCCTGGCCCTCGATGCCGCTCTGGGTATCGGCGGTGTGCCGCGCGGCCGTATCGTCGAGATTTACGGTCCTGAGTCCTCCGGTAAGACGACGCTTTCGCTCGAGATCTTGGCCGAGGCCCAGGCTATGGGCGGAGTTGTGGCATTTATCGATGCCGAGCACGCGCTCGATCCCACGTATGCCGCGCGCATCGGCGTGGATATCGACGAGGTGCTCATTTCCCAGCCCGATACGGGTGAGCAGGCGCTTGAGATTGTTGACATGCTCGTGCGTTCCGGCGCCATCGATGCCATCGTCGTCGACTCCGTCGCCGCGCTGACCCCGCGTGCCGAGATCGAGGGAGAGATCGGCGACACTACGGTCGGTCTTCAGGCTCGCCTGATGAGCCAGGCGCTCCGCAAGCTCGCCGGCTCGCTGTCTAAGTCCAACACGACGTGCATCTTCATTAACCAGCTGCGTGAGAAGATCGGCGTCATGTTCGGCAACCCCGAGACTACGACGGGCGGCCGCGCCCTTAAGTTCTTCTCTTCGGTGCGTATCGACATTCGCCGTATCGACAGCATTAAGCTTAAGGACGAGGTTATCGGTAACCGCGTGCGCGCCAAGGTCGTTAAGAACAAGGTGGCGGCTCCGTTTCGTTCTGCTGAGTTCGACATCATGTACGGTACGGGCATCTCTAAGGAGGGCTCAATTCTGGACATGGCTGTCGAGTGCGGCATCTGCAAGAAGATGGGCTCCTGGTTTGCCTATGGCGAGGACAAGCTCGGCAACGGCCGCGAGGCCGCCAAGGCTTTCCTGCTCGAACACCCCGATTGCGCCGACGAGATTGAGCATAAGGTCCGCCTTGCCTGCGGGCTTGAGTTTGATGACGATGCTCCGTCCGAGGTCGAGCTGACCGATCAGCCTGCGCCTGAGGAGTTTGACGAGCTTTACGCCATCGATGGTTCCGCCATGCTCGATGATGACGACGAGTAGCGGTTACGCTCATGTCGTATACGGTGACCGAGGCCACGGTCGTCTTTCCCGATAAGAAGGCGGCCTCCTCGTTCTCGAGCGGGTATGCGTCCAAAAAGCCTTGCGCACATATCGATTGTGAGCTTGAGGGCGGTTTTGAGCGGTCCATTTGGATTCCCGTGCGGGTCGCGCGGCTGTATGTCAAAAACCGCCCCGATCTTCCCTGTGATTGGGACAACTTCCGTGAGGCGGTGCAGCTCATTGAGCGTAAATGTGCACTTACCATGGTGACCGAGATGTTATCGCGCCGCGACCATGCGACGGGTGAGGTCCGTGACAAGCTGGCTCGCTACGGCTTTCACCAGCCTGCGGTCGATTTCGCCGTCGAGCGCGCCACCGAGTATCGCTTTTTAGACGAGAGCCGCTTTTGCTCGTACTTTATCGAGGAGCGCAAGCGGCGCGGTTGGGGACAGCGCAAAATCGAGACCGAGCTCAAGCGCCGTCATGTCGTGCTCGATGACATTCCCGGTTATCCCGAGGATTATTTTGCCGTCGAAGACGATTTGGCGCGTGCGTCAGCCCTGCTCGCCAAGCGTCGTGTTCCAGAGACGCGCGGATTCGAAAAACTGGTTCGGTTTTTGATGGGCAAAGGCTTCTCGTATCACATCGCCGCGGATGCTGTTAAGGCACGTCTCGATGCCGAACGCGAGGAATGTGCGGTTTAGGCGTATGCGTTTTGTGGCCCTGTCGTTCACCGCGTTTTAGCCGCCGTGCCGGGGCCATTTATTTGACAGTTGTTGTGGTTCAACGTACGATAAACACTGTCATTTGCTTTGTGATATGTGCTCATCTGTGATGAGTTTGTTTATATGTTTATCTGTATCCGACCCGCATAAGCTGCGCCCATATTACTCAAATGTCGCGAGCCGTTCGTAAGGACGGTTCGCTTTGTTGTGTAACGAATCCATAAAAAGGAGTGAGCATGCCTATCATCGCAGCGCTCGTTGGCATCGTTTTGGGTGCCATCGCCGCCATTACCTACATGCGCACCGCCAAGCAGGGTAGTCTTCACGAGGCCGACGAAAAGATTCAGTCGGCACACGCACAGGCTGAGTCCCTGATCGGTGATGCTAAGCGTCAGGCCGAGACCCTCAAAAAAGAGGCTCTGCTCGAGGCTAAAGAGGAGATCATCAAGAACAAGCAGGCCGCCGAGGCCGAGGACAAGCAGCGTAAGAGCGAGATTCGTACGCTCGAGAACCGTGTGATGCAGCGCGAGGAGTCCCTTGATCGCCGAAACGACGCTCTCGACAAGCGTGAGCACCAGCTGTCCAGCCAGGCCGGTCAGGTCGAGAAGCGCTCCCGCGAGCTTGAAGAGCTCTGCGCCAAGCAGACCTCCGAGCTCGAGCGTATCGCCGACCTGACCCGTGAGGACGCCCACAAGGAGCTCCTCGATAAGGTTCGCGGCGAGGTCACCCACGAGGCTGCCACGATCATTCGCGAGTCCGAGCAGCAGGTTCGCGCCGAGTGCCACAAGACCGCCCAGGAGATTCTGTCCCTGGCGATTCAGCGCTGCGCTGCCGACCACACAGCCGAGGTCACCGTTACCTCCGTGCACATTCCCTCTGATGACCTCAAGGGCCGTATCATCGGTCGCGAGGGTCGCAACATCCGGACCTTCGAGCAGGTTTCCGGCGTCAACCTCGTGATCGACGACACGCCTGAGACCGTCGTTCTTTCGAGCTTCGACCCGGTCCGTCGTGAGACCGCCCGTGTTGCCCTCGAGAACCTCATCGCCGACGGCCGCATTCACCCCGCCCGCATTGAGGAGATGTATCACAAGGCTGCCGACCTGGTTCAGCAGCGCGTGCGCGAGGCTGGCGAGCAGGCTGCCTTCGATACCGGCATCCACGACCTGCACCCCGAGATCGTCAAGACCCTTGGTGCCCTGCGCTACCGTACCTCGTTTGGTCAGAACGTGCTTCAGCACTCCCTCGAAGTCTCTGACCTGTGCGGCGTGATGGCTTCCGAGCTTGGCCTGGACGTTGTGACCGCCAAGCGCGCCGGCCTGCTGCACGACCTGGGCAAGGCAATCGACCATGACGTCGAGGGCCCGCATGCCGTCATCGGCGCCGAGCTTGCCCGCCGTTATGGCGAGAAGCCCGTTATCGTCCACGCTATCGAGGCTCACCATGCCGACGTCGACCCCAACACGGTGCTCGATGTCCTGGTACAGGCCGCCGATGCTGTCTCTGCCTCTCGCCCCGGTGCCCGTCGCGAGTCTGCCGAGAACTACATCAAGCGTCTTGAGAAGCTCGAGGAGATCGCCAACTCCCATGATGGCGTCGAGCGTACCTATGCCATGCAGGCTGGTCGCGAGGTCCACGTCATGGTTCAGCCGGACAAGATCTCCGATGCCCAGTCCACGGTCCTGGCTCACGATATCGCCCATCAGATCGAGGAAGAGATGGAGTATCCCGGTCAGGTGCGCGTCGTCGTGATTCGCGAGAGCCGCGCTGTCGATATCGCTAAATAACATGAGCGACGCGAACGAGCTCATCTCATTTATCGCGTCGATGTCGGGGGAGGGCAACCTTCGCGTCGAGGAGAACCTTGGCGAGGGTTATGTCCGCCTCCGCGTTTCGGAGGCCGAGCGGCGCCAGGCAAAGCACGACATTCAGCATGTCGAGGATATCGTCATTGAAATGCTCCGTAATGCTCGCGATGCTGGCGCCGACAAAGTCTATCTCGCTACGACCAAGGAAGATGGCGTCCGCACGCTTGTCTTTCTGGATAACGGTTCGGGCGTTCCGCAGGATATGCAAGAGCGAATCTTCGATGCCCGTGTTACCTCCAAGCTCGAGAGCATGAAGATGGACCGTTGGGGCGTTCACGGTCGTGGCATGGCATTGTTTTCGATCAAGCAGAACACCGACGAGGCCCGCGTGGTTACGTCCGGTGTCGATCTTGGCTCAGCCTTTAAGGTGAGCGTTGCGGCCGACCGCCTCAGTGAGCGTGCCGATCAGTCCAGCTGGCCCCAGGCCGTCAAGGATGAGGACGGGCGTTATGTCTGTGCTCGCGGTCCGCATAATATTATTCGCGCTGCTTGTGAGTTTGCGCTCGAGGAGTTGCGTGGTTGCGATGTCTATCTTGGTTCTCCGTCTGAGATTGCCGCGACCCTTTATGCTCAGGCGTCAAGTCGGCTCGATACGTCGCGTCTCCTGTTCATTGATGACGAGAGCGAGCTTCCAGTTGTCGATCGTTTAGGCCTTGCCTCTGATGCCGAGGACTTTATCCGTATCTGTTCGGGTTTGGGTCTTGAGATGTCTGAGCGCACGGCCCATCGCATTTTGGCAGGGCAGATTAAGCCCGTTCGCGGTGTGACTGCGCGTCTGCTGCGCGAGCGTGATTCGTCCTCGCATGCGCCGGCTCCTGTCGATCTCGCGAAGGATCGTCGCGGGCTACGTATTGCCAAGGATGACATGGCACAGTTTTCGCGTGCTGTGGAGCGCGACTTTAATGACCTTGCCGCCCGGTACTATCTCAACCTTTGCGGCGACCCAAAGATTCGTGTTTCGCGTGATCGAATCACCGTGACCTTCGATCTTGCCAAAGAGGAATAGTGCCTTTACCGAGTCCACTCGGTACGATAAAGTTATTGCAGTTAAAACGTACTTTTAAACGCAGGAGTTTCTTCATGGATTGCCTGAAGGTATCAAGCAAATCATCGCCCGCGTCCGTTGCCGGCGCCATCGCCGGCATGGTCAAGGATGGTGTACCCGTCAACATCCAGTGTGTCGGCGCCGGTGCGGTCAACCAGGCCATTAAGGCCGTGGCTATCGCGCGCGGTTTTTTGATTCCAACCGGTTTTGATATTTCCTGCGCGCCCGTGTTCTCCGACATCCTCATTAACGGGGAGTCGCGCACGGCCATCCGCCTTTCTATCTACGTTCACCAGATCAATCGAGCTGCTATGGATAACGTCGTCATTGATGATGTTAAGCCTGTGGCATAGCTTCTGCTTGCCTCGATTTGCCTCCCTTCCATCGTTAGGACTTATGCACATGGACCAGCGTTCCGTACGCGATATTCTTGCCGGTAAAACCTACTTTATCCGCACCTTTGGCTGCCAGATGAATCAGCACGATTCCGAGCGCGTGAGCGGTCTGCTCGATTCGTATGGTTGCCTCATGGCGCTCGATCCCGAGCATGCCGATATCGTTGTCTTCATGACATGCTGTGTGCGTGAGGCCGCCGATACGCGCCTGTACGGTCAGTGCAATTCCTGCAAAAGCCTGCCGCCTTCGCCTTCGGGCAAGCGTGTGGTTGCCGTGGGCGGCTGCATTGCGCAGCGTGATGGCGAGGGCCTGCTCACCAACGTCGATAACGTCAATGTCATCTTTGGTACGCATTCCATCGCACATGTGGCCGAGCTCATTGCCGAGGCGTTCCTTGATGGTAAGCGTCATATCCGCACCAATGAGCATGAGGATACGGATGCCATGAGCATGCCGTGGCACCGTGAGACGCAGTATCACGCCTGGGTGCCCATCATGACGGGCTGCAATAATTTCTGTACCTATTGCATCGTGCCGTACGTGCGCGGTCGCGAAAAGAGCCGCCCCTTCGAGGAAATTGTCGACGAGGTGACCGGTTTGGTGCGCCAGGGCGTGCGTGAGATTACACTGCTGGGCCAAAACGTTAACTCATATGGTCGCGATCTGTTTGGCAAGCCGCGTTTTGCCGATCTGCTGCGTGCCGTGGGCGATACGGGCGTGGAGCGCATCTTCTTCACGTCTTCGCATCCCAAGGATCTGTTGCCCGAGACCATCGACGCCATGGCCGAGACGCCTGCCGTTATGCCGCAGCTACACTTGGCCGTCCAGTCGGGCTCCACGCGTATCCTCAAAGAGATGAATCGTCGTTATACACGCGAGGACTATCTGGGCCTGGTCGATCGCATTCGCAACCGCATGCCCGATATCGCGCTCTCGACCGATATTATCGTTGGCTTCCCGGGCGAGACAGAAGAGGACTTTGAGCAGACGCTCTCACTTGCCGAGACGGTCCGCTATGCTCAGGCCTATACCTTCATCTATTCCAAGCGCGCCGGTACTCCGGCCGCGGAGATTGACGATCCTACGCCGCATGAGGTTATTCTCGAGCGTTTCAACCGCCTGGTTAAGGTTATCGAGACTACGGCACACGAGTATAACCAGGGTGAGCTTCATGCTGTGGTGCCGGCGCTCATTGAGGGAACGAGTAAAAAGACTGACGCGGTCCTGCTTGGCAAGAGTCCCAAGAATCAGACCGTGCATGCGCCTATCCCCGAGGGCTACAGCATCGATCAGCTGATTGGCAAGATTGTCGATGTTGACGTTGACGTTGCCAAGACGTGGTATCTGTCCGGATCCGTTGTGGGCGAGCCGCGCTAATGATTTCTCCCGGGGCAGGTCTTTCCGCCGTTGCGATTGTCGGTCCGACGGCGGTTGGTAAAAGTGATGTCGCAGATCGTTTGGCGGCTCGCCTTTCGTCCGAAGTGCTGTCGTGTGACGCGATGCAGATCTATCGAGGTATGGATATCGGCACTGCCAAGATGGCACCCGAGGAATGCACGGCGCCTCTACGCCTGGTCGATATTGTTGATCCGGGCGTTGCATATTCTGCAGCGCTGTATCAGGTAGACGCTCGTGTGCATGTTGAGCGCTTGCTGGACGAGGGCCGCCTACCGGTGTTTTGCGGGGGTACAGGCCTGTATCTCAAGGCCGCCCTGGACGAGATGGATTTTCCCTCGGGCGAGCTTGAGGACGATCGCCGCGCGGGATATCAGGAGCTTGCCGAGCGCATTGGCGAGGAAGCGCTGCACGCGCTGCTTGCTGAGCGTGACCCCGAGTCCGCTGCGGTGATCCACCCCCATAATGTTCGTCGTGTGATTCGCGCGCTCGAAATGCACGATGATGGTGTGTCCTACGCGCAGCAAAAGTCGCAGTTTAGTGTTCCGCGCGAGCATTATCACGCTCTATGGTTTGGATTGATGCGTAATCGCGAGGCGCTTTACGAGCGTATTAACCTTCGCGTCGATCTGATGTTTGAGCAGGGTCTTGTTGATGAGGTTCGCGGTCTTATGGACCAGGGGCTGGAAGATGCCCTGACTTCGATGCAGGCGATTGGCTATAAAGAGATTATCGATGCCCTTAACGGCGTGATTTCTATGGATGAGGCTCGTGAACTCATCAAGATGCGTTCACGTCGCTATGCCAAGCGTCAGCTTTCGTGGTTTAAACGCGATGACCGCATTGTGTGGTTTGATATGGACGAGTTTACGATCGATGAGGTCGTTGAGGATATCCTTCATCGTATCGAGGCGGCCTAATGGCTCGGTTTCCCCTCGTTCCAACGGCTCCTGCGCCCGAACGTGCCGTTCTTGTCGGAGTTGAGTGGCGCGATAACGCCTGGCCGCTCGACCGCTCGCTTGACGAGCTTGAGCGCCTTGCCCATACGGCTGGCGCTCAGTGCGTGGCGCGTTTGTCACAGCGTCTAGTTAAGCCGTATCCAAAATCGTTTATCGGCTCCGGTAAGGTTGAGGAGCTTTGCGGGCTCGTGCATCGTATGGATGCCGATGTTGTTATCTTCGACGACGATTTAACGCCCTCGCAGCAGTCGTATCTAGAGAAAGCCGTGGGCGAACCGGTGAAGATTATCGACCGTACGGCGTTGATTCTCGATATTTTTGGCCTGCACGCTCAGACTCGGGAGGGCCGCCTGCAGGTGCAGCTAGCCCAATTGCAGTATCTGTTGCCCCGCTTGCGCGGTATGTGGAGCCATCTTGCTAAAGAGCAGACACGCGGTGGCATTGGTTCGCGCTTTGGTCAGGGCGAAAGCCAGCTCGAGGTTGACCGACGTTTGATTCGCAACAAGATTGCCGCGCTTCGTCGCGAGCTTAAGCAGGTTGAACAGCGCCGCGATGTCCAGTCAAAGAGTCGTATCGAGTCGCCGGCGTTTCGCGTTGCCTTAGCCGGTTATACCAACGCCGGTAAGTCGACCTTGCTCAATCGCCTGACCGGGTCTACGGTGCTTTCACAGGACAAATTGTTTGCCACGCTCGATCCGACGACGCGCTCGTATCGCTTGCCCGGTGGTCGTGGCATGACCATTACCGATACCGTTGGTTTTATTCAAAAGCTACCGCATGGTCTCGTCGATGCCTTTAAGTCCACGCTGTCTGAGGTCCTTGGTGCCGACCTGATCCTTAAAGTTGTGGATGCCTCCGACGAGGACTACGAGCGCCAGCTCGAGGCAGTCGATCGCGTTCTCGACGAGATCGGTGCCGGCGAGCGTTTGACGCTTACGGTGTTCAATAAAATCGACCTACTCGATAGCGTCGATCGATTGAGTTTCCATCGTCGCTATCCCGAGGCCGTGCTGTTCTCGGCCCAGACGGGCGAGGGACTCGACAATCTCGTCGACCGCATTGCTCGTGAGGCAGCCGCCACCGATGTGTTGCTTTCCGCTGATATCCCGTATCGCGAGGGCGCCCTCATCACGTTGGTGCATGAGCAGGGAACCCTTTTGCATGAGGAATATCTCGAGGACGGCGTTCGCATTGTGGCGAAGTTGCCGGCCCGAATCGCGCCGCGTCTTGAGCGCTATCGTACGGAATAAACGAGCTCTAGCACGCCTAGAATGACAGGCTGATGAAGCAGGTAGAACGGTAAGGCATGCCGACCGAGGACTGCGAGCGCCGGGATGGGATTGGCGTATGCCCATGCTGGCGCTTTGAGGCTTGATTCTTGTGCTGCCTGGGCAGCAAAAAAGCCGGTAAGGTACATAAAGACAAACGGAATGAGCGGATAGTAATCTCCCGAAACAAAGCCCGGGCCCGGAAATCCTAGCCATGCCAGGTAGGGGAGTGGGTAGACCGCCTTTGGAATGCCCCAGGTTAGGGCAAAAATAACAAGGCACACTGCGATGCCCCACGAGCCCGGTATTTTTTGGAGTAACGGACGGGTGAGTGCAACCACCGCGGTGCACGCTGCCATGCAATAAATGATGCCAAAGTTTACCGAATCGTCGACTGACACCAGTGTGGTTGCAATCCATACGATCAAGGCTGCGGCTGCGTATTTGAGGGCGCGCTTACCGTTATTACGCGAGAGCGTGCACATCCAACCGGCGATAAATAAAAATACCCAGCTTATACTAGCGCGCCAGATATCCTGGAAAACCGTTTCGGTAAACCATGGCATTTCCCATCCATATAGGTAGGCCAAATCGTAGCAGGCGTGAAAACCTGCCATCGACAGCATCGTAAACCCGCGGACGGTATCAAATATGGTGATGCGTTTTTGCATTACGAGAACCGGCGCATTAAACCGACAACCTTACCCAAAATAACGGGATTCGTCGCATAGATGGGCTCCATAGTGTCGTTCTCGGGCTGCAAGCGCACGCGCCCCTGCTCCTTGTAGAACGTCTTGACGGTCGCCGAGCCATCGATCATGGCCACGACAATTTCGCCGTTCATGGCGCTCTTTTGCTCGCGAACGATAATGTAGTCACCGTTGTAGATGCCGACATTGATCATTGAGCTCCCATGCACCTCAAGGATAAAGGAACCCTGATCAGTGGCGATTTCGGTCGGGATAGTAAATGTGTCTTCGATATTCTGCTCGGCCAGAATGGGAATCCCAGCCGCGACGCGACCAACGAGCGGTAGTGAGACCGTTCCGCGAGGTGCGGTGGTCTCGTCAGATTTAGAAATTGAGACAGAGGAACCGTCCTCGTTAAAGAGTTCCAGAGCGCGCGGTTTGGTGGCATCGCGCTTGAGTAGCCCGCGCGCCTCCAGGGCAGATAGATGGGCGTGCACGGTGCTGGGGGAGGAAAGGCCCACGGCAGAAGCCATCTCGCGCACGCTGGGCGGATAACCCTTCTCCTGCTGATATTCCTTGATGAAGTCGTAAATTTGCTGCTGACGCTTGGTAATTTTGCGAGCCATCAGGGCATCCTCTCTACCCATGTCAAACAAATGTTCGAATTTTGCTTGACAGGAACAACTGTTCGAAGATAATAATAACCGAACATTCGTTCTCGCGCTAGACATTTTTGTCCGCGCGGCTTGATAAAACTGTTCTCAGCAAAACACGCGAGAGGAGAACATGATGAACGCAACGAATATGGTCCAGGGAAACCTCGCCCTTAAGCTCGAGACGTCTGCAGAATACACTTTTACGGTTGTTCAGGGTGGCCGCTCCGGCTTTCAGCCTTTGACCGTAAAGCCTGCTCGCAATCAGCAGGCTGTAGCCGCGCCGGGCCGCGTTGCCCTGAAGGTTCCGACGATTGTCGCCGTTGCCGTTGCGCTTACGCTCTTCTTTGTCCTCGCTACGTCGGTCTTTAGCGCTCGTCACGCCGCGTATGCCGAGTCCGTTTCCAACGTTACCTATGAGACCATTCGCGTTCAGTCTGGTGATTCTCTTTGGTCGCTTGCCGAGGAATATCCAATCGAAGGCCTTTCCACGCAAGAGACTTCCGACATGATCCGTAACGTCAATCATCTGGAGCATGGTTCGCTCGCCGCCGGTGCGCATCTTAAGGTTCCTGCTCGTTCGTAATCATTATCGCGCTGCGCATGGTACCCTTGTTATCGTTTAAGAGGAGGTACCATGCGCTGTCCCAAATGCGGCAAGGCACATACCCGCGTCGTTGATTCCCGTATGCAGGAGTCAAATAACACCATTAAGCGTCGCCGCGAATGTTGCTCGTGTAACTATCGCTTTACAACGTTCGAACGATGCGAAGACCCAATCGAGGTCATTAAGTCGGACGGAACCAAGCAGCGGTTCGATCGCAATAAGCTGCTCGTCGGCTTGATGCGCGCCACTATCAAGCGCGATATCGACACTAAGAAGCTCAATGAGATTATCGATGACATCGAGGTCGAGCTGCGCTCTCGCACGCTGACGGCCGTTACGTCCCATGAGTTGGGTGACATGGTACTCAAGCGCTTGGCCAAGATTGACAAGGTGGCGTACATCCGCTTTGCCTCGGTCTACCGCGATTTCAAAGACGTCGATGAGTTTCTGCAAGAGCTCGACAAGCTAAGGTGATTCCATGTCCAACATTACCGTCAACATAAAGCGTCTCGACCCCACCGTCGAGCTTCCCAAATACGCCCATCCCACCGATGCCGGCTTGGATCTGCGCTCCAACGAGGACTGCGTCCTGAAGCCCTTCGAACGCCGTCTGGTCTCTACTGGGCTGGCCATCGCCCTGCCCGACGGTTACGCCGGCTTCGTCCAGCCCCGCAGCGGCTTGGCCATCAAGCAGGGCCTGTCTATAGTCAACACGCCGGGCCTCATCGACGCCCACTACCGAGGAGAACTCAAGGTTATCCTCATCAACCTGGATCCCTCCAACAACATCAAAATCAACAAAGGCGACCGCATAGCCCAACTCGTCATCCAAGAAGTCCCCACGGTCAACCTCATAGAGGTAGACGAGCTAGACAAAACCGACCGAGGCAACGGAGGCTTCGGCTCCAGCGGCGTCGCCTAGGGCGCTCGTATCCCTCCCGCCCGGGGCTTACCTATATCATTCCATGCTCAAACATTCTCGCTTCGCTGCGAAACTGCGCGTGGAACGATATAAGGGCGGCTCCGGCAGAGCGGCTGCGTTTACTTACTAGCAGCTACTTCGGTTTCCCCTCCATTAGAACCTGCAAAGGCAAA
>DBFRZS010000033.1:0-137401 GCA_048501115.1 Collinsella aerofaciens | reverse complement strand
GGGCGCGGGGCATGGGGCACGGGCGGGCGCTCAAGGCCGTCGCGAGGAAGCGGCTCAGGGCGATATACGCCGTGATGCGCGACCGGGTGCCCTACCGGGAGTAGCCCCGACGGTTGACAAAACTATAGGAACCCAATGACTAGCCGATGGCTAGGCGAGGGCGGCCATGATGGTGCGGGCGACGCCGTCGTGGTCGTTGTCGTATTCGGTGATGGCGTCGGCGGCGTCGCGGTCCTCGGGCTCGCCGTTGATCATGGCCATGCCATGGCCTGCTGCCTGCAGCATGGGAATGTCGTTGATGTTGTCGCCGAAGCCCCAGGCGTCGGCGAGACGCTCGCCCAGGTGCTCGCATAGCCACGTGAGGGCCGTTCCCTTGGTAGCGCCCTCGCCCATGACCTCGATATTCATGGCGTACGAACGCGTGACCTCAATGCCTCCGAGCGTGTCGAGCTCCGCCGCGATGGCGTCGCGATCGACCGGGTCGTGCCAGTACATGGCGATGCGTTCGAGCGTCTCGACCTCGTCGATCTTGCTGTCGATATCCATGTCGATCGGTGTTCGTGTGCGCTTGAGCGAAGCCGCGATGTGGGGGTCGCCGCCGCAGAATTCGTCCAGGCGCGTGTAGAGCGAGCGGGGGAGGAAGCACTGCCCGTCCGCGAAGATATCGAAGGTGACGTCATGGCCGGCGGCAATGCTATGGACGCGGTGGGCGATGGCGCGGTCGAGCGGTCGGCTCAAAATGCGCGTAGCACGTGAGGTATCGGTGGGCGTACCGTCGTCGAGCTGCCAGACGCTGGCACCGTTGGCGCAGACCGCGTAGTGTACGGCGGGGTGAGCGAGGATGGGCTCAAAGATGCCCGACAGCGGACGCCCCGTGCACGGTACAAACTCAATGCCGCGACGTGCGAGCTCGTCGAGCATCGCCCAGGTGGCGTCGCTCATCTGCTTGTCACTCGTCAACAGCGTTCCATCCATATCGGAAAAAACAATCATTCGATGCAGCCCTTTCTGCTGGCATAAAAAGCGTGGCCGAGGGCGGTGATGCCCTGGCCACGCTCGGGTTCTATAACGGTCCGCGTCCTAGCGATCGGCGAGCGGCTTGTACTCCAGCGGCTCGATAACTGGGCGATACGCGGGACGGATGATGCGATGCGCGCAGAAGAGCTCTTCCATGCGGTGCGCCGACCAGCCGGCCATACGGGCGACGGCGAACAGTGGCGTAAAGAGCGTCTCGGGCACGCCGAGCATCTTGTAGATAAAGCCTGTGTACAGGTCGATGTTGGCGCAGATAGGCTTGGTCATGCCGTGGTCGCGCATCACCTGCGGTGCCAGGCGCTCGATGCGCTCGATGAGCGCGAACTCATCGCCCAGGTCCTTCTTGGCGGCAAGCGTGCGCGCGTAACGGCGGCACACCTCGGCACGCGGGTCGCTCAGCGTGTAGACGGCGTGGCCCATACCGTAGATGAGGCCCGTGCCGTCGAAGGCCTGCTTGTCGAGGATCTTGCCCAGGTAGGCTGCGACCTCGTCCTCGTCCTCCCAATTGGAGACATGTGCACGGATGTCCTCGTGCATGGACACGACCTTGGCGTTGGCGCCGCCGTGGCGCGGGCCCTTGAGTGAGCCGATGGCCGCGGCGTAGGCGGAATACGGGTCGGTGGCCGAGGAGGACAGCACGCGGCAGGCAAACGTGGAGTTGTTGCCGCCGCCGTGTTCGGCGTGGAGCATGAGCATCACGTCGAGCAGCATGGCCTCGTCGCGGGTGAATGCCATGCCGCCGCGCAACACCTGCAGGATGGTCTCGGCGGTGGAGAGACCGGGTGTGGGGTGCGGTACATGAACCTCGGAGCCGCGGCGCTTGGCGACCGAGGCCATATGCGCGAAGGCGGCGATACGGGGGAGACGGGCGAGCATGGAGATAGCGACGTCGATTTCGTGCTCGGGTGTAATGGCGTCGGGCTCGGCGTCGAAGGCGTAGAGCAGCAGTACGGCGCGCTGAAGCACATTCATGATGCTCGACGACACCGTGGTCATGGGGAACTCTTTGACGTACTCGTCGCTCAGGTGCCTAAAAGCGCCCAGACGTCCGCAAAAACCGTCGAGCTCCTCTTTGTTGGGCAGCGAGCCCGTGATGAGCAGGTAGGCGACCTCTTCGTAGCCATAGCGATTCTCGGCCTGGGCGTTGTTGACCAAGTCCTCGATGCTGTAGCCGCGCAGCGTAAGCTTGCCCTGGTCGGGCACGACTTTGCCGTCGACCTTGTTGTAGCCGTGCACGTCCGAGATGCGGGTAAGGCCCGCGACCACGCCCGAGCCGTCGGCATTGCGCAGGCCGCGCTTGACGTTGTGCTCTACGAACAGGCCCTCGTCGTACGGGGCGGTCGGCAGGCCGTGGTAGAGGTTTTCGCTTTCGGGCGAAATCTGACGGCTCGCCTCGTAATCCAGAACCAGGCGGCTCAGGTGATCGTCGAAGCGGTAGTAGATTTTCTTGGCGTCGTAGGCCATGCGCGCTCCTCTCCGGGCCGCTTTGGGGCCGCGCGCTTGGACGATATGACGTCAAGCTGCCCCGAGCGGCTTGCTCGCTACAGGCGGTACATAAAGTTAAAGACGTCCTCGCGCTGGATGGACACGTTGACGCCCGAAAGCTCGCCGGCCTCGGCCAGGGCCTTCTGCAGCTCAGCGAAGTCGAGCTTGGACTCGGCGGTGTCGGCCAGCATGGTCATGGTGAAGATGTCCTCGATAATGGACTGCGTAATGTCGCGGATGTCGACGTTGGCCTCGCCCAGAACACGGGTGACGCCGGCGACGATACCGGGGCGGTTCTTGCCAAGGACGGTGATGACGATGCGGGAGGACGAGATCTCGGCCATGGGAAACCCTTTCGCGTGGTTGCGGCGCGCGGGGCGCTCCGCTACGGTACAGTGTTCATCATTGTACCTGTCTGGCGCAAAAAAGGGGTCGCTCGCTGCGGCGTTACATGTCTGCAACATGAGCGTGAGGGGGCAGGCCGCATGGGGAAGAGCCGTCTGGCGCGCGTCCAGCTCGTGTTGGGTTGATTTCCGAACTCAGCCGAACACATCGAGCGGATAGGCCGTTCCCGCAGTCAGCCGAACGCCTCCGACCGCTGATTCCAAACTGAAAACGGGGGGCATCCCCCACTATTCGGTAGGGGATACCGCTCCGCGGCGCATGCCGCGGGCGGCGCCCCTATCGGACCACCGTGACCTCAGTTGGGATGGGCCCAGCACTGCCGCGTACTCGGTGAGCTAGAGCCAACTGTTCATCTTCACGTCGCGTATGGCGATATTTCGGTCGTCCGGCTCGGTGATGCCGTAGCCGAACGCCTGGAGCGTCTCGATGGACTCCTGGATCCTCTGTTGGAACATGGGACCCGGATCGACCCTCGGCCCGAGGTGCCCGCGCCAAAGGCACGGCGTGGCGCGCAGCATGTTATGGATTTTGGAGATGGGCTCGATGTCGGCGTAGACGTTGAGCGTCGCCATGGCGTCCTTGTGGCCGAGGATCGATTGGAGCGCCTTGATATCGCCGCCTTGGCGGATCCACTGCGTTGCGAACGTGTGGCGAAGGCCGTGGAACGTGATCAGCTCGTCGTTGGTGCCCATGAGGCCGTTGGTCTCCGAGAACGTCTTGAACGCCCTGCGGATATAGCTTGTCGTCGCGAAGGTCGCGCCCGGCTCCGACAGGATGTAGCAGTCCCCGATCTCGACCGCCCCGGTAAGGCCGCGCAAGCGCAGCTTTCCGCAGTCGATCTCGTGGGTCTCCTTCAGGAAGGGGAGTAGGCCGACCGGGTCGATGGGGATACCCCTGGCGTCATGGGTCTTGGTGTCCTTGATGAACGAACCCATTCCCTTCGCGTACGCCACCGAGTGTCTGATCGAGATCAGGCCCGTCTTGAAATCCACATCGCACCACCGAAGGCCGCAGACCTCGCCGATTCGCATCCCCGTGTGCAGGGCGAGTACGACCGCCCTCTAATCCTCGGCGGACCAATCGAGTCCGAACTCCTTTCGGGCATCCTCTTCGCTCATGACTTCGAGAAGGTCTCCGGGTTGGCAACGAAGGGCGAGGCATAGCTGCTCGAGCGTGTTGAAGCGAATGCCGCGAATATGCCCTTTTTTAATACGGGACAGGTTCACGGGCGTGGTTCCAATCCTTTCGGCAAGTTCGTTCGAGGAAATCTTTCGCTCGGCCATGATCTTGTCGAGGCGAACAATTACGGGCATGGCGTTTCCTTACGCAATCTCGTCGGAGTCGAGGTACAGCTCTCGGGCGTACAAGAAGAGCTGGGAAAGCATGAACAGGACGATGCCGAGAACCAGAGAGGTCCAATCGAATGATGAAGCGATCTCTTGGGCGCCGACGGCCCCCTCGCCGCCAAACATCGAAACGGAGGTTTTGAGTGAGCCGGCGTAGAGGCTGGTGGCAGCTTGAACAATGAAGAGAATGCCGAGCACTTTCAAGCATGTCGCAGACCCTTTCTTGAAGGGGTCTCCGCTCTTGATCGTCCACACGAGAACGGCGCTGAGGATGGTCGTAGCGATACCGATGACGGCAGGGACCAATGTCGAGATCGCAAGGGCTGGATACGCGGGGGAGTCTGCAATTACAGGGTTGTCGAGCACTTCGATTGCTGGCTTTAAGGAGAACGCCACTTGTGCGATGGCGGTGGCGCAAAGGGTCGCAGAGGCTATCGCACATGCGATGCGGAAGGAATGAAGCCGGGGAGTGCGATTGTCGGAACTCATAATAACCTCCGAAGAATTTAAAAAACTCAGGTTACTTTTTAACAGTTTATGTTAAATTGACTTTGCCGGCAAGTAATCACAGCATGCTGCAATCACTAGATGCGAGGCGGGGCCGAGCATTTTGTTCAGCCCCTCTGTTCCGACTGGATGAGGTTAAGGTTGGCGATGAATATGCTCAAAATCTCGAAGGCGATCTTTAGGTCGCTTCTCTCCTCCAGGTCGCTCTGTGTTGTCGTTGTTGCGTTGATGGTTCTTTGTGCTCTGCCCGTCTTCAGGAGCGCGGCTGGCATCGACGGACGGGTCGAATACCTCGAGTCGGGAATAACCCGTGTTGAGCAGGAATTGTCAGCATCCTATGCGGATGCGCTTGTGAATGCGGGGGAGGAGGGCGTCTATACCTCTTTATCAAGCATGCCCGCGCTTCTGTACCCTCTTGCCGCGGGGCGTCTTGTCTTGGCGCCGCTCTCTCCCCTACTTCCGTTTCTGCAGGTATCGGATGGAGCGTACTCCTTTTATGACGGATCGAAGGAGTACTTGCTATGGGCCGCAACGGCCGTTGCCGTCTCGTTCCTTGCCGCGCGTCTTAACAAACGTGAAAAACTCATCATCCAGGCACCGATGGGTGAGCTGGGCAGGCTTGTTGCATCGAGCGTATGGGCGAGTGTTTTTGCGATGCTTGCCGTCTTCGCCGTCAATCTTCCAGGGATAATCGCCGCACTTGTGAAGAATGGCCCGGGCTCGCTGTTCTATCCGATAGGCTACGTTCAATATGCGACTCCGGTTATCAAACCGGCTTGGCTGGTGTTCGCACAGACGGCCATCTTGCAATTCTTGGTGGCGGCGTTCATCTCGCTCGTCGTTCACCTTGCCGTGAAGATTGCCAATAACCCTACGCTTGGAATCGTGTTCGTATGTGCCCTGATGGGGGCGACGATGGTTCCCGGGTATTGCGGAAGATCCATCGCTTTACGTGAGTTCGCCCTGTTGAATCCCCTTACGTATGCGAACACTGAGTTGACCGTCGGCGCCTATAGCCCGTACCCGACAACGCAGATAGTGAATCTGCCTGGACTTTGCTTCGAGCGTGGCGCGATTACCCTCGTATGCGCAATCGGGATCGAGGTGCTGGCAATTAGCCTGCTTTGCGTTGCTGGAAAGAGCGGCTGCGCGTGCCCGATATCCCCGATTTGTCTTGAGAGAGGTTCCTTCACTGCATCGAGAACGGCAACTCGTTCGAGCGCTTGTGCCTCCGCCGTTGCATACGTAAGAACGATGGGGAAACTGCTCCTGCGTTCTCCTACCCTCGCCGTATGCGCGATTGCAATGTCGTTCCCTTCTGGTTCTCCAGATCCCCGCAACAGCGCATGTGCGTTTTCTGACGGCTGTTGCGCTGGCTCTCCTGCTTGGCTTGGTGCTGCTTTTGGTGTCGATGGTTCCCGCTGTCGTTGTGTCCGTGATTAAGAACGGTGCGGGTGGATCGGAGTATCCCGTCGCTCTCATTCGGGCGGGAGCTTCGACAACGTCCATGGCGGGGGAGGCGGTGTTGTGCAGTATTCCGTTGCTGGTCATGGCATACGGCGTGATTTCCGTCGTCGCTG
Source organism: Collinsella aerofaciens (assembly GCA_048501115.1). Lineage (GTDB taxonomy): Bacteria > Actinomycetota > Coriobacteriia > Coriobacteriales > Coriobacteriaceae > Collinsella > Collinsella aerofaciens_CD. The sequence goes on along the minus strand of DBFRZS010000033.1, from coordinate 131,043 downwards.
CGTTGACAGCAGCGATTAGCCGCAACCCCGTTGTCACCGGAATGGTTTGCGCGGTTCTCTTGGTGTTGGGTTCGTTGAGCGCTCATGTTGAAAGCGTGGGCATGGGCGTCGCGCTGCTGGCTCCATTCGCCTCGTTTGATCCCGCTTCCCAGGTGGGGACGATTGGGTTCCTTGGGCGAGGGACGAACGCGATGCCTTTTGGAGAGGTCGTCGGCGCATCGGGCGCTCTGCTGGTGGTCTTGGGCGCCGTATCTCCGTTGATGGTGCGCCTGAGTGTTCCAAAGATCGAAAGGGGATGATCTCGATGATTGACCTTCAAACGCTGACGATCTCTTATGGAAAGAAGGTGCTCGTAGATTCGGTGAACGCTGAGTTTGCCCCGGGTACGGTCTACGGTCTCGTCGCTCCGAACGGGCATGGAAAGACGACGTTGCTGCGTGCGATGGCAGGTTTGCCGGGTCCTCGCGTGGACGGGAGCATCGTTCTGGATGAGGTGCAGGGTACGGGTGCGAGAGAGGTCCGTTCTATGATCTTCTATGCACCTGGTGAGGGGACGCTGCTGTATCCCGGATTGCGTGCGGAAGATCACCTCAAGATGGTTTGCGATATGTGGCCGCATGCTCGCGATATCGAAGAGATAGTGGAACAAACGCAGATAGGCGAGTTCGCGAAGATGAGGATCCGCACTCTGAGCCAGGGCATGAAGCAGCAGCTTACCCTGGCGATTGCGTATGCGACGGGCGCGCGGTACCTTCTATTAGATGAGCCCATGAACGCGCTCGACCCCAGCAGGGTGGACTTGCATTCCGAGATTCTCAGGAAGCTGGCCGATTCTGGTACGTGCATCATCATGTCATCCCACATCTTGGATTCGGTCGATAGGCTGTGCGATGAGATTCTGTTTTTGAAGGATGGGAGGCTCATTAGAAGCATTCCGCAAGATGATGCTGCGCCGAAGTCTCCTGGATCCCATTTCGCAAAGCCTGCCGGACGCGCCGAGGGTGCGCTAAGCACGTATCGGCGACTCTACGAAAAGGGCGGGTAGAAATGCGAGTTAATAATCTATGTGGTCGATATGCCGTTAAACCCGCATATCGATACCGTTCAGCCATTCGCCTCGCCCCCGCCGCGCGCATCTTCATTCAATCTGTTACTTTTAATCTAACGATTCTTTGAGGAATGCAGGTGCTTCTGAATGTACTGTCGACTTCTTCTCAAACTAATCCTAAGAGACAAGGCCGTATGGATTTCCACGCTCGTTCTTGCTGCAGCCTTTTCCGTCCCCATTGCGTTCAATTCACCCATCTACGGCCCCTTCTTTATGAAGCAGGGCATGCAGGGCTTTGTCGACGCATTCAATACGCGCGCGCCCCAGGCCAGCGGCACAGACCTATCGCCAGAGCAGCAAGATGACGCTGAGCTTGCAAGATACGCGAACGCCGCCCTCGCCGCTCAAACCGACGCCGCCTTTCTCGACTCTGCCGAGAGCTACTACGCGCTCATGGACGAGGGCTTCCAATCCGGGTCCATCGTGGGGGACCAGGAGACCAATGACGCAGAGCTCGCATATTGTCGCGCTCTGAGCAGCTCCGGCATCGCGGATATCCCGGCCTCCGCAAACGACCTGCCGTTCCTCTCCTTCCTGCCCTACGCCATTGCCCAGGCGCCGTCCTTCCTTCCCTTCATCCCCTTCCTTCTCTCGTCGATACTCGTGCTCGGCGCCACAAGGCCCGGGACCCTGGCGGCAAAGGCGCCCGTGCCCAAATTCCGGCGCCTTATCCAAACCGTGTTTTCGATAATTGGCGCGGGGACCGCGATGCTCCTCGCCGGCCTTGCGCCCGGGAGTATTTACGCCTTGGCCCTAAACGGCTTCGGGCAGATCGGGTACCCGATCGCCTTCTTCCATAACGGCGCGCTCACTACCACGACCGCGGGAAACGTCTTCACGACCATACTTCTCGCGCTGCTCGCGGGTGGAACCTTGATATCCGTTTGTTCCGTCGTCCTATCGACCGCAACGAGGCGCGTCTTCGCGGGCCCCCTTACCTCCGCGTTGCTTGTCGCGGCCCCGGCATTCCCGTTATTGTCCGATTCGGCACTGGGGCATAATGCCGCGCTCGAGCTCCTGCCGCTGGCCGTGTTCTCGCCTATCGAGGCAACGGGTTACGTAGGATGCTTCCCGACAGAATTCATTGGCTCCGGTTCGGGCGGCGCATCGATGCTTGCCGTGGCCCTGGTATACGTCGCGGTCCTTTTCGCGGTCGGCGCCGTTGTGACGCGTTCGCCCAAACAGGCTGGACCCGCTAAAAAGCACCATGGGCTTGAGCTCCTGGACGTGAGCGTGGGATACGGGAGCACGACGATACTTTCGATCGGATCGCTTTCCTTGGGCCCGGGAACGGCGGCGGGGCTCGTCGCTCCCAACGGCTCGGGGAAAACCACCCTTCTTGAAGCGCTGTCGGGCCAATTTCCCACCCGCATCCGCTCGGGAAGCCTGTTGGCAGACGGAATCTACCAACGTCGATCAGCCGAATTCGCAGAACTCGTCTACCTGAGCTCTTCGGGCGGCGCGGATCTCTACCCCACGCTATCGGCCCGCGAGCACCTCTCTTTCGTTAGGGAGGCGTGGAAATCGGCCGCCGACATCGACTCGCTCTGCAACTCCCTCGGAATCTCCCCATATCTCGACAAGCCGACCCGTAAACTCTCGACAGGAATGAAGCAGCAGGTAAAGCTTGCCATGGCGATAGCGACCGATTGTCCGTACCTCATCCTCGATGAACCGCTGAACGGCCTCGATCCGGGAAAACGGAAAACCTCCTGCGACGCGATGCGCAGCGAGGTGGAGCGGGGACGCAGCGTGCTCATCTCAAGCCATCTGCTCGACGACCTGGCAGACCTCACCGACTCGTTCTACTTCATCGAGGCCGGCACGCTCGTGGAAAAGACCGAGTCGTCCTCGCAGACGCTCAAGCAGGAATACCTCGATACATACGAGGGAGGTGAATGACATGAAACTATTTGAACAGCTGAAGTCCAATGCGTCACGCATGGCTGTCTACGCCATCCTCGTGGCAACGGCTTTATGCGGAATCGCGGCACCCGTCTATGCGCTCAACGGAGAGAAAGGCGATGTCGAACCCGCGTACATGGCTTCGACGGTTAAAGACCGGTACAAAGCCTTCTCTGGAGACACGTTTTACGTAGCAGAGTACGACACGACCTACCGTCAGCTTCGCTACAACAAGAGATACGAATATCTAGGCCCAGAAGTAATCAGCTATACATCGGGTTGGTACCGCTCCAGCTATGGACACATAACCCAGTTCAAGTGTAACTACCGTGTGTACAACTAAAGCAACCCGGCCGGGACGAGGGGTGACGCAAAAGCGTCGCCCCTCGTTTTTAACCATGTCAACTGAACCTGGTTCAGTTTGGTTGATTTCCGATCTCAGCCGAACACATTGAGCGGAAAGGCCGTTCCCGCAGTCAGTCGAACGTCCCCGGGGCCCTTCTCAGGCCCCGGGGACGGCATTTTCCCAGTTGAAGGAACGGTGGAGATGTGTTTCGATGGGTCAGATTCGTGTCGTTCCGAAAAGACCGTGAACCTTTTGTGGGACGCTCGGCGCCGTGGTACCATAGCCAAGTTTGTTGTCTTGGTCGGAAACCAAGACGCCTTATGCGCTGATCGGTAACCAGCGCCTGACTAATAAGGAGTCCTACCATGAAGCAGGGTATCCATCCCCAGTATGTCGAGTGCACGGTGACGTGCTCCTGCGGCAACACCTTCAAGACGCACGCTACCGTGTCCGAGATGAAGGTCGAGCTTTGCAACGAGTGCCACCCGTTCTACACCGGCCAGCAGAAGTTCGTCGACACCGGTGGACGCGTCCAGCGCTTCGCCGACAAGTTCGGTGGCGCCGCTGCCGCCCAGCTCAAGAAGGCTGAGGAGGCCAAGGCTGCCAAGGCCGCCAAGGCTGCTGAGGCCGAGGCCGCTCGCAAGGCCGCCGCTGAGGCTAAGGCTGCCGAGAAGGCTAAGCGTGCCGCTAAGTTCGCCGAGGAGGCTGCCAAGCAGGCCGCCGAGGCTCCCGTCGAGGAGGCCGCTGCCGAGGCCGAGACCACCGAGGCTGCTGAGTAAATAGCTCGCCGCGGAATCGCTCGCATTCATGGCATAAGGGCCGTGCATCCGTTTGGGTGCGCGGCCCTTTTCTTTTTAAATTAGTGCAAACTAATCTGTCCCCATGGCACCACATGGCAGAGAGGCGGCGTTTGCCCAGATAGACCTGCCAAAATTAACCTGTCCCATTGTGGCAGGTTGGTCGTAGTTATTACGTGGCGGTCGAGCTCGACCGTATAGGCCGCGCCTTGTTTGGCTAAAGTACAATCATCTGTGTTTAACTCGCCCGCAGCTGCACGGCGTGGGCGATGGCCAAAAAGGAAAACCACATGGGATTCATGTCAAAGCTGCTGTCCTTTGGATCCGATAAGGACCTTAAGCGCTACTACAAGATCGTCGACCAGATCAACGGTCTTGAGCCCCAGTTTGAGAAGATGACCGAGGAGGAGCTCCGCGCCCAGACCGATAAGTTCCGCGAGCGTTACGCCAACGGCGAGTCGCTCGACGACATGCTTCCCGAGGCCTTTGCTACCGTGCGTGAGGCTTCCAAGCGCACCATGGGTATGCGCCACTTTGACGTGCAGCTCATTGGCGCCATGGCACTGCACGAGGGCCACATCGCCGAGATGAAGACCGGCGAGGGCAAGACGCTCGTCTCCACCTTGGCCGGCTACCTCAATGCTATCGCCGGCAAGGGCGTGCATGTCGTTACCGTCAACGATTACCTGGCAAAGCGCGACTCCGAGTGGATGGGCCGCATCTACAAGTACCTGGGCATGACCGTCGGTCTGCTCCAGAACAACATGCCGCTCGAGCTCAAGCGTCCGGCCTACCAGGCAGACGTCACCTACGGCACCAACTCCGAGTTCGGCTTTGATTACCTGCGCGACAACATGGTTACCCGTCCCGAGCAGCGCGTGCAGCGCGGCCACAACTACGCCATCGTCGACGAGGTCGACTCCATCCTGATCGATGAGGCCAGGACGCCGCTGATCATCTCGGGCGCTGGCACCAAGTCCGCCAGTACCTACAAGGACTTCGCGCGTGCCGTGCGTGGCCTGGAGCGCGGTGAGGACGTGTCGCATGACATGCTCACTGCCACCGAGGATGTGGAGCCCACGGGCGACTACGTCATGGACGAGGCCAAGCACACCATTGCCGCCACCGAGCGCGGCCTTAAGAAAATCGAGCGCCGCCTGGGTATCGATGACATCTATGCCGATCTCTCCGGCCAGCTGGTCAACCACCTGCAGCAAGCGCTGAAGGCCCAGTACATGTTCCACCGCGATAAGCAGTACGTGGTCACCAACGGCGAGGTCAAGATCGTCGACGAGTTCACCGGCCGCATCATGGAGGGTCGTCGCTATTCTGAGGGCCTGCACCAGGCCATCGAGGCCAAAGAGGGCGTGCTCGTACGCGAGGAGAACCAGACCCTGGCCACCATCACCCTGCAGAACTACTTCCGTCTGTATGACAAGCTCTCCGGCATGACCGGCACGGCACTTACCGAGGATGCCGAGTTCCGCGAGATCTACAAGCTGCCCGTCGAGGTCATCCCCTCCAACAAGCCCGTGCAGCGCGTGGATCACGAGGACCTGGTGTACCGCACCATTCAGGCCAAGTACAACGCCGTCGCCGACGATGTCGAGCGACGTCACGCCAAGGGCCAGCCGGTCCTGGTGGGCACCGTCTCCATCGAGAGCTCCGAGAAGCTGTCCGCCGCCCTTACCAAGCGCGGCATCGCACACGAGGTCCTCAACGCCAAGCACCACGAGCGCGAGGCCCACATCGTGGCCCAGGCCGGACGTTACGGCGCCGTGACCATCGCCACCAACATGGCCGGTCGTGGTACCGACATCTTGCTGGGCGGCAACCCCGACGAGCTGGTGCGCGAGCGCCTTGAGTACGAGGGCCTGACCATGGAGGACGTGACGCCCGAGCAGCTCGAGCAGTTTAACGCCGAGGCCAAGGAGACTTGCAAGGCCGAGCGCGAGCGCGTGCTTGCCGCCGGCGGCCTGACCGTTATCGGTACCGAGCGCCATGAGTCCCGCCGTATCGACAACCAGCTGCGTGGCCGTTCCGGCCGTCAGGGCGATCCGGGCGAGACCCAGTTCTACTTGTCGCTCGAGGACGACCTTATGCGCCTGTTCGGTGGCGACAAGATGGACCGCGTCTCCAAGATGATGGTCACGGCCGACATGGGCGACGACATGCCCATCCAGCATAAGATCATCTCCAAGGCCGTCGAGAGCGCCCAGCACAAGGTCGAGAGCATCAACTTCTCCATGCGTAAGAGCGTTCTTGAGTACGACGACGTCATGAACAAGCAGCGTCAGGTCATCTACGCCGAGCGCAATAAGATTCTGGACGGCAAGGACCTGACCGACCACATCACCGAGGTCATGCACGATACCGTGTACCGCTGCGTGCAGGAGTTCTGCACTAAGGACAGTCACGATGGCGAGCGCGACCTGGAGGGCCTGCGCAAGTGGGTCGTCGAGCTGACCGGGCATATCGATACCCCTCAGTTCCCCGACGAGGACTTTGAAGCCCTGGCTGCCGATGTCTTGGCCTATGTTGAGAAGTGCTACAACATGAAGGCCGAGCGTCTGGGCGATGACCTGATGCGCGAGCTCAATACCCAGGTCATGCTGCGCGTCATCGATACCCGATGGATGAACTACCTGCAGGAGATGGACTACCTCAAGACCGGCATCGGCCTGCGCGGCTTTGGCCAGCGCGACCCGCTGGTCGAGTACAAGACCGAGGCCTACGGCGCGTTCCAGATACTCGTCGATACCATGTACGAGGATTATCTGCGTACGGTTCTGCGCATCGAGATCAAGGCTGCCCCGCGTGCCGTGGAGCACAAGGAAGAGCCCGCGCTCGAGGGTGCGCGCTTCTCCGGTCCTGCCGAGGTCGATGGTGACAACGGCGACTCGGTGCTGCGCAAGCAGGCGCAGGTGCAGGCCCGCACGGCTGTCCAGGGTGGTCCGGCTGCCGTCAACAACGGTGGCAAGGTGACCACCTATCGCAAGTCCGAGAGCGACGATCCGTACGTCAACGTGGGCCGCAACGACCCGTGCCCCTGCGGTAGCGGCAAGAAGTTTAAGTACTGCCACGGCAGGAATCGTTAATGGCTGAGGCTTTAGAGGTAACGCCCGCCGAGCTGGACGCGTTCGCGGACCGGCTCGGCGAGGTCGAGTCGTATCTCCACCTGGACGAAAAGCGCACGCGCGTGACCGAGCTCGAGGCCAAAAGTGTTGCCCCTGGCTTTTGGGATGACGCCGACGCCGCCCGTGCCACCATGGAGGAGATCGCGCGTACCAAGGAAGATATCGCTGCCGTGGACACCGCGCGCGGCGAGCTTTCCGATGCCCGCGCCGCGCTGGAGCTTGCCGAGGAGATGGGGGATGACCCCGACGCCGTCGCCCTTCGCGAGGAGGCTACAGCCACGGCTGAGCGCCTGGCCCGGGCCATCGATGAGCTTGAGCTTTCGAGCTGGTTTACCGGTGAGTTCGATCACGGCGATGCCATTGTGACCATCAAGCCCGGACAGGGTGGTCTGGAGGCCCAGGACTGGACCTTCATGCTCTTTAAGATGTACATGAAGTACTGCCAGCGTCGCGGCTGGAAGGTCACCATCAACGACTGTCCCGCGGCCGAGGTCATCGGCATCGACCGCGCGACCTTTACCGTCGAGGGCAAGGACGCATTTGGCATGCTGCGTGCCGAGGCTGGCGTCCACCGCTTGGTTCGCATTAGCCCCACCGACGACAAGAAGCGCCGCCAGACCACGTTTGCCGGCGTCGAGGTCATCCCCGTGCTACCCGATGATATCGACATCGAAATCAGTCCCGATGACATCCGCGTGGACGTGTATCACGCGAGCGGCCCGGGCGGTCAGGGCGTCAACACCACCGACTCCGCCGTGCGCGTGACGCATTTTCCCAGCGGCATTGTGGTCACCTGCCAAAACGAGCGCAGCCAGATCCAGAACAAGGCCGCGTGCATGCAGATCCTCAAGGCTCGCCTGTACGAGATTGAGCTCGAGAAGCGTGCCGAGGCGCTCGATGAGATTCGCGGACCCAAGACCACGATTGGTTTCGGCAACCAGATTCGCAGCTACGTGCTCTACCCGTACCAGATGGTCAAGGATCTGCGCTCGGGTGTGGAGACCAGCAATGTCGAGGCCGTTCTTGACGATGGCGACCTGGACCCGTTTGTTATTGGCTACCATCGCTGGGCTACCGGCAACGCCGATGCAGAAGGCTCGGAGGTCTAAAACATCGGGCAGTTTCAAGCCGATGCTAAGCCCAACGGTTGGACGGGTTTGTATCCAGAATAAACCCTGCGCAGGGGTGGTTTTTGTCCGGCGAATCGGTAGAATCGAATACAAGAAGAAGTTCAAAGCGCATCCGTTTGGGTGCGCTTTTTTGAGGGAGGCAGCATGGCATATCGTCTGGACATCAAGCGCATTCTTTCGATGAACTTCTTTCACGACCTGCCCCAGATCATGTTGGGGTGTGCCTTGGCCGCCATCGCGACCGACTTGTTTTTGATTCCCAACGGTCTTGCCGCCGGTGGCGTTACGGGCCTTGCCACCATTATCCAGGCGGTCGGCGCGGCGCGCGGCCTATCGCTTCCCGTTGGTATTCAGACGATCGTGATGAACGCCTTGCTGCTGCTGGTCGTTATGCGCGAGGGCGGCATGTTCTACGTGGTGCAGACCGCGACGGGCTTTGTGCTGCTGGGCTTCTTTACCGATCTGTTCGCCCCGTTTGTAGCACCTCTGGCGGATGCGGACCTGATGCTCCCTGCCATGTGGGGCGGCATTATTACGGGCATCGGTTACGGCATGGTGTTGCGCGCCGGCGCCAACACCGGCGGCTCGGACACGATTGGCCAAATCATCTCGCGTAACACCTCGCTGCCGGTGGGCTCGACCGTCATGGCGATCGATGTTGCCGTATGCGCGCTATCGGCTCCGGTCTTTTCAATCGAAAACGCACTGTATGCAGGCCTTTCGATGGTCATTAGCGGCTACGTGATCGATGCCGTGGTCGATGGTGGCAACAAACGCCGTATGGTACTCATCATCTCGGACAAGTTCCCTGATATCGCTGCCGATATCATGTATGGCCTGGGTCGTGGTTGTACCAAGTTTAAGGCGACTGGCATGTATTCGGGTGCCGAGAAGCCGGTGATTATGGTCATCGTGAGCCGTCGAGAGCTCAATACCCTCAAGACGATCGTGCGCGAGCGCGATCCTCACGCCATTGTGACGGTCGCTGACGTTACGGAAGCCTTCGGCGAGGGATTCAAGGACATTAGCGCGTAGGGTCGATCGCGTTCCATCCAAAAGACGTTCACATTGATAAACCGTTTCATCAGCGGTTCTGCCTGCTAAATTGTTCAAATAATGATAAAAACTCTGGTAAAGCCATCAGTTTCCAGCATAATGAATGACGTACGTGCATTGCGGCTGTGTTGGGACTACCTTTCCGTGCCGTGCGCATCTTGTCTAAAGAGGATGAAAGGAAGGCACAATGAGCGACGAAGAGCTCAAAAAGGTTGCCAACGAGGTAAGGAAGGGCATCGTCACCGGCGTGCACGCTGCCAAGTCCGGCCATCCGGGCGGTTCGCTCGGCGCTGCCGACATCATGACCTATCTGTACTTTGAGGAAATGAACGTCGACCCGGCCGACCCCCGCAAGGCCGACCGCGACCGCTTCGTGCTTTCCAAGGGTCACTGTGCTCCGGGTCTGTACGCCGTGCTCGCCGAGCGCGGGTTCTTCCCCAAGGAGGACCTCGAGACGCTGCGTCATATCGGCAGCCACCTGCAGGGTCATCCCAACATGAACGACACCCCGGGCGTCGATATGTCCACCGGCTCGCTGGGCCAGGGCATCTCCGCCGCCGTGGGCATGGCGGTTGCCGCCAAGCACTGGGGTGATACTTACCGCACGTACGCCCTGCTGGGCGATGGCGAGAGCGAGGAGGGCCAGGTCTGGGAGGCCGCCATGTTTGCCGGCAACCAGCAGCTCGATAACCTCTGCGTGATCGTCGACCACAACGGCCTGCAGATCGACGGTCCCGTCGAGGAGGTCAACGACCCCATGCCGCTCGCCGACAAGTTCCGTGCCTTTAAGTTCCACGTGGTGGAGCTCGCCGACGGCAACGACTTCGACCAGATCCGCGCCGCCTTTGCCGAGGCTCGCGCTACCAAGGGCCAGCCGACCGCCATTATCGCCGAGACCATGAAGGGCAAGGGCGTTTCCTTTATGGAGAACCAGGTGGGTTGGCACGGTAAGGCCCCCAACGATGAACAGTTTGAGCAGGCCATGGCAGAGCTCACGGCCGCCGGAGAGGAGCTCTAGGATGGCAGACGTCAAGAAAATCGCCACGCGCGTAAGCTACGGCGAGGCCCTCGTCGAGCTCGCCAACGAGCACGATGACTTTGTGGTCCTCGACGCCGACCTGGCTGCCGCCACGCAGACCGGCAAGTTCAAGGCAGCCTGCCCCGACCGCTTCTTCGATGTGGGCATTGCCGAGAGCAACCTGATGGGCGTCGCCGCCGGTATCGCGACCACCGGCCGCGTTGCCTTCGCGAGCACCTTTGCCATGTTCGCTGCCGGTCGCGCCTTTGAGCAGGTCCGCAACTCCATCGGCTACCCGCACCTCAACGTTAAGATTGGTGCCACGCACGCCGGTATCTCGGTGGGCGAGGATGGTGCCACGCACCAGTGCTGCGAGGATATCGCCCTCATGCGCGTCATCCCCGGCATGACTGTGATCGTTCCTGCCGACGACGTCGAGGCCCGCGCCGTGACGCGCGCCGCCTACGAGTGCGACGGTCCGGTGTACATGCGCTTCGCTCGTTTGGCCTCGCCGGTTATCAACGACCCCGAGACCTACAACTTCGAGTTGGGTAAGGGCATTGTCATGCGCGAGGGCGCCGACGTCACCATCATCGCCTGCGGCCTGATGGTCGGCGAGGCTCTCGAGGCCGCCGAGCAGCTCGCTGCCGAGGGCATCGACGCCGAGGTCATCAACATGCACACCATCAAGCCCATCGATGCCGACCTGATCGTCAAGAGCGCCACCAAGACCGGCCACGTCGTGACCGTCGAGGAGCATTCTGTAATCGGTGGCCTGGGCAGCGCCGTTGCCGACGTCCTGTGCGAGCAGTGCCCGACGCCCCTCAAGAAGATCGGCGTCAACGACACCTTTGGCGAGTCCGGCCCGGGTGCCGAGCTCTTGCACAAGTATGGCCTGGACGCCGCCAACATCGTGGCGACCACCAAGGAGTTCTTGGCATAAGGCAAGGCGGATCTCAAGGACTGCTTCGCCAGAACTATGGAAACCCGGCAGGGGCGCTCTCTTGGAGAGCGCCCCTGTTTCAGTTGCGGTGAAATAAGGACTGTTTTGCCAGCTTAAAGGCTCAACAGTCCCTATTTCACCGCAACTCATGAAGACGCCCCTCAAGCACGGTCCCATCAGGGAAAAGGGCATATATCGACAAAGCGCAATTCAGACCCTTCCAGCGTTGTATATGCAGCACCCCAAGATAAACGCGGCGACCCCTTAGTTATCGCAGGCCGGGCACAGGGTTACTCTCCAAATCTTTCCGCAGGACGGAGGAGCCCCTGCCGCGCGAAGCGCGCAGCGGGGGCTCCGACATGTCCGAGGACGATTTGGAGAGTAACCCTGTGCCCGGCCGACGGGATCCCTAAGCACGCCATGCTTCTTATGTGCAGCAAAGCTAATACTGCTAAAATACAAAGCGCTCATGTAGTTTAAACGCACGACGATAAGGAGCACCAGTGGGTAACCACTTCCGTACCTCCGGTGCGGGCGATGATGCCCCCAAGACGCAGGCAGGCGTCCAGGGCAGTCGTTTCGCCACTCCGGATTCAGAGGGCCAGCCTGTTGCTCAGGCCCCCGCTCAGCCGGCAGATCAGGCACAGCCGGCATCCGATCCCTTTGCCTACAATCCAACCAGCGATGTCGCGCTTTCCGGCACGGCGGGTTTTGAGCCCGTTCAGGCCGTGACCGCTCGCGTGGAGCAGCCTCAGGCTGGCGCCGCCACGCCGCAGCCTACCATGGCCGGCATTCCCGACCCCATGGCCCCTGCGACGCCGGCTCCTCAGTCTGCGCAGTCCGGTCTCTTTGCCGCTATTCCCGACCCCACGCAGCCTGCTGCCCCGGTGGTCGAGAGCGATCAGGCCGCCGAGGTCGCAAGCCTCGATAACGCGCTCAACAACCCCGATTTTACGTCGGTGTTTGCACCCATCGATCCGCAGGCCAGCCGCAAGAAGATGGCCAAGCAGGCCGGTGTCGAGCCCGTCATCCTTATGGAGCATGTCACCAAGATCTATCCGGCACAGCCCAACAAGCCTGCACTCGACGACATCAACATCGAGATCTATCCGGGCGAGTTCGTCTTCCTGGTCGGTCACTCCGGCTCGGGTAAGACCACGCTGCTGTCGACGCTCAACCGTGACGTCAAGCCGACGAGCGGTCGCATCCTGGTTGCCGGTCAGGACCTCATGAAGATCAAGAACCGCAAGGTTCCGTTCCTGCGCCGCCAGATTGGCGCCGTGTTCCAGGACTTTAAGCTTCTGCCGCAAAAAACCGCCTACGAAAACGTGGCGTTTGCCCTGCAGTGTATCGGCAAGCCCAAGGGCGTCATTCGCAGCCAGGTGCCCGAGGTGCTGCGTCTGGTCGGCCTGGCCGATCAGATGGACTCGCTGCCCGACCAGCTTTCCGGTGGCGAGCAGCAGCGCGTTGCCGTCGCCCGCGCTATGGTCAACCGCCCGCCGCTGCTGATCTGCGACGAGCCCACGGGTAACCTCGACCCGGCGATCTCGCTGGGCATCATGAAGCTGCTCGAGCGTATTAACCGCACCGGCACCACCGTAATCGTTGCCACGCACGACCGCGAGATGGTCGATAGCATGCACCGTCGCGTGATCGCCCTCGAGGGCGGCCACGTTATCCGCGACCAGGAGAGGGGAGGTTACGGCAACTATGGTACCAACTAACGTGGGCTACTCCTTCAAAGAGGCAATCAGCCACTTCTTCCGTAACTGGACTACCTCGCTCGGTGCCGTCATCACGATCTTCCTTTCGCTGTTTATCATCGGCCTGTTCATCATGGGCTCCGCGATGCTGAACTCCGTGATCGGCACCGTCGAGGATCAGGTTGTCATCAACGCGTTCATTAGTGATGACGCCGATCAGGCCGATGTTCAGGCTTTTGAGGCCGAGCTCAAGACGTGGAGCAACGTCAAGTCCGTGACCTATAAGGACAAGGACGACGCGCTGGCCGAGTATACGAGCAAGATGTCGGGTAACGCCGACGCCACCATGAGCGCGCTCGACGGCCAGAACCCGCTGCCCGCCTCGTTTGCGATTGAGATGGACGATCCGTCTCAGGTCGAGAGCACGGCCAAGAAGCTCAAGAAGAATGCCGACTTCCAAAAGATCGCGGACGACGGCGACGTCAACGCGAGCGTACTGTATGGCCAGGAGGAAGTAAGCCGCCTGTTCCAGGTGACCAACTACATCCGTATTGCCGCCGTGGTGCTCGTCGGCCTGCTGACCTTTATCGCGTTCATCTTTATCAACAACACGATTCGCCTGTCCATCACGGCGCGTCGTCGTGAGATTGCGATTATGCGTCTGGTCGGCGCCAGCAACGGCTTCATTCGCGGCCCGTTTATCACCGAGGGCGTGCTGCAGGCCATTTTGGGCTCGCTGCTTTCCATCGGCGTTCTGGAGCTGCTGCGCAATCTGATGATTCCGCGTCTGCAGGAGAGCATCGGCTGGATGTCGTTTGCCCTGCCGATGCAGTACTACCTGGTGACCTATGCTGCGCTGATTCTGGTCGGCGTGATTATCGGTCTCTTTGGTTCTGCCATCGCCATGCGCCGCTACCTGCGCGTGTAGGCATGCCTGGAATTCATCCCTTCCAACGGGTCGTCTCTTATGGGGCGGCCCGTTTTTTGATTCCTAGGGGACGAAGGAAACGGATCATCGTGGCGCTGGTCTATCTATGTGATCCGTTTTCCTTCGTCCCCTAGGGATCATTTGGGTAGACTCTTGGGATGTAAACGGCAATCGATAGTTAGGAGGCGCCATGGGGCGCAATAACAAGCATAAGCGTGGAGCTCGCAATAAGCGCGGGCCGGTGCGCAGCGAACGCCGTCCGAGCCTGACCGGGCGCGTGCAGCTCCATGAGCACAGTGCCTATGTCATAACCGAGAATGGCGACTACAAGGTCATGGGCCGCGGTAAGCGCGAGATCATGGATGGCGATACCGTTGCCGTGAGCATTAAGAACAGCCCGCACGGTGAGCGGCGCGCCGTGATCGAAGGCGTGGTTGAGCGCGCAGCCATAAGCGTGGTGGGCACGTACCAGACCGCCGGTCCGCTCGGTGTGATCGAGCCGCTCGATTCGCGTCTGAAGGCCGACTTCTTCATTCTGCCCGAGGATACCTCGGCGGATCGTCTGGGTGTCCACCCGGGTGATGCTGTTGTCGCGCGCATTTTGACCTACCCGACGCGCCTGGAATCGGGCACCGTGACGATCGAGCGCCGCATTGGCGGAGATGACGCGCCCGATTTGGGCGTTCAATATGTGATGGCGCGTTACGGCTATACCGATAGCTATCCCGAGGCCGCGTTAGACGAGGCCGAGGGGCTTTCGCTCGATGTGTCCGCGGCGCTTAAGGACCCGCTCCGCCGCGATCTGCGCGACCGCTTTGTCATCACGATCGACCCAGTCGACGCGCGCGACTTTGACGACGCCATTTCGCTGGAGCGCACGCCCGAGGGTGGCTACAAGCTGGGTGTGCATATCGCCGACGTTTCACACTATGTGGCTTGGGACGGGCATATCGATCTTGAGGCTCGCCATCGTACGACATCGGTGTATCTGGCCGATCGCGTGCTTCCCATGCTGCCCGAACGCTTGTCCTGTGACCTGTGCTCGCTTCGCCCTGACGAGGACCGTCTTGCGTTTACCGTCGATATCGAGCTCGATGCGCAGGGTCGCGTGCGGCATTACGATCCGTATCCCAGCGTGATTCGCTCGCGTGTGCGTATGGACTATGACGGCGCCGAGGCGCTGCTGGTGCGTGCCGGCGCGGTTGAGTATTCGGTGCTGGAGGGTGCAGCCGAGGATGTTGCGGCTGCCGAGACCTCGCGCGAGGAAGCGCTTGAGCGCGGTCTTGCGTGCGAGGAGGCCGCCCGCGGCTACAACGTCGACCTCGGCGATTTCCTTGTCGCCGCTAACGAACTCGCCGAACTCCGCCGTCGTATCCGTCGCGCCCGCGGCTCGGTCGATTTTGACACGGCCGAGATTCGTGCTCTGTTGGATGAGGACGGAGTGCCCGTGCAGATTGTGGCGCGTGAGCGTTCGTGTGCCACGTCGCTTATCGAGGAAGCCATGCTACTCGCCAACGAGTGCGTTGCAGAGTGGCTGGCAGACCGTGATATCGAGGCCTGCTATCGCGTGCATGAGGATCCGAGCCCCGATAGCCTGCACGGTGCCGCCGTTGCGCTGGCGCAGCTAGGCATCATCGACGATCGCCGTGCTGCCGGTATTGCCCTGGGGAGCCCCGATGAGCTGCAGGCTGCAGTCGATGCTGCCGCCGGTACGGCCAACGCACCGCTCGTTAACACGCTGCTTCTGCGCAGCATGCAGCGCGCGCTGTACAAGCCGCGCAACGAGGGCCACTTTGCGCTCGCCGCGCCGTGCTACTGTCACTTTACGAGTCCCATCCGTCGCTACCCCGATCTGGTGGTGCACCGCGTGCTCAAACTGCAGTTGGCCTATGAGCGGCTCGGCGGCAAGGACGCCTTGGTCCGTACGCCGCGGCTGATCGGCAAGGCGCGCGAGTCGCTGCCGCGCATTCTGCCGCAGATCTGCCGCGCATGCAGCGATGCCGAGCGCGCGGCAGATGCCGCCAGCCATGCGACGCAAAAGATCAAGATTGCCCAGTACTATGAGGACCGTCTGGGCGAGCGCTATGCCGGAACCGTCTCGTGGGTTAGCAGCATGGGCCTCTTTGTGCGCTTGGATCTAACGCAGGTCGAAGGCTTGGTTTCGATCAAGAGCCTGGGCAACGAGTGGTTCGAGTTCGACGAGGACGCGCTAACGCTCACGGGTGCCGACACGGGCACCCGTTACGAGCTGGGGCAGCGCGTGATCATCGAGGTCTCGCGCGTCAATACCACGCGTGGGCACTTGGACTTCAAGCTTATCCATTAGCCAAATCCCGACTGATGGTGGGGGAGCGGAGGGCGGCCTTTCGGGACCGGCCTCCGCATTTGAATCGTGGCTACCTTGCCGTCTGCTCGGCCGCCCGCTTACCTGCTATTTGAGAGGTAAAACCTACCAAAATAAACCTGTCCCTTTTTGGCAGGTTTACAAGAAAGCGGGGATGAGATGGCGACGGTGTACGGTTATGCGCGGGTGAGTTCGCGCGATCAGAATCTTAATCGGCAGCTGGATGCGCTGGGCGCCTATGGTGTGGGCTCGGCGAATATTTATGCCGACCATGCGAGCGGCAAGGACTTCGATCGACCGCGTTATCGCGAGCTGCTGCACGTCCTGGGAGACGGGGACGTGCTGGTGGTGCTTTCTATCGACCGACTTGGCCGTAATTACTCCGAGATTCTTGAGGAATGGCGACGCATTACCAAGGAGCTCGGGGTTGCCATTGTGGTGTTGGACATGCCATTGCTTGACACGCGCGCTAGGGCCAGCGGCGCGCCGGATGTGACCAACGTCCCGATTGCCGATATTGTGCTGCAACTGCTGAGCTACGTGGCGCAGGTGGAGCGCGAGAATATCCATCGGCGCCAGGCGGAGGGAATTGCAGCGGCGCGGGCGCGAGGGGTCCGTTTCGGTCGACCTCGCAAGCCGTGCCCTCCTCAGTTTGAGCTGGTGCGCGATAGCTATGAGGCGGGCGATATTACCCGCAGCCAGGCGGCAAAGTGCCTGGGCGTGTGCGTGGGGACGTTCGATCGCTGGATGCGCGAGGCGGGGTAGGGGTTTGCGTCGCTTTGTCGCTTCCTGTTGCGATTCAAATTTTGATACGGTGACGATGCCATCTGGGGCTACACTCGCTGATATTCAAAAAAGGAGGTTGGCCCTTGGCGCGCGTAAAACAAATAATCGGATGGACCGCGATCGTTCTGTTCGCTGCAACGCTGGCGGGCATCTGGGTGCTGACGGAGCAAAATGCGGTGGAGACGTCGTTGCTGAGCGAGTCCACCGCGCGTGTGGTGGAGGGCCAGGCTACGGGCGTTCAGGCTGTCGATGCCACGGGTGAAGCCCAGGCGGAGAACGGAATGACCGGGGGCACCGATTCGGCTGCCTCGAATGTCCGGTCTGGCCGACTTGCTTCCATTCGCATGTGGGTGGGCACAAACGTCCGTCGCGTTGCCCATACCGTAGAGTTTTTCTTCGTCGGATTGTTCGCCTCGGTGGTCGTGGTTTGCTTTTCCAGGCGTCCGTGGAGCGTATGCTCCCGTTGCGTGCCCGTATTGCTCTTTTGCACCGCCTGCTCCGTTGGCGATCAGGTACATAAGATCTTTGTTCCCGGCAGGCATTTCGACGTTATCGATTTAGGATTCGATGCTGCGGGCTATGTCACCGCCATGCTGTTGGTATTGCTGGCAGCGGCGTTGGTGCGCCATGCGACTCGGCCGATCGGCGCCCATGCGAGGCGCTAGCCTTAAGACGAGACATCGCGACTGCCTATGCTTCGACATTGACTACAATAACGGCTGCAATCGCGAGTGGTCGTCGATGTGCAGTTTTCCAGACACCTGTTTTCTCTAAGAAAGGAAATCCCATGGCGGTATTGTTTGTTGAATATCCCAAGTGCTCGACCTGTAAGAAGGCCAAGGCATGGCTGGACGAACATGGGGTAGAGTATATCGATCGCGATATCGTTTTGGACAATCCCACGGCTGATGAGCTTGCGACCTGGATTGCTCGTTCGGGGCTGCCGGTGCGGCGCTTCTTTAATTCGTCGGGCATGAAATATCGAGAGCTGGGCCTGAAGGCGCGTCTGGATGCGGGCATGACGGATCAGGAGTGCTACGAGCTGCTGGCGACCGACGGCATGCTGGTCAAGCGTCCGCTGCTGGTGGGCGACGACTTTGCGATTCCCGGCTTTAGGGAAGCGGCTTGGGCCGAGGCGTTGCTGTAGCGGCTGCGGAAAGTGCGACCCGTTTTGAGTGATCGGGGTGGGACGTGTTTTCCATCGGCGGGCTCGCTCGGCTCAATCCTCGAGCTGTGCCCATTCGTGCGGATCGTAGACCTTTACGTGCTTGTTGGGCTTGCCGTTCCAGTACTCCTCGTCCATAAAGGGCAGATATGCCTGAACGCCGGGGCAGATAAAGGGAATCCGCTGCTGTTGCAGTCGCTCGCGCTGGCGCTGCTCCAGGTGCGCCTCGGATATGACGGTCGGCATACCGGACAGCTCGACGAGGCTTGCCTGGATTCGCTTAAGGTCGGGGAGTCCCGCGTGCCATGACATCCGCATGATCAAAAAGGATGCACGGCGGTATTTTGCCTGCACCACAGTAATGGCGGGGCGTAACGTGGGGTGAATTTTGTCCCGTTCGGGCCAAAGGTCGGCAGTGATCTCGAGGCCCAGGGTCTCCCATAGGTAATCAAGCTCTTCGTCCATGGTACCTCGATATCTACGCGATCATTGATACTTCGATTGTGTTGCCTGGTGCTATCGTTTTCGCGGTAGAATCTGCCAACGGTTGACGGCTACCGCTCGCGGTGTTTTGCCCTTCGTGTACAGCGGTCGGCTTCACAGGTCCTTCACGGGTTGGACTAAATTAGGCCAATTTGACTGAATTTCAAAAAAGTCAAAATTGGGGCTTGCGTCACGGCGAGACTTCCCGTATATTTCTTTCTTGCGCAAAGGCACAGCCGAGCGCAGCGATGCAGTCATTGGGATGTCGTCTAATGGCAGGACAGCGGATTCTGGTTCCGTCAATGGGGGTTCGACTCCCTCCATCCCAGCCATTGCATTTGCTACATATGGCCCGTTCGTCTAGCGGTTTAGGACGCCGCCCTCTCAAGGCGGAGATCACCAGTTCGAATCTGGTACGGGCTACCAAAATTGAATGCCCGGGCCTCGTAAGAGACCCGGGTTTTGTGTATTGACCGATGCTTAAGGCGCGCGTTGAGTCTGCCGCCCGGATCGAGGAGTAGCCATGGATCTGCCCATCAGCTTGCAAGACATCACGTATGCCGAGAACTATCTGGCGCAGGGCGACCTGGCTACGGCGACGCCGCTGCTGGAGCGTCTGGTGGAGCTCGCCGAGGAGTATATCGACGCTGAGTGCAAGACGGAGGAGAAGCGTCAATACTTTAGCTTCGATAGCAAGTTTGAGCGCTTGGCCTATCGCCGCGTGGAGAAGGATCCGCGCGAGCTCGTGCAGGTCGAGGTGCCGTTTGACCGCCTGTACTCTGACATGGCGTTTGCCTACATTCGCCAGCAGGATTATGTGAGTGCTCGCAACGCCTTGATGCAGGCCGTGCGCTGGGACCCCATGAACTGCAACTACCGCCTGGATCTGGCCGAGCTGTTCCGCGCTCTCGAGGACAAGCAGGAATGGGCATCGCTCTCGTTCTCGGTGCTGGAGCGTGCAAGCGATGGCAAGTGCGCCGCCCGCGCTTACGCCAATCTAGGTCAGTACTTCTTGGAGCCCGAGACCGAGAACGTTTCGGCTGCCGTGGGCTGCGCGCGTCTGGCGCTGCGCCTGGCGCCCAACGATGCGCATACGACGCGCCTGCTCAACAAGATCCATACCACCTATCCGGATGCCGCCGATGAGAACGACGACCACGTGATGGGTGAGCTCGCCCTGCAGGGCGTGCCGACCTCACCTTCGGCCGAGATCGCCATCTGCCTGATCATGTGTGCGACCGATGCTGCAAGCGACGGCGACAAGCAGGAGGCGACGCGCCTGACGGTGCGTGCTCGCGACTTGGTGGGCGAGGAGGCCTGCGCGGCGATTATCAAACTGGTGCGCGAGAGCGATGCCGAGCTCAATGCCGAGCGCAAGGCAAAGCGCGCAGGTGCCGACAAGGGAACCGATGGCGCCAAGGAGGCCGGCGATGCCCAGTAAGCGCGAGCGCAAACTCATTTCCAAGAATCGCTCGGCACATCACGAGTACTTTATCGATGAGACGTTTGAGTGCGGTATTGAGCTGAGCGGCACCGAGGTCAAGTCGATTCGCGAGCGCGCCTGTCAGATCACTGACACTTTTGCGCTGATTCGTGGCGGCGAGTGCTGGCTCGTCGGCCTGCATATCCACCCTTATAGCCATGGTGGCGTGTGGAATCGCGATCCCGACCGTCGGCGTCGTCTGCTGCTGCACCGCAAGGAGATCGACTTTCTTGACGGCAAACTTCGCAACCGTGGTTATGCGCTGGTTCCGTTGGAACTCTACTTTAATACCGACAGCCGCGTAAAGCTGCTGCTGGGTCTGGGCCGCGGCAAGAAGCTCTACGACAAGCGCGAGGACATGGCCAAGCGTGATGTCCAACGCGAGATCGACCGCGCCCTTAAGGAACGCAACCGCTAGGCACTCTGTATAAGTTGCGGTGGAATACGGACTGTTTTGCCTGTTTGAGGGGCTATTCAGTCTCTATTTCACCGCAACTGCGGGCGTCTCATCTTTCTTACTGTTCTGACACATATGTCTCAAAGGCGGCGTCCGTTATGGGTGCCGCCTTTTTTGTGGGTACATACATTCATGAGGTTCCAACCCGAGTTAGGGGAGTGATCGTTATGGACAAAACTGCGTTCTTTACCATGCCGAGCGGTCTGTACGTGGTGAGCGCTGCGGCAGACGGGTTGCGCGCCGGCTGCGTCATCAACACTGCGGTGCAGGTGACGTCCATGCCGCCGCGTATTTCGGTTGCCGTGAACAAGGACAATGTCACCTCGGGCGTCATCGCATCGGCCAAAGCGTTCGCGCTGACCGTGATCGATCAGACCGCCGACATGCTCTACATCGGTAACTTTGGGTTCCGCACCAGCAGCGATTATGACAAGTTTGCCAAATACGAGACCCGCGAGACGGCTCTAGGCATGCCCTATGTGCCCGAGCACGCGGCGGCCCTGTTTAGCTGCCGTTTGATCGACACTGTGGATGTGGGCACGCATCTGCTGTTTATTGGCGAGGTCGAGGATGCCGAGCGCCTGAGCGACGAGATGCCGCTGACGTACGACTACTATCACAAGGTGCTAAAGGGCAAGACGCCGCCCAAAGCCTCGTCGTATCAAGGCTAGAAATGTTCTAAAAATACTTGCATTATATTATTGAGAATATATACTAATAAGTAAGTACACCAGCAGTCACGTTCGAGAGGAGAACATCATGGCTGAGGAGAAGAAGACGTATAAGTTTGTGTGCACCGTTTGCGGTTACGAGGTTGAGGTCGACACGCCCGAGCTGCCCGAGGACTACGTGTGCCCGGTCTGCGGCGTCGGCCCCGATGAGTTTGAGCTCGTCGAGGAGTAACTCGTAGACACACGGCGATTAGCTATACAGAGCTCTGTCCAAGGGCCCCGGCTGGATATTCCGGCCGGGACCCTTTTGATTTATCTGACGGTTTAAAACGGCCTTACGTGTTACAGATTGAGACGTTATATCTGGACGGTCACGCCATCCCAATTACATCCCCGTTAGCAGCACGATGTCGAGAATCGTCACGATGACGCCGATCCCTACGAGCAGCGCGTTGAGCGGGCGCGAGTTGGCGTATTTGCCCATAACGCGGGGCGAACTGGTGAGCCGTATGAGCACAAAGACCGTAATCGGCAGCTGAAGCGACAACAATGCCTGACTCCAGATGAGACCTTCAAAAGGATTTGGGACGACCAGGCACGCCGTCACTGCGCCGACGAAACAGGCCGCCACCCCGATCGAGGAATGTCGGTCGTGGATGTCATATTCCTCGTCGAACATGCCCGCGGTGATGGTGCCCGCCGCCATGCCCGCCGTCACACTACTCGAGAGGCCCGCAAACAGCAGCGCCACCGCAAAGATGGTCGAGCTCGCTGGGCCCAAGATGGGGGAGAGCGTGGCCGCTGCGACGGCGAGGTCGTCTACGACAATGCCGTGCGCAAAGAAGGTCGTTGCGGCCAGGATGACCATGGCCGAGTTGATCGCCCAGCCCACGCCCATCGAAAAGAGCGTGTCGAAGAGCTCGTAGCGCAGACGTTCCTCGATAACCTGCTCGCCTTGGCCTTCGAAGTGCATGGATTGGATGACCTCGGAGTGCAGGAAGAGGTTGTGAGGCATAACAACCGCGCCTAGGACACTTACGATAATCGCGGCCGAGCCGGTGGGCATACTGGGTGTGATCCAGCTTGCGGCGGCCTGCGGCCAGTCGACCTTGACCAGCGTAAGCTCAGCCAAAAACGAGAGTCCTACCACGCCTACGAAGGCGATGATCCATCGTTCGGCGCGCTTGTAGGAGCTCGTCATGAGCATCGCCATCGATACTGCCGCCACGATGACGCAGCCCGCGCGCACGGGCAGCCCAAAGAGCATTTGAAGGGCAATCGCGCCACCCAGGACTTCGGCCATGGCGGTGGCGATGGTCGCGAGATAGGCGCTGGCGAGCACCATGTGTCCCACGATGCGGGGGAGGTAGTGTGTCGTGGCCTCGGCAAGACAGGTGCCCGTGGCGATGCCCAGGTGCGCCGCGTTGTGCTGCAGCACAATGAGCATAATTGTGGACAGCGTGACGATCCACAGCAGCGCGTAGCCAAACTGCGAGCCCGCGGCCATATTGGAGGCCCAGTTGCCCGGGTCGATAAAGCCGACGGTCACGAGCAGCCCGGGGCCGATGTGCCGGGCGATATCCAGACCTCCGTGGCCTCCGGTGCGGTGCGAGCCAAAGTGTTGTTTGAGATGGTTGAGCATGGTGAGCTCCTGCGTATGGGCGGCGTGACGTCGCATCTGGGTCGTGCGGCGCCACGCGTCGGATTTAGGTTGGGGCTACTTGTGCGCTTTGCCCTGATTGGCAACGGCATCGATCTTGGCGGCGATGGTTGCCGGGTCGCCGATGTAGCGCTTGTCGAGGACGTTGAAATCGGTGTCGAAGGTGTAAACGAGCGGCACGCCGGTGGGGATGTTGACCTTGAGGATTTCCTCGGGCGTGAGGTGCTCGAACTTCATGACGAGAGAGCGCAGTGAGTTGCCGTGTGCGGCGATGAGTACGCGCTTGCCGGTGAGCATTTGGGGGCGAATCTCGTCTTCGAAATAAGGTCAGGCGCGGGCGATCGTATCCTTGAGGCACTCGGTATAGGGCAGTTGATCGGGCGCGACGTCGCGGTATTGCTCTTGGGTGTGGGGGTCGCGCTCGTCGCCCGGCTCGAGCGCCGGCGGGCAGACGTCGAAGGAGCGGCGCCAGATGAGCACCTGCTCGTCGCCGTGCTCCGCCGCGGCATCGGCCTTGTTGAGACCCTGCAGCGCGCCGTAGTGGCGCTCGTTGAGCTTCCAGGATTTGATGACGGGCAGCCACTCGCGATCCATCTGGCCGAGCACGATGTTGAGGGTGTGGATCGCGCGCTTGAGGCGCGAAGTGTAGCAGACGTCAAAGTCGAAACCGGCTTCTTTGAGGGCTCGACCGCCTGCGGCGGCTTCTTCGCGGCCCGTGTCGGTGAGCTCAACATCGGTCCAGCCGGTGAACAGGTTGAGTTTGTTCCACTCGGATTCTCCGTGACGGATAAGGACAAGTTGCATCGTCTGTTGGTCTGTCTGGCATGCCATGGGGGCCTCCTTGATCTGGCACGGCGCGCGTGCCGTTTGCTTGACGCCGCAAAGGATACCCGTTTTAGGCCAGAAAGTTAACCGTGACTAACAAAATTGTTGTATTTGAATGGGACGGTGAAAGGGGATTGCCGAAATGTCTTGATCTGTAACAACTAGGGATGGAAATTGGACCTAGGTGTTACAGATCGAGACAGGAAGAAATGGTCCTATGGAAAATCTCGATCTGTAACAGTTAGCTGCAAAAACCGGCCCTTCGTGTTACAGATCGAGACATTCGGAGCCGTTTCTCAAAAACGTCTCAATCTGTAACATCTAGGCGCCAAAATTGGGTCTTCCTGTTACAGATTGAGATGTTTGAAGCGGTGAGCTTGAAGACCGAACTTGGGGCCCTTGTTGTCGCCCTTGAGCTCGGCGGCACCCACTCGTAGGGCGTGCGTTACGCGATTGTTTCGAAACGGGTGGGAAACACAACGGGCCGGCGATGCCCCTAGTATGCCTATTCAACTGACTGTCTAACACCTAGGGGAGGATCGCGATGCAGGCAGATTCCGCTCAGCAGCAGGGCCTTTATCGCCCCGAATTCGACCACGATGCATGTGGCATCGGCGCGCTTGCCGATATCAACGGCGAGCGCCATCACCAGATCCTGGACGACGCACTGTCCATTCTGGTCAACTTGGAGCACCGCGGCGGCACGGGACTCGAGAAGAACACCGGCGACGGCGCCGGCATCCTGTTCCAGGTTCCGCATCACTTTTTCCGTAAAGAGGCTCAAAAGTGCGGTCAGATTCTGCCGGCAGAGGGCGACTATGGCGTGGCCATGCTGTTCTTCCCGCAGGACGACAAGGGTGTAGAGGATGCCCGCCGCGTGTTTGAGGAGGGCTGCGCCGAAGCCGGCGTGCCGCTGCTCTTCTGGCGCGAGGTGCCGGTCGACCCGCACGACCTGGGTGAGACGGCCCGCGCCTGCATGCCTACCATCCTGCAGGCCTTCCTGGGCCGTCCGGACGACACGCCCGCCGGCGATGCCTTTGAGCGTCGCCTGTATGTGTGCCGCCGCACCATCGAGAAGAAGGCCGACGCCGAGTTTGCCCTGCGCGACAAGATCTTCTATGTGTGCTCCATGAGCTCGCGCACCATCGTGTACAAGGGCATGCTGGTCGCCACGCAGATGCGCCGCTTCTTCATCGATCTCAACGACGCCGCCGTCAAGACGGCCGTGGCACTCGTCCACTCGCGCTACTCCACCAACACCACGCCCAGTTGGGAGCGCGCGCACCCCAACCGCTTTATCATCCACAACGGCGAGATCAACACCCTCAAGGGCAACGTCAACTGGATTCGCGCCCGCGAACCCAATCTGTACAGCCCCGTGCTGCAGCATGATCTTGAGCGTGTGATGCCCATCATCAACCGCGAGGGCTCCGATTCCGCGATTTTGGACAACGTGCTCGAATTCTTGGTCATGAACGGTCGCCCGCTCACGCGTGCCGCGTCCATGTTGCTGCCCGAGCCGTGGGACCACAACGACAATCTGAGCGAGGAACGCCGCGCCTACGACGCCTACCAGTCCATGCTCATGGAGCCCTGGGACGGCCCGGCCGCCATCGCCTTTACCGACGGTCGCACGCTGGGTGCCGCCCTCGACCGCAACGGCCTGCGCCCCGCCCGCTACTACGTGACGCGCGACGGCCGCTTTATGCTGGCGAGCGAGGTGGGCACCATCGAGGTGAGCCCCGAGAACATCCTGACGAGCGGCTGTCTGGGACCGGGCCAGATGCTCGAGGTCGATTTTGCCCGCGGCCGCGTCATCTACAACGACGAGCTGCGCGCCCGTTACGCCAAGGAAAAGCCCTATCGCGACTGGATCGCCGAGGAGACGCTGACCGTCGACGCGCTCGACAAGCTCGTCGCGCCCGCGCCCGCCGAGGATACCGAGGTGCCCGCCGCCGTGCGCATGGCCAAGCTCGGGTATCACTGGGATGATGTTGACGAAGTCGTGCGTCCCATGGCCCAGCAGGGCAAGGCGCCGCTCGCCTCGATGGGTATCGATGCGCCGCTGGCCTGCCTGTCCAAGAAGACGCGCTCGTTCTTTGACTACTTCTATCAGCTGTTCGCCCAGGTCACGAACCCGCCCATCGACGCCCTTCGCGAGCATATGGTCACCTCGACCACGCTCTACCTGGGCAACCACGGCAACCTGCTCGAGGACTCTCGTACGGTCTGCCAGCTGGTGCGCTTGGAGCGCCCACTGCTGAGCGAGGAGGAGTTCGAGCGTATCTGCGCCATCGACCGCGTGGGCTTTAAGACCCGCCGTTTCCGTGCCGTGTACCGCCGCGACGCGGGTGAGGGCGCGCTGCAGGCTGCACTCAAGCAGCTTGCAGAGGACGTTGAGACTGCGGTCCGCGACGGCGTGAACATCGTGGTGTTGAGCGATCGTGCCGCTGCGGGCGAGGTGCCCGTACCGTCGCTGCTCGCCGTGGGCTGCGTGCACAACCACCTGATTCGCGCCGGCGTGCGTACCTTTGCCGACATCGTGGTGGAGTGCGGCGACGCCGTGTCCCCGCACGACTTTGCTGCACTGGTGGGCTACTCCGCGAGCGGTATCTATCCGTACAACGCGCATTCGTGCATTCGCGACTTGGCGGCGCACGGCGATCTGGACGTGACAGCCGAGCAGGGCATCGCCAACTACAACAAGGCTGCGACTGCCGGCATCGTTTCCATCATGTCCAAGATGGGCATCTCCACGGTGCAGAGCTACCACTCCGCGCAGATCTTCGAGGCCGTGGGCTTCACTCCGGAGTTCGTCAACGCGTACTTCGCCGGCACGGTGAGCCGTGTGGGCGGTATGGGTGTCGAGGACGTCGAGCGCGAGCAGAATGAGCGCTACGACGCCGCGCTCGCTATCCTTAAGAGCCCGGCTCCCGATCAGCTGCCCACGTTGGGCCTGACCAAGTGGCGCCCGCTCGGCGGCGAGGATCACCTCATCGATCCGCAGACTGTCTACTTGCTGCAGACCGCCTGCTGTGAGGACAGCTACGACACCTTTAAGGAGTACAGCGCCCGCCTGCACCGCACCGGCCGTGCTGTGCGCCTGCGTGACCTGCTGGACTTTAATGCCAGCGGTCGCACGCCGGTTTCGCTCGACGAGGTCGAGCCCGCGCTCAACATCGTCCGCCGCTTTAACACCGGCGCCATGTCGTACGGTTCCATCAGCAAAGAGGCACACGAGTGCATGGCCATCGCCATGAACCGCCTGCACGGTCGTTCCAACTCGGGCGAGGGCGGCGAGGATCCGCGTCGCGAGACCCCGCTGGCCAACGGTGACTCCAAGAATTCCGCCATCAAGCAGGTGGCAAGCGCGCGCTTTGGCGTGACGAGCCGCTACCTGTGCAGCGCCTTCGAGATTCAGATCAAGATGGCCCAGGGCGCCAAGCCCGGCGAGGGCGGCCACCTGCCCGGCAAGAAGGTCTACCCCTGGATTGCCGAGGTCCGTCAGTCCACGCCCGGCATCGGCCTGATCTCGCCTCCGCCGCACCACGACATCTATTCCATCGAAGACCTGGCCGAGCTCATCTTTGACCTTAAGAATGCCAACCCCGGCGCACGCGTGTCGGTCAAGCTGGTCAGCGAGGCCGGCGTCGGCACCATCGCCACCGGCGTTGCCAAGGGCGCTGCCGACAAGATCTTGATCAGCGGCCACAATGGCGGCTCGGGTGCCGCTGCGCGCGATTCGATCTGGCATGCGGGTCTTCCGCTGGAGCTTGGCCTTGCCGAGGCTCAGCAGACGCTGCTGCAAAACGGCCTGCGCTCGCGCGTGGTGCTCGAGGCCGACGGCAAGCTCATGGACGGCACCGATGTTGCCGTCGCCTGCCTGCTGGGTGCCGAGGAGTTTGGCTTTGCGACCATGCCGCTCATCTCCATGGGCTGCCTCATGCAGCGCGACTGCCAGCAGGATACCTGCCCGGCCGGCATCGCCACGCAAAACTGCCGCCTGCGTCGCGGCTTCCGCGGCAAGCCAGAGCACGTCGAGCACTTTATGCTCTTTGTTGCCGAGCAGCTGCGCGAGGTCATGGCGAGCCTGGGCTTCCGCACCGTCGACGAGATGGTCGGCCATCCCGAGTGCTTGCGCCAGATTGAGGTCCCGGGCAACCGCAAGGCTAACCTGCTGGATCTGTCGCCCGTGCTGGCGAGCGCGACC
Source organism: Collinsella aerofaciens (assembly GCA_048501115.1). Classification (GTDB taxonomy): domain Bacteria; phylum Actinomycetota; class Coriobacteriia; order Coriobacteriales; family Coriobacteriaceae; genus Collinsella; species Collinsella aerofaciens_CD. The sequence continues at coordinate 102,888 of DBFRZS010000033.1, read as the reverse complement.
TGTGAGTTTGGTGCCCATATCCCGGGTGCCGACGGCCGTCACTTCCTGCCCCAGATGGCTGCGGACAGCGAGCTCGACAAGACGCTCGACTCCACGTTGTTTGTGCCCTATACGGCCGATGCCCGTGCGCACCTGCGCCCGATTCGCTTCCGCGCCGATATCGCCAACGTCAACCGCTGCGTGGGCACCATCTTGGGCAACGCGGTGACCAAGGCGCATCCCGAGGGCCTGCCCGCCGGCTCCATCACCATCGATTGCGATGGTTCGGCCGGTCAGAGCTTTGGCGCCTTCCTGCCGCGCGGCATTACGCTCAACGTGTGCGGCGACGCCAACGACTACTTTGGCAAGGGTCTTTCGGGCGGCGAGGTATCGGTGCGCCCCAACCCGCATGCGACCTACAAGTTCGACGAGAACATCATCGTGGGCAACGTTGCGTTCTTTGGCGCTACGAGCGGCCGCGGCTTCATCAACGGCCTGGCAGGCCAGCGCTTTGGCGTACGCAACTCCGGTGCCACGGTGGTGGTCGAGGGCTGCGGCAACCATGGCTGCGAGTACATGACGGGCGGTCTGGCGCTCATTCTGGGCGAGGTCGGGCAGAACTTCGCCGCAGGTATGACGGGTGGCGTGGCTTATGTCTTCGATCAGTACGGCACGCTCGATGCCCGCGTGAACCACGAGAGCGTTGAGCTCAAGGCCCCGACGACCGGCGAGCTTGCGCAGATTCGCGAGCTCATCCAGGAGCACGTTGACGCGACGCAGAGCCCGCGCGGCATTAAGCTGCTCTACAGTTTTGAGACGATGAGCAAGCACTTTGTGAAGGTCATTCCGACCGAGTACGAGCGCGTGCTGGCGATTGTCGCCGCCGCCGAGGCCGTCGGCAAGACGCATGCGCAGGCCGAGGAGCTGGCGTTTGACATTGTGACCGGTCGCGCCGACGCCGCCGATGTCGCTCGCTTTGATGTGGCGGGTGGTGTCGCTGGCGCTGTGCCCGCCGCCGCCAGCTCTGTTGCTTCGACCAAGAAGGAGGCGTAAGTGCCATGGGTAAGCCCGGTGCTTTTCTTGATATCGATCGCGTGACCCACGAGCTGCGCCCCGTGGAGGAGCGCAGCCGCGATTTCGATCCGCTGTACGTGGAGCTCGACGACGATGCGCGCCGTGCCCAGGCGAGCCGCTGCATGATGTGCGGTGTGGCGTTTTGTCAGATGGGCGCGAGCTTTGGCAAGGCACGCCCGAGCGGCTGCCCGCTGCACAACCTGATTCCCGAGTGGAACGAGCTGGTGTACCGCGGCCGCTGGGATGAGGCTGCCGAGCGCCTGTCGCTCACCTCGCCCATGCCCGAGTTTACGAGTCGCGTGTGCCCGGCGTTGTGCGAGGCCGCGTGCAACCTGGGTTCGGTCGATGTCCAACCCACGACGATCCATGACAACGAGCGTGCGATCAGCGACCATGAGTGGGCCAACGGCGGTCCGCGCCGCTTTGAGCCGGCAGGGGAGGGCGCACCCACGGTTGCCGTGGTGGGCTCTGGTCCTGCTGGTCTGGTGGCAGCATGGGAGCTTGCACGTCGCGGTGCCCGTGTGACGGTATTTGAGCGTGACGACCGCCCGGGCGGCCTGCTCATGTACGGCATTCCCAACATGAAGCTCGAGAAGTCCGTTGTCGAGCGTCGCGTGGCACTTATGCGCGAGCTGGGCATTGTGTTTGAGCTGGGTGCTGACGTTACGAACCCTGCGGTGGCGGCCAAGCTCAATGGCTTTGACGCCGTCGTGGTGGCTGCCGGCGCTCGCGCCCCGCGTGGACTGGCTGCTGAGAATATTGACGCGCCCGGCGTGGTGTATGCCGTGGACTACCTGACGGCCTCGACCGTCTCGGTGCTCGATGGCGGCGAGCCTGTCATCGATGCACGCGGCCTGGACGTCGTGGTCATTGGCGGCGGCGATACCGGTAACGACTGCGTGGGCACCGCGGTACGTCAGGGTGCGCGCAGCGTGCGCCAGTTTGAGTTCTTGCCGGCGGCGCCTGATGCGCGCGCGGCGAGCAACCCCTGGCCGCAGTGGCCAAACGTTAAGAAGACCGATTACGGCCAGCAGGAGGCCATCGCTGCCATGGGCGGCGAGATGCGCGCTTGGGGCGTGGATACGCTCGAGGTGCTGCTGGACAAGAAGGGCGCGGCCGCGGGCCTGCGCGTGGTCGATCTGGATTGGTCGGCTGGCAAGCCCGAGCGCATCGCGGGCTCCGAGCACGAGGTGCCGGCCCAGCTGGTGCTCATCGCCTGCGGCTTTACGGGTCCTGAGCATGGCGTGTTCGATGCGGTAGGCGTGCCTGTTGCCACCGCTGGTCGTCCGCTGCCTGTGATGGCCGCCGAGGGCTCGCATCTTGCGGCGCGTGGCGAGGGCGTCGCCGCGGATGCCGCGCCGGTGTATGTTGCCGGTGACGCTCGCAACGGCAGCTCGCTCGTGGTGAGCGCCATGGCGGACTCCCTGGCCTGCGCCGCCGAAGTCGCCGACGCGCTGGAGCTGTAAAGTAGTCATTTAAGAACGTCCCCAATGACTAGTCATTTTTTGTCTAGTCGTTGGGGACACTCTTTGCGAGCGATTTGCTCGTTTGTCGACGTACGGGTGTTCATTTGTCGACTTCTTGGGCTGTGGTCACCTGTTGTTTCTGTGGTGGCTGCGGGTATCTGGCTCAAAAGGGCGGGTTGGCCGTCTATGTTTACCTGCGGTTTTGTTGCGGTGCGCATTTTCGGTCAAGCTTTTCGTCAAGTGTTTGGTCAGCATCTGGTTTGCAGCCGGAGGCCTATTTTGCCCGCGCTGGTCGTGACTGCCCACCCTCCTCGTAAGCTCAAATTGAGGTCCATCAGTTTGAGGAGGATGCCATGACTGATCACGCTTTAGATCGAGCGCATCTGGCTGAAGCCGTCGGCAACGATATTGCCGACATGGCCCATTTTTGGATGCTGCGGAAGTTTCAGTTTTTGGAGCCGGCGCGCAAGCAGTTTGAGATCATTGTCGACCCGTGGCTCAGCTATCGCACTGAGCCTTCGCAAAACGAAATCATGGCCTACAACATGGCATTTACCGATTGGCTGCTCTTCGAGCGCTCCTATCGCCATGGCAAGACGCTGCTCGAGCTGTATGTTGACGAGCCGCCGGCATCGCTTTCGCCTGCCTCGCTTAAGCGGCTCGAGCAGGTATGCGACACGCAGTATTTCTCGCGCTTTGGCATTTTGGACAAGGATCCCGCGACTGGCATGGTTGCGCTGAAGGATACGCGCACCGACCTTCGCTTTGATGTCTACGACCCGCATATCGTGCAAAAGGAGCATTGGAGTGACGGCGCGATTGCGGTGCGCCTCGCCTGCGTCGACGATGTCTGGCTGACGGCGGGACAGCTCTATCTGTATGACATCGCGCGCCTGAGTGACACGGCGGTCGATGGGCCGGGTGCGGTGCATCCGGAGGACCTGCAGGATGGCTTTGACACCTCGTGCATCAGCTTCTTTTTGCGCCTGGTCCGCGACATCATGGGCGCCCAGGGGCGGTACGTGAAGTCGCTCAACATCTACGAGTAGGAGTGGGAGTAAGGGATGGGCTGTCGCAGCGCCGCCGCGTGTCTATTTGTCTCGATCTGTAACGTTTAGGGACAAAAAACCGGTCTACCTGTTACAGATCGAGACGAATGCTTGGGCGCTGCTGATTTGTCTAAATCTGTAACGTTTAGGGCCCTGGAGAACGTCTAACTGTTACAGATCGAGACGTTTGGCACCTGGTTGGGGGAATGTCTCAATCTGTAACATCTACAGGCCAAAACTCGACCTACCTGTTACAAATTGAGACAAAGGTTGGACGCGGTGTCGAAAGATCTCGATCTGTAACATCTAGCGGCCAAAAATCGGTCTTCCTGTTACAGATCAAGACATTTGTCAGCGGAGGCAACGGTGACGATGGTCCATTTGTCTGACGTGGTGGTGATGAAAGTGTCTAATACCGTTCTCAAACACAAACATGCGACTCGCAACACGTTGGCGCGGAACAGGATGCTCGCGCGGCTCACGGAGGCGACCGAGCAAGGTACGCTGCTCGCAACGCATGACAATACCGAGCTCATGTGGTTGCGACGCCATGTTGGAACCGACGATATTGCGGAGCCCGAGCCGTACCTGTTCTGTTTTCAGCATGATTGGGATGCATTGACGCTGACGGAGCGAGCACTGAGGACTATCAGAGGGCTTGCGGAATTTCATCCCGATTGGGCGTTTTGGGGATATGACGCCGCACTGATATGGGGTCTGGAGGTGCCGAATGATCTGCTCGGGCCGCGTTATCTTGTTAAGACAGGTTGCTCGGTGCCGCTGAGTGCAGGATGTCGGCTGTTGCGTCCGCAGGCGGCGGGTGCGCTTGAACAAGTCGACGGCGTGTGGGCGACGCCGTTTTGGCGCACGGTAGATGATTGCTTGCTGCGTGCGCCGTTCTCCTACGGGTTGGCGATTGCCGATTCTGCACTGCGGGCGAAAGGCGTATCGCGTGGGGATTTGTGCGAGCGCCTCCGCGTCGATTGTAAGGGCAGGCGAGGGTATCGCAGGGCACAGGTGATTGCGTCGTATGCGGACGGGCTGTCCGAAAACGGCGGCGAGTCTCGGTTCCGAGCGTTCTTTATTGCGTACGGCTTTCCGGTTCCGGAGCTGCAGGTGGAGTTTCGCGACCCGCTCGATCCGAGCCAGGTGTTTCGCGTCGACTATTTTTGGCGGCTCGAGAACGGGACGTGTGTCATCGGCGAGCTCGACGGAAAGGGGAAGTACACCTTGCAGAACGGCGAGGGTCGGGAGTCGGTCGACCCATTCGTGGCAGAACGTCAACGGGAGTCCCATCTGACAATGCTCGGGCATAAGGTGCTTCGGTTTACGTTTAACGAACTCAAAGACCCGGGGAAGCTGGTCGAGAAAATGAGGCTGGCGGGTATTCCGCGACGGGCTGATTTGGCTGAGGAATGGAGATGCCGGTGGTATGGGCGCTGAGAGGTTTTGTCTCAATCTGTAACGTTTAGAGGTTATTTGAGCTCGTAACTGTTACAGATCGAGACAAACCGGTGAAACGTCGACCGAATGTCTCGATCTGTAACATCAAGGGGCCCAATAACCCTGTACCTGTTACAGTTCGAGACATTCCCCTGATGTTGCTGGGATGGGGCTGCAACGTATTCCGTCCCCCACATCCCCTCTTCCCTCCGTTAACCGATATGTTCGACTTTAGGTCGCTGCATTAGGTGATAATGGACAAATGTTCATGTTAATCGTGAGGGAGGAGCTCGATATGGCGTCTGCCGATCGTTCCACGTTGTTTATCAATGCGACCGTCCTGGATGGCTCGGAGCATATGGAGCCGCAGCCCGATATGGCCGTGGCCGTTGAGCGCGGTGTAATCACCTGGATGGGGCCGAGCGCCGTGGCGCAAGCACCTGCAGGTGCCGAGGTTGTCGACCTGGCAGGTGCGTATCTTATGCCGGGTCTCATCAATATGCATGTGCATCTGTGCGGCTCGGGCAAGCCGGTTTCGGCGGGCGATGCGGGTGCGCTGATGAAAAAGCTCGATAATCCCGTGGGGCGCGCCATCGTGCGCCACATTCTTAAGGGCAGCGCCCAACAACAGCTGGCAAGTGGCGTGACCACGGTGCGCGGCGCGGGCGACCCGCTGTTTGCCGATCTTGCCGTGCGCGATGCTATCGATGCCGGCAAGTATCAAGGTCCGCGCCTGGTGGCGCCGGGAACGGGCGTCACGGTGCCGGGTGGCCACGGCGCGGGCTTGTTCGCCCAGGTTGCCAACAGCCCTGCCGAGGCCGCCGAGCAGGTGCGCGACCTGTATGCGCGCGGTGCCGACGTCATTAAGCTGTTCGTGACGGGCGGCGTGTTCGACGCCACCGAGGTGGGCGAGCCGGGCGTGCTGCGCATGCCGGTCGAGGTTGCCGCGGCGGCGTGCAAGGCTGCGCACGAGGTGAGCCTGCCGGTTATGGCCCATGTCGAGAGCACCGAGGGCGTGAAGGCCGCGCTTGAGGCCGGCGTCGACACAATCGAGCACGGCGCTCCGTTGACGCCCGAGATTCTGGAGCTGTACCGTGGCGCCGCGGGCACGCAACTCGAGGGGCGTGCGCCCAGCGTTACCTGCACGATCAGTCCGGCGCTGCCGTTTGTGTTGCTCGATCCGGAAAAGACCCATTCGACCGACACGCAAAAGAAGAACGGTGACATCGTGTGCTCGGGTATTATCGAGAGCGCTCGCGCCGCCCTGGATGCCGGCGTTAAGGTGGGCCTGGGCACAGATTCGAGCTGCCCGTTCGTGACCCAGTACGACATGTGGCGCGAGGTGGTCTATTTTGCCAAGTACGTGGGCGTGAGCAACGCCTTCGCGCTGCATACGGCTACGCAGATCAATGCCGAGCTGCTGGGGCTGGGCGACGAGACCGGCACGATCGAGTGCGGTAAGGCCGCCGATATCCTGGTGACGCGCGAGAACCCGCTCGATGACCCGTGCGCCCTGCGTGAGCCGATGCGCGTGATGTGCCGTGGCGATCTGATGTGCAAGCTCAAGGTGAAGCATATTCCCGAGGTAGACGCCGAGCTCGACACGATTATGGCAATGCCGGCCGAGGCGCTGGCCGAGGAGCTTGCCCGCGACGGCGTGGCATAGGTGTGACAAAGGGGCGATCCCTTTGTCATAATCAAAAAAGCCGAGGTCTCAGTGCGAGGCCTCGGCTTTTATTTTGTCCCATGGTGTAGCGGCTAGGAGCGGGTCTCCATCTTGGCGTGGCACTTGGGGCAGGTGACGCGAATCTTGCCCTTGCCTTTGGGGACGGAGAGCATCTGGCCGCAGTTGGGGCACTTGAGGTAGGCCGTGGTCTTCCGACCCTTCCACATCTTCTTGGCCGTGCGCTTGGCACGCTCAAAGTCTTCCTTGCTGGTGCCGGCCGCGCGCGAGGTGCTGGCCGCTGCGGCCCCGCCGCCCAAGCTGGCGACGAACTTGCCCAAGCCGGGGACCTTAGCCGAGCCGGCGACAAAGGCCTCGTTCTCCTTGCGACGTGCATCGATGTTTTTGGACAGGCCGCGCAGCACGCCAATCACGATGACGGCGATGGCGATCCAGCTGAGCCACTGGATGCGGGCTATCGATCCGATCATCGCGATGACGATGGCGGCAAGACCCATCACGATGGTGAGCTCGTCGGCACCATTGCGACCCTTCATAAAGTCATTCATGCAAATTGCCTTTCGTTCGATATGCTGCACGCCTTTATACCCGATTTAGAGCAAGGGGGACAGGTTAATCTGCGCCAATGTGGTGCAAACATACCTGTCCCCGGAGCACCAAGACGGTGCAAAGAAGTCTGTCCCCAATGCCCCAATTACTTGGCGAGCTTGTCGACGACGCGCTCTATCTCGGCGAGCTTGGCGGCCTTGAGTTCCTCGTCGCCCGATTCGATGGCCGAGGCGACGCAGCCCTCGATGTGAGCCTTGAGCACATCGGCGTTGATGCGGGCGATGAGCGCCTGCGTGGCCATGAGCTGTGTGGAAATATCGACGCAGTAGCGGTCCTCCTCGACCATCCGCAGGATGCCGTCGATCTGACCACGTGCCGTTTTGAGCATGCGGGTCACCGATTTATGGTCTGCCATCATGGCGGGTCCTCGTTTCTGGTCAATCCTTCAAATACCTCGCCCTCAGTTGCGGTGAAATAGTTCTTGATTGAAGGCTTGGAGTGCTAAAACAGGAACTATTTCACCGCAACTTCTGAAGGGCTGGTTGAGCGGTGGTTGCTGGGCGGCTATGTCGGCCGACAGCGGTGCCTGCTGGTGCGGTGGCAGCTAGGCTGCGGTCACGGACAGGGCATGGAATTTCTCGCCGGCGCCCTCGACGGCGGCGGCGAGCTGCTCGGCGGTCACGGTGTCGGCACACTCCACCTGGACGGTCTGGGTCTCGTGATCGGCGTCGGCGTCGGTCACGCCGGCAACGTTGAGCAGTGCCGTCTCGACAGTAGCGTCGCAGTGGCCGCACATAAGGCCGGAAGTCTTGATCGTGTAACGCATGGGTATTCCTCTCTGTTGTGTCGGCTTTCCCAGGCACCCGACCTTGACCTTCAAACCGTCGCTCGCGTACCAAAGTACGCGTCGCTCCTCTTTCAGGTCAATCTCGGGTACCTGGAAAACCCGTTCTAAATGGACTTAATGGTGAGCTTATTTTGCCACTTTTGGCTTAAAGGATTTTAAGCGCAGCGCATTGCTTACGACGCAGACGCTCGACAGGCTCATAGCTGCGGCGCCAAACATCGGCGAGAGTTGCCAACCCGTGAGGGGGAAGAACACGCCCGCCGCCAGCGGAATGCCGATGCCGTTGTAGAACAGCGCCCAGAACAGATCCTGCTTGATGTTGCGGATCGTGGCGCGCGAAAGCTCGATGGCGCGGGCGACATCCATGAGGTCGCTGCGCATGAGTACCACGTCGGCACCCTCCTTGGCGATGTCTGCGCCGGTGCCGATGGCAAGGCCCACGTCGGCGCGCGCCAGGGCGGGGGAGTCGTTGATGCCGTCGCCCACCATGGCGACCTTGCCGCCCGTGTCCTGCAGCTCGCGCACATGGCGCTCCTTGTCGGCGGGGAGGACGTCGGCGATGACCTGCTCGCTACTCAGTCCCACGCGGCGGGCGATTGCTTCGGCAGTGACGCGGTTGTCGCCGGTGAGCATGCGCACGTCGACGCCAAGCGAGCGCAATGCGGCGATGGCCCCGGCGCTCGTCTCCTTGACCTCGTCAGCCACGGCAATGGTGCCGGCGAGCTCGCCGTTCTTGGCAAAGAACAGCGCCGTCTTGCCCTCGGCGGCGAACTGTTCGGCAAGACCCGCGGGCACCTTCGCGCCCAACTCGTTCATCAGGCGCACGTTGCCGGCGGCAATGGCGTTTTGCCCCTCGCGCGCCGTAACGCCTCGCCCGGGCACGGCGGCAAAGTCCTCGACGGCGCGCGCGACAATCCCTCGCGTCTCGCACTCGGCCATAATCGCCTCGGCCAGCGGGTGTTCGCTTGAGCGCTCCAGCGCGGCGGCCAGCTTGAGTAGCGCCTTTTCGCTCATGGCGGGCGATCCGTCGGCGCGCGTGGCTACCACGATATCGGTCACGGCAGGCTTGCCGCGAGTGACCGTTCCCGTCTTATCGAGCACCACGGTGCCCACGCTGCGCAGATTCTCCAGCGCCTCGGCGCTCTTAAAGAGAATGCCCATCTCGGCGCCCTTGCCGGTGCCGACCATAATGGCGACGGGCGTGGCCAGGCCCAGCGCGCACGGGCAGCTGATCACCAGCACGGCCACGGCGGAGGTGAGCGCCTCGTTTATGCTGCCGGTCAGTGCCATCCACGCCGCAAAGGTCACGGCCGAGATCACGAACACCACGGGCACGAACACACCGGCGACCTTGTCGGCCATGCGGGCGATGGGCGCCTTGGTGGCGTTGGCGTCCTCGACGAGCTGGATAATCTTGGCGAGCGACGTGTCGGCACCCACACGCGTGGCGCGGAAGGTAAACGAGCCCGTGCGGTTGACCGTGGCCGCATTGACAGTGTCGCCGGCGGTCTTCTCCACGGGAATGGATTCGCCGGTGAGCGCGCTTTCGTCCACGGCCGAGCTGCCCTCGAGCACCACGCCGTCAACGGGGATGGACTCGCCGGGGCGCACACGCAGCACCTGGCCGGGCAGAATGGCATCGACGTCGACGGTGGCCTCGCTGCCGTCCTCTGCCACGACGGTCGCGGTCTTGGGTGCTAAGTCGATGAGCGCCTCGATAGCGCCGCCGGTCTTGGACTTGCTGCGCGTCTCGAGGTATTTGCCCACGGTGACGAGCGACAGGATGGTGCCAGCGCTCTCAAAATACAGGTTGTCCATGCTCGTCATCATGGCCTCGTGCACCTGACCTGCGGCTAGCTGGTCGGCCATGATGAACATGGCGTAGAGCGACCAGGCGATGGAAGCAGTGGCGCCCACGGCAATAAGGGCGTCCATGGTGGGCGCGCCGTGCGCGAGCGATTTAAACCCGTTGATAAAGTACGCGTCGTTGACGTAGACGATGGGGATGAGCAGGACGAGCTCGGTGAGCGCGAGTGTCATGCTGTGGGTATGGTCGGTGAAAATACCGGGCAGCGGCCAGCCGAGCATGTGCCCCATGCCTATGTAGAACAGTGGGATGAGGAATACGATCGAGATGATGAGGCGGGTGCGCATGGCGGAGGCGGCGGCCTCCAGCTTTTTGGTGGGCGACTCCATATGGGCGGCGTCGGACCTGGCTTGCGCACTTCCGCTTTGGACAGCGTCGGTGCCCGTGCTGATGGGCGAGGCCGAGTAGCCCGCGCGGTCGACAGCGGTGCAGATGTCGTCGGGGGAGACCTGCGCAGGGTCGTAGTCCACCAGCATAGAGCCGGCGAGCAGATTGACCGCGACGCTTTGGACGCCGTCGAGTTTGCTCACGGCGCGATCCACATGCGCCTGGCAGGCGGCGCATGTCATGCCGCCCACGTCGAACTTATCTTGAGCCATGGCTTCTCCTTTCTGTGACGTAGTGTCGGAAATGTTAACCATCCGATACTATACACCCATACCCCCTGGGGGTGTCCAGTGGAGATTGAAATGTATGACATTCTGGTATTGGTCGAGGTGATAGCCAGGTCGGCGGACCGTCCGCGGTCAACTCAAATGTCTTGATTTGTAACATCTAGAGAGGTTTTTGACCCCTTACTGTTACAGATTGAGATGTTGTCTCGCAGGGTTGGGGTTTGTCTCGTTCTGTAACATCTAGACCTGTATCTGCCGAGCTAGTGTTACAGATCGAGACAATTGCCGGGGAGGGGTCCCGTCACGGCAAGACGCCCGCTCTCTAGATACAGAATCCGGGGATCACACAGGTTCGTTTGTTTGGCTTGTCCGCAGGCGTTGCGTACGTAAAGACGTCGCCGTCGTGTCCAACGCGATTCAAATAGAGCGTGCCTTCGGTCTCCGATGAGTCGGGGCTCACCGTGCGCTCCCACCAGCAGGTGTCCTTGCCCTTCCACTGGCGGACCATCGTCTCGTTCGTGGAATACGGGCTCACCTTGAGCTCGCGGAAGAGCTGATACTCCTTGCCCTCGCCGTTGTAGATGTCTGCCAGGTAGTGATAGCTCTCGGCAAACGAATCGGGCGGTTGCGTACCGCACAGCTCGACCATGGCGGGCAGCCAAAGGGTTGCGGGCAACTCGCTCAGACACGATGCGCTCCTGGCGGCGCCAACGTTATTCGAGATCTTTTTGACAGATTTGATGAGTGCGCGCAACTCGTTGGGCAGCAGCTTAAGGCCGTCGCCGTCGAGCCATTCCCGCAGCTCGCAATCTGCCCAGCTGGAGCTCGGCGGTTCAGCCGCAGCGTTGCGCTCGGCAATACCCGCGTCGAACATAAACGTCAGCCCGGCCTTGCCCGTACCGTCCAGAAGCTCATCGTGACGGATGCCCACAAGCTGCGCGCCGACCTCCAGCCCGTTGGTGAGCGTGACACGCTTGGTGCACGGATAGGGGATATGCCCATCAGCGTCGAGCAGGTGGTAACGCTTGGCAATCTCGCGTGCCTCGCTACGGGTCTCGGCGGCCTTAATCTTGAGCGAAATCTCCTGCAGCTGATCCCAGGTGTAGTCGTCAAGCGTACCGCGGATGCCGTCAAGGTAGTCGGGGATGCCAAAGCCATGGGTTGCCGCCCCGATAACGCTGAGCCCCGCAACGGCTGCGATAGCGCCGCCGATAATAAAGCGGCGGCGGGTCATGGCATCGTGGCGGGCCTGATTCAGGATCTCTCGTGCGCGCTCGCCGGCGACGTCGACCTTAAGGTGTGTACCGGAGTCGATGTCGATTGCGGCGTCACTGCCCGCGCCTTCGCGGCCCTCGGATTCGGCATCGGTGAGGTATGCCGAGAGCACCTCGAGCATCTGCCGCTCGGTGGGACGATCGCACTGCTCGACTGAGAGACCCTTCATGATGATTTTGACGAGCGCTTCATCGCCCTCGCAGCGCGGCTCGAGCGGTGCCGGCTTGGTCTTGGTCTTTACGAGATAGAACGAGCCGGTTGCAGCGGCGTCCGTCGACTCAAAGTCAAACGGTTTGCGACCGCTGTAGAGCTGGTACAGAATGCTCGAAAGCGCATAGACGTCGATTGCCGGCGAACGGCGAAGGGCCGCGATGCCTTCGATATCCTGCGTGAGCATCTCGGGCGCGGCGTATGCGGGCGTGGCAAAGCGCCAGATGTCGGCGCGCCGGGTGATCGTGTCGTCGCCGAGAGCCATGGTCGCGGAGCCCATGTCGATGAGGCAGGGGTCAAAGGAGCAATCGGCAATCTGTTGCTTGAGCGTTCGGCTGGTGGTGCGGAACATGATATTGGCGGGCGACAGGTCGCGATGGACGACCGGATTCACGAGCCCCTGGGTCATCAGGAGTGCGCGAAGCACGGCGTTTCCAACGGCGGCCACCATCTGGGTGGTTAGCCCGCCCGAGGCATCGTGCGGAAGCAAGGGCAGCGCCTGCTTGAGCGAGGTGCCCTCGACCCACTCCATGAGGATGAGCGGGTCGTCCTCGCAAGAACCGTAGCCATAGACACGCGGAAATCCGCGCAGGTGCGAGACGGTACACAGATGGCGGTACTCCTCGAACAGCGCGGCGGTGCTGGCCAGGTGCGCGGCCGATTGCTCGGCGGAGCGATCGGGGCTTGGCCGGAAAGGATGGCGTTGTCCTTGAGCAGCTTGACGGCAAAGACCTCGCCGTTCGTGTTGGTCGCGCGCAGCACGTGTCCGATATTGCCGCCGTCGTGGTATGCCGTCTGAAGAATAAGCGTCATAAACCGGCGCTTGGCATCATCCTCGGCGCTGGGGTCGACTGCCACGGCGGTATCGAACGTGTCGAGACGGATGAGTTTGTCGCCATAGGCGCTATCGGTAGTATCCATGGCGTTCCTTTGTCTGGCATGGGTTGCCGCACGTGTACGTGAGCAGTGCGGCTATCGGTAAGGTACCATAATAGCCGCGCTGTTCACGTATACCGCTGAGTATTGTCGTTTACGACGTAGAAGGTAGTAGACGAAAGACGGGCGGTGACCGTCTTTCGATCATCGCCCGCGCTAGTCCACAATAACGAGAAACGTTGTATAGAGACCCAAGTGAAGTCTGTCGCTGTTTTCGATTTCCACCGGGGGATAGACTTTGCCGGGCTCTCGTTGGTCGCGGGGCGGCTCGATTACGATATCGCCGTCGCCTGCACCCGATTCGAGCACCGTGCCGTTGGTCGATCCAAGGCCCTGGGCGTACCAGTGCTCACCCTCAAGCCAAATGCGAAGATGCTCGCGCGATGCATCTACGCCCACATCGGTGATGCTGGGCGAGGTTTTGGGCAAAGAACCAATCACGGTTCCGTGCGGGTCGCGCGTGAGCGGATGAATCTGCATGTCGGCGCAGTTGTCGGCATGGGTTCTGAGCAGACCGAGGTTGGGAGCGACGGTGTGCGGCTGCTCCAGGCTGCTCATAAAGCCACGTCCGACGGTAGTTTCGGTGGTGCCAAAGTGCCCGCCCGTCTTGCTGTCGCAAAAGCGCTCGACGGTGGCCACGCCCTGAACGGGATCGGCGAGCGCCCCCGTTGCCACAAAGAGCATAAGGTAAAGCGTGCTTTTCTCGCGCACGGCATTGCCGTCAAAGTTGTCGATGCGATTGAGGCCATTTGCATATAGGCGGCTGTCCAGCTTGTAGCTGGCGAGAGCCGACATCATTTCGTTGGCGGCCGGACCGCGATAGTGCTCGGCGATTGCCTGATAGGCGGACTCGCCGCCGCCGAGCTTGCTGCAGATTGCCGCGGAAAGGTTGAGCGTGGTGACGGTAAAGTCGCTGTAGATGGCGGGCGCGCACTGGTCAGGCTTGCGATGGACGATGTAACGGGTGAGATACGAGCGGTTGGAAGAGCATTTCTCGAGCAGGGTACTGCCGAGATAGGAGTTTCCATTGATGAGCATTCGGGCGATCTCGAGATGTTTAAGACCGCCGAACGAGCGAATATCGTTATAGAGGACCGAGCAAGGCGTCTCTGCTGCCACGGATACCTCCTTTGATTGCTTCCTAGCCAATATGGCGATAGGAATTAATGGCCCCCGGTGGGCGACGTATTAAATGGTTGCGCAATATATAGCGTAACCAAAGCAACATTATAGGCCACATGTTCGAAATTGCAGGAAGACCGAGAGATTTGGTTTGGATTGAACGGAAATCCCCCTCTGTCTTGATCTATAACAATTAGGCCCGATTTTACTCGTTAACTGTTACAGATTGAGACGTTTGTGAGCCGTGTCGACCGTTTGTCTCGATCTGTAACACGTAGAGGAAGATTTGCCCTGTAGATGTTACAGATTGAGACAATCAGCCAGGCCCGCCCCGTCCGCCTCGTCATCTGTGGTTTACGTGGGGGCATACGGAGTGCGGGTATACTAACCGGCGGCGAATCTGCTCCATCGCTTAGAGCTGCTGCGTCTGGACGGCGCGTGATAGGGCTGCCAAAGCGATCGCCAGCGTGCTGAGCAACGTCCTCTCTGTGCGCACCTGTTTTTGTATGTATTAGCGCACTACCAAGCACGCCCGCGCGGCCGCATGCCGCGCCCATTGCGCGTGCAGATAAGGAACAACAACATATGCGTAATTCTGTATCCGACGTCACGGACGCCGAGATTCTGGACGAGACCCGCGAGGCCATGACCCAGGCCGCCTTCGATGCTGCCGACGAGGCCAGCGCCGCCCAGGCCGTCGAGTCCGCTACCGAGAGCCTGCCCGCCTTTAACGAGCTGGGGCTTTCGGACGAGATGCTTCGTGCCATCGAGAACCTGGGCTACACGGCGCCCACGCCCGTTCAGGCCGGCTCCATCCCCGTGGTACTCGAGGGTCGCGACCTGCTTGCCGCCGCTCAGACCGGCACCGGCAAGACGGCCGCCTTCTTGCTGCCGACCATGAACAATCTGGAGCACATCGCTCCGCCCAAGCCCGTGCGCGAGCGTGGCGGCCGCAACCGCCGTCGCGGTGCCAAGAAGCCCGAGGGCAACGGCCGCGGCCCCGTGATGCTCGTCATCACCCCCACGCGCGAGCTTGCCCAGCAGATCGACGAAGTCGCCGGCAAGATTGCCGACGTCACCGGCCATGTTGCCGTGACCGTCGTGGGCGGCGTGAGCTACAAGCCCCAGACCGCGGCGCTCAAGTACGGCTGCGACATTCTGGTCGCCACGCCGGGCCGTCTGGTCGATCTGATCGAGCAGGGGGCTTGCCACCTGGACGAGGTCAAGGTGCTGGTGCTCGACGAGGCCGACCGCATGCTCGACATGGGCTTTTTGCCCGCCGTTCGCCGTATTGTGCGCGAGACGCCGGCCGAGCGTCAGACGCTGCTGTTCTCGGCCACGCTCGACGAGGAGGCCGTGGGCGAGATTACCGACCTGGTGAGCGACCCGGCCCGCGTGGAGATCGCGCCTGCCACGTCGACCGCCGACACCGTCGACCAGTTTGTGTTCCCGGTGTCCATCGAGGCCAAGAACAACCTGCTGCCCGAGTTCCTCAAAAAGGAGGGCCCGGAGCGCACTATCGTCTTTATGCGTACCAAGCACCGCGCCGACAGCTGCTGCCGCCGTCTGGAGCGCAAGGGCATCAAGGCCGCCGCGATCCACGGCAACCGCAGCCAGGCCCAGCGCGAGCGCGCGCTTTCGGCCTTCCGCGACGGCACCGTCGACGTGCTGGTGGCAACCGACGTGCTTGCCCGCGGCATCGACATCAGCGATGTGCGCTATGTCGTGAACTTTGACGTGCCGGCCGAGCCGACCGACTACATCCACCGCATCGGCCGCACGGGCCGTGCCGGCGAGCTGGGCTGGGCCATTACGTTTGTGACCGAGCAGGACGTCGATGAGTTCTACGAGATCGAGAAACTCATGGACAAGACGGCCGACATCTACGAGGCCGGCGACCTGCATGTGGGCCCCAATCCGCCCGCGGTTGACCCCGAGCGCGACCCTGCGGCCTTTAAGGTGAAGAAGAAGACCAAGCGCGGCAAGTCCAAGAGCAAGAAGAAGCTCGAGCAGGCACGTCGCGACGGCAAGCGCAACGGCGACGATTACGGCGATGTGGCCGGTCGTTCCAACCGCGGTCGCGACGAGCGTCGCGGCGACGGCGAGCGCCCGAGCCGTCCCAAGCGCGGCGGCAAGACCCGCGTGCGCGAGGGCGTTCAGGCTCGCGTGGACGAGGCCGTGGAGAGCGTGGCTCGCGAGGTGGCTGCCGAGGAGCGCGGCGGTGCTGTTGAGCAGGGCCCGCGCGGCAACCGTGCCGAGCGTCGCGCCAAGCAGTTCCAGGGCGAGGCACACCGCCGCCGTCGTGAGGACGAGGACCGTGGCGGTCGTCGTCGTGTTGAGCGCGAGGACGAAGGCCGTGGTTCGCGCGGCGGCAAGCGCGGCTCGGGTGACCGTCGTCGCTCCGGTCGCGATGGCGAGCGCGGCGGGCGCGATGAGCGCCGTGGCGGCGAAGGCCGTGGTGAGCGAGGTGCCCGTGGCGGTGAGTCCCGTGGCGGCAAGCGCTTTGAAGAGTGCGGTAGCCGCGGCGGCGAGCGTCGCGAGGGTGCTCGCAGCAATGGCGGCCGCAGCGGCGCCGGTCGTTCGAATGAGTCGCGCGATCGTCGCGACCCGCGTGCCAGCCGCGATCGTCGCGATGACTGGCGCAACTACGACGACACCCGCGAGGAGCGTCGTGGCGGCTATCGTGGCGCTCGTGGTGGCAACCAGGCCGGCTCCCGTGGCGGCCGTGCCGGCGGTCGCGATAACCGTGGCAGCTATGGCAACAGCCGTGGCGGCAAGCGCGGCGGCAGCTCCCGTCGCCCCGGTGACGGCGGCGGCAAGCGCAAGTAACATACGCGTCGCACGCTAGAGCGAGGCGAACTAAGGGCCCCGAGCAACTATGCTCGGGGCCCTTTTGTTTGCCGCATCCGACCGTTGGTCCGGTGTGATTTGCTCAGGAATGCACCTGGAGGATGCTGAAGGCCCGTTTTCAGCCATGCGGCAATGGGTCCCATGGGGTGCGCCGTGCATTTTTTGGAGTATTCTGCAGATCGAGTTGCCTGCATACGATTCGACGTCGCCAGCGGTGGCCTTCGGATATCCCTAGCGAGCGTTTTGAGCCATACTTTTCCGTTTTCCGGTGCAAAGGTGCGTCATTCTCGTTATAGCGGAACCCAAAATGATGCAGCGCCCTACAGTTTTGCCCGCTCGCGGCGGTGTTGGCACGAGCGCGTTGCAGAATACTCCGTTTTTTGCACGGTCCGGGATGGGGTACCTCAGGAGAACACAGCGGTATCACGTAAATATATGCAATCTGTAACGGAAATTATGCAAATCGATGAGGCAGACAGCATAGTTTGGTGCAAAGGGGTCAGGTTAATCTGCACCAGGTTGGTGGAAACAAACCTGACCCCTTTGCGCTAAACCGGGGTGTCCCCGCGCGCCGTATACTCTGTCTTAGCATGCGGGCGGCTTGGTGTGTTATCAAGCGTAGGGGAGGATGTTCGATGAGCATGTTCGAAATTGTGTTTAGTCCGACGGGCGGAACGGAGAAAGTGTCTGGTCTTGTGACCGGGACGCTGGATGGGAATATCGTTACTGTCGATCTGACCGATAGCGGGTTGGATTTCCACGGGGTCTCGATGGCGAAGGGCGACGTTGCGGTTATCTCCGTCCCATCATATGCTGGCAGGGTTCCAGCTGTGGCGGTTGAGCGACTGGGAATGGTGCGTGGCAACGGAGCTCGGGCTGTTTTGGTTTGTGTTTACGGGGGCCGCGCGTTTGAGGATACGCTTATTGAGCTGGAAGACGTTGCGAAGCGTGCCGGATTTAGGGTGGTTGCAGCGGTTTCTGCCATTGCCGAGCATTCCGTTGCTCGTCAGTTTGCTGCTGGGCGACCGGATGCGCAGGATGTGGCGCAACTTTCAGAGTTTGCGCAGCGAATCCGGCAAAAGCTACTGAACGGGGCTGCGTCCGAGCCCTCTATTCCCGGCAATCGTCCTTATAAGCAAGCTGGAGGCCACAGTATGGTGCCCCATGCAACGGAGGATTGCGTCTCCTGCGGTGCTTGCGCTGCGTTGTGCCCTGTTCGAGCTATCGACAAGGACGATCCAAGGCAGGTGGATGGCGAGGCGTGCATCTCCTGCATGCGTTGCGTCTCCGTATGCTCGCAGAATGCTCGCAAACTTGACCCTAACAAACTTGCCGCCGTTACCCAGATGCTGAGCAAGGCTTGCGTCGAGCGCAGGGAATGTGAGATCTTCATCTAACGCAAGCGAGATTGGTGCAATGAGGTCAGGTTAATCTGCACCAAGTTGGTGCAAACAAACCTGACCCCATTGCACCAGAGCAAGGAGTGTCCCTGGGTGCCGGCAGAAAAGGAACGTCCCTAAGTGCCGCCTAAATACCGTTTATCGAAGAAAAAATACCGTTCATCGGTCATAATGGTTGTTCCGGCTTTGGGCTTGTCTACAATAGCTCCCGTAAAAAGAAATGCGGAAGGTTACCGAGTCCCTCGGACGTGGGCCTAACCAAAGTCTTTGAACGGGTGTGTCTTTCTGGATGCATTCGCTTGATTTTGGTTGGGCTATATTTATGAAGGGACATGCCACCATGGGTTTCTTTTCTCGCCTGATGGGCGGTTCGGATGAGCAGAAGACTGCAACTTCCGAGTTCGAAATTCTCGCTCCCGTTTCCGGCGAGCTTGTTCATCTAGAAAATACCAATGACCCCGCTTTTAGCAGCCGTGCCGTGGGCGATGGCGTTGCCGTGGTTCCCCAAGAGGGAATGGTGTGCGCTCCTGTTTCCGGCACCGTCGCGGCGCTGTTTCCGACTGAGCACGCGCTGGGCATCATGTCCGACGACAGCTCTGCTCAGGTGATGCTGCATATCGGAATCGACACTGTTAAGCTTGAGGGCAAGGGCTTCCATGCGCTTGTTGCCCAGGGTGACCATGTCGACGCGGGCCAGCCCCTCGTCGAGGTCGATTTCGACGTGGTCCGCGCCGCCGGCTTCGATCCCACGGTCTTCGTTATCGTGTGCGAGCGCTCGGAGAACTCGACTCTTCGTGAGCATGCTTCCGGCCCTGTTGCTGTTAAAGAGCCTGTCGTCTGGCTTTCCGAGTAAATTCTTGTGGTGGGTACCGTGGTTATCAAGCGAGTTTTTAACAACAACGTCGCAATGGTCACTTCGGACGATGGCTCCGAGCTCATCGTCATCGGTCGAGGCCTCTGCTTTGGCCGTCATGCCGGCGATGCCGTCGACGAGGCGTCGATCGAAAAGACCTACGCGTTGCAGGAGGGAACTTCTCAGGATTCGCGTACGATTGACCGCTTGGCACATCTTTTGGAGTCCATCCCCACCGTCAACCTCGTGATTGCCGAGGATATTGTTCAGATGCTCCGTCGAGAGCTCAATTTCGATATCAACGACAAGATTCTCATTGCTCTCGCAGACCATATCAGCCTTGCTTTGGAGCGTGAGCGCAAGGGCGTCTCCTGTGAGAATCCGTTGCTGCTCGAGATCCAGCAGTTCTATCGCAAGGAGTATGCACTTGCGGGGCCGTGCGCTGCAGATTATCAAGGAGTATATGGGCATCCAGATGAGCGAAGAAGAGCAGGGTTTTATTACGCTGCATATCGTCAACGCCACCATGCCGCAACGCTCCGATCGTTTGATTGTTTCGGTCCAGCTTGTTCGCGACGTGCTCGCGATTGTTTCCAAGCGCTATGCTACGACCCTCGATGACACCTCGCTGCCTTACGAACGTTTCGTTCGTCACCTGCAGTTTTTCGCACAGCGAGCGCTCGATCCTACGGCAGGGCAAATCAACGGAGACGCGCTGTTCCGAATCGATGAAACGGCGTATCCCTGCGCATTCTCGTGCGCGGACGCCATAGCCGCCCACTTGTCGTCTACCTATAACGTTGTCGTTACCGATGCTGAGAAGAGTTATCTCGCATATCACATTGTTAACCTGCTTGGAGAACCTGGTCTCTAGGCATAACGTGCCCACACATCGATTGATATAAGGCAAGGCTCACGGTCTTGTCCAGGGCACATCTGTCTTAATTTGCGGAAAAGGAAGGGGAGTACCGCTATGACCGCAAAAAAGAAGTTCAATTTCAAAGCGCCGTTGGAGGTGTTCGCGAAGTCGATCGT
Source organism: Collinsella aerofaciens (assembly GCA_048501115.1). GTDB lineage: Bacteria > Actinomycetota > Coriobacteriia > Coriobacteriales > Coriobacteriaceae > Collinsella > Collinsella aerofaciens_CD. Next base: position 82,635 of record DBFRZS010000033.1, on the reverse strand, counting down.
TCAGCCGATGATGTATCTCTCGGTTGCCGGCATCCTGCTCATCGTGGGCATCATTCTGACCAACAAGACCATCTGCGCTTTGGTCCCCGTACTGGGCTCCGGTCCGTTCCAGCTTGTGGGCGCCGTTGTCTATCAGTCGCTGATGTTTATCATCAACAACCTCTCGATTCTGTTCTGCGTGGGCATCGCCGGCGCCATGGCAAAGAAGAACAAGGGCCATGCTTCGCTGATTGCCCTGATGTCGTTCTTCCTGTTCCTGCAGGCTAACAACATCGTGCTCAACGCCACCGGCTCTCTTGCCGATGCGAGCGGCATGCTCGGTCTTACCGGAACCGGCCAGGCCACCGTTATGGGCATTCAGGTGCTCGATACCGGCGTGTTCGGCGGCATTATTCTCGGTTGCATCACCGGTACCGTGTTTAACAAGTACTCGAACAAGCAGTTCCCCATTGCCCTTTCGATGTTCTCGGGCGTTCGCTTTCCGTTCCTGATCATGATCATCATTTCCTGGATCATGGGCGCTGGGTTCTGCATCGTTTGGCCTCCGGTTCAGGGTGCCATCTCCTCCGTTGCCGGCATCATTAAGGAGTCGGGCAACATCGGTCTGTTTATCTACGGCATGCTCAACAAGCTGCTCGTTCCTACCGGTCTGCACCACCTCATCTACACCCCGTTCCAGTTCTCCGATGTGGGTGGCACCCTGACGCTGGGCGATCAGGTTATCGCCGGTGCCTATCCCATCCGTGTCGCCGAGATGGCAATGACGGGCCAGCCCTTCTCCGATAGCACCTACTTCAACAGCTACACCTTCAACAACCTGTGGCCCTACATCGGTATCGGTCTCGCCTTTATCGTCACCGCTTACAAGGGGAACAAGGATAAGACCAAGGCCGTTATCATCCCGCTGATCATCACCGCCGTGCTCTCCTGTGTCACCGAGCCCATGGACTTCCTCTTTGTCTTTGCCGCTCCCGTGCTCTTTGTCGTTCACTCGGTTCTTTCCGGCATCTTCCTGGTCCTGCTCAAGGTCCTCTCCGTGCCCGCTTCGACTGCAGGCGGCATCATCAACATCGTGGTTTCCAACCTGGTCCTCGGTGTCGACAAGACCAACTGGCCGGTTATGCTGGTGCTTGGAGTCGTCAACGCCGCTCTGTACTTCTTCCTCTTCACCTTCCTCATCAAGAAGCTCAACCTCCACACGCCTGGTCGCGAGGAGGAGTCCGAGCTCGCGGAGTCCGTTGCCGAGGGCGAGGCCGCCGCGTCTGTCGCGGTGAAGCAGGGCGCTGTTGCCGCAGCTCCCGCAGAGGGCGTCGATGCAGGTATTGCCGACCTGGTCGCAGGTCTTGGTGGCAAGGACAACATCGAGGAGCTCGAGAACTGCTTTACGCGTCTCCGCGTGAACGTTAAGAACCCGGACCTCATCAATGAGGACCTCATCAACCACGTGCCCAACAGCGGCATCAACCGCAACGGCAATAATATCCAGATCATCTTTGGCATGAAGGTCGCCGAGATGCGCGACAAGGTCGAAAACGCAATTGAGAAGGAGCAGTAAACAATGATCATTACTCTGTGTGGTGGCGGATCCACCTTTACCCCCGGCATCGTCAAGTCCATCGCTCTGCGCAAGGACGAGCTCGACGTTGACGAGATTCGTCTGTACGACATCAACGAGGAGCGCCAGCGCAAGATCGGCGTGCTCGTGGACTGGATTTTGCACGAGGACCTCGGCCTGGACATCAAGCTCACGGTGACCACCGACAAAGAGACGGCTTTTTCCGACGCGAGCTTCGTGTTTGCCCAGATGCGCGTGGGCGGCTACGCCATGCGCGAGCAGGACGAGAAGATTCCGCTGCGTCACGGCTGCGTTGGTCAGGAGACCTGCGGTTGCGGCGGCCTTGCCTACGGCATGCGCACCATCTTCCCCATGGTCGAGCTGATCGATGACGTTGAGAAGTACGCCAAGAAGGACTACTGGATTCTCAACTACTCCAACCCTGCCGCCATTGTCTCCGAGGGCTGCCGCGTGCTGCGTCCCAATGCTCGCATCATCAACATCTGCGACATGCCGATCGCGATCATCGACGTGGTTTGCGCCGCGCTCGATATCGACAAGAAGGATGTCGAGTACGATTACTTTGGCCTCAACCACTTTGGTTGGTTCACCTCGATCCGCCACAAGGGCGAGGAGGTGCTCCCGCAGTTGCGCGAGTACATCAAGGAGCACCAGATTCTGCTGCCCGACTCCTACCTCAAGGGCATGGGCTCGCTCATGGCAAAGAAGCCCGAGGAGGCCACTGACGAGCACCCCGAGCAGAATCGCCACACCAAGGGCAGCTGGTACTACGTCTGGAAGGGCGAGTACGAGATCATGGAGTGCTTCCCGGAGTACCTGCCCAACACGTATCTGAACTACTACCTGCAGCAGAAGGAGTTCGTCGAGCATTCCAACCCCGAGCGCACCCGTGCAAATGAGGTTGAGGAGACGCGCGAGAAGAACCTCTTCGACGGCATCGACCACTACGAGAAGACGGGCGAGATCGACGAGAGCACGTTCTATGCGGGCAGCCACGGCGACTGGATTGCCGACCTGGCCATCGCTCTGAAGAACGACACCAAGCAGCGCTTCCTGGTCATTTGCGAGAACAAGGGCGCTATCCCCAACATGCCCTATGACGCTATGGTCGAGCTGCCTGCCTACATTGGCAAGAACGGCCCCGAGGTCATCAGCCGCGATAACATTCCTCTGTTCCAGCAGGGCCTCATGATGCAGCAGCTGAACTCGGAGAAGCTCGTGGTCGAGGCTACGATCGAGGGTTCGTACGAGAAGGCGCTCAAGGCCTTTACGCTGAACAAGACCGTGCCGTCGATGAAGGTCGCCAAGGAGGTTCTCGACGACATGATCGAGGCCAACAAGGGTTACTGGCCCGAGCTTAAGTAAAAGCAACAGGGTTGCTGACCGCATACCTGGAGCAATGCCCCGTCCACGTGATTGCGTGGGCGGGGCATTGTCATTTGCTAACGCGTTTTATCAAATATGGCATTTATCTGCGGTAATGTTCTATTTCACCGCTGAGGGTGACATTTCATGCCGCCTGCCGAACTGCGTGGAGACCTAACAACTTTTTAGGTCAGTGTTGTGCGTGTAGCAATTTCGCCCGGCCTCGCCTCCGGGCTGCCATGTGAGAGGGGATCTTATGGCTCGACTGCATGTAATGGAACGCAGCCACGCTCAGGCCGTCATGGACGACCTGCACGATGCGCTTGGGCGCCGTCTGGCGGTGAGTTCGCTCGCCCCGTGTCCCGTTGAGTTTACGGCAGCGCTCGTCAACCTGTGCTCCACTCAGAGCTGTGGCAAGTGCACGCCCTGCCGCGTGGGCCTGAGCGCACTGAGTGACCTGCTCGCTGATGTGCTCGAAGGGCGTGCCGATGAGTCTACGCTCAACCTGATTGAGCGCACGGCCCGCACCATCTACCTTTCGAGCGACTGCGCCATCGGCTACGAAGCTGGCGCCATGGCGCTCACGGCCATTCGCGGCTTCCGCGACGATTTTGAGCATCACATTCGCGAGCACTCCTGCGGCTTTGACCGCGAGGCCCGCGTCCCGTGCGTCTCGGGCTGCCCGGCGCACGTCGACATTCCCGGGTACATTTCGCTCGTCGAGGCCGGCCGCTATGCCGATGCCGTCAAGGTCATCCGCAAGAATAACCCGCTGCCGCTCGTCTGCGGCCTGGTGTGCGAGCATCCCTGCGAGATGCACTGTCGCCGTGGCATGGTCGACGACCCCATGAACATCCTCGCCCTCAAGCGTTTTGCCGTTGAGCACAGCGACCTCAACGACCACAAACCGCATGTAGTGGACAACACCGGTAAGCGCGTCGCCGTGATCGGCGGCGGCCCGGCCGGCCTTTCCTGCGCTTACTACCTGGCCGTGATGGGTCATAAGGTGACCATCTTTGAGCAGCGTCACCACCTGGGCGGCATGCTGCGCTACGGCATCCCCAGCTATCGTCTGCCGCGCGAGCGTCTGCAGGCCGAGATCGACTGGATCTTGAGCGCCGGCATCGACGTTGAGCTCGACCACTCCGTGAACGGCGAGGAGCTTGCCCGCCTGCGCGACGAGTTCGATGCCGTCTATCTGGCCATTGGTGCCCACAGCGATAAGAAGCTCGGCCTTCCGGGCGAAGAGGCTCCCGGCGTGGAGTCGGCCGTCAAGATGCTGCGTGCCATCGGCGACGACGAGCTGCCCGACCTGAGCGGCCAGCGCGTGTGCGTCATCGGCGGCGGCAACGTGGCCATGGACGTGGCGCGCTCTGCCGTGCGCTGCGGTGCCGAAAAGGTAAGCATCGTCTACCGCCGCCGCATCTGCGATATGACGGCTCAGGACGCCGAGATTGCCGGTGCCCAGGCCGAGGGCTGCGAGGTGCTGGAGCTGACGGCCCCGCTCGCCATCGAGACGGGCGAGGACGGTCGCGTGAGCGGCCTGCGCGTGCAACCGCAGATTATCGGCGAGCCCCGTCGCGGTCGTCCGGCCCCGCGTGCCGCCGCGACGCCCGAGCGCGTCATTCCCTGCGAGCGCGTGTTTGTGGCCATCGGCCAGGACATCGATTCCAAGCCGTTTGAGGAGATGGGCATCGCCTGCAAGTGGGGCTGCGTGGTCACCGATTCGGACGGCGCCGTGCCCAACTTCGATGGCCTCTTTAGCGGCGGCGACTGCCAGACCGGTCCCGCCACCGTCATCCGAGCCATCAATGCCGGCCGCGTAGCTTCGGCAAACATCGACCGCTATCTGGGCTTCGACCACAAGATCAAGCTCGACGTGGAGCTGTCGACCGTCCAGTTTAAGGGCAAGCACGAGTGCGGCCGCTGCGAGCTGGGCGAGCGCGAGGCTGGCGAGCGTATTCACGATTGGAATCTGGTCGAGCAGGGCCTTACCGAGGAGGAGGCGCGCCAGGAGGCAAGCCGCTGCCTGCGTTGCGACCACTTTGGCTTTGGCGCGTTCCGCGGAGGGAGGAACCTGGAATGGTAGAGCTCAACAACCCCACTGTCAGCGACAACAACGAAAGCGGAGCACTCAATATGGTCAAGCTCACTATCGATAATTGCGAGGTCGTGGTACCCGAGCACACCACGATCCTGGACGCGGCCAAGTCCGTCGGTATCCAGATTCCCACCCTGTGCTACCTGCGCGATCTGAACGAGATCGGCGGCTGCCGCGTGTGCGTGGTCGAGGTTGAGGGCTGCGACCAGCTGGTTGCCGCCTGCAACAACTACGTGCTCGATGGCATGGTGGTTCACACTAACAGCCCCAAGGCCCGCGAGGCCCGTCGCACCAACGTGCAGCTGCTGCTGTCCCAGCACGATTCGCAGTGCACGAGCTGCGTGCGCAGCGGCAACTGCAACCTACAGACCATCGCCAACGACCTGGGCATTTTCTATCTGCCGTATCAAAGGCATTTGGCGGGCGAGGGCTGGGATTTCGATTTCCCCATCATCCGAGAAAACGACAAGTGCATCAAATGCATGCGCTGCATCAAGGTATGCGAGAGCGTGCAGGGCCTAGGGATTTGGGACCTGACCAACCGCGCCACGCATACCGCCGTGGGTACCCGCGGGCGCACGCCGATCGGCAAGACCGATTGCGTCGCGTGCGGCCAGTGCATTACGCATTGCCCGACGGGCGCACTGCGCGAGCGCGACGATACCGAGACCGTGTTTGACGCGCTCGCTAATCCTGACAAGATCGTGTTGGTGCAGATTGCGCCGGCCGTGCGTAGCGCCTGGGGCGAGGAGCTCGGCATTCCGCGCGAGGAGGCTACCGTCGAGCGCCTGGCTTGCGCGCTGCGCCGCGTGGGCTTTGAGTACGTGTTCGACACCGACTTCTCGGCTGATCTCACCATTATGGAGGAGGGCTCCGAGCTGCTCGAGCGCCTGGGTGCCGCCGCTAAGGGTGAGGACGATAGCCGCGGCTGGCCCATGTTCACGAGCTGCTGCCCGGGCTGGGTGCGCTTTGTGAAGGCGCGCTATCCGGAGTTTGTCGACAGCCTGTCCACGTCCAAGTCGCCGCAGCAGATGTTCGGCGCCATCGCCAAGACCTACTACGCCAAGGTGCTGGGCGTGGAGCCCGAGCGCCTGTTCGTGGTGTCCGTTATGCCGTGCACGGCCAAGAAGGCTGAGTGCGCGCTGCCGAGCATGGTGGGCGAGAGCGGCGCACCCGATGTGGACGTTGCGCTGACGGTGCGCGAGATGGTGCGCATGATCCGCGCGAGCCACGTGAGCGTGGACACGCTGGTTGAGGAGCCGCTCGATACGCCGCTGGGCTTTGGCACAGGCGCGGGCGTGATCTTTGGCGCCACGGGCGGCGTGATGGAGGCCGCCGTGCGCTCGGCATATTACCTGGTGACGGGCAAGAACCCCGACGCCGACTTCTTTACCGATGTGCGCGGCCTGGACGGCTGGAAGGAAGCCGTGGCCGATATCGATGGCACCAAGGTGCGCGTCGCCGTGGCACACGGGCTGGGCAACGCTGCCCGTCTGCTCGACGCGATTCGCGACGGCCGCGTGAGCTATGACTTCGTTGAGGTTATGGCGTGCCCGGGCGGCTGCGTCGGTGGCGGCGGTCAGCCCATCCACGACGGCTGCGAGCTGGCAGCCGAGCGCGGTCAGGTGCTCTGGGGCCTCGATGCGAACGCCGAGATTCGCTTCTCGCACGAGAATCCCGATGTCCAGGCGTGCTATCGCGAGTTCTTGGGCGAGCCGCTCTCGCCGCTGGCCGAGGAGCTGCTGCATACCGACCATCACGCATGGACGATGCCTAACGAGGGGACGTGCTAGCGATGCGCGCGTTTGATTTTGAAATGTCGCGCCGGGGGTTTGCCTCGGCGCTCGCCGCGGGCGCCCTGTCACTTGCGCTCGCGGGCTGTGGCGGCGGGGCTGCCGGTGCCGGGTCTGCTGCGGGCTCGGCTGCCGCGGACGGCGTCAGTGCCGCCGCAGAGCCGGTCGAGGTGCATGTCGCCTCGCTCAAGGGGCCGACGTCGATCGGTCTGGTGCGGTTTATGGATCAGGCGGCCGATGGCGAGACGGACAATGAGTTCGACTTTGCGATCAACACTGCCGCCGACGAGATCGTGCCCAAGGTCATTCAGGGCGATGTCGATATCGCCCTGGTGCCCGCCAACGTGGCGAGCGTGCTCTACAACAAGACCGAGGGAGCGGTGCAGGTCATCGACATCAACACGCTGGGCGTGCTGAACGTTGTGACGGGCGACGCGAATGTGGCCTCGTTTGGCGATCTGGCGGGTCGCACCGTCTACATGACGGGCAAGGGCACCACGCCAGAGTACGTCATGAACTTCCTGCTGGAGCGCGCGGGCCTGACCGGCCAGGTGACGCTCGAGTTTAAGAGCGAGCCCACCGAGGTGCTGTCGGCCCTGCTTGCCGATCCTTCTGCCGTGGGCGTGCTGCCGGAGCCGTTCAAGACCGCTGCCATCGCCAAGAGCGAAGGCAAGCTGTCAGCGCCGGTAAGCCTGACCGATGTGTGGGATGAGCTGGCGGATGACACGGGTTCGCGCCTGCTGACGGGCGTGACCATGGTGCGCCGCGCGTTTGCCGAGGAACATCCCGAGGCTGTGGCGGAGTTCTTGAGCTGCCATGCGGCGAGCGTTAAGGCTGTCAATGTGTCACCGGCAGACTGGGCGCAGGCCGTGGTCGATGCCGGCATCGTGGACAACGCCAAGATCGCCGAGAAGGCGATTCCCGGGTGCATGCTTGTCTGCCAGACGGGCAAGGATATGAAGGCGGCACTTAGTGGGTATCTGCAGGTGCTGGCCGACGCGGACGCGAGCGCCGTGGGTGGTAAACCTCCGGCTGACGATTTCTACTACATGGAGTAGCCCGTGCGTGCGTTTGCTCGACACATGACAGAGCGAATGAAGGCGGTGACGGCAGCAGGTGCCGCTGCCGCCTTTTGGCTTGCCGTGTGGGTGCTGGTAGCGGGTCTTGTGGCGCAGCCGTTGATTTTGCCGGGTCCGGGTGCTGTTGCCTTGGCACTGCTGCGCCTGGTGTGCGATGGCGGCACCTGGGCGATTTTGGCGGGCTCGGGCGCGCGAATACTGGGCGGGCTGGCGCTTGCCGCGGTGTGTGGTGGCGTGCTTGCCGGGATTTCGTCACGTTCGCGGGCGTTTGCGCACCTGGTGGCTCCGGCACTGTCGTTTGTAAAGGCGACACCGGTTGCCTGCGTGGTGGTCCTGCTGCTTATCTGGCTGGGGTCGGCGCGCGTGAGCATCGCGGCGGTCTTTTTGATGGCGCTGCCGGGCGTGTATTTTTCGCTGGCCGAGGGGCTGGCTCAGGTGAATAAAACGCTGGAGCAGATGTTTCGCCTGCATGGCGCGCGGGGCTGGCGACTGTTTTGCGCTCACACCTGGCGCGAAGTCCTGCCGTTTGTGCTTTCGTGCGCCCGCGCTGTGATCGGCATGAGCTGGAAGGCCGGCGTGGCGGCGGAGCTGATCGGCATGGCGGTGGGCACCGTGGGTGAGCGCATCTATCAGGCGAAGCTTTTGATTGAGACGGCTGATCTGCTGGCGTGGACCGTGCTGGTCGTTGCCGCCTCGTGGGCTTGTGAGCGCGTGCTGGTGTGGCTGCTGCGGGTTTCGGGACCCGCGGCGTGGCGCGTGGCCGTGCGGGCGCATGGGCATGGATTGCGCGGGCGTGCGGGGGCTGCGAGCGATAGCGCTGCGGCGGAGCTTGCGCTTGCCGTGGGCGATCGCGCGCCCTGGGCTCCGGCGCTCGACGGTCTGGAGCTCAACGTGCCCGCGGGTGGGCGTATCTGTGTGATGGGCGCTTCGGGCATGGGCAAGTCGACGCTGCTTTCATTGGCAGCGGGGGAGTGCGCGCCGTGCTCGATGGCGTTTCAGGATGCACGCTTGGTAGAGGGCAGCTCGGCTTTGGATAACGTGCTGGTGTGTGCCGATGCGCGCGTGGATGCTTCGAGCGCTGCGGCCTTGCTGCGCCGGTTGGTGCCGGGAATCGACGTGCATTCGCGCGTGGCCGAGCTTTCGGGCGGGCAGCGCCGTCGCGTCGAGATCGCCCGCGCCCTGCTGTGCCCGGGCGGCGCCGTCATTCTGGATGAGCCTTTTACCGGTTTAGATACCGCTGCGCGCGACGCATGCGCCGAAGCTGTGCTCGACCTGCTCGACGGCCGCATGCTCCTGCTTGCCACGCACGATGCCGCCGACGCTCAGGCCCTCGATATCTCGGATATCATCACGCTCTAAAAACTAACTCAGCAACAAAATGATCCATTTTCCTCCGTCCCCACGGGGTCTGGTGTGGTATTCTATCTGCGGGGTAATACTTAGGAATACCAAGTAATACCAACGCCGCAGAAACAAACTCCGGATGCGGGCCAATCGGGTTGCCTTCACAGCCCGTCGCCCAGCCGCGTGGCCCGCATCTATCCGCACTACCGTCGTTTCAAAAAGGAAGCGCCATGGCAGAACACATGACCCCCGTAGTCGCGAAGGTCTTGCCCGAGGAGAAGGCAGCCTTCGCGGCGGCAACCCAGCTCGTGGGCACCACGCCGTCCAACGCCATCCGCATGTTTATCGCCGCGTTCAATCGCTGCGGCACCTTCCCGTTTGACATCTCGCCCAACGGGGCCTTTGGCAAAGAGTGTCCCCAACAGCTAGTCGTTGAAGAACGTCCCCAATGACTAGTCGTCGGGAGGAGGTTGGCATGCTCAATGCGATGATTTGGGCGCTTGCCTGTTTTGGCGTCGTCGCTGCCGATATTGCCCTGAGCGTCGTTTTGTTCTCCGCCCTTGGCGTCGCATCGGTGTTCATGGGTTTTTCGATCGATGATCTCGACATCCAATTGCTTCAGGCCGTCGCGCAGACGGCGTCGTTTTTGATGGCGCTGCTGTGGTGGCGTTATCTGTGGCCGCGTTCGTTTATGGCACGCCGGCAAAGCGAGCACCCGCTCGGCGGGGGAGCGCGTGGGGCGTGGAAACGCATCGCCTGCGTTATCGTGATTGGCCTTGCCCTGCAGGTGGTCGTTGGCTACGTGACCGACGCCGCGCTGTCGCTGTTGCCCGAGGCCGCGGCCGACTACAGCGAGCTTGTCGAGGAAACAGGCATGGGCGACACCAGCTATCTCGCCGTCCTGACTACGGTGCTCGGCGCCCCATTTTGTGAAGAGCTGCTGGTGCGCGGCATTATTTTTGAGTTTTCGCTCCGAGCGTTTAATCCGCAGTGCCGCCCACTTTGGAAGCGCCGGCGTCGTGCGAGCGCGCAGGACGGCGCCATGGTGCCCTGGGCGGCCCCAAGTACGTGGGGTATTGCCGCGGCGATTGTGCTGCAGACGGCAATCTTCGGCTTTATGCACATGAACTGGGTGCAGGGTTGCTATGCGGGCGCTGCCGGCCTCATTTTTGGTTGGGTGCTCGTGACGACCGGAAAGCTTTGCTACACGATCCTGCTGCACTTTGCCTTTAATGCCGGGTCGTATCTCATGACGTTGCTCTGGTTTGTGAACACGTCGTTCGGCGTGGCAATTACGGTCGCTATCGCCGGTGCCATCCTCGTTGAGGCAATGCGCTCGCTGCGCCACGCGTGTGGGATGGACGCAGCGAGCGCACCACTGCCCTAGTTGCGCCTGCCGCCGCCGTTGGCGCCCTGACGCCCCTGGGCCGCGCGGTTGCGGCCTGCGGTGTTCTGCGCACGCGACATGCCGCCGTGGCCCTTGCTGCCTTTGGGTCCCTTGCCGGCGGCGCCACCGTGGGCCTTACCGCCCTTCTTGCCGGTGCCGTGTCCGCCGCCGGCAGACGTCTCGCCCGGGCGTGGCGGCACGGGGCGAATCAGGCAATGCTTGGTGTAGCCGATCAGGTCGCGGCGGCCAGCCTTTTCCAGTGCCTCGCGTACCAGCTTGTAGTTCTCGGGCTTGCGATACTGGATAAGCGCGCGTTGCATGGCCTTCTCGTGCGGGTCGCGCGCCACATAGATCGGCTCCATGGTGCGCGGGTCCACGCCGGTGTAGTACATGCACGTCGACATGGTGGACGGGGTGGGGTAGAAGTCCTGCACCTGTTCGGGCATGTAGCCCATGTCGCGCACGGCTTCGGCAAGGTCCACGGCTTCCTTCATGGTTGAACCGGGGTGGCTCGAGATCAGATACGGCACAACATACTGCTTGAGTCCATACTCGCGGTTCAGGCGCTCAAATTTGCGGCAGAACGCATCGTAGACGGCTCGGCTCGGCTTGCCCATCACGGACAGCACCGCGTCGCTCACGTGCTCGGGTGCCACGCGCAGCTGGCCCGAGACATGGTGTTCCAGCAGCTCGCGTAAAAACTCGTCCGAGGCATCGGCCATGGTGTAGTCAAAACGGATGCCGCTGCGCACGAAGACCTTCTTGACGCCCGGCAGCTGGCGCAGGTCGCGCAACAGCTGCGTGTAGCCGCTTTCGTCGACCACCATGTTCTTGCATACGCTCGGCCACAGACAGCGCTTGTTCTTGCACACACCGTGCTTGAGCTGCTTGTCGCAGGCGGGGCGGCTAAAGTTGGCCGTCGGTCCACCCACGTCGTTGATGTAGCCCTTAAACTCGGGATCGCGCGTGAGCAGCTCGGCCTCGCGCATGATCGAGTCGTGGCTGCGCATCTGCAACACGCGGCCCTGGTGGAAGGTGAGCGCGCAAAACGAGCACTCGCCAAAACAGCCGCGGTTGGAGCTAATGGAAAACTTGATCTCAGCAAAGGCCGGCACGCCGCCTGCCGCGTCGTAGTCGGGATGCCAATCGCGTGCGTAGGGGAGTTCGGCCACCTCGTCCATCTCGTCGGTGGTGAGTGTTGCCGACGGCGGGTTCTGCACCACGTACACGCTGTTGGGATATGGCTCTACCAGGCGATGCCCGGTGATGGGGTCCATATTCTGCTGCTGCACGTTAAAGCTGCGGGCGTAGTTGAGCTTGTCGGCGGCAAGGTCGTCCCAGCTGGGCAGCAGGTCGTAGTCGTAGACCTCGTCGAGCGAACCCGTGCGGTAAACGGTGCCGTTGATATAGGTGATCTGATCGACGGGCAGCCCCGCGTCGAGTGCGTCGGCGATCTCGACAATCGCGTGCTCGCCCATGCCGTAGATGAGGATGTCGGCGCCCGAGTCGAGCAGTACCGAGCGCTTAAGCTTGTCCTGCCAGTAGTCGTAGTGGGCCAGACGGCGCAGGCTCGCCTCGATGCCGCCGATGATGATGGGAGCGTCCTTAAACGTCTGGCGGATGAGGTTGCCGTAGACCGTGACGGCGCGATTGGGACGGCGCCCCTCCTCGCCGCCGGGCGTGTAGGCGTCGGTGTGGCGGCGATGCTTGGTCACCGAATAGTGGTTGACCATGGAGTCCATGTTGCCGGCACTGACGAGAAAGCCCAAGCGCGGCTCGCCGAGCACGGTGATGCTGGCGGGGTCGGTCCAGTTGGGTTGGCAGATGATGCCCACCTTGTAGCCGTGCGCGTCGAGTACGCGGCTGATGATGGCCATGCCAAAGCTGGGATGGTCCACATAGGCGTCGCCGCAGATGTAGACAAAGTCGCACTGGTCCCAGCCGCGTGCATCCATGTCGGCTCGACTGACGGGGAGGAATTTATCGCGGCCCGGGCGCCAGGGGCGGGCGGGCGTCGCTTGGGAATGCTTGGCGCGGGCGACCGTGGCCTGCGCCTTGCCGCCGCGCTTTTGCTGCTGGCCCTGTTTGCCCTGCTGACTGCGCTGGTTGTTCTGAGCGTGCTGAGGCTTTTTTGCCACGATCCCTCCCGGTGTCTGTATGCTGCACGTAATTGTAACCAGTCTTTTTGGGGCGGGGCTAAAAAGACTGGGGGAGTACATGAGCTGGTGAGTGAGAGCGTCGCTGAGCCAGTCGTTTGTTTCCAGACTGTGTATCTGCGCGTTGGAGAACCCGTCTCGCGCGCACGCCATGTTGTCAATGGGTTACAGTATGAACGGCGGTTATGTTTCCGCCAACGCACGAGAGGGTCGTCAACAAGGAGGATGCACGACGATGCAGCGTGCCAAACAGATATCGGAGTCCATCGAACTGGGCATTATCCTGGCGCTCGCCGGTGGCTTTATGGATGTGTATTCGTACATTGGGCGCGACCATGTTTTCGCCAACGCGCAGACGGGCAACATCCTGCTTGTGGGCGTGAGCATTTCGGAGGGCAATTGGGTGCTGGCGGGACGCTATTTCTTCCCCGTGGTGTCGTTTGCCGTGGGCATTATGCTTGCCGACCTGGTGCACGAGCGGTTTGGCAGCGTGATCCACTGGCGTCAGGTGACGGTGTTCTTTGAAGCCGTCATCTTGCTGGGCGTGAGCTTTATCCCCGGTGGCGGTTACAACCTGCTCGCCAACTGCCTTACCTCGTTTGCCTGCGGCATGCAGGTCGAGAGCTTCCGCAAGATCCACGGTCACGGCATCGCTACGACCATGTGCATCGGCAACTTGCGCAACGCGCTGCAAAACGTGGACGATTACATCATCACCCACAGGCGCGGCTTTTTGGAAAACGGCCTGCTGTACTTTGGCGTGATCTTTACCTTTGTGTTTGGCGCCGTGTTGGGCAACTGGTGTATTGAGCGCATGGGCCTGCACGCCATCGTCGTGGCGAGCTTGCTGCTGTTTGTCGCGTTTGCCATCATGTTCATCGACCGCGAGCGCGACTTGCGCTTACGCTGGAAGGTTGCGGCCGAGGCTTGGAAAGAGGGCTGCCGAAAGTAACCGAATGCGGCAAAGGGGCTGTCCCTTTGCCGCAATATTTTTCATCGTCTGTTGAAACGCTTTAAATAGTTTGACGTTCTCACGCGTTTTTTGTTTCAAAAGCGTTAGGATGGGACTCATAGCGTGGGGCGTAATGGATGCCCCGCACACGATGGGAGGCTATCAATGGCTAATCGTTTCGTTCTCAATACCATCTCTTATCATGGTTCCGGCGCCATCAAGGAGATCCCCGGCGAGCTCCAGCGTCGCGGCTACAAGAAGATCTTCGTCTGCTCCGACCCCGATCTGGTCAAGTTTGGCGTTACCGCTAAGGTGACCGACGAGCTCGACGCCGCCGGCATCGCTTGGAGCCTCTACTCCGAGATCAAGCCCAACCCCACGATTCAGAACGTCAAGGACGGCGTCGAGGCCTTCAAGGCCGCCGAGGCTGACGCTATCGTGACCATCGGTGGCGGCTCCTCCATGGACACCGCCAAGGCCATCGGCATCATCATCAACAACCCCGAGTTCGCCGATGTCCGCAGCCTCGAGGGCGTTGCTCCCACTAAGAACCACGCCGAGTTCACCATCGCCGTGCCGACGACCGCCGGTACCGCTGCCGAGGTGACCATCAACTACGTCATCACCGACCCCGAGAAGGTCCGCAAGTTCGTGTGCGTCGACACCAACGACGCCCCCGAGGTCGCCGTCGTCGACCCCGACATGATGGCTTCCATGCCCGCCGGCCTGACCGCCTCCACCGGCATGGACGCTCTGACCCACGCCATCGAGGGCTATACCACCAAGGGCGCTTGGGAGCTCTCCGACATGTTCCACTTTGAGGCCATCAAGCTGATCAGCGAGAACCTACGCGACTCCGTTGCCGAGGCCAAGTCCGGCCAGCCCGGCTCCGGCCGCGAGGGCATGGCCCTTGGCCAGTATGTCGCCGGCATGGGCTTCTCCAATGTTGGCCTGGGCATCGACCACGCCATGGCTCACACCCTGTCCGCTCACTACGACACCCCGCACGGCGTCGCTTGCGCCATGCTGCTGCCGATCGCCATGGAGTTCAACAAGCCGGTTTGCGCCGAGCGTCTGGCCAAGGTTGCCGTCGCCATGGGCGTTGACACCACGGGCATGAGCACCGACGAGGCTGCCGACGCCGCTATCGCCGCCGTCAAGCAGCTTTCCGCCGACGTGAATATCCCGCACGTCTGCGAGGCCATGAAGGCTGACGAGATCGAGGTCCTGGCCAAGGACGCCATGGCCGACGCTTGTTTCCCGGGTAACCCGCGCGAGGCGACGCTCGACGACGTCATCGAGCTCTTCAAGAAGATCTGCCCGGTTGCCTAACCCAGTTTGGTGGTCCTTCGCCCGTAGGCGTATGGTCTTTTGACTTGCCGCTGGCCCCGCCGTGCTACGCATGGCGGGGCTTTTTGTGCTGCGTCGATGCCCTGAGACGGGCAAAACCAAGGTGTACTGCCCGCTACGGATAGGTGGTGCACTTCCCAGCGTGCATTTTTGGGAGTATTCAGCAAGCTCTTAAAAATGCATAACGTTTTGAATGGCCCGTAGTGGCCCGCAGGCGCCCATCGACAGCCATTGCGGGTGGGCTATCGATGAGTGGAGGGGGTTGTTACTGAGTTTCTGCTTTGCGACGACCCGCAACACTGCTGTAACCGCGTCGTTTTGTCGTTCGCGATGGGGTCGTTGGGGCCCACGGTGCTGAATACTCCGTTTTTTGCACGGTCCAAGGTGGGGCACCCTGAGACGAAGCAAAAAGATGCCTCATTTCTATGCAAATACCAATAGGATTTATGCAAGATTGAGATTGTAAACCGTGCACGTGCACAAAACCGGTGCGGGGACGTCTGGAGGCGGCTCGGCTCCTGGGGCATTGCACGTGCAGAACGGTTAAAATCGGGACTCGGTCTTAGTTTTACTTGGAAGGATGCATATGACTTCTAATATTGATGCTTCTCTAGAGGAGACGCTCTCCTATATCGCAGGACAGCTTAAGACGCTGACTTCTATTGCCTCCCCTACCGGCTATACCCGTGCGGCGACTGATTATCTGATGGAGACCCTGCGCGATATGGGGTTTGGGCCTGAGCGTTCTAATAAGGGTAACGTGCTCGTTGAGCTTGGCGGCGAGGGCGAGCCGCTCGTACTGGCGAGCCATGTCGATACCCTAGGCGCCATGGTGCGTTCCATTAAGGACAATGGCCGCCTGCGCCCCACGACGCTCGGTGGGCATCAGTGGTCTACGGCCGATGGCGAGAACTGCACCGTCTACACGCGCGACGGCAATGTCTACACGGGCGTGGTTCTTAACACCGAGCCTTCGGCGCACGTGGCCGACGAGCCGGTCAAGACCATCGAGAAGAACATGGAGATCTTGCTCGACGAGAACGTCGACAGCAAGGACGATGTGCTCGAGCTGGGTATTCAGACTGGCGACATCATCGCTATGGATCCTCGCACGACGGTGACGGAGAGCGGCTACATTAAGAGCCGCTTCCTGGATGACAAGCTATCGGCCGCCATTTTGTTGGGCTTGGCGCGTGCCGTCGCCGCTGGCGAGGTGACGCTTTCGCGTAAGGTTTCGCTGCTCTTTACCGTGTACGAGGAGGTGGGCCACGGCGGCGCCTTCGTGCCGGCCGACACGCGCGAGATGATCAGCGTTGACATGGGCTGCGTGGGCGACGACCTAGGCTGCACCGAGCACATGGTGTCGATCTGCGCCAAGGATTCGGGCGGTCCGTACAACTACGACCTGGTGACGGCGCTGTCCAATATCGCGCGCGAGCTTGAGCTCGATTACGCTATCGACGTGTATCCGCATTACGGTTCGGACGTCGAAGCCACGCTCTCTGCCGGCTACGACATTCGCCATGGTCTGATCGGCCCCGGCGTGTATGCGAGCCACAACTACGAGCGTAGCCACATGGACGGCGTGCGCAACACCTTCGAGCTCGTCCGCGCCTACGTACAGCGCTAGCGATGCAGCGGCCTCGGCTGATACGGCAGTACCGACCGAGGCCGTCCTCTCTAAGTTGCGGTGAAATAGGGACTGTTTGGCGGTTTTAAACGCTTAAACAGTCCCTATTTCACCGCAATTTATGAAGGGGATGGGGCTACTTAAGTGCGCCGGTCACCGTGCCGCCGCCGAGGACGATGTCGCCGTGGTAGACTACAACGGCCTGGCCGGGGGCGATGGCTCGCTGCGGCTCGTCAAAAGTCAGCAGCATTTGCCCGTCTTCGCCGCGCGTAAGGGTCGCTGCTTGGTCTTTCTGACGGTAACGGTACTTGGCGCCCACGCGAATGCCGCCGGCATCGAGTTCTGCCTCCATGCGGTCGGCAGGGGCGCTCCAGATCCAGTCGTCGGCCGTGAGTGCTGTGGCCGTTAGGTCCTCGGCCTCGCCCAGATGCACGGTGCTGCTGTCGGCGTCGACGCCCGTTACGTACACGGGATGCGCCATCGCGACGCCCAGGCCCTTGCGCTGACCGATGGTGTAGCGCAGCGCACCGTTGTGGCGCCCGACCACGCTGCCGTCGCGCCACACAATGTCGCCCGGTGCAGCGGGATGTCCGCAGCGGCGCTCGATATAGCCCGCGTAGTCACCGTCTGGAATAAAGCAGATGTCCTCGCTTTCGGCCTTCTTGGCGTTGGTAAAGCCCTGCTCGGCGGCAATGCGGCGCACGTCGCGCTCTTTGTCCAGCCCAGCCAGCGGAAAGATCGTGTGCGCCAGGCGTTCCTGCGTAAGCGAATACAAAAAGTAACTCTGGTCCTTTTTGGGGTCCTCGCCGCGGTACAGCTGCCAGGTTCCGTCGGACGCCTGGCTCGTTTTGGCGTAGTGGCCCGTGGCGATGTAGTCGCAGCCCATATCCAGCGCCGCATCCAGCAATGCGCCAAACTTAATGTGGCGGTTGCAGATGATGCATGGGTTGGGCGTCAGCCCCTCCTGATAGGCGGTCACGAAGCGCTCGATAACGTTGCGGTCGAAGGCCTGCTGCAGGTCGAGCACATGGTGGGGCATCCCCAGGCACTCGGCGACAGCCTTTGCATCGGCGATGTCGCGGTCGACCTTACTCATGCCCGTGGCGGGATTGGGCGCGGGGCAGGTGAGGCGCATGGTGGCGCCGACGCATTCGTAGCCCTGGCTTTTGAGCAGGTACGCGGTCACGCTGGAATCGACGCCGCCGCTCATGGCGACGAGCACGCGCTTGTTGTGCATGGGGAGGTTCTCCTTGGTGGCATGTGGCCAAAAAAGAAAAGCGGCGCGGGAGGCTGGTTCCGCGCCGCAGACATTGTAGCAAGTTCGGACGTCTCGTGAGACACCCTGATTGGATGGGCTCAGGCTGCCGGGAGAGAGGAGACCGGCTCGTCCGCGGGCTCAACCTATGGGCGACAGGCCCTAGTCCTGGAAGAGCGCCGTGGACAGGTAACGCTCGCCGGTGTCGGCGAGCAGCGCCACAATGGTCTTGCCCTCGTTCTCGGGGCGCTTGGCCAGCTGCAGCGCGGCCCACACGGCGGCGCCGGACGAAATGCCCACGAGCACGCCCTCCTTGTGGCCCACGGCGCGGCCGGTGGCAAAGGCGTCGTCGTTCTCGACGGGGATGATCTCGTCATAGACCTGGGTGTCGAGGACGTCGGGCACAAAGCCGGCGCCGATACCCTGGATCTTGTGCGGGCCGGCTTGGCCCTTAGAGAGCACCGGGGAAGTGGCGGGCTCAACGGCGACGACCTTGATTTCGGGGTTCTGCTCCTTGAGGAACTCGCCCACGCCGGTCACGGTGCCGCCGGTGCCGACGCCGGCGACGAAGATGTCGACCTCGCCGTCGGTGTCGTCCCAGATCTCGGGGCCGGTCGTGGCCTTGTGGATGGCGGGGTTGGCGGGGTTCACAAACTGGCCGGCGATAATGCTGTTGGGCGTCTCCTTCTGCAGCTCCTCGGCCTTGGCGATGGCGCCCTTCATGCCCTTGGAGCCGTCGGTGAGCACGAGCTGTGCGCCATATGCCTGCATAAGCTTGCGGCGCTCGACGGACATGGTCTCGGGCATGGTGATGATCACCTTGTAGCCGCGGGCAGCCGCCACCGAGGCGATGCCGACGCCGGTGTTGCCGCTCGTGGGCTCGATGATGGTGTAGTCGCCACCGCGCACGAGCTTGCCGGCCTTCTCGGCCTCGTCGATCATGTTCTTGGCGACGCGGTCTTTGACGGAGCCGGCGGGGTTGAAGTATTCCAGCTTGACGAGCACGCGGGCCTTGAGGTCCTCATCGGCCTCAAAGTGAGTGAGCTCCAGAAGCGGGGTGTGGCCGATAAGCTGATCGATGGACGTGTAAACGTTGCTCATGGTGAACCTCCAAAGTGTTCAAATGACTGGATACCGTGTGGTTTTACGGTGTGTGTAGCAGCGAAACCCACAAACCGTATAGGTTGTTCGTTTTGCTGTTGGCAAGCATAGTAGACACTAAAGCCTAGTAACGCAATAGGAAATAGAAGATTATTACGAGTCGATTAACCATCTTGACGGCAATAGGTATTTTCAAAACCAATTTTTCGGCTAGAATTTCTACGGACTAAATGACCGAAAGGCAGCACTATACATGTTGGTTTCTACTAAGGGCAGATATGCCCTGCGCGTTATGGTCGATCTGGCCGAGCACCAGGCGGCCGGTCGCATCCCGCTCAAAGAGATCGCGGCGCGCCAGGGGATTTCGGAGAAATATCTGGAGAACATCTTGGCCACGCTCGTGCGCGCCAACATGCTTTCGGGCATGCGTGGTAAGGGCGGCGGCTATGTGCTCACGCGCCCGCCCGAGCAGTACACGGTGGGCGAGATCTTGCGCCTGACCGAGGGCAGTCTGGCGCCGGTCGCCTGCCTGGATGGCGACTGCAAGGGTTGCTCGCGTTCGGATGAGTGCCCCACGCTCGACGTGTGGAAGAACTTGGACAAGCTCATCAACGACTACCTCGACGGCGTGACGCTCGATCAACTTGTCGCTCCCAACCATGGCTACGACTACGTCATCTAACCCACACCTGCATTTGGGGACGGGGTAGAAATGGTAGATCCTCTCGTCCTTTGAGACTTGGCAAATAAGAAGGCCGCCCATTTTTGCGATGGGCGGCCTTTGTTTTGGGTCGATATGACGGTTCGTATTGAACAGTTCTAGCCCTCGGCGATGCTGTCGAGAATGCTGCGCATGATGGATACCAGGATGCTGCCCATAAAGGCCGATCCAAAGCCGGCAATGGAGATACCCGCGCCCAGCAGATTGACCGACAGGTAGCTGGCCAGCTCGAGCATAAAGCTGTTGACTACGAGCTGAAAAATACCAAGCGTGATAATAGTGAGCGGCAGCGAGATGACCGTCAGGAACGGCTTGACGAGCGAGTCGACGATGTTGAGGAACAGTCCCACGAAGGCAAAGCAGACCCAAGCCTCGGCAAAGCCGAAGGGTTGGATACCGGGGACGAGGAACGTGGCGATCGCGATGGCGATCGAGGTGAAGAGCCAGTTAAGCATAAAGCGCATGGCGTGAATCCTTTCTTGCGCCGGGGTTGCTGGCGTCGCGTGAAGCGGCTTGCGGCGGCGACCTGGATGGTTGCGCGGGCGCGCCGCGGTGTTTGGGCGCCCATTGTCTCAAATATTCGTGGAGCTTACGTGCGCATATGATTTCTAAACGGCGTTCGTCCTGAAAAACGCGCCGCTGGCAGAGAGTCTTGTCGCTTTAGTTTGGTGGTGTGCTACACTGCTACGGGCAAAAGCCACAGGCGTTGCCCTATTGCATAGAACGGGCGAACGATGCCCGATGTCAGTATCAACTTCGATGCCTTTTGGCGGGTTTGGCGGTGATCGATGAATATCGAGAACATGTTTGACAAGCCTGATGTCAAGCAGCTGGTCCACGCATTTAGCCTTTTGGACGACGAGAAGGATATCCAAGCGTTTTTGACCGATATCTGCACGCCGCGCGAGATTTGCGACCTTTCTCAGCGTTTGCAGGTTGCGCGCTATTTGGACGAGGGCGAGCCTTATGTTGAGGTTCAGGCCCGTACCGGCGCTTCGTCCACCACGGTGAGCCGCGTTTCAAAGGCGCTGAACGGCGAGTACGGTGGCTACCGCAAGATCCTCATTAAGTTGGAGGATGGCGAGTAGGCCGGCGACAACATTGAATTACGAAGAACCGTCCCTCCGGGGGCGGTTTTTTGATCCCTTGGGGACGGAGGAAAACGGATCACCGGGTTAGACTGACCCCCTCTGTGATCCATTTTCCTCCGTCCTCAAGGGATCAAATCTGTTGGCGTGGGGCAAATCTGTCCGCGTGGGCGGGTAGGATGGATGCATTGATTATTGCGAACAGTTTGAGCGGAGGACCATGCCTGTTCGAATCTATACCACCAATGCCGGCACGGATTTGAGCGATGCCGAGTCGGCGCTGCTTGCCGACCTTATTGCCCGTCACGGGCGTGCCGTGTTGCTGGCACCAACGTTTGCCGAGCTCGACCTGTGCCGTCATGATGCGGCGGAAGCCGGCGTTTCGCTGGGTATCGACTACAAGACGCCTACATCGTGGCTTCGCTCGCTTTGGGAGCTTATGGGCGACGGACGCGGTTTCGTCGACAACCTGCAGCGCCAGATGCTGTTTTCGGACATGGTCACGCGTCTCGACGATGCCGACCTGCAGCCGCTTTCGCGCAGCCAGGGCACAGTGCGCATGCTCGCGCGCATGGCCCGCGACGTGTTGCCGGGCGTTGCGGGGACGGGTGCCGAACGATGCCGTGGCGACAACTGCCAGCCTGAGCCAAAAAGCGATGCCGAGGCTCGTGTGTTCGAGCTTTTGCGCGCCTACGCGGGCGGTTTGGACCGTCGAGATATGGTTGAGCCCTGCGAGGCAGCTGACATTATGACCAGTGTCCTGGCCGATAGCCTGCCGGCGTGCACTCGCGTCGTATGCGTGCGCGGTATCACGTCGTTTACGCACGGTCTGCTCGAGCTGCTGTCTGCCGTGGCGAACAATGGGGGAGAGGTCGTCGTGCTGCTTGCCCGCGAGCAGGCGGCGATGCGCGAGGAGCTTGCCACGGCATTTGATGCCCGCGATGTGTTGTTTGAGATCGCGCCGCTGGGGGAGGGTGCCGGCGCGTCTGATGCCGCTTGCGGGACCGCCGCTCAGCCTGCCTTTATTGAGGTCGCTGGCCCCCATGCCCGTGCTCATGCTTATGCGGACGCAATTGATGATCTGGTAAAAACGTGCCGGGGTTCCGAGGTCGACGGCGCCTCTGCCGACCCCGTGCGTGTGCTTGCCGTTTCTGCCCGGGCACCCCAGCTGTTCGGTGAGCTCGCCTCTCGTCTGGCGGCTCGTCATATCGCTGCCGAGACAACTGAGTTCACGGCGTTTTCTCAATCCATTGCGGGCAGGC
Source organism: Collinsella aerofaciens (assembly GCA_048501115.1). Taxonomy (GTDB): domain Bacteria; phylum Actinomycetota; class Coriobacteriia; order Coriobacteriales; family Coriobacteriaceae; genus Collinsella; species Collinsella aerofaciens_CD. The sequence goes on along the minus strand of DBFRZS010000033.1, from coordinate 60,475 downwards.
AGTTTGCGGCGCTTGCCGGCCTGATCGAGCGCATGAAGGCCGCCGATGAGGGCATGGCGTCAAAGACCGAGTGGTGGCCCGCTCCAGAGCTTACCGACTGGATTTATAGCCCGCTTTCGGGTGTCGACGCCGCGAGCGCCCGCGGCTTCGACAAGAACATGCGCCTGTCGCGCAGCAAGACCGCTGCGGGCGTCAAGAGCCTGCTGCAGAGCGTGCAGGGCCAGGTGAGGGGCGCCCGCAAGGCCGCCAGCGACGATAACTGGTTTAAGAATGTGCCGTGCGTGGTCTCGGACGTGTTTCAGGCGCTGTGGCGCGACAAACCCGTGACGGCGCTCAAGGCCATGCTCGCCGTTGCAGAGGCGCTGCCCGATCGCGCTCTAGGCGGTCTTGACGGCCAGGCCCGTCGCCAGGCAGAGACGGCTTTGCTGCGCCATGCCATCGACATCCTTATGAACGATGCTCGCGCGCTCGACGTGTCGCAGGCCGCGACCGTGCCGGTTCTCGACGGCGTTCGAACTAAGGTGGACAAGCGCAGCACCGCTTACGATTACGAGACCTACGAGGTCGATCGCGCGCCACGGGCGCAAGTGCGCTTCGTGTCGCTTGCCGATGCGTCGGTTTTGCGTCCTGGCGGCTACGATGCCGTGCTGTTTGCCGATGTCGACCTGGACAGCTATCCGCTTTCGCACGAAGAGGGCCCGCTTGCCACGTTGACGGCCGAGCTGCGCCGCGACGGCGTGTCTTTGGAGCCCGCGGCCCTGCTGCGCGTGCGCTTTGGCCGTGCGATGCAGGCGGCGAGCGGTCCGGTCGCACTCGCCCGCGTGACGCACGATCGCCAGGCGCGCGAGTGCTATCCGGCTGCCGTGTGGACCGAGTTGCGGGCGCATGCCGAGGCCGCTGGCGCCGCCAAGGTTGCGTGCGTGGGCGAGGGCAGTATCGTCGCCGATTTTGATCCAGCGGCCGGCGAGGGCATCGAGTGCAAGCGCGTTGCGTGCGAGGCTCCTCAGCATTTGAGTGAGGCGGCCGTGCCATACCTGGTCCTGCGCCGTCGCGATGGCGAGGGCGAGGACGCGCCGCTCGTGCCGCGTCTGACGTCCGCCTCGCAGATCGAGGCCTATTCTACCTGCCCACTGTGCTGGTTCGTGTCGTATCGCGTCAAGCCCCAGTCTATCGACGCGGGCTTTGGCAACATGGAGAAGGGCAACTTTGTCCACGACGTGCTGGAGCATCTGCATGCCCGTCTGCCCCAAGAGGGCATGGAGCGCGTGACGCCTGAGAACCTGCCGCGTGCACAGGAGCTGCTGCACGAGGTCTTTGACGAGACGTTGGCCGAGCACGCCGGCAAGCGCGGCACGGAGGGCCCGCTGGTGCCGCTCTCTGCGGTGGAGGAGCGCCAGGTGGCCGAGATCTTGCCGCAGCTGGAGGGTGTGCTTGCCTACGAGTCCGAGGCACTTGCCCCCTTTGCCCCGCGCTACCTGGAGTTCGCCTTCAACGAGCTCAAGGTCGAGTATGCCGGTTGGCCGCTTGGCGGGCGCATCGACCGCGTGGACGTGGACGCCGAGAATCGTGCCGTGGTGATCGACTACAAGCATCGCACGGGCGTTGAGGAGTTTAAGCTCGCCGACCCTACGGTGCGCGACGAGGAATCGGGCACGGCGCTCATCGACGATCCGCGCTGGTTGCCGCCACATACCCAAACGCTCATCTACGCCCAGGCCATGCGCCGGGCGCTGGATTTGGACACCCGCGCGGCGCTCTACTTTTCGACCAAGGGCGGCAAGCCGGCGTTGCGCGGTGCCGCGAGCGCCGAGCTGCTCGAGGAAGAGCGCGGCGACGGTCGCATCCCGGGCCTTAAGAAAGGTTTCCCCGGCGAGGGTGGCAGCATGGACTTCGACGCCCTGCTCGATCGCGTTGAGGCCGGCATCGCCGAGCGCCTGCGCGAGCTCGAGGCAGGCAACGTTGCCGCCGTCGACCCGACGTCGGCTCAGGCCGCGCATGCGCGCTGCTCGTATAACCACGAAGGAACGTTTGTAAGGAGGGACGTGTAGACCATGGATCTTTCGACTTTGATGCCGCAACAGCTGCAGATTGTCAAAACGCTCGACCGTCCGCTGTTTGTCTCGGCGGGCGCCGGTTCGGGCAAGACCTTTACCCTCACGCGCCGCATCGTCTACGCGCTCTCGCCCGAATCAGGTCCGTTCGTCGAGCATCTGGACCAGGTGCTCGCCATTACCTTTACCAAAGATGCCGCGGCCGAGATTCGCGACCGCGTGCGCCGTGCGCTTATCGACGAGGGCATGGACGAGGAGGCCCTGACCGTCGACGACGCTTGGATCTCGACCATTCACGGCATGTGCTCGCGTATCCTGCGCGCGCACGCGCTGGAGCTGGGCATCGACCCCGAGTTCACGGTGCTCACCGATACCGACGAACTTATGGACCAAGCTGTTGAGCATGTGTTGGCCTGCGCGACGGCGCCCGATGCCGCCCCCGAGCTCGCGGCATCGCTCAAGGCCCTCTATGCCTGGTATCCCATGGCGGGCGAGGGCGGTTCCTTTGGCGGCGGTACGACCATCAAGGGTCTGGTGCGCGACCTGCTGGAGCTGTCGAGCCAGTTGCCGGGCGGTATGGACGACGCGCGCGTGGCGCGCGGCCAGGCCGATACCTCGGCACTCGCCGATGCCTATCGCGCGGCGCTGGGCGCAAGCAAGGCCGCGACCGAGAAGGCGCAGACGGCGCTCGATGCCATCGACGCGTTTGAGGCGAGTGGCAAAACCATGGAGGATGCGGCGCGACTCATGATGTCGTGCACCATGCCGCGCGCGAGCAAGGCATTCCCCAAGGAGCAGGTCGAGCTGCTCAAGGCCGAGGCCGCCGATGCGTTTATCAATATCGTGCTTGCCTGCGGTGGCCCGGCGCTCGATGCGCTGGTGGGCCTGGCCCGTTCCGTCGAGGCCGAGTATCGCGCATTGAAGGCTGCCCAGTCCGCCCTCGATAATAACGACCTGCTGCGTATGGCCTACGAGGCCCTGCGCGATTACCCAGCCATCCGTGCTGCGTACGAGGGCCGCTTTAAGATGGTCATGATCGATGAGTTCCAGGATACCGATCAGATGCAGGTCGATTTGATTCGCTATCTGACGGGCGCGGGGGAGCGCGCGCTGTGCACCGTGGGCGATGCGCAGCAGTCGATCTACCGCTTCCGTGGCGCCGAGGTCGAGGTGTTTCGCCGCCAGGAGCGCAAGGTGGGCTCGTCTGCCGCGCCCGATGCCCCTGCCGGCGAACTCGTTAAACTCGTGCGCAACTTCCGCAGCCATGACGAAGTGCTGCGTTACGTGGCACGCGTCTTCGACGGCGATGACGGCGGCCTGATGCAGGGCTTTTTGGATCTTGAGGCGAGCGACGGCCGCAAGGACACGCTGGTGGCGGACGCCTCGCGTCGTCAGGCGCTCTTTGTTGCCGGCGGCAGTACGCAGGAGCGCACACAGGCCAAGGCCCGCGCGATCGCGGAGCGATTCCGCGCGCTTGCCGATGCCGGCCAGCCCCAGGGCGGCATGGTGCTGCTGCTGGGCCGCATGACCAACGCAGACGTCTACGCACAGGCCTTCCGTGACCAGGGGCTCGACTGCGTCATCGCGGGCGGCTCAGTCTTTGCCCAAGCTGCCGAGGTGCAGACGGTGCGCGCCCTGGTTTGTGCGCTCGCCAATCCGGCCGATACGGCGCAGGGTCTTATGCCACTGCTGGCCTCGCCGATGTTTGCACTCGGCGCCCAGGAGTTCCTGGCGCTGGCGACCAAACTCGATAGCGAGACAGGGGAGACCTCGCGCCGGAATATCGACATGGGCATCATGAGCGATTCCGATGTGCCGGGTTTGCAGAACCTGCCGCTCGTGACGCGTGCCCGCGAGGTGCTGCGCTATGCACTGCGCCGCGTGGGGCGCGATTCGTTCGCCGCCATCGCGCGCGACGTGGTCAATGCCTCCGGCTGGTTCGTGCGCCTGGCGCAGCGCGGCCCCGAAGGCAAGGCCATTGCCGCCAACGTGCTCAAGGCGCTCGACGCCGTGGCCGAGGCAGAGGCCGAGCTCGGCAATTCTCCGCGTTCCATCGCGCTGGCCTTCGACCGCTTCTTGGCGGGCAAGGAGGCCCCGGGTGCCCTCAACGAGGAGGGTGACGGCGCGGTGCGCATCATGACGGTGCATGCGTCCAAGGGTCTGGAATATCCGGTCGTGGCGGTTGCCGAGTGCTTTGGCGTGCGTAAGTCCTCGGGTGCGGTACAGATGGGTCGCGTCGAGGGCGGAGCGCAGGTCGTGGCACTGCCGGCTCGTTTTGATGGCGTTAAGCTTGCCGATGGGACCTTTGTGAAGGGCGACGACGTTAAAAAGCAGTTTGAACATGCATTTAAGGGCAAGGGCACGTCGCTGTGGCTGCCGCCGGAGCTCATGGAGGACGTATGCGCGACGGGCTCTCCCGCCGAGGCATTTGCCCGCCTGCGCAACGACGACCTGCAGCTTTCGCTCGAGGAGCGGGCCCGCTTGCTCTACGTTGCCATGACGCGTGCGCGCGAGCTGGTGATCTTGGCGATGGATGCCGGCGTGAGCCGTGGCAAGGTGACGGCGCCGACCTTCGATGCCGAGACGGATCTGACCTACGACGTGCTCCGCCGTATTTTGCCGACCGACGCTCTGGACATGCCGCAGCTCGATGCCGACCGTCTGGTGTTCGACAACTCCCAGCCGGGCGACTACGAGCTCATTTCGCTTTCTGACTTTACCTTTGGCGAGCAGGCGTTTGAGGTCAACGCTTCGCTGGATGCCGAGGGCAGGCTTGTTCGTGGCGATGCCGATACGGATGCTGCCGACGATTCGGCCAGCACAATCGTCCCCGGTCCTGCCGACCCCAAGCCCGATTCGTTTGAGCTTGTGTATCCCCAGGCAGTGGGCGTGCGCATGGGCATCTGTCCGTATCCGATGCGTGACTCGTATAGCTACTCGTCAATCGCCGCGGCGCTCCATGCCGAGGCGGAAGACCATGCCGCCGAGGCTCGTGTTCCCATGGACGAGGCCGGCGATGATGCGGAGTCGGATGGCTCGGAGATGACGGATGCGGACGTGGCCGCTGTCGAGCCCGCCGGCAATCCCATGGCGCTGGGCTCGGCCTTCCACGCTGCCTGCCAGTGGCTCATCGAGATGGGTGCCGATGCGCTGCCTGCTGAGCGTGCCGACGCCCTGGCGCGCCTGTGGTGCCTGACGCCGGAGCAGCGTGAACGCTTCGACGTTGCCCTGGACCGCTGGCTCAAGTCGGCTGTTCGCGCCGACCTGCTCGCGTGGCCGTGCGTTCGCGCCGAGGTGCCGTTCTTCTCACTGGGCTGCGAGGACGAGGACATTGCCCGCTACGGCGCCTATGCCGAGGGCGCCATCGATGCACTGGCCACCGACCCGGCCGATCCGTCGCGCGCACTGGTCATCGACTACAAGACGGGTGGCACGCCGGACGAGACGCCAGACCAGCTGCTCGAGAAGCACGCCCTGCAGGCGCGCGTCTACGCCGATGCGTTGCACAAGGCGGGCGTTGAGACGGTGACGGTCAAGTTCGTCCGCGTGGAGCAGGCGAATCCAGCCATCTTCGTCGAACCCGCCGAGCCCCAAGTAGTCACCTACAATCTCTAGCCCTCAGATAACTTGCGGTGGAATAGTTCCTGTATTGCGGTCCAGGTGGCCCAAGCGGGAACTATTCCACCGCAACTCAATAGGAGCCGTGTGGGTTTGGCTAGGTTCGGGTGCCGTCCGCGCTGTGCGGTAGAATCGTAACCCTAAGATCACGAACCCGCATCGGAGCTCATTACATGGCATTCGTCCATCTGCACAATCACACTGTTTTCTCCATGCTCGACGGCGCAACCCGTATCCAGGATATGGTCAACCGTGCCGTTGAGCTTGGCATGCCCGCCGTTGCCATTACCGACCACGGCTACATGTATGGCGTGCCCGACCTGGCGCTGGCCTGCGACGCCGTTAACCACAACACGCCCGAGTACAAAACCTGGAGTCACGACAAGGCCTTCTTGGAAAAGGACCGCCGCGACGAGCTGGTGGAGCCCGATCCCGAGGAAAGCCCGCGCGAGCATGCCCAGTATGTGAAGGACATGGCCATGTGGGACGAGAAGGGCAACATCGACGAGCTCAAGCCGCCCCTGGTCATCAAACCCATCTTTGGCTGCGAGGTCTACTTTACGCCGGACGAGACGCTCGCCCGCGACCATAAGCCCGAGCTCTACCACATGATTCTTCTGGCCAAGGACCAGGAGGGCTACGTCAACCTGATGCAGACGGTCTCCGAGGCCGCTGTGCAGGGATTTTACTACAAGCCGCGCGTGACGCTCGACAACCTGCGTCGCCATGCCAAGGGTATGATCTGCACGAGCGCCTGCATCGCGGGCATCATCCCCAAATACATCGACCGCGGCGACATGGAAGGCGCCATCAAGTGGGCCGAGACCTTCCGCGACACCTTCGACCCCGGCGACTTTTACATCGAGATCCAGGAACACGGCATCACCACCGACAACGGCCTGACCGACGAGCAGATGGACCGCACGCTCATCGATATCGCCAAGCAGGTGGGCGTCAAGGTCATCGCCACCAACGACTTCCACTACCTGCGCCGCGAGGATGCGCCCGTGCAGGACGTCATCATGTGCATTGGCATGAACGCCAAGGTCGATGACCCCAACCGCATGCGCATGACCGGCTCGGAGTTTTACATGAAGACCGAGGAGGAGATGCGGGCAATGTTCCCGTATTGCCCCGAGGCCTGCGACAACACGCTCGAGATCGCCGACAAGTGCTACGTGGAGCTCGACTGGGACTCCATCATCCTGCCGCGCTTCCCGTTGCTCGACCCCGGCGAGACGCACGAGAGCCAGTTCCGCCGCGAGTGCGAGAAGGGCCTGCGCCAGCACTACGGCGACGACTGGGCCACGCGCGAGATCGGCGGCGTCAACATCAAAGAGCGCTTTGAGTACGAATACAAGGTCATTTGCGACAAGGGTTTTGCCGCCTACTTTTTGATCGTTGCCGAGTACGTGCAATGGGCCAAGGACAACGGCATCGGCGTCGGCCCCGGCCGTGGCTCGGCCGCCGGCGCTATCGTCGCCTACGCCATGAACATCACCGCGTTCGACCCGCTCGAGAACGGCCTGATGTTCGAGAGGTTCCTGTCCCCGCAGCGTACCGAGATGCCCGATATCGATATGGACTTCGACGATGAGCGGCGCCTCGAGGTCGTGGAGCACGTTCGCCAGCTCTACGGCCCCGAGAAGGTCACCCACGTCATCACCTACTCGACCATCAAGGCCAAGCAGGCCATCAACGACGCCGCGCGCGTCTTGGACTACCCGGTCTACATGGGTCAGCGCCTGTCCAAGATGGTCTCGAGCGACCCCAAGGTCAAGCTCAAGCAGGTGCTCGACAAGCAGCCCGGCAAAGAGGATCTGTTTAACCCCGATTTTGCCGAGGCCTATAAAAAGGACGACGACGCCCGCCGCATCATCGACACGGCGCTCTCGATCGAGGGTCTCACCCGTGGCGAGGGCGTGCACGCGTGCGCCGTTCTGATCTGCCGCGACCCCGTCAACGAGCACGTGCCCACCAAGCTCGACACCAAGGGCGGCGTCGAGATTACCCAGTACGAGGGCCATACCGTTGCCGACATGGGTCTGCTCAAGATGGACTTCTTGGGCCTGCGTACGCTGACGGTTATCTCCAAGGCCAAGGCAAACATCAAAAAGAACTTCGGCATCGACATCAAAGAGGAAGAGATTCCCTTTGACGATCCCGAGATCTTTAAACTCATGGGCTCCGGCCACACCGCCGGCGTCTTCCAGGTCGAGTCCGCCGGCATGACGGCCACGATCAAGAACATGAAGCCCACCGAGTACAAGCACGTCGTGGCATTGATCGCTCTGTACCGCCCGGGCCCGCTGGGCGCCGGCATGGTCTCGTCCTACATCAACCGTATGAACGGCAAGGAGCCGGCCGTCTCCTACGACGACCGCCTGGACGACATCCTGGGCGAAACCTACGGCACCATGGTCTACCAGGAGCAGGTTATGCTCATCTCCGTCGAGATGTGCGGCTTCTCCAAGGGCGAATCGGACTCGCGTATCCGTAAGCCCGTGGCTAAGAAAAAGATCAAGCTGCTCACGTCGACGGTGCTCCACTGGGAGGATGGCTCGGACGAGACCACCTACGACCACTGGATGAACGGCGCTATCAAGAACAACTACACGCGCGAGGTCGCCCAGAAGATTTGGGACGATGTTCTCGAGTTCGCATCCTACGCCTTCAACAAGTCGCACTCCGCCGGCTACGCCATCCTGGTTATGCAGACGGCGTGGCTCAAGGCGCACTATCCGCACGAGTACATGGCGGCCGTTCTGACGTCCTATACGGGCAAGACCGACAAGATCGTGCACTATGTCTCGGCATGCCGTCACGACGGCATCCCCGTGCTGTCGCCAGATGTCAACGAGTCCGGCACCGAGTTCACGGCTACCAAGGAAGGCGTGCGCTTTGGTCTGGCCGGCATCCGCGGCGTGGGTACCGGCGTGGCGCAGGCGATTATCGCCGAGCGCGAGGCGGGCGGTCCGTTTAAGACGCTGCACGACTTTGTCGAGCGCGTGGACTCGAGCCAGGCCAACCGTCGCGTGATCGAATCGCTCATCAAGGCAGGCGCCTTTGACTCCACGGGGTATCCGCGTCGCCAGATGATGCACTTTGTGGACAAGAACAACCCCGAGAACATCATTGACGCCGCGATAAAGCGCCAGAAGGACCGCGCGAGCGGCCAGACCTCGTTCTTCGATATGTTTGGCGACGTTGAGGGCTCGGGCTTCGAGGTCAGCGTGCCCGATCCGGACGGCCAGGAATGGGACCGCCACCTCAAGCTGAGCCAGGAGAAGGAGGTCCTGGGCATCTATGTTTCGGACCACCCGCTGCGCCCGTTTGAGTACGCGCTCAGCAAAGCGCGCGACTTCTCGTTCTCGCAGATCGATACCGGCTACGAAGTGCAAAACCCCACGGGCGGCACCATCAACCAGGAGATCCCCGAGGGCAAGGCACTGTGGTGGGCCGGCATGGTCTCGAGCGTGTCCAAGCGCGTGACCAAAAACGGCGACCCCATGGGCATCGTTCAGCTCGAGGACATGGAAGGCGAGGCCACCGTCGTGGTGTTCCCCAAGACCTACAAGGAGGCCGAGGGGTACCTGTACGGCGAGGTCGATCCCGAGACCGGCGCACAGCTGTCCGATGCGTTTGTTCGTATTAAGGGCAAACTCGAGCGCTCGGACCGCGGCGACCAGATCATCGCGCAGGAGATCGTGCCGCTGGAGCTCAACGAGGAGAACAACAAGCCCAAGGTGTTTGAGGTCATGGTGCCCAACAGCCGCTTTAGCCAAGGCAACATGGCGCGTCTTGCCACGGTGCTCACCGCTAACCCGGGCGGCGACCGTGTGGAGATCTTTATCGAGCAGGTGGACGGACGCGTGCTGCGCGCCGAGGTGCCTGCCAAGGTCAACGCGCGCTCGATTCCGCTGCTGGCCGAGGCCAAGGCAATTGTGGGTAACCAGGGTCGCGTGACGGTGATCTAGGGACGGCGTTGCTGAGAGGTACTCGGTGCGAGATTGGAGGAAGTGATGGCGCAGGGGACGTTTGTGCAGGCGCTCCGGAAAGAGGCGGCGCTGAGCGGCACCTTTATGAAGGGCCGCTCGCTCATGCTCAACGGCGCCGTGCTGTCGATCGAGGACAGCGGCTCGCGCTTCTCCAAGAACGTGACGGTTGAGGGCTCAGTGCGCGGCTCGCGCGGTGACCTGTACAAGACGCACGTGGCGCTCGACATGGACGAGCACGAGGTGATCGACTACGACTGCGATTGCCCCGCTGCCTATCGCTACCCCGGCATGTGCAAGCACGCCATCGCCACGGCGCTAGCGTACCTGGACGCCAGCGGCATTGAGCCTGTTGAGGGGCTGCGCACGCCGGTCCGCACGTTTACGGCGGCGCCCAAGCAAGCCGCGCGTCCTGCGTCTGCCGCACCGGCGGTCAACCCTAACTTTCCCTTCCCGGCGCCAGTTCCCACGAGCCCGAGCCTCATGAAGGCGCTCTCCGATCTTTCGGACGCGCGCATGGATGAGTTGGCGGGCATGCGCCGCAAGCTCGCCGGCACTGTCGACCCCGATGCCCCCAAGGCGGTGTTGGAGCCCTCGCTGGTGCCGTACTACAATCCGCTGTTCGCCGACCGCTTTAGCTGGGCGCTCGAGCTTCGCATCCGATGCGGCTCGGTGTCCTACGTGGTCAAGGACATCGACGGCATGGCCGCCGCCTACGCGCGCGGCGGCACGTTCTCGTACGGCAAGAAGCTCACATTCCTCCATACGCCCGAGGCCTTTGACGAGGTTTCGGTGCGTCTGCTCGACCTTGTTGTGGCAACGGTTGTGTATCTGAGCGACATCACGAGTTCGCGTTCGGCGTCGTACGATTTTGCACGCAGCGGCTTTGTCGCCGAGCGTCAACTGCCGCTGTCCGAGCATGACATCGTATACATGCTGGACTTGCTGCGTGGCCGGACCATTTCCTTTGAGCCCGCCTGGTCGCGGGGAACGACGACGCATCGTTCCTACGAGGTGGCGGTTGAGTTGTCGCCGGTGGGGGAGGACGAGGCCTCGGCAAAACAGCCGCCGCTCCTTGCCGCCAAGATCGCGCCGGCGGCCGGTGGCAGCTACGACCTGCGTCTGCCCGCCGATATGTACTGCTTTGTCTCGGGCGACGTTGCCTATCTGGTCGACACGCACCGCGCGCGCCGCGCCGATGCGGCGTTTGCCCAGCATGCCGCACCGTTTCTGTCGCGTCTGCTGCCCTGTCGCACGCCGGTCCATATCGCCGCCGAACAGGTGGGCGAATTCTGCCGCATGGCGCTGCCCGTGCTGCGCGAATACACTGACCTCACCGCTCCCGCCGTGCTCGACACCGTGGCGCCCGAGCCGAGCTTTGCCATGGCAATCGGTGTCGACGATGGGCTTGTGACCTGCAAGATTACGGTTAGCTACGGCGATTGGTCGGCAGATCTCTTTAGCCTGGGTGCCCCGGGCAGCCCCTTCGAAGAACAGCGCCCGGGCGTGCCGCCGCGCGACGAGATAGCAGAGTTTCGCGTTATGGACACGGCGGCCCTGTATTTCGACTTTTACGAGGGCGGCCTGGCGTTTGAGGAGCGCGACGACGAGAGCCTGTTCTGCCTGCTCACCGAGGGCCTGTCTGCCCTGTCCGAGCTGGGCGAGGTCATGCTCAGCGACCGCCTACGCCAGATCTCGGTCCGCCCTGCGCCCAAGCTTTCGGTGCGCGCGACCGTCAAGAGCAACCTGCTCGATGTCGAACTGGGCGCGAGCGGTCTTTCAGCGGCAGATCTTGCCATCTATCTGGACTCATACAAGCGCCATCAGACGTTTGCGCGCCTGACGTCCGGCGACATCGTGCGCCTGGACGAGGGTGCCCGTGCCGCGTTTGGCCTTGCCGAGGACCTGGGCGTCGATGCTGTCGACCTGCTCGACGGCGTGTCGCTTCCCGCGTCGAGCACCCTGTTTGTCGATAGCATGCTTGCACGCACGCCCGCGCTCGAAGCCGATCGCGACGCTGCGTTCCGTCGCACCGTCGAGCGCTTGGATACGCTCGGCAAGATGGACTTTACGGTGCCGGCATCTCTCAAGGCCACACTGCGCGGCTATCAGGTCGACGGCTACCAGTGGCTCGGCTCGCTCGAGCACCTGGGCCTCGGCGGTATCTTGGCCGACGATATGGGCCTGGGCAAAACACTGCAGATGATCGCGCATATCCTGGCGCGCGTGGAGGCGGGGGACACTAAGCCCACGCTTGTGGTGTGCCCTGCGTCGCTTGTGTACAACTGGACTGCCGAGCTGGAGCGCTTTGCGCCTTCGCTCGACGTGTGCGCCATCGTGGGTGCCAAGGCGCAGCGCCGCGTGCAGATAGCCGGCGCCGACGAGCATAACGTGGTCGTGACGTCGTATGACCTCATGCGCCGCGATATCGACGAGTATGCCGAGCAGGACTTTGCCCGCGTTGTGCTCGACGAGGCCCAGTACATTAAAAACCCGCTCACGCAGGTAGCGCGCGCCGCCAAGCGCCTGCCTGCCGGCGTGCGCTTTGCCTTGACGGGCACGCCCATCGAAAACCGTCTATCCGAGCTCTGGAGCATCTTCGACTTTTTAATGCCGGGCCTGCTCGGCACGCGCGAGTCGTTTGCCAAGCGCTTCGAAAGCCCGGTCGAGCATGCCGAGGGCGACAGTGCCGCTCGCCTGCAAGCGCTCGTGTCGCCGTTTGTGTTGCGCCGTGTCAAGGAAGACGTGGTGGCCGACCTGCCCGAGAAGATCGAGGACACTGTCATGGCGCAGCTTGCCGGCGAGCAGCGCAAGCTTTACCTGGCAAACCAGGACCGCATCGCCCAGCAGGTGCAGCACCGCGAGGCATCCGAGTTTAAGAAAGACAAGCTCAAGGTGCTTGCCGAGCTCACCAAGTTGCGCCAGATCTGCTGCGACCCGCGTCTGCACTACGAGGATTACAAGGCGGGGAGCGCCAAACTCGATACGTGCATGGAGCTCGTGCACGGCGCACTCGACGGCGGGCATCGCATCCTGTTGTTCAGCCAGTTTACGGGTATGCTCGATATTATCGGTAAGCGCCTGGCCAAGGAGGACATCGCCTTCCTTAAGCTCACGGGCGCTTCGTCTAAGGAGAGCCGCGCCAAGATGGTCGCGCAGTTCCAAGCGGGCGAGGTTCCGGTCTTTTTGATTTCGCTCAAGGCGGGCGGCGTGGGCCTTAACCTGACGGCTGCCGACGTGGTCATCCACTACGACCCGTGGTGGAACGTGGCGGCGCAGGACCAAGCGACCGACCGTGCACACCGTATTGGCCAGCAACATACCGTGACCGTGTACAAGCTCATCGCCAAGGACACGATCGAGGAGCGCATTATGCAGATGCAGGAGTCCAAGCGCGACCTGGTCAACAGCGTGCTCGGCGGCGACGGCATCTCGTCGGCACTGTTCACGCGCGAGGATGTTCTGGCGCTGCTCGGCGGCGACGGGCGCTAGCCGCGCGCGGGGTGGGACTGCTGGAGCGGGCAGGACGGTCGACGCATTTTGGCCCGACCGCTTGCCTGATCCGTTATGTGTTCATTTGCAATGCCGTGGATGGTTTGTCTGCCTTTGGGCATAAGAACCATCAAGAACATTGGCACATCAGCAAAGGAGAACATCATGGCGAAATTCTTTAAGGACCCCGACGGCAAGCTCATCGCCGCCCTTGGCGACGACGTTGCGACTCCTGCCGGTTGCACGGAACTGACTGCAAACACTGAGGACGCGGCGCACGAGAAGCACGTGCCTGTTGTCGAGACCGAGCGTGACGGTCACGTGATTCGCGCACGCGTTGGCTCGGTCGAGCACCCCAGCCTGCCCGAGCACTACATTGAGTGGATCGCGCTTGAGGCCGAGGGCCGCTTAGAGGTCCATTACCTTGAGCCCGGCATGAAACCCGCGACGTTTTTCGCGGGCGGCTCCAAGACCGGTACCGTCTATGCCTACTGCAACCTGCACGGCCTGTGGTCCGCGACATTCTAGGAGCGCGCCCCCGCTCGGGGTATCATAGCTAGCATATGCACATGCAAGCGCCGACTGCATTATGCGGCCGGCGCTTTTACTACGATTTTGATGGTTTACGACGGAAAGGGCTGGGCCATGAAGCTCGCGCTTGCACAGATCGATATGCGCCTGGGTGATATTGAGGGCATTTGCGGCCGCATCGAGGACCAGGCTCGTCTGGCCCACGAGCGCGGGGCGCGCGTGCTGTGCGTTCCGGCTCCGCTCTTTATGGGCGCCGTGCCCGGTGGCCTGGTGGGCGCTGCCGACTTTGAGCACGACGTGCTTGCCGGTTTGACTGGTGTTGCCGAGCGTATTCAGGAGCTTGACATGATCTGCATCGTGCCCGCGGCGGTTTCGTTTGAGGGCCAGCCGCTGCTCGACTACATGATGCTCAAGGACGGTCATGTGGTGCCGGCGCGTTCGAGCATTGCCCTGCAGCGTGGCGAGAACAACGATACGCGTTGGGCGCCGCCGGTGTTCGACGTGGACGGCGTGCGCATCGCCGTGATTTTTGACTTGGACCGCGAGCTCGAGATGTTGCCGACCGGCGTCGACCTCATCGCGTATTTCCAATTCAACGCGTTTGACATGACCGACCGCGAGACTGCCGCCATTGCCGCCGTTCGCAGCGGCGCCTACCGCAAGATCGCATCCAAGCGCAGCGTGTGGTTTGCCTGCATGGCGCCGGTCGGTGCCTATGACGAGTCGGTGTATACCGGCGGTTCGTTTGTGCTCGACGACTGCGGTCGCGTGGTGGCCCAGGCGCCGTGTTTTGAGGAGAGCCTGCTGGTTCAGGAGATTCAGCGCGGCGTGATGCTCGATGCCCTGGAAGATCACGAACTGCCCGAGTTCCGTTCCGAGGAGTGGTTGTGGCAGGCGCTGGTGCTCGCCGTGCGCGACAACGCTCGGGCCCACGGTGCGTCGCGTGCTGTGGTGGCACTCGAGGGTGACCTGCCGTCATCCCTGCTGGCGGCGCTGGCCGTTGACGCTCTGGGTTCGCGTAACGTAATTGGCCTGGTGCTGGGGCGCAACCGTATCTTTACGCCGGCGCAGGAGGAGGCCGAGGCTGCCCGCTGTGCCGCCGTCCGTGCCATCGCCGAGCGTTTGCACATTCGCACCGTCGAGCGCGATGCACCGGATGCGGCGCGTGTGCTCGATCGCGACGTGTCGGCGGGCGATGCCGAGCGTCTGCGCTCGCGCACGCTGGGCCTCATGCTGGAGGACACGGCGCTCGAGCTGGGTGCGATGGCGCTGAGCCCGCTGTCCAAAACCGAGTATGCGCTGGCGGCGCCGGCGCTTTGCGGCGGCTACCAGGGCGACTTTGCGCCGTTTGGCGATGTGTACCTGTCGACGCTTGAGTTTGTGGCGCGTGTGCGCAACCGCACGTCTGCCGTGGTGCCCCAAGAGCTCGTGACGCTCAACGCGGTGGAAGATTGTATGGAGCGAGTGCTGGCGCAGGCGCTCTCGACGCTCGACGGTCCGGTCGATATGCTCGACCGCGCGGCACAACTGCTCGGCGGGCTTGAGCCGGGTGAGGTCGATGGCGCGCTCGAGGCGCACGTGGACCGCAATCGATCTTTCGACGACATTCCGATGGCCGCTGGCAAGCCTGAGGCCTGCTCGCTGCTGCTGATGCTCGTTCGACAGGGCGAGGCTGCCCGCCGCATGTTGCCGACGGCGCCGATCGTCTCGGCCCGTTCGTTTGCCGAGCGCTCCTGGCCGTATATGCTCGCGTGGTCCGACCTGGGGCTTAACGGCAAGGAGCGTATGACGGTCGATTCGCTGGCGCGCGCCGAGGTGCGCCGTTTTGCTGACGAGGATACGAGCGAGCGCGTGCGAAACGAGATGATGGGCGTGCTGGGCGAGCTTCTGGGTATTTCGCCCGAGCAGATGGAGGAGCTGCGCTCTGAGGACGGTCAGCGTCGTTTGCACGAGGGAATGAAGAAGTTCGAGGGCGAGGTTCAGGACGCCATCGATAAGATGATGGGCGGTCAGGGCGGCTCGCAAGGTAGTCCCCAGGGTGGACCGATGCCGCACCCGCCGGTGGATCCAAGGCAGTTCCCGTTCTTCAGCCAAAACTAACTATGGGATGGGATTCACTCCCAACCCTAACACTTCAACTAAGCATCTTGGCCCCGTTGTGTTATTCTAGAACAGACGTTCGTGAATGATGCGCGGGGCCTTGCCTTGTGCTGTGCTGGTGACGAGGGGAGGTCGGCTTGGTTATCTTGGGCATCGACCCCGGTTTGGCTCATACGGGTTGGGGGATTATCGAGGAGCGGCGTGGCGAGGTTCGTTGCCGTGCCTATGGCTGCATCGAGACCAGTGCCGGAAGTCCGCTCGCGGTTCGCCTGTCGCATATCGCCCATGACCTTAAGGATGTCGTTGAGCGTTATCGACCCGATACGGCTGCTGTCGAGAGCATCTACTTTGGCGCCAACGTTCGTTCCGCCATCCCCACGGCGCATGCCCGCGGTGCTGCGCTTGTGGCGCTTTCGGAGTGCGCGCTCGAGATTGGCGAGTACACGCCCATGCAGATCAAACAGGCTGTGGTGGGCACCGGCGCCGCGGACAAGCGGCAGGTCGCCTACATGGTGCGCACGCTCACACAGCTCGACCACGACCCGCATCCCGACCATGCCGCCGATGCCCTGGCCTGCGCCATCTGCCACGTAAACCTCAGCCGCACCCGCGCCCTCACCGGTGGCGAGTTCTATCAACAGAGAGGAACCGGATACTGATGATTTCCCAGCTCCACGGAACGCTTGTCGAGTCCACGATGAGCTCTGCTGTCGTCGATGTGTCGGGCGTTGGCTTTGAACTCGGCATCTCGGGCAGCACTGCGGCCACGTTGCCGACGCCCGGCGGCGAGGTCCGTCTCTACACGCGTATGCAGGTGCGCGAGGACGCCATGACACTTTTCGGTTTTTCCTCAAAGGATGAGCGCACGATGTTCGACCGGCTCGTGTCCGTCTCGGGCGTTGGCCCGCGCTTGGCGCTCGCCGTGCTTTCCACCTATACCGTGGGGCAGCTGTATTCGCTGGTGATGGCCGAGGACGACAAGGGCATGGCCAAGGTACCCGGTGTGGGCAAAAAGACAGCTCAGCGCCTGATCCTGGAACTCAAGAGCACCTTTGCCAAGGATAAGGGCTTTGTGCCGGTCGACGTGATTCCCGGACAGGTTGCGATGCCCGTGCCCGCTGCCGCTCCCTCGGCGATCGACGATGCCCGTGCGGCACTCCTTTCCATGGGCTTTAGCCCGCAGGAGACCGATGTTGCCCTGAGCGGGTATGATGGGGAGAATATGCGTGTCGAGGATTTGCTCGGCGCGGCGCTTAAGCGACTTGGAATGGATGCGTGATGTGGGAAGCCGATGACTCTCAGGACCTGTGGGCGACGCCCGGCAACTCGCCGGCGGCATCCATGGCGCACGGCGAGCGCATGGTGGGCTCGGAGCTGACGGCCGAGGACCTCGATGTCGACCGCACTTTGCGCCCCCAGCGCCTGGACGATTACTGTGGCCAGGAGCACATCAAGCAGAGCCTGCGCGTGTTGATCGAAGCGGCGCAGAGCCGTGGTGAGACGCTCGACCACGTGATTTTCTCGGGTCCTCCGGGCCTGGGCAAGACCACGCTGGCCACCGTTATCGCCAACGAGCTGGGCGCTCAGATCAAGACCACGAGTGGCCCTGCCATCGCGCGCACGGGCGACCTGGCGGCCATCCTTACTAACTTGCAGCCGGGTGATGTGCTGTTTATCGACGAGATCCACCGCCTCAACCGTTCGGTCGAGGAGGTCCTGTACCCCGCGATGGAGGACTTTGCCCTCGATATCGTGATTGGCAAGGGTCCGGCGGCGCGCTCGATTCGCCTGGATATTCCCAAATTTACGCTGGTAGCGGCAACGACCCGCTCAGGCATGTTGACAGGCCCGTTGCGCGACCGCTTTGGCATTTCATATCGCCTGGATTACTACGCGGTCGAGGAGCTCGCGCAGATTGTGACGCGCTCGGCGACTATCCTGGGCGTGACGATCGATCATCCCAGTGCACTCGAGATCGGCTCGCGTTCGCGCGGTACGCCACGTCTTGCCAACCGCCTGCTCAAGCGCGTGCGCGACTATGCACAGGTGCGCGGCAACGGTCCCATTGAGCTCGATATCTGCCGTCAGGCGCTCGAGTTCTTCGAGATCGACGAGCTCGGTCTGGACTGGATGGATATTCGTATCTTGGAGACGCTTGCCAAGACGTTCTCCGGTCGTGCCGTGGGACTTACGACCCTTGCCAGCGCGGTGGGCGAGGACCCGGGCACGCTCGAGGATGTCTATGAGCCCTATTTGCTGCAGTGCGGGTTGATGATTCGTACGCCGCAGGGCCGTCAGGCAACCCTTCGCACCTTTGAGCACCTGGGGATTGAACCTACCGTTTAGGGCGCTTTGTTTTGGCGGGCTGTTGGACTATCGTTGGGCATCGGGTAAACATATCGCCGTTCATCGGTTATGGGCGTTTTACTATTGCGCGCCCGTGCTATGCTGAATTGGTCTTTTTCTCATTCGGTAACGAAAGGACCGCCCATGCCTACTGACATCGAAATCGCACGTTCTGTCACGCCACTGCCTATTACCGAGGTGGCCAAGAACGCCGGCGTCGACGTTAAGCACCTGATTCCGTACGGCTTCGACAAGGCTAAGGTCGACTATTCACTGCTCAACGAGCCGACTGATCACCAGGCCAAGCTCGTTCTCGTGACCGCCATCAACCCCACGCCTGCGGGCGAGGGCAAGACCACCACGACCATCGGTCTGGCCGATGGCCTGCGTCGTCGCGGCGTCAAGAGTGCCGTGGCCCTGCGCGAGCCTTCGCTCGGCCCCGTCTTTGGCGTTAAGGGCGGTGCTGCCGGCGGCGGCTGGGCTCAGGTCATCCCCATGGAGGATATCAACCTGCACTTTACCGGCGACTTCCACGCTATCGGTGCCGCCAATAACCTGCTGGCCGCCATGCTTGATAACCACATCCAGCAGGGCAATCAGCTCGGTATTGACGTTAAGCGCATCACCTGGAAGCGCGTCGTCGACATGAACGACCGTCAGCTGCGCCATGTTATCGATGGCATTGGTGGTAAGGCCCAGGGCGTGCCGCGCGAGGACGGCTTCGACATCACCGTCGCCTCCGAGGTCATGGCAATCCTGTGCCTGTCTACGAGCATCAACGACCTCAAGGAACGCTTGGGTGAGATTGTCGTCGGCTATAGCTTTGCCGGCGAGCCCGTCCGTGCCCGCGACCTCAAGGCCCAGGGTGCCATGGCCGCGTTGCTTAAGGACGCGCTCAAGCCCAACCTGGTGCAAACGCTCGAGGGCACGCCCGCGTTTGTCCACGGCGGTCCCTTCGCCAACATTGCCCACGGCTGCAACTCTATCATGGCCACGCGTATGGCGATGCGCTTTGGCGATGTCGCTATTACCGAGGCCGGCTTCGGTGCCGATCTGGGTGCCGAGAAGTTCCTCGACATCAAGTGCCGCATGACGGGCGTTCGCCCCAGCGCTGCCGTGATCGTCGCGACCGCTCGTGCGCTGAAGTACAACGGTGGCGTCGCCAAGGCCGACCTCAACGAGGAGAATCTCGAGGCACTCAAGGCTGGCATGCCCAACTTGCTGCGTCACGTCGACAACATCCAGAACGTTTATGGTCTGCCCTGCGTGGTCGCCATCAACCGATTCCCGACGGACACCGAGGCCGAGCTTGCGCTCATCGAGTCCGAGTGCCAGAAGCTCGGCGTCAACGTTAAGCTATCCGAGGTCTGGGCCAAGGGCGGCGAGGGCGCGCTCGAGCTGGCCGATGAGGTTATGCGTCTGATTGAGCAGCCGAGTGAGCTCAAGTTTGCCTATGAGGACGGCGCCGATGTGGCCGACGCTCTCGAGGCCATTGCCACCAAGGTCTACCGCGCCGACGGCGTTGACTTTACGCCGGCCGCCAAGCGCCAGCTCGCCGAGCTGCGCGAGAACGGCTTTGGCAACCTGCCGGTGTGCGTCGCCAAGACGCAGTACAGCTTTAGCGACAACGCCAAGGCCCTGGGCGCTCCCGAGAACTTCCGCATCACCGTGCGTGAGCTCAAGGTTTCTGCCGGCGCCCACTTTGTGGTCGCGCTGACCGGCAGTGTTCTGACCATGCCGGGTCTGCCCAAGGTGCCCGCGGCCGAAAACATCGACGTCGACAACGACGGCAACATCACCGGCCTGTTCTAAGCCTGCTGTCCATAGCTGCTAGCCCGCCCCGCCGCGCCCACAAGGCACGGCGGGGCTTTTTGATCCTTAGGCCCGCGCATGTCTTGTAGATACCGACGGACTCTGCCCGTCATAGGCTTTTGCGCGGGTAGAATGCATGGATAGCTTGAGGCTCACGCGCGACGGAAAGGAATCGTTGCATGGATCAGGACAAGACAACCGTGATGGGCGGCTACGGTTCCGCGCAGGTTGGCGATAGCGCCGATGCGACCCGCGTTGTTCCCAACCCCGGTTATACCGACCCCGCCGCGACGCAGCCTTCTGCCGAGCCCACCCGGGTTATGGGCTATGGCGACACGGCGCAGGATTCTTACGCTGCATCTTCGCAAGGCCCCTATGGCAACGCAGCTCCGGATCCGTTTGATTACGCGCCGCAGGATTCTTATGCTGCCTCGACGCCGAATCCCTATGATGACCTGCCGCAGAATCCCATTCCGCAGCCTCAGCAGACGACGTATATGCCGCGCACGGCTCAGCCTCGTTACGAGTCGCGCGAGCCGTATCGCGAGTACCCCAAGTCGATTCCGCAATATGGCGAGGACGAGGAGAAGAGGCCGTCGCGTTCGTCGAGCGTGATCAAGAAGATCCTCATCGTGCTGGCGATCTTCTTTGCGCTGTCGGTTGTGTTTGCCATCGTGTCGGGCATGCTCAACAAGCGGGGGAGCTCAACGGCCGATACCGCTGCCGAGCAAACCGAGTCCGCCTCGTCTAGCACCGTCGATCTGAGCGATATCCCGGGGCAGTACTGGTCCAACGCCAAGAAGCTTCTCAAGTCGCGCGGCGCTGATCTTTCGAATGCCGTGGTCCTGACTGATGATGGCTCAACGCCCGTCGTCGATGCCAACTGGGTCGTTACTTCTGCCTACTATAACGACAGCGGCAACCTCGAAATTCAACTCACGCACAAGAACAGCTCGGGCAACTCGTCCGACGGACAAAGCGGTACCGACAGCTCGAGCTCCAATACGCTGGAGGACTTGAGCAACAAGGCACAGGAGTTGGGAGACAAGGCGCAAGAGCTGGGTGACACGGCACAAAACCTGGGCGATACCGCGCAGAACTTGGGCGGCATGGCGACGGATGCCTGGAACGCCCTGCAAAACGGCATCTCGGGCGCGCAGGGAAACTAGCTGTTAAGCAGGCTACAGCTGCTCGGCCGGACGGTCGGGCGAGCTAAAGCCCGAGTCAAACGTAACGACGCATGAGGCATCGGGCCGGCGCTCGTGCACGATGCGCGTGACGAGCTCCAGCAGCTCCTCGTCGGATATGTCAAAGCCGTCGGGACGCACCAGGTCAAACGAAACGAACCCGTCGTGCTCGTGCAGGTCGTGGATGGAGAGCGCGGGATCGATCTGCATGACGCCGCGCTTGACCCAGCCGCGCAGGTCGTCGCCGGTGGTGGCGATGGGGTCGCAGTGCAGCGTGATGCCGATGCCCATCTGGCGTTTGATATCATGCTCGATGGTGTCCAGGATCTCGTGGTGCTCAAACGCGTCGCCCTCGCCGGGCATCTCCACGTGGGCGCTGGCAAACTGACGACCGGGGCCGTAGTCGTGCACCATGAGGTCGTGTGTGCCCAAGACCTGCGGATAGGACATGATCTTGTCGCGGATTGCCTGGACGAGCTTGGGGTCGGGCGCTTGCCCCAGCAACGGACTGATGGCGTCGCGCACCAGGCCCAGACCGCTGATGCAGATGAAGATGCCCACACCCAGGCCTGCCCAGCCATCGAGGTCAAAGCCGGTCGTCTGCGAAATAAGTGCCGCCACCAAGACTGAGCCCGAGGTGATGACATCGTTTTTGGAGTCCTGCGCCGTGGCGATGAGCGTCTCCGAGTCGATGCGATCGCCCAGCGTGCGGTTGAACGCTGCCATCCAGAGCTTAACGAACATGGACAAGACGAGGGCGGCTAAGGAGAGCGCCGAATATGCAGTGGGGGAAGGCTTGATGATTTTAGTGACCGACTCGAGGATCAGGTTGATGCCGACGGCGCAAACCAGGACGGCGACAAACAGACCGGCCAGATACTCGTAGCGGCCGTGGCCGTAAGGGTGGCCCTCATCTGCCGGGCGGCTGGCAAGGCGGAACCCGAGCAGGCTCACGATGTTGCTCGAGGCATCGGAGAGGTTGTTGAAAGCGTCGGCGACGAGGGAGACGGAACCGGCGAGCAGGCCCGCGATGCCCTTGGTCAGGCACAGGGTGATGTTGAGGCCAATGCAGATGAGGCTTGCGGCAAAGCCCGCGTTGGTGCGGCAAGATGCATCGACCGGCTCGCCCTCGCTGCCGGGAACAAGCGTATGTACCAGCCGATTTACAAATAGCATAGCGGTCGTCCTCACAATCATGTTTAAGGGGATAGTGTAGCTCGCGCGGGGGCGCCGTGCACCGATGCTCAGAAAATGCAGCAATAGTCTGCCGGTGCTAACGAGCGAGCCTTCTCGTCTGCCTGGGTGGTCCATTTTGGGCCACATGGGTATGGGCGTGTGCCTGCTTGCTCGACATACTTAATGTCGACAGCCCCTGTGCAAAGGAGGACGTTTCCATGGACGAGATGTTTGCCATTAAATGTCAAAACTGCGGTGGCCCTATGTACTCGCACCAGGCTAAGCGCAGCTTTGAGTGCGCCTATTGCGGCACGGTCATCCCGTGGCAGGCGGACGCCGGAGAGCCCAAGAGCGCCCTTGGCATTCGCCATGCGCCGCTGACGGTTATCGACGGCCTGCTCAAGCTCACGCACGTGTCGCAACTCGAGCGCCCGGAGGACCCGGACTGGTATTTCTTCAATGCGCACTGGCGCAATCAGTCGGTTCTGGAACATCTGCTGTGGGAGGATCGCGGCACGGCGCAGGAGTTCCAAGAGGTCACGCATGTGAGCATTCCTTGCCCCTTCTGCGGAGCGTCCTTTGAGGGCGAGTCAACGCAGCGTGTGTTTGAGTGCCCGTCCTGCGGCAACAAGATCGGCATTGCCGACCTGCTCAAGCCCGGTACGTTTAGCAAGCGTCTGACCATGGGCGTGGGTGCGGAGTATGTGCCGGAGCAGGGCATTCCCTGCGAAATCTCGCCGCAGCAGGCACGTGCCAACGCGCTGCAGCTGATGCGCCAGTATGCGGAGGCCTTTGCCGGGCACGACGTGGAAGACGCGATCCAAAACGACATGATGCTCTTCTACTTCCCCATGGCGCTGGCGGACCTGCGCATGATGGCGAGCTTCCCGGGCAAGGGCCTGAGCAAGGAGACCTTGGTGTACTACGAGGTGCTCGACTGGGCATATCCCAGGGCAAACTACCTGGATGTTCGCCTTATGGGAATTTTGGAGCCGTGGGACTTTGCCAAGGTTGGGCCGTTCGATCCCGCCATGCAGGAAGGCGACTTCCGCGTTGTCTCCGTCGATACGTCTACCAAGGACCAGGTGGTCATTGATAAGCTGGCGCTCGACATTGCCGGCAACGATGCCGAGGCGGTGCTGGGGCTCAATAAAAAGAGCATCCGCACCTGGGCGCGCAAGGCCCGCAAGCATAAGGACGGTCTGGTGATGGTGCCGGTCTACTTTGTCGATCGTCCGGCGACGGACAGCCGCGATGGCGAGCAGGTGCGCATTGCTGTAAATGGCCAGACGGGCCGCGCGGCCGCGGTGGTGTTTAGCGACAAGCGCGAGACGCATATCGTGGCGCCGCTCAACCCGAGCCTGCGTCTGTCCGGCGAAAGTACTGTGCATGCCACGCCCATCGAGGTCAAATACGTTAAATCTCCGTTCCTGTACCAGATCGTGCGCCGTGGAGGCGGCGAGCAACCGCGCCAGGTTGCAGCCGCCGTCGAGGGTTCCTGCCGAGAGGAGAAGCCCAAGCGCCGCGGCCTGCTGGGTGCGCTATTTGGGAAGTAGGGAAGCGCAGCCGGTTGGCGCTGCGATGCGATAGTTAGAGGAACGGGGCAGTCCGCAGAAGTGCGGACTGCCCCGTTTTTGTGTTGCGGGGAAGTACTGGGCACTTCATTAAAGGTCTTCGCACGGACTCGAATTTCAATGTCGTCTAGCGCCTTCGTGCAGGATTCCCGAAGTGACTAAAATGTGGCCATAGAGACAGTTTTAACGAACCCCACGGGAGTGACGTGTATGGACAACAACACCTTGCTGTTCCAGGACAAAGGTTCGGGTAGGTTTAAAGACGTTAAGATCTACCCCAACCGTATTGAGGTGCTCAAGAAGGGCACTTTCGGCGGCAAGCACACCGAGATTGTCTATCTTAAGGACATCACGGGGGTCAATAGAATCAAAGGCCGCGATGTTTTTCTGCGCAATCGACTGTTAACCGCTTGCGTCTTTAGTCTGAGCAGTCGTGCGAAGGCCCAGGAGTTTGTTAACGCGCTGAACATGGTGATGTAGCCCATGGCGGCGTTCGGGCCAAGATAAAAATCGGGGGCACAGAACGGTGTCCTGCGCCTCCGATTGAGTCGATGCGTCTAAAAAGGCAGGCTTGTCTATTCGCTGTCGTCCCCAGCGTTTTCGCGGTCACTGGCAAGCATTGCTGCGCCGGCGACCGTCGTCGCTACGGCGGCGGCAGCTAGCCCGGCGGCAATGCCGGAGCCGTCGCCCGTGTCGGCGAGTTTTCCGCCCGAGCCCTTGCCCTTGTTGCCCTTACCGTTCTTGTCCGCGCTGCCCGCGTTGGCGCCAGTGCCGGTGCCGGCGCCGCCTGCACTGCCCGAGGCCGCTACGGTAAAGCTTGCGGCTCCGTCGGTGGCAAGCGTGTAGTTTTGCGCCGCGTCGCCCAACAGGCCTTTCGCACGCACCCAATACGTCCCCGCGGCAAATGCCTCACCCTCGGCCACTGCCGTGCCCGGAGCGCCGTTTGCATCGTGCATAAACTCGAGCTGGGCCGTGCAGGCATCGGTTTCGAGCTTGCCCTCGAGTGATGCCGCAATCTTGGCGCGCACGTCCTCGCCGGCCTTAAGGCCTTCGAGTCCCTCAAAATGAGGCGTCAGCACGCGCGGATCGATATCGATGGGCACGGATCCCTGCAGCCCTATAACGGTCTCATTGCCCAAGGCATCGACATCAACGTAT
Organism: Collinsella aerofaciens; assembly: GCA_048501115.1. Taxonomy (GTDB): domain Bacteria; phylum Actinomycetota; class Coriobacteriia; order Coriobacteriales; family Coriobacteriaceae; genus Collinsella; species Collinsella aerofaciens_CD. Next base: position 35,435 of record DBFRZS010000033.1, on the reverse strand, counting down.
TCGATGGCAAAAGCGCTTCCCGAAGCCGCCACGTTGAGTACGTTGCTGCTGTCGACGAGGCGGAAATGACCCTCGCCAACGGTCTTGCCGTCCTGGAGCGAGGCGTCGCTCAGCGAGTCACCATATGTCATGTGCATGCGGGCTGGGAGGTAGCACGAAGCCGTCTGCTTGTGCTGCGTATCGTAATTGCGCTGGTAGATGCTTCGGGCCAGTGCCGCATCAACAAAGTCGGACGCAATGATGCCAATGTGCTTGCGGCAGTCCGCCTTTGTGCTCTCAACTCCGCTATTGTTTATATACGAGCTCTTGTACAGGTGCTCGTCGACCACTCGCGCTGCGGTAAAAGGGTTGTTTTGCGTGCAGCTCGTGTAGTTGATAAACCAGCAGCGCTCCGTTGCCTGCACCGTTGTCCCGTCCGCGGCAGTGATATCTACGGTGCTGCGCTCGAACTCGGACGCTGCCTTCAGGGCCATATCGACCCAGTCGATTTTACTGGACCCCGTGCAGTTGTAATGGTCTTGGGCATATACCGCTGTGCTATAGGGCTCTTTGTCGCCCGTATTGCCCGCAGCCTCAAAGCCTTGCTCGTATTTCACGAGGCACATGGACTTTCCGGAATGCGTCTTGATTTTGTCGTCCCATTCGGTGAGGTCGAGGCCCCACGTGTGGCCGTCTACACTGTCGCCGGCGAGTTTAAATCGACGCAACAAGACGATCTTTCCGCGCACCTCGTTCAGTGTGGGGACATGGCTCGACGTATAGAACAGATCGGAGTTATTGTCCATAACATTGGCGAAAGCCGTCGTAACACTGTCGTCGGTGGCTTCGTCGTTGCCTCGTGACACCAGCATGATGAGCGCTTCTGACGGGTTTTCGTTCAAAAATGTTTTGAAGTAACCGATGACATCGGAGAGATGTATAAAGCCCCCGTCTTTTTTGAGCAGGTAGCATATTCCATGGTCGATGCCGGGGTCGCCGTTCTCGTTGTTCTTTCCAAGTCGGATATCAAAATAGCGAATGCCTTCGAGCAGCTGCGTGGGGATGTAATCCTGCTGGCACTTTGCAAGCGAGGTTTGGGGCTCGGTGTCGTTGTCGACGCTGCAGGTGCTTGAATCATGCGTGCCCGGGATGCTCAGCTCGTCGAGGTATTTGTTGCCGTCGACGTATTTCATCCAGCATGGTCCGTCGACGTAGCTGCTATACGTGATCCAGTCGATACTTCTAACCGTGGTATTGATCTCGCCCTTGTCGTAACCGACAAGCTCGAGCTCCCACGGAATGCTCTTACTCTTATGGCAGATCTTATTGTTGTCCTGGTCTTTGCCGTCCTTTTCTATGGCCAGGTACTTAATGTCTTTTTTCTCGGTTTCTTTCTCGACCGTGCGGTCTCGGATGATATAGGTACCGTTTGGTTGACGCTCGAACGCAAAAGAGCGACTGGCCTTGCCGTCATGCTCGCCACTCCATACATGGATGACCTTTCCATCTTTGTCCGAGTCGCCATCGACCGACCAAATGCTGTAGCCCGTCTTCTTGTGCTCTTCGAAATTGAGCAGGGTGCGGATGGCATACCAGTTTGTATCGTCATTCTTGGTCGTTACGTTCTCAAGGATGAGCTTGCTGGACGTGCCGTCGTTAAACAGATGACAGACGTTGCCCTTGAAGTTGCCGTCTTGGTTGACGCTTGCGGTACGAAAGTAGCCCGCGGGGCGAAGGCGAATGACGAAATTGTCGAGGCTGACTGCTGGCTCGGCCGTGCCGTCCGCAAAGGCTGCCCGCGGGCTAATGCCCAGCATGGCGGTTTCGGGCAGGCTTGCAAGTGGCGACAACGCCGCGAGTCCAAGGCCCAACGTAAATGCTCGGCGGCTGATGGCGTGATGTTCGGTCATAACTTCTCCATTCGCAGAGTGCGGTTATGCGATAGTTTTGGTCACTATACTGCTCAGATGTTTAAAGATGCTGGTTTAATTGTCTGCGCGGCACAATAAATCGGCGGGCGGACGTGTTGGGGTGTTTGTCGTTTTCGTACTGTTGCTACATTTGGAGCGGTTCCGACGTCCGGCATCCTCGCGTTCGTTGGCTACCGGCATAAGAAAGGGAGGGTCGGTTTACCGGCCCTCCCTGGGTACGAAGCGCTGGGGTACCGCCGCTTGTTAGCACTGCGCCCGTGTTTCCCGCTGCGCTCGCCAGTCGTTTAGCGCTTGATCTCGATATCCTCGAGCTTGACGTCCATGGCCTCGGTCTTTGCCTTGGCGATGTCGTCGGCAAACTCCAGTGACTTCATCATGGTCTCGACGGCGTCCTTGTGCTCCTCGACGTTGTCGATACGCACATACACGCTGCCACCGTCAACGTCGGTGAAGTACTCGGTCGTCACGCCGCCCGAGTGCGTAAAGTAGGCGTTGCGCCAGGTCTTGCCGTTGTACTTAATGGGATCGCTCTCGGTCCATCCGGAGTTGGCCTTCCACTTTGCCTCGTAGTCGAACAGTTCATCGGCGTTCTTGTCAGAGTCGAAGACGGGGATGAAGCGATCGCTGGCGTGCTCGCTCTCGGTGAACTTAAACTGGGCCCTGTCGGCGGTGTCGCCTGCGACGTCGGTGATCTCGACGCCCTCGGGGACCTCGACCTTAAACCAAATGAAGTCGGTCCTCATATCCACGGCTGGCTTTTCTGCTCCACCGCCACCGCCACTTCCGGTAGCGCCGCCGCTGCCACCGCAGCCCACCAGGGCAACTGCGGTAAAGAGGCTTATGCAGAGGGTGAGAATCGCAAAGGCCTTCTTTTTCATGGTCGTGTCCTCCTCGATCTGTAACCGCCCACGGATTACCTGCCTTTACTGTACGCGTGGACGGCTCGCTAGGGTGGGCCATGTGTCCCATTCTGAGGGCCGGATTTGCGCCGTTAAGTGGCAATATGTTCGGGCGCAAAAGAGGGGAGGGCTGGTGCTGTCGGCCCTCCCCGGGTTGGGCGCCCGTTGTTTTAATGGGGCGCATGTGCGCGGGCGTTGCCCCAACAGGTTCCTTGTTTATAGATATGTCCCAGTTTGTGACGTCCGGAAGTCCCGAAAGGTGAGCCATGTGTCCCATGTTTGCGTTGGCATGGTCTATCGTGTGCCATAGAAATCCGCGATGGCCAGGTGCGCTGACGCTCGAGTACTTATGGGCTAGACTTAGCACCATTATGTGATCGATGCGGTCGGTCGGTGGTTGCCAATCGACCGATGTATATGACTCGAAGGTGCGTGCGTATGAGCCAAGAGATGATGGACAAGACCTGCCGCGGGTTTGCCGAGGCGCTTGCCGCGCGCGAGCCGGTTCCCGGCGGTGGCAGCGCGAGCGCCTTTGTGGGCGCGCTGGGCGCCTCGCTGTGCGGAATGGTTGCCCGCTACGGTGCAACCAATCCCGCGCTTGCTGATCGTGCGGATGACCTGGCGCGCGCGTTTGCTCAGGCTGATGAGCTGTCCCAGGAGCTTGTCGAGTTGGTTGCCGAGGACGTTCGTGCCTACGGGCAGGTGTCCGCGGCGTACGGTATTCCGCGTGACGATCCGGCTCGAGCGACCGCGATTCAGGATGCGCTGCATGTGGCCGCTATGCCGCCGTATCGCATTATGGATGCCTGCGGGCGTGCGCTGGCGCTGCTCGAGGACATGGCCGACAAGGGTTCGCGTCAGCTGCTGTCCGATGTGGCGTGCGGCGCCGTGTTCTGCCGTGCCGCTATGCAGGGCGCGAGCTTGACGCTCTTTGCGAACACCACGTCTATGAAAGATCGCGTTCGTGCTGAGGAGCTCGAGACGGCGTGTGATGAGTTGCTCGACACATGGTTGCCGCGCGCCGATGCGCTGGCGCGCCGCGCCTCCGACGCTGCTAGGAAGAGAGGATAGTCATGGCTGAACTGCTGAAGGGTGCTCCCGTTGCTCGCGCTTTGACCGAGGAACTTGCTGCTCGCTGCGCAGCCCTGCGCGAGCGGGGCGTTGTTCCGACGTTGGCTATCGTGCGTGTAGGTGAACGCGAGGATGACCTATCCTACGAGCGCGGTGCCCTCAAGCGCTGTGAAAAAGTGGGGATTGAGGCTCGTCGCGTTTTGCTTTCCGCCGATGTTTCGCAGGACGAGCTGTTGACGGCCATCGAGGACATCAATACCAATTCGGCTGTTCACGGCTGCCTGATGTTTCGCCCGCTGCCCGCTGGGCTTGACGAGGATTCGGTTGCCGCGGCACTTGATCCCGCCAAGGACGTTGACTCCATGACGCCGGCTTCACTGCTCACCACGCTTTCGGGGCGCGGCGAGGGTTTTGCCCCCTGCACAGCCGAAGCCGTGCTTGCTTTGCTGGATCATTACGGCGTTGAGCTGGATGGGGCCAAGGTTGCTGTGGTCGGACGCTCACTGGTAATTGGCCGCCCCGTTGCCGCCATGCTTACGGCGCGCAACGCAACCGTGACGACGTGCCATACGCATACGCGCGATCTTGCCGCCGAGTGCTGTGCTGCCGACATTGTGGTTGCCGCCGTTGGACGCGCGCGCACGATTGGCGCAGATGCGGTCCGCGAGGACCAGGCGATTATCGATGTTGGCATTAATTGGGACGAAGCCGCTGGCAAGCTGGTCGGCGACGTCGATTTTGATGCCGCGGAGCCGGTTGTTGGCGCAATCACCCCCGTGCCGGGTGGCGTGGGCGCCGTGACGACAGCAATTCTCGCCAAGCACGTGATCGAGGCGGCTGAGCGCGCGGTAAAATAGGCGTTTGGAGGCTGTTTAGGGGGTTGGTTAGATACCCTGTGGTCAAAAAATGCCAAATATGAGTACTGTTGCCAAGTTAGTCACATATGTTTGAGATCATTTTGGCTCTTTAGCGATAAGTAATATCGTTAAAGAGCCAATTTTATTGGACGTATGGGGAATTACTAGACTCAGTTTTTGGACAGGTGAGGATTCCCGGCGCCCGGAACAGTGCAATTTGCTGCCACTAAATTTGTGACAGTACTCATATTTGGCATTTTTTGACCACGGGGGCTGCCGAGGCCGTGGTTTCGCCCTTTCTGCGCCGAAGCGATACACTGTTGCCGTTTGATTTCTTCGCTCAAGGAGGATGCGCATGCCGTGCACAACGATTCTGGTCGGTAAAAACGCAAGCTACGACGGGTCGACCCTGGTCGCGCGTAACGAGGACTCGTCCAACGGGGTATTTGAGCCCAAGCGCATGCGCGTAGTGCATCCCGACGAGCAGCCGCGTGTCTACACGAGCGTCCTGAGCCACCTGACCGTTGAGCTGCCCGATAACCCCATGCGCTATACGAGCGTCCCCGATGTTGTCCCGGGCCACGGTATCTGGGCCGAGGCCGGTTTCAACGAGCTCAATGTTGGCATGTCCGCAACCGAGACGCTTACCACCAACGAGCGCGTCCGCGGCGCCGATCCGCTCGTGGACTACGTGCCCGCCAAGGGCAACGAGGGTGAGGACGGCTATGTGCCGGCGCAGCCCGGTGGCCTGGGCGAGGAGGACATGGTGACCCTGGTGCTGCCGTATGCCAAGTCCGCCCGCGACGGCGTGCGTATCTTGGGCGACCTGCTCGAGCGCTACGGCACCTACGAGAACAACGGTATCGCCTTTAGCGACGTGGACGAGATCTGGTGGCTCGAGACCATCGGCGGCCACCACTGGATTGCCAAGCGCGTGCCTGACGACGCCTATGTGACCATGCCCAACCAGCTGGGTATCGACAGCTTTGACCTGGATGACGCCGAGGGCGCCCAGACCGACCACATGTGCTCGGCCGACCTGCGCTCCTGGATGGCCGAGTGGCATCTGGACCTGACGCTGGGCGTCGAGGGCGACGGTCCGGCGACGGTCTTTAACCCGCGCGAGGCCTTTGGCTCGCACAGCGACAGCGACCATGTCTACAACACGCCGCGCGCGTGGTACATGCAGCGCTGCCTCAACCCCAGCGACGTGTGGGATGGTCCCGAGGCCGACTACACGCCCGAGAGCGACGATATCCCCTGGAGCCGCGTGCCCGAGCGCAAGGTGACCATCGAGGACATCAAGTACGTGCTTTCGAGCCACTACCAGGGCACGGAGTACGACTGCTACGGCAGCAAGGGCACGCCCGCCACGCGCGGCGCCTATCGCCCCATCGGCATCAACCGCAACAGCCAGCTCGCCGTGTTGCAGCTGCGTCCCTATGCGCAGCCGGCCTATCGCGCCGTGCAGTGGATGGCCTTTGGCTCCAACTCGTTTAACGCGCTGGTTCCGCTGTACGCCAACGTCGAGACCATGCCCGAGTACTATGCCGACACGCAGGCTCGCGTGACGTCCGAAAACTTCTACTGGGCCAACCGCCTGATCGGTGCCCTGGCCGACGTCCGTTTCCATGAGTGCGGCCGCGCGGTCGAGGATTATCAGGAGAAGATCGGTGGCATGGGCCACAAGCAGATCCATGACGTCGACGCTGCCGTAGCCGCTCTGCCCGAGGTCGAGGTGCCTGCCGAGCTTGCACGCGCCAACGAGGCCTTTGCCGAGCGTGTTCGCGTGGAGACCGATGCCCTGCTGGGCAAGGTGCTTTACACCACGAGCTGCGCCATGAAGAACTCTTTCGCGATGAATGACAACGTGAGGTAGGGATTTCCCGTCGATCGAATAGCGCTAAAACGCTTTGTCGCTTTCGCTCAATCTTGGGTACAAGAACGCCAATGCAGTTGTTTGTGATTGGAGATAGCCATGGTTATGAAACTCGATCAGCTTGTTAACGGCGCCATTAACGTGGGCTTTGGCGCTGCCGCCGTTGCTGTCGAAGGCGGCAAGAAGGTCCTCGACGACCTTAACACCAAGGGCGAGCAGGTCCGCAAGGACACCACCACCCCCGATATCGCCCGCAGTGTGTCCGACATGTTCGAGCAGGCCGGCGGTACCATCTCCGATCTGACCGAGCGCTTGGGCATGCAGGGCGAGACCGCGGCCCAGCGCGTGCTCGACGAGCTCATTCTGGCTCGCGTCCGCGTTATGACCGCGCCCGAGCGCACGGCCTTCCTGGCTCATGTGCGCGACATCGTCGATTCGGTCGAGGACAACGTGACCTCGGTGCCCGTTGAGTCTGTTGAGCCCGACGATGCGAAGGATACCGAAGAGGCCGAGTAGCAGCGCAGATGGCAGATTCCACCACCGATTACAACAATCTAGATCCCTTGGGTGACGAGGCGGCGGTTGTCGACGAGGTCGATGCCGCCGTCTCGGGCGCTCGCAAAAAGCCGCGCGCTGTCGATATGGTCCCCGAGGAGCCCGACGCGATGGCGCCGGACGAGGAATACCAGCTCACGCCGGCGGGTCGTCGCGAACGCATTGGGCAGATTGTTCGCCTGGTCAAAAAGTACCGCGTGTGGGATAACCTCACGCCGGTTCGTTTGCGCCGCCTGCTCGAGGAGCTCGGCCCCATGTTCGTCAAGATGGGGCAGATTTTGGCCAACCGGTCCGAGATTCTGCCGCAACGCTTTTGCGATGAGCTGCGCCGCTTGCGCTCCGACGTGGAGCCGGTGCCGTACGAGGTAGTGCTCCGCTGCTTGGAAGAGGAATACGGCCTGCGCCTGGGGGAGATGTTCGATGCGATCGACCCCAATCCGCTTGGTAGCGCATCACTCGCGCAGGTGCACCGCGCTCGTCTGGTGACGGGCGAGGACGTGGCCGTTAAGGTGCAGCGCCCCGGTGCGCAGCAGGTTATGGCACAGGACATCGATATCATCCGCTCGGTGGTGCGTATCGTTTCCAAGTTCGTCAACACCGATCAATTCGTTGACCTGCACGGCGTAGTCGAGGAGCTGTGGACCTCGTTTCGCGAGGAGACCAACTTTTTGGCCGAGGCCAAAAACCTCAACGACTTCTACGAGTTCCATAAGAGCGTTCATGGCGTGACGTGCCCTAAATCCTATCTGGACCTGTGCACCGAGCACGTGGTGGTTATGGACTACGTCGACGGCATTTCGATCGCCGATCCTGAACGCTTGGTGGCCGAGGGTTATGACTTGGAAAAGATCGGCTCGGCGATTGTCGAGGACTATTCGACGCAGGTGCTCGACGACGGCTTTTTCCATGCCGACCCGCATGCGGGAAATATCATCCTCAAGGACGGCATCGTTTACTTTATCGACTTGGGCATGGTCGGACGCATGTCGAGCCACGACCGCGGTATCGTCAAGGATATGATCTTTGCCGTGGCCGAGGGCGATGTGCCAAAGCTCAAGGATTCGCTCATGCGCTTCGCCGTGACGCGTGGCGACTCGGCTGAGCTCGATCATTCGGCCTTTTTGTCCGATTTGGACTTTATCGTGGCTGACTTTGCGGGCCTTGACCTTAAGGACCTGGATATCGGTGAGTTTTTGACTTCGCTGTTAAACCTCGCGCGCAAAAATGACGTTGAGCTGCCGAGCGTGGTGACGATGTTCGCCCGCGGCATGGTGACGCTCGAGGGCCTGTTGACCGAGTACATGCCCAACGTCAACATGATCCAGATCATCCAGACACACATCAAAAACGAGAAGAGCACCTACGCCCGCATGCGCGAGATGAGCCGCGACTTTGCAGCGAGCAGTTATCGCGCGGCGAAGGGCTCGCTCGAGGCGGCCGAGTATCTGGGCTTGGCTTCGCGCATGCTCACACGCGGCCAGCTTAAGGTGAACACGCAGATCATGAGCAGCGATAAGGCGCTGCGACAGCTGGGTGGAATTATCGACCGCATGTCGATGGCAATTGTGATCGCCGGTCTGTTTATCGGTTCGTCGGTGGTGTACTACGCGCGCATCGAGCCGGTTGTGTTTGGTATCCCGGTCATTGGCTTTATGGGCTACGTGAGCGCGCTGGTGCTGGCGCTTATGCTGGGCCGCAATATCTGGCTCAACAGTCACGGCGGCAAGCACTAGAGGCTGCGGCCGTCACCGCATTTTCCTATCGCAAACAATAGCTTTTACCTTGGGCTTCGCCTGCGTGCGAGGCCCTTTTGCGTGATACCATTTTGACGGTAATAATCGATGGCCTAGATGGTGGTGCGGAGACGCACGAATGCGCGGTTTTCCTGCGCGTTTGGGGGAATCGGGGTGCAAGTCCCCGGCTGTACCAGTAACCGTAATTCCTCTTGGCTCGGGATGTTCGCGTCGCAGATCGGACGGCGCGCCCGAGTCGTTAAGGTTAAGTCGGATCGCCTCCCATCTTGCATGCGGCTGCGGCGTATGCCGCCGGTGTGCATAGGGCTCTGGAGGGAAGGGGGACCCCGATGGGGGAACTCGAGCGTAACATGCGCGATGACGTGGGGCAGCCGCTGGGCAATGCTCCAAGTACAGACAATGGGGGACAAACGGATATGTTTGAGGACGAGCGCTAGCGCGCCTCGCTGCATCGCCGTGGCGCGATTGCACGCGGCGTAGCCAAGCGCGGCCTGGTGGCATTCCTGGCCTTCGCGATGGCCTTTGGCACCACGCCGGCTCAGCTGTGGGCCGAGGGCGCCGAGGGCATTGCCGAGGCTGTGGCTCAGGCTACGACGCCGGGCGAGGACGCAGCGCTTGCGGGCGGTGCCGCTGAGCAGAGCGGCGCCGAAGTTTCGGATTCTGGGAGCGCGCCTGCAGCTAGTGCCGCCGCAACAAAGGCAGCAACTGGCGACGAAGGCTCGGCGACGGGGGAGAGCCCTGTCGCGAGCGAGCAGTCTTCAGCGGCATCCGCTGGCCAAGCAGGATCTGCCGCCGCGGCTGCCGTTCAGACAGAGAACCCGACAGAAACCGGCGATGTCGCCAAGAAGCAAGTCGAGGTCTCGTTCTCGATTATCGGCACCGATGCCGACGGCAAGGCTCAGACCTGGGTGGCACCTACGCAGCTCAAGCTCGACGAGGGCGCGACGGCTGCGGATGCCTTCGTTAAGCTGCAGCAGAAGACGGGCTTTAAAGCGGATTACGAACCGAACACGGCATACGGCTTCTACCTCAAAAGCATCACGTCCCCGACAGATGGCCGCACGCTTGCCTACGATCCGACGACTAATGCCTTCTGGCAGCTGTTCGTCGACGGCGCGTCTTCCTCGGTTGGCGCGAGCAGCGTTAAGCTCGCCCCGGGGCAGAAGATTGAGTTTGCCTTTACGGGTGGTAGCGCATCCCCTGTCGTTAAGGATCAGGTTGCCGCAAATGTGACCGTCATTGGTCGCGATGCCCAGGGCAAGACTCAGACTTGGGTCGATAACGCGCAGTATGTGGTGACGTCCGGTTCGAGCGCACTTGACCTTACGAAGGTCGCGCTTGAGGCGAATGACATCGACGCCGTTGCTGCTGGCTCCTTCATTCTGAGCCTTAAGTACAACGGTGTTGAGCTGGGTACGCCCCAAGATTATTCGACCTATTGGCAGCTGTTCATCAACGGCAAGTCGAGCGACTACACGGCAGACAATGTCACCATTCATGCTGGCGATACCGTTACGTGGTTCTACGGTGGCTGGGGCGACAAGTTGCCGTCCGATTCCGTCCATGCTTCCGTTCAGGTCCTTGGTAAGGACAAGGACGGCAAGCAGCAGGTTTGGGCTTCGACGGGCCAGACGAGTCTCAAGGCGGGCTCTACTGCCAAGGATCTCCTTGAGCAGACCGGTCTTACTCTCGATGCTGGCGAATCGTCTTGGGGCTGGTTCCTCAACGGCATTACTTCGCCGTTCGATAGTAAGTCCTATGGCTGGGATGCTGCGACTAATAGCTATTGGCGCTTCTATGTAAATGGCAAGTTCGCCGACGTTGGCGCCGGTGCCTATGAGCTCCAAGAGGGCGATGCCGTCACCTTTATGTATGGTGCTGACGCCGATGCCCTTCCTGGCCAGGTTCTTGGGTCTGTCGATGTTATCGGTCCCGATGTCAACGGCAACAATACTCGCTGGGGCTCGGCAAGCAATGTTTCCCTGCCCGAGGGCTCTACGGCTCAGAACCTTATTGAGACGGTCCTGAAGGCCAAGGGCGTTACGTACAACGGCTCCCAGAGTGGTGAGTACTGGTTCCTCAATTCCATCAACTCGCCGTTCGATCACAAGCCGTATGCCCGGGATGCTGCGACCAATAAATATTGGCACCTGTATATCAACGGAGAGCCCTCCTTACTCTGCGCCAATCAGATTACGCTCAAGAGCGGCGATAAGGTTACGCTTGCCTATACCACCGACGATTCGGCCATGCCCGATCCCGACAAGATTGTCGTGGACCCGAGCGCGACGACTCCTGATTGGGATGCCGAGTGGGCCGGCTACGGCAACAGTGGCAACGGTTCGACCGTAACGGATTCCAAGACGCCTGCGCAGGCCGCCGGTCTTAAGTGGGCCTTCGATTGGAAGGCCGAGTCTGGTCAGCAGTATGCCAACTGCAGCGAGCCTGTCATCGCTAACGGCTTTGTGTACATCGCGACCGAGAACGAGCTCATTAAGATCGATTCGTCCACGGGCAAAAAGGTTACCTCTGCGCCGCTTGCCTCCAGGGTGAGCTATACTTCTCGTCCGATCTATACCAATGGCCTTATCATCGTTCCGCTCAACGGCGGTGCGGTCCAGGCGATTACTGCAGACAAGCTGATCTGCAAGTGGCTGACGCCTGGTTTGACGGATTTGACGCAGAGCTCCTGCAGCGTCGTTTCGGACGGCGGGTACGTCTATGTAGGCTCGGTCGATATTTCGTATGACGAGAATTACAACGCGACCTACGGCAACGGCTCCTTTGCACGCATTAAGATTGCCACGGGCGAAGTTTCTTGGCAGAACATCGACCCTACCGAGGGCTATTACTGGACTGGTGCGGCTTTGACGGATAAGTATGCCATCGTTCCTACGAGCGCGGGTACGCTTAAGTGCATTGATAAGACGACGGGCGATGTCGTTTCGACCATGGAGCTCGGCGCTGTCGCAAATGCCGATTGCATTGCCGATCCGTCCAATGGTTCGACCTTCTATCAGATGACGCACGACGGAAAGCTTCATGTGATTTCGCTTTCGGCGAAGGGTGTGCTGAGTGCACAGAAGACGGTTGATCTGGGCCTTACGAATAATCTGAGCGCCCCTGCGGTGTTTGGTGACAATCTGATTGTCGGCGGACAGACGGCTACGGGCTCTGCTCTGGTTCTCTATAACCTGAAGACGGGTAAGACCACGATGGTCGCTGCTGCCGACGGCAAGGCGCTGCCGGCTGGCCTCAACGGTATTGCTGCTACTCCGCTGGTGAGTGTTCAGGGCGGCAAGACCTATGTGTACTTCACCGTTAACAGCGCGGATAGCAAGGATTACGTCAACTACTCTGCTGGTGGTGGCGTGTATCGCTATACGCTCGGCGATGCAGAGGCGACGCAGATTTATGATGCGGCTGGCCATTACCAGTACTGTGACTCTCCGGTCATTGCCGATGCTTCTGGCAATCTCTACTACATTAATGATTCGGGCACGCTGTTTAAACTTGGAGCTGTCGAGTCTTGGACGGTTGCCTTTAACTCCAACGGCGGGTCTGCTTGCGACACTAAGTTTGTTGCTACGGCCGATGGCAAGCTGGTCAAGCCGGCCGATCCGACGCGCGATGGCTACACTTTCGGCGGTTGGTATACCGATGAGGCTTGCACGCAGGCGTATGACTTTAGCACGCCGGTGACGGCCGATCTGACGCTGTATGCCAAGTGGACCAAGAATGCCGTTAACCCTGGCGGTAATGGCGGCGCTGGTTCGAATGGCGGCGGCGGTTCTGGTACCGGTACTGGTTCTGGCACTGGCACTGGCACGGATTCCGGCTCCGGCTCGAAGGGCGGCGCTGTCGCCCCGGGTCATAAGCCGACGACCAAGACGACGGTGTCGACCAAGACCGAGACCAAGGACAACAAGTCCGACAAGAAGGACTCCGATAAGTCCGACAAGAAGGACGAGAAGAAGTCTGACAAGAAGTCTGACAAGAAGGACAGCAAGTCCGACAAGAAGTCCGATTCCAAGTCCGATACGGGCGCTGCTTCCACGACCACTGCTAAGAAGTCCTCTAGTGCTTCCGAGCAGGAGACTGGCACCAATCCGCTCGCCATCGTCGGCGTGTTCGTGTTCACCAAACGTCGGTAGGTGAGGGCTGTGTCCAATAAATCCAAGGACGCTGACCCCAAGCAACCAGATTCCTCGTTCATTCAGTTCGACGATTCAAAGCAACAGGGCGCCGCTTCGACGGCGTCCGCCCCTCGACGGAAGGCGCTTACTGGCGTCCTGACCGCCGCGTGCGTTGCGCTGATTGTCATATCGCTGGGCTTCGTCCATCCTTCCGAGAGCGGCGCCTGGTCCATTGACTGGATCGTTCAGACTGTGACGGGGGAGAGCGTCGTCACCAAGGACACCAAGGCGTCTGGCTCGTCTGCCGCTTCGGGCGAGGCCAGTTCCAAGGATTCCAAGTCATCGAATGACGCAAAAGATGAGTCCAAGTCCAAGGACGATTCCGAGTCTTCGCACAAGGAATCGGATAAAAGGTCGGATAGCAAGAAGTCTGAGGACCAGGACGGCAAGAAGTCTGGCGATAAATCTGCTGCCCAAAATACGGGAGCCGGTGATACTTCCAATGTGTCTGGCGGTGCTTCTTCGGGCGGTGGCCAGTCGTCTAATGGAGCCTCATCCTCTAATGGTGGAAACGCCTCCTCGGGCGGCCAGAGCGGCTCACAGGAGTCTAACTACGTTACGGTGACGGTTTCGGTCACATCGAGCGCTGTGGGCAATCCTGTGTCCTCTGGTGGCACCTTTACCTTTAACGAAGGCGCTACTGTCTACGATGCCCTGTGCGCGCTGGGCCTTTCTGTCAACGCACATGGCTCGTCGTACGGCACGTATGTCTCCGCGATTGGTGGTTTGGCCGAGAAACAGCACGGCGGCACGAGCGGCTGGATGTACTCCGTCAACGGCACAACGCCCATGACGGCCTGCAGTAACTACGTTCTCTCCAATGACGACAACGTCGTTTGGTATTACGTAACGGGCTAGAGGCCTCGACATAGCGCGCCAGACGGGCGGTTCGGGCCAACATCCGGACCGCCCGTTTTTCATGCGAATGGGACTGGGTCGCCGGGTCTCTCTGCAAACAAAAAACCGGTTGGAACGGGAATTCCAACCGGTTATACATTCAAGCAAATAGTGAATCGACTACGACCGTGCGCCCTCGAGGAAGAAGCGGCGGCTGAAGTAGTTGTACCAGGTGACAAGGAACGTGGCGATGGCCTTCATGGCTTGGTAGCCGATGCTCAAAAACGTGACGCCCACAAACATATACAGGTCGTTGAGGCCCAGGCCGATCACCGACAGGATGGTGAAGATCGTGAACTCGCGCTTGCGGCTCATGCCTTCGCGGTGGTCGAACACGTACTTCATGCTGAGCCAGTAGTTGACCACGACGGACGTGATAAACGAAACCGTGGTGCTCATCAAAAAGTCGAGGTGGAACAGCTCGACGAGCGCAATGAGCATGCCCCAGTCGATGCCAAAGGAGATAAGACCCACGACGGCAAACTTGAGGAACTGCTTGGTATGAGGTTGTGCCAGCGCCTTGCGCACGTAATCACATCCAATGCGTTGATGAATCGAGCAGAGGATACTTTAGAGCTTTTACAAGGGAAACGTAAGGTCTTTGCCAAGAACTATACGAACTCGTCAAATTTTCAAGAGTCAATCCGCAAACGTTGAGAATTTGCCCGTAAACGAACGATGCCCACGGGCGATACTGCGCTGAGCACGCATTGTCCGTGGGCATCGTAAGGCTGTAAGGTTGCGAGTTACTTGGTCTCGTCGCCCTCCAGAAAGATCTTTCGGGTCACAAAGTTGTAGACCATGACAAGTGCGGTGGCACAAATCTTGGCGATATTGGCCTCGAGTCCCAGGCCGGCGTTGAGTGTCAGCACAATACCGTCGTTGAGCACCAAACCGATCACGGACAGCACGACAAAGATGATGAACTCGCGGCGGCGGCTCATGCCTTCCTTGTGCGCAAACACGTATTTCATGCTTGCGAGGTAGTTAAAGATGAGTGAGATGATAAAGCCGCTGGTGTTGGCGATTAGGATGTTGAGGCCCAGACCGTAGTGGAGCAGATTCATAATGCCAAAGTCGATAACCGTGGCAATGACACCGACGACGCCAAATTTCATAATCTGCGCAAGGAGCTTTTGCATAGTACCTGCCTTAAGCTGGCGCCGAAGCGCCGCGGGGATGACAAACTTAGCAAGTTTAGCCAATCCCCGCGGGTGGTGCTAGGCGCGCTCCTCGATAGCACCGTTTCTATATGCATCGAGCAGCTGGCGCAGGTCTTGGATCTGGCTGCGAATCTTGGCGCCAGTATCGGTGTCGCTCACCATGCGGCGACGGTCTGCTTGGTCAAAACGGTTGGTCTCGCTCTCGATGTCCACGTTGCGCGTGAGTGCCTCGGCAACCGTCGTAAAGGCCCGGTGCGACTTGAGGCGGCAGCCGCGCGAGCTCGAGATGAGCGTATAGCCGGCGATGCCCGTCTTGGGATGGTAAGCGCGGCAGAAGCCGCCATCGATGACCAGTAGCTTGCCCTCGGCGCGGATGGGCTGCTCACCCTTGGTGGTTTTAACGGGCGTGTGGCCGTTGATGATGTGGCCGGTCGGCGAACATGCCATGGGTGCGACGCCGAATTCGCGCATGATGTCGTCGCAGAGCGAGGGCGACTTGGTAAGCGTAAAGTATGGGTCCATCGGCTCGGCCCAGGTGCTCTTATCGGCGATATAGGCACGCTCAAAGGTACGCACCAGGCGTCCGCTCGCGGGTGAGTTAAAGCCGATCCACAGGTACCACATCCAGTCGAGGGCGTTGCGGTCGCCCACGCGCCAGGCGCGGCGGGCGATGCGGTCGCAAAAATCGAGATAATCGCGACCGGCGTGCCAGGTACCCAGGCAGTTCATGCTGCTAAAGGTGCCATCCTCGTTGAGCGGCACACAGCCATGGAACAGCAGGTTGCCGTTGGTGACCTTGTACATCGAGCCGTGGGTGTAGAGGAAATCGATATGGCGATGCAGATGATCGGCGGTGACAAACTCGGACACGAGCTTGTCGATGATGTGTTGCTCCTGGGGCGTGAGCGTGTAGGGGTCCGTCGGGTCGACGGTGGGGAAGTCGTTGGTCGCGAGCGGCCACACGCTGCCGTCGGCGAGCGTGACCGTGCCGGTGTCGTGGTCGATCTTGTCGAGCAGCAGGCGGTCGGTCATGTCGAACTCGGGGTGGCGCTGGATAATCTGGCCCTCGAGTTTAAAGAGCAGCACGTTGATGGCCTTGATCAGCGGGGTGATGGACTCGCCGGCGGTATAGGTGGCGTCGGCGAAGGCGACAAGCTCGCGCAGCGAGATGCCGTAGTCGTTCTCGAGGATCTCGTAATTGTCGTAGCGTAGGTTGTTGCGCAGCACCGTGGCGATGCAGGCGGGCTCACCGGCCGCAGCGCCCATCCACAGCAGATCGTGGTTACCCCACTGAATATCGAGCGAATGATAGGTGAGCAGGCGGTCCATAATCTTGGCAGCGCCGCCGCCACGGTCGAAGATATCGCCCACCAGGTGCAGGTGGTCGACGGCGAGGCGCTTGATGAGCGAGGCGAGCGACTCGATAAAGTCGTCGGCGCTGGCGGTCTCCAAGATGGATTCGATAATGCGCTCGTGATAGCGCACGCGGTAGTTGTTCTCATCCGGATGCGTGTGCAGCAGCTCGTCGATGATGTAGGCGTAATCGCGCGGGATGGCCTTACGCACCTTGGAGCGGGTGTAGCGACTCGAAAGCGAGCGGGCAACCACAATGAGCTGGTCGAGCATGGTCTTGTACCAGGTGGGCGAGTCCTCGCGCCGGCTGCGGACCAGCTCGATCTTCTCGCGCGGGTAGTAGATGAGCGTGCACAGCTCGCCCTTTTCGTCAAAGGAGAGCGTGTCGCCAAAGATCTCGTCGACATGTTCGCGCACGACACCCGAGCAGTTGTTGAGGATGTGCATAAAGGCTTCGTACTCGCCGTGCACGTCGCTCATAAAATGCTCGGTGCCTTTGGGCAGGTTGAGAATGGCCGAGAGATTGATAATCTCGGTAAACGCGGATTGCTCGGTGGGAAATTGTCTCGACAGCAGACGCAGATACTTAAAGTCTTGCGGGTTGCGATCGAATGCGACCATGAAACACCTTCCGATATGGTTGGTAAAACTGATAAACAGCGTCAAACGTTTATCAGTATGCGCCGGCTTTGTTTCGATTTTGCGCCGGCGGCTGAATTGTCGGCTGAACGGTTTGGTAAATCGATTTAGTTGAGGTTGATGTGTCGGTTGGGTGGAGACGAAGGGGGTGATTTTGCCCATGTTGGCCCATGGCGGGGGTGGGGATGTTCATAATAAAGATATTCAATGCAAATGGTTCGAATTGGTAAATAGTGGACGTTTGTATCGTATTTAGGCTTGCTGTGAGATAATTTGCGCAGCAATACTTAAGGAGCCTCATATGAGTGATTTTGTCCTGACCTGTGAATCCGCCGCTGACCGAACCCGTGAGTTCTTTGCGTCGCGCAATATCCCTGTCGTGTGTTTTCATTACGAGATCGACGATGTTGTCTATACGGACGATCTGTATCAGTCGATTACGCCGGACGAGTTTTTTGCCCAGATTGCCGCGGGCGCCATGCCCAAGACGTCTCAGGTGAGCGTGGGTGAGTACGAGGAGTTTTGGGAGCCGTTTGTTGCCGAGGGTAAAGACGTGCTGCACCTGGCGCTGTCGTCGGGTATTTCGGGCACGTATGGATCGGCCTGCGTTGCGGCGCAGATGCTCGCGGATCGCTATCCCCGGGGCGGTAAGGGGCGCGTCATCGATTCGCTGGCGGCGTCTTCGGGCTTTGGCCTGCTGGTGGAGTGTGCCGCCGACGTTCGCGATAGCGGCGCTTCGCTCGACGAGACGGCCGCTTGGATTGAGGAGCATAAACTCAACCTGCACCACTGGTTCTTCTCGACCGATTTGTCGAGCTACCTGCGCGGCGGTCGCATTTCGGCCGCGAGCGCGATCATCGGCACGGCGCTTAAGATTTGCCCGCTTATGACGGTCGATTGCGAAGGTGAGCTGGCGCCACGCGAGAAGATTCGCACCAAGAAGCGCGCGATTTCCGAGATGGCCAAGACCGTGATGGCGCATGTGCAGGACGGCGCGAACTATTCGGGCAAGTGCATCATGTCGCACTCGGCGTGCCGCGAGGACGCCGAGGCCGTTGCGGCACTGATAGAGGAACAGGTTCCGCAGCTCAAAGGCAAGATTGAGATCAATAGCATCGGTGCCCTGATTGGCTCGCATACCGGCCCCGGCACGGTGGCCGTCTTCTTTATGGGCGACAAGCGCGTGGATTAGCGTTTGTGGGCTGGCTGACGGTTTTAACGGCTGCGCCTGTCCCTCCTGACACTTGATAACAGAAAAAGGCCCGTCCCGTTGTTTGCGGGACGGGCCTTTTTCTGTTGCGGCTAGCGTTTCTTTCCGCGGAAGAAAAAGCCGTGCAGCGAGGGCTTGAGTCCGCGGTTGGCGCGACGTTCCTCGATATGATCGTGGATCGAAGCGACGCGTTCGATGACTTCGTCGGGGATCGGCACATCGGGATTCATGTTCTCGACCTGGCTGACCTCGGCGGCGGCGACCTGGTCGATAATGGGCACATCGTCGCGCGAGATGACGGGCGTGGCGTCTTCCTTCATCTTGCGATAGCGCTGCATCATGTCGGTCTGAAGCTGCTGGGCCGAAGGCGGCGTCCAGATGATGGCATTGGCGCCGGCAGCGATGGTCTCACGGATGCTCTCGGGCGTCTTGCCGCCCGGTGCGATGAGCGGCAGGTTGGGATAGTGCTCGCGCAGTTCACGCAGGACCTGCGGCGTGTTCTTGCCGGCCGCGATGTTGAGGATCTTGGCTCCGGCGCGCACCTTGGCGTGAGCATCGTCGTCGCAGCGAACGACCGTGGCGATGACGGGGATGTCGGCGATGTTGGTGATGTGCTCGACCATCTCGGCGGTAGCGGGGGAATTGACCACGCAGCCCGCCGCGCCCTGCATCTCGGAGACGGCCGCCATCTGCACGGAGCGCTTACCGGTGGTGGTGCCGCCGCCAACGCCCACAAAGACCGGGCACTCGGCAACGGTCAGCAGCGCCTGCGTAATGGCGGGCTGCGGCGTGAAGGGGTAGACGGCAAACACGGCGTCGGCATTGGAATTGCGGATGACCGCCACGTCGGTGGTGTAGATGAGCGATTTGATGCGGCGGCCAAAGAGCGTAAAGCCGCTGGCCTCCTCGATCTCGTCGGGCATGCGAAGGGCCGCCTTGCGTAAACGTCCGTCGATGGGCAGTGGCTCCATGGGGAGCAGTCCGTTGGGGGTCACGGCTACCTGGGGCTCGGTGAACTCGTCTGCGAGCTCGACCTCGGAGAAATCGACCGAGGCGACGATGTCCTCGTGAACCTCGGCGGGTACATCGATGGGAGCTTGGTCGTTTGCCGCGGCAGGCGTGTCGAAGGAGCTGGTGCCGACAAAGGCGTCGACGCGTTCGTTTAGGTCGTTGAGGGTATCCATGGAGGCTCGATTCTATGCGATGGTGGCCGGCGCGATGCAGCCGGAATTGCGAATGCTAAATCGTTTGACGAGTTGATTTTTCCCCGCCGCGCCATCCGTTAGACTGAAGGACCGGCGAACGTGAAGGAGCTGTGGTGGCGGGAATCGAGGTGCTATCTTGAATGTCCCGTATGCAAAAGAGAGGTGACGCGGTATGGAATTCTCGGCAATGTTAGGCTCGATTGGCCTATGCGTGGGCGCAATCGTTGCCGCCGCGGTCATCTACTTTGCGGTCACGGCCATTAAGGGCAAAAAGGCCGAGCGCAAGGAGCGTGAAGCGCTTGCGCGGCATAAGGACCAGCAGGACAGGCGCGCACGGCGATAGCTTGTTGAGTTTTGAATCCGTGCGCTAGCTGCGTTTTCGGACCAGGGCGATATAGAAGCCCTCAAAGTCGCGACTGGGCGGAATGGTCAGCGTGCCTGGCATGCCGTTGGCAATGGCCGAGACGTGACCCGCGGCAATGGCTTCGGTAAGGGCGTTGCACTCGATATGCGGCTTGTCGCCGGTATCCTGTGTGCGACGCGCTTCGCTTTCGCTTGGCGTGCCGTCGAGGGGGATGAGCTCGCAGTCCATATGCTTGTCGAGGGCCTCTTGCAGGGCGTCCTCGTTTTCCTGCGGCAAGATCGAACAGGTCGAATAGACGAGCGTGCCGCCCGGTTTGAGGGCCCCCATGGCGCGGTCCAGAAGTGCTCGCTGCGAGCGGGCGCACTTGACGAGCAGCTGCTCGGTGAGGCCGCGCAGACTTTTCTCGTTGCCGCTGATGACGGTGCCCGTACCGGTACAGGGGGCGTCGAGCAGGATACGGTCAAAGCGGAAGAACTCGTCAAGCTCGCGCGCGTCAATGCGCATGACGGGCACGTTTTTGGCGCCCTGGCGGCCCAAGTTGGCCTCGAGCTTTTCGGCGCGGGGAATGCTCATCTCGCAGGCGGTGAGGTGCGCCTGGCCCTGGGTGAGGGCGGCGATCTGCGTCGTCTTGCCGCCGGGGGCCGCGCACATGTCCAAGATGTCCTCGCCGGCCTGAGCGCCTAATACCAAAGGCGGCATCATGGACGACAGACTTTGCAAGTAGATCTTGCCGTCGCGGTAGATGTCGAGATCCCACAGATCGGAAACCTGGGCCTCGGGCAGGATAAAGGCTTCTGGGTACCAGGCAACGGGGTTGTGGGCGATGCCGGCGGCATCGAGCGCCGCAGCGATGTCCTCGGCGGTCGCCTTGAGCGTGTTGGCGCGCAGCGTGACCGGGCGTGTGGCCGCGGCGCCAAAGCCTTCGATCACGAGCTCGGCATCGGCAGGCGTATAGGCGCCAGCAACCGTGTCGACCATAAAGCGCGGCAGGTCGGCGGCGGAGTGTTGGGCGGCAAGCTGGTCGGAAAGCTCGGTGGCGGCAAACTGCCTAAGCTTGAGCTCGGGCTTAACCTGCTTTTTCTGCTTACGACGACGCGGCTTGGACATCCGTCTTTCCTTCCACCTAAATGATTATTCTGGGACGGGGATTAAAAAATCATTTAATGATCCCCGTCCCAAAAAGACTGTACTGTGGCGCCCGGGAATGATTTTTTAATCCCCGTCCCAGAATAATCATTCCCGGGCGCGTTGCGGTTGCCTAGTACTGGCTCTCGTGCTTGCTAAAGAAGTCGAAGCGCGGGGGCAGCGGCTTCACGCGGTGCTCGCCGGGCTTCTCACCCAGGCTCTCCACAAACTCGTCCGTGGAGGCAAAGATGTTGTCCCAGCTAAAGAAGGCGACCGGATCGATGCCGAAGTACTCGCAGATGAGCTCGCAGCCGGCCGGGACGATGCCGTGCATCAGGACGGTCGCCACGCGCAGCTCGGTAAAGGCGTCGACCAGGGCCTGCTTCATGGCGGCGTTGGCTGGTTCGCCCTCGAGCTTGTTGGCGGCCTTGGAGGCGTCGCTCCAGCGCTTGTTGGCGGCGCGCAGGTAGTCGTCGCACACGGCGAGCGCACGGTGCGTCTCGAACTTGTACATGGCCTGTTCAAAGGCAAGGGCGGCCTGCTCGGCAGCCTCGACCACGGCAGCAGAGGCGGCACCGGCCGGAATGCAGCCGTTGCGATAGGGGCTCTCGTCGCCCTCCTTGACGGCGACGCCGTAGAAGCAGCTGCGGGCCAGGCGGTTGAACACGCCGGTCAAAAGGGCGCTCTCCTTAAGGGCGGGGTCGATAACGCGCTTGTCGTCGCAGGCGCGCACCTCGTTGCCGTCCTTGTCCTTGCCGGTCACGCGCGTGTCGTATGCCTTGGGGCTAAAGCTCACCGGCTTCTCGGACAGGCCGAGCGACAGCCAATGCGCGCGCATCTGCTCGCAGGTGTAGTGGTTGAGCAGGTCGTCTGCCGGCGGGGGAGGAGTCTGCGAGGACGAGCTGGCCTTTTTGCCCATGTAGAGCAGGTGGTAGCAGGCGCTGACGGTGCTCTGCGTGAGGTCCCAGCCTAGGGCCTCCCACATGGCGGTCTGCGCGATGCAGTAGAAGTAGATGTTGTCCTGACCGATAAACTGGTAGATCTGAGCGTCGTCAGAGCACCACCAGTCGCGCCAGTCGAGCGAGCTGTGCTGGTAGGTGGGCGCGGGCACCTGCGTGGAGTCGGCAGCGGGCTCGCCCATGAGGGCGGCATCCTGGGCGGCGACGCCCTCGGTCACGCCGGCGGCCTTGGCATCGCGCGCGAGCACGGTACGCGTATAGCTGATGGGCGCCCACAGGCTCTCGGGCCAGCACCAGCAGGTGACGTCGGAGACGCCATCGACCTCGGGCACCGGAACGCCCCAGTCGATGTTGCCGGTGATGCGGAAGGGCACGAGCGCCTTGCCGCTGCGGAAGCGCACGCCGCCGTTGGCGAGCACGGCGT
This sequence comes from Collinsella aerofaciens, assembly GCA_048501115.1. Taxonomy (GTDB): domain Bacteria; phylum Actinomycetota; class Coriobacteriia; order Coriobacteriales; family Coriobacteriaceae; genus Collinsella; species Collinsella aerofaciens_CD. The sequence continues at coordinate 12,975 of DBFRZS010000033.1, read as the reverse complement.
GGGCATCGTCGCGCTCCTTCCAGCTGGGGAAGGTGACGGTAAAGCTGCTCTTGTTGCCCTCGGGCTCCAGCACGGTGTGCTCAGGAAGCTGATCCTCGACGGCATCGAAGGCCTCGCGGAACTTGTTCTGGATGTAGAGCTGGGCCGGCAGCAGCCACTCCTCCATGGTCTTGGAGACCACGGAGCGAACCTGCGGGTTCTGGGCGAGCTTGGCGGTATAGGTCTTCATAAAGTCGAGGTAGGCCGGCAGGTCAAAGTAGAGGTTGTCGACCGGGCGCAGCTCGGGCACCTCGCCGGTGAGCTGGCTCTTGGGCGCGATGAGCTCCTCGGGCTCAAACTGGTGACCCAGGTCGCACTCGTCGGCGTAGGCTTTCTCGGACTTGCAGCCCTGGATGGGGCAGCGGCCGATCACCTGACGGCCGTTGAGGAACGTGCCGGCCTTGGCATCGTAGAACTGCAGCGTGGAGCGCTTGGAGATGGTGCCCTGCTCGTGCAGACGCTCGATAATCTCGGCGGTCACCTCGTTGTGAATCTGCGCAGCCGGCTCAAGGCCCGAGCCGCCGTAGATGTCACAGCTGATGTTGTAGTTGTTGAGGGTCGCGGCCTGGCGGGAGTGATTGGACTCGACGTACTCGTTAATGGACTTGTCGTAGCCCTCGTTCTCCTTGAGCTTGCGGTAGCTCTCCATGATGGGCGAGCCATAGCAGTCGGTGCCCGAGGTGAAGATGACGTTCTCGCGGCCCAGGCGGTCGCGCAGGAAGCGGGCGAAGAAGTCGGCAGGGACAAAGACGCCGCCAACGTGGCCAAAGTGAAGGCCCTTGTTGCCGTAGGGCTCGCCGGCGGTAACGATGGCGCGGCGAGGCCAGCTGGGACGGTCGTTCATGGAGTATTTGGATGCCATGGGACTCCTTCGCATATGGTGAGGGCGCGGCCGGGCGCGGGGCTCGGCGGCGCGGTGGTCAATTCGTGCATATCGTTCGACATTATCGCACATGCGGGCGGGTGCGTGGCAGGGGCGCTATCCTAAGATGCTATGAATGAGATTTCCAACATACATGCGTTTGAGGACGAGGATTTTCTGCACGCTTGCTTCGTGTGGGGGATGGTCGTAGTCGGCGTGTTTGCCGTGTGCCTGGTGCCGGTGTTTATGCTGCTGGGCGGGCCTGCAGACTTGGATGCGGCTGACGCGGGCGGCTGGATGGCTGTCGTGGGCTGGATAGTCGGCTTGGCTGCGGTTTCTGCGGCGTCATTTGCCGTGCACGAGCTGGTGCACGGTGTGTTTTTTAAGCTGCTGGCGCCTGCGGGCGCGCAAGTGACCTTTGGGGCGAATCGCGAGACGGCGATGATCTATGCCTGCGCCGAGGGCGTTGTGTATTCGCGCCGGCGGTACATGGCGGTTTGCCTGGCGCCGACGGTTGTTGTGACGGCGGCGTTTGCCCTGGGGTTTGCGTTTTCGGGCTATCCGCTGCTGTGCTACCTGGCGGCCGGCTTGCATTTGTCGGGCTGTGTGGGCGACTGGTATTACGTGCGGACCATTTTGCGCGACCGCCGCATTGTCGCCTGCGAGGACACGTCCTTCGGCGTGCGCTTTTTCGGGTGAGGAGATGTCGATGAAGCCGTTGTTGTTGCACGCCTGCTGTGCGCCGTGCTCTCTTGAGCCGGTCCACCTGCTGCGCGAGGAGGGGTTTGAGCCCGCGATTTGCTGGACCAACCCCAATATTCAACCGCGCGATGAATGGCAGCGCCGCTTGGACGAGCTGCGCCGGTGGTGTGCTGACGGGGGCATCGAGCTTATCGAGGCGGGGGAGGACCGCGAGCGTTGGGAAGCCGGCGTGGCCCCGCTGGGCGCCGATCGGCCCCGTCGCTGTCGCGCATGTTATGCCCTGCGTCTGGCCGAGGCATGCCGTGTGGCCCAGGAACGCGGGTTTGAGTTTGTGGGTACGACGCTCGCTGTCTCGCCGTATCAGTTGTTCGAAACCTGCAATGATGTGTTGGAGCGTCTGGCCGCCGCCCACGGTCTCGCTCCGGTGATTCGCGATTTCCGCCCATATTATCCCGAGGCCACGCGTCGTTCGCGCGAGCTGGGCATGTATCGGCAGAACTACTGCGGCTGCCGTTTCTCGGCCGTTGAGGCGGCCATGGACCGCGCCCGCATCCGCGACGAGCGCAAAGCGTCCAAAAAGTAGTTCATTTGGGCTGGGGCTTTGAGCTGTCTGTGCGGTACGGTCGTTTTTGGGAAAGTCGATTTAATTAAGCGTGTGATCGTGGCTCGCTTGATACCAAACGACGACTCCTATGATTCTAATCCTCCGTTTGTTAAACATCAGATCCGGACTTGCTGTTGCATATGAATGGGACGACAGAACAATCATGTCGTTTCCTTCTGCAAATCGCCTAATTACCGGTGTTTTACCGTCTGCGAGCGCCAATACAGCACAGCCGTTCCAAGGCTTTGCGGTGGTATCGACAAGTAGTAAGCTGCCGGGAGGGTAAATGCGGGACATTTCGTCACCTTTGATTTTAACGAAAACGCTATGTGGGTGACGCTTGGCTACGTCTACAGGCGCGCAAGCATTTTGTTGGCTGTGCGTGATGCGGCGCTTTTGAGATTCGATATCGATGACGGGAAATGCGCCCTCCATTTCGTGGATAGCAGGGTCTTCGTCGGTGACGATTCTTTTATTTGCGAGCTTTACGGCCAAACCGTTTTCCTCGCCAACAAGTTCATCGCGGGTGCAACCGAAGAGCGCTTGTAACTTTTCAATATGGCGCTCACGGGGGGCATACCGACTTTTTTCCCAACGACAAACGGTCTCTTTAGATACCCCCAACATCTCTGCAAGTTGCGCCTGACCAAGATGCTCCATGGTGCGGAGTTTACGAATATTTGCCCCGAAGCCCATGGCTATAGATCCTCTCGCCACAGAGGGAGGCATAGACAGTTTGTGCCACCATAGCCTTTGGTGAGCTCGTCAATGGATAACGGGAATAATTCCATTCCTGCTTTCTCAAGCGCTTCGTTGGTCCAAACGTTTTCTTCATATACGCATAGTTTTCCTGGCGAGAGCGCAAGGATAGACGTTGCGTTGTTCCGGCGCTCTCTTTCGTAGGCGGTTTGATTCCCGCCTCCGCAGTCAATTACTTTTATTGGTTCGCAACAGGCTGCAGAGAGTATTTCCGGAATCGTGCGATCGATAGGAGTGATCGTAAGGCCCTTTCCGGATCGTTTTAGTTGAATGCTGTATGCATCAACGGCATTGCATATCTCACGATCGATGAGGAACGCGTCGTGATCAATTCTACTTATGAACGTATCGAGGTGGATACGCAGCCCGTCAGAGGGGACTCGAATCGCAATTAGCTCGGTGGTCTGGAATTTATTTGAGGTCAGGAGCTCTTTTGCAAGTGACTCGACGGCGGCGGGTTCAGTTCGGTCAGAGATTCCAACTAAAATTGTCTTAGCACTGATAACAAGAATGTCTCCGCCTTCGATATGGTAACTACTCCTGTTCAAATCACATACTGGGGTTTCTCCCATGATCTTGTGGTGGGTGAATATCTGCCGGTATAAGGCGACCTCACGATCACGCTCAGGCCAATACATATGATTTAGGATGATGCCGTCTCCGACTACCACAGCAGGATCACGAGTGAAAAAAAGCGTGTTGAGGGGATTGACCAAGAGCGAGGCGGGGTCAAATTGCTCGTGCACGAGCGCTCGTAGTGTTTCCGACTGGTTTGAACATAGCTCAGTGTCTCCAAAGCGAATGCCGTTAAGTACTATATTCACCAATTCCTGGGTGTTCTTAGCGTTCTCAAACAGCTGGGTTATTGTCTCGAGGAACTCTCTGCCTGTTGCTCCGCTGCAACGGAGGTAGTCATCAATAAAATATTTAAGTGATTGGGGCTCAGTTTCAAGTGAGTCTTCGAGAAGGTCCCTAATTTCAATGGTTTCTACGCCATGCTTCTTAAGCAATTGAACCATGGAATCGTGCTCATATATTGCTTTGTCGAGGTCAAAACGATCGCTCCATTTTCGCAGGGAGAAAACTTGGCTGAAGTCGGCATCAGGGTAGTTTTGTGTTTCAGCTCCAGGTCGATGGACAAGTACGGCTTTTAAATGACCGATTTCATTTGTTATGTGTACGCCTTGCATGTCTGTCTCCTGTCCTGCTGGTTTTTATATAAGGCTAAGGCAGGTTCCTTGTTGTGTTGCGGAAAAGTTAAAAGACGTATGTAATTGATAAATAACATCAATTTTAAATATCAGATTGATTAATAACGTCACTTTAGCTGCCGTTCATAGGTGAAAAGCGACACGATGGCGATGGTTGGCCGACCACCGCTGAGCAACCTCATACATTTATGGTGCCAGCTGGATAGATGGGAAAAGGAATGAAGGAGGAGATATGGCAGCGGAAAGTTCGAAAGGCATCAAGCAGTTCAAGGTCCCGCACGTATATGCGATCATCTTTGCACTTATGGTCATCTTCGCTGTTCTCACGTGGATTGTTCCCTCTGGGTCCTATCAGCGTCAGGAGGTGAACGGTCGTGAAGTCACTGTCGCAGGTACGTATGAGCAGAGTGAAAAGACATATATTGACGAGGAAACCGGGGATGAAGTAGATCTCAGACAAGGCGTCTTCGATGTTCTTCAGGCTCCAACGCGCGGTATACAAGAGGCAATTGAGGTCGTTGCATTCATCTTGATTGTGGGCGGTTCGTTTCAGGTTATTACTAAAACGGGCGCTATCACGAGCGGAATGGGTCGTGTCGTTCGCCGCTTTAAGAACAAAGACATTCTAATTATTCCTATTGCGATGGTTCTCTTTGCATTGGGCGGAACGAGCTTTGGCATGGCGGAAGAAACTCTCCCGTTCTTTGCGATCTTCATGCCAATTATGATGGCTATGGGCTTCGACTCGATGACGGCGTTCATGGTCGTGTTCGTTGGAGCGCGCACGGGTTACATCGCCTCAACGATTAATCCGTTTAATGTTCTCATTGCGCAAGGTATTCTTGGTATTCAGGGCAACCCCCAGCTGTGGCTGCGTATGATTGCCTGGGTTGTTTTGACTGCCGTTGCAATTACTTGGGTTGTCCTCTATGCACGAAGGGTAAAGAAGAACCCTGAGTCATCGATCACATTTGAGGATGATATCGCCAAGAAAGTCGAGTTCGCTGCCGATGAATCTGCCCTTGACGCGGAATTTACGGGTCGTCAAAAAGGCGTGCTTGCGGTATTTATCGCTGGTATGTGCCTTATCATCTGGGGACTTGTGACCCAGGGCTGGTATATGAACGAGATTTCTGCGGTCTTTTTGGCCATGGGCCTGTTGGCTGGTGTTATTGCGGGCTTTAGTCAGGACGTCATCGCTCAGGAATTTGTTGCGGGTATCGCTGACTTTGCTTTCTCGGCAATTGTCGTTGGACTTGCGCGTGGCATCCTTGTCATTGCCTCTGACGGCATGATCATCGATACCATCCTCAATGCGCTCGCCACTGGTCTGGGCGGCATCCCGGCGGTTCTCTTTACTACGCTTCTTTATGCGGTTGAGAACCTCCTGGCGATTCTGGTTCCCAGCTCATCTGGCCTTGCAGCGCTGACCGCTCCCATTTTTGGACCTTTGACCGAACTCATGGGCCTTAATCCCGAGGCCGCCGTGTGGGCTCTCTCCATGGGTAGCGCGACGATGTCTTTGATCTGTCCTACTAGCGCCATTCTTGTAGCGGGTTTGGGCGTGTGCAAGATCAAGCTTGGCCAGTGGTGGAAGACCGTTTGGAAATTCTTCTTGGTCGTGTCGCTCATCAATATCGTATTCGTAGCAATCTCGGGACTTATTGCCCTGTAGGTTTCATGGCTGAAATGGAGTAACAGGAATGTCTAAAGGACTGAATGTACACAGCGAGATTGGTAAGCTCAAGAAAGTTGTGCTTCACCGCCCCGGTCGTGACCTTGTGAACGTAAAGGCAGAAGAGTTCGAGGATGTCTGGATTCACGACTGTTTCTATCTTGATGTGGCTCAAAAGGAGCATGATGCCTTTGCGGATCTTCTGAGGAGCGAAGGTGTTGAGGTTCTCTATATGGAGAAACTCGTTGCTGAAGCGCTGGATGCATGCCCCTCGGCTCGCGCTGAGTTTACCGATACATTTATGGCTGAGAGCGGGATTGTCAATCCTATGCTTGAGCAGGCTGTTCGTGAAAAGCTCGATGCTATTTCAGATTCGTATCAGTTTGTACTTGAGGCTATGGGGGGGTATCGTTATCGTGACCTTGAGCTGCCTCGCGTTTCGACTACGCTTAGTATGATGGATAATGAGGATGCGAAGCCCGATGATTTGGTGTTGAAGCCTCTTCCGAGTTCATATTTCTCTCGCGATCCTCTTGCTTCCGTGGGCAAAGGCGTTCTGCTTCACCATATGTATTGGAAACAGCGAGATCGTGAAGTGCCCTTCTACGAAGCGATTTTCAAATACCATCCCGATTATGCAGGGACTCCGATTTGGTACGACCATAAGAATCCCTGGCATATCGAGGGCGGTGATGTGCTTAACATTAACGCTCATACCTTGGCTATTGGAATTAGCCAGCGAACTGAGGCGGCTGCGATTGAGGAGCTTGCAAAGAATTTGTTCTGGGGATCTGGGAATTCTGAGATCGATACCGTTTACGCTATTAAAATCCCCAACGGCTATGCTTACATGCATCTTGACACCGTTTGCACCATGGTGGATTTCGATAAGTTCACAGTTTATCCCGGTATTTTTGAGACCCTTCGTGTTTATCGTCTGACTCGTGGTGACTCTGAGGGAATGGTCGCTGTTCAAGAGATTGATGACACGCTTGAACATATTCTTGAAATGGCTACTGGCGTGGAGAAGGTGCAGCTTATTGAGTGCGGTGCCGGCGATATGGTTGAGGCATCTCGCGAGCAGTGGAACGACGGGTCGAACACTCTTGCCGTTGCTCCTGGTAAAGTCTGTGTTTACGAGCGCAATGTTGTCACAAATGATGAGCTCTACAAGAACGGTTTGGAACTTTTGGTCGTTCCCTCCGAGGAACTGTCCCGCGGTCGTGGTGGCCCGCGCTGCATGAGCATGCCCTTCTGGCGCGAAGATATTTAGTTGCAAATCCACTGTGATGGGAGATGGCGAATATGGGTGTTAATATCGCTGGGCGCAGTTTTCTGAAGCTGCTTGATTACACGACGGAAGAGATTGAGTATCTGCTTGAGCTTTCTGCTAACTTCAAAAGCATGAAGCGTGCCGGTGTTCCGCATAAATACCTTGAAGGCAAGAATATTGTTTTGCTATTTGAGAAGACTTCCACGCGTACTCGCTGCGCCTTCGAAGTTGGTGCACTTGACCTTGGCATGGGTGTAACTTATTTGGATCCGGGCTCGTCTCAGATGGGCAAAAAGGAGTCGATTGAGGACACGGCTCGCGTCCTTGGCCGCATGTATGACGGAATTGAATACCGCGGCTTTGAACAGGCGAAGGTTGAGGAGCTTGCTGCAAAAGCTGGGGTTCCCGTTTGGAATGGGCTGACTACTGAATTTCACCCGACTCAAGTGCTTGCCGATATTCTGACCATGCGTGAAGAGTTTGGAGAGATTAAGGGCAGGAAACTTGCATTTTTTGGTAAGGCGGCCGGAAACGTCGCTGATTCGCTCATGGTCATTTGCGCTAAGCTCGGCATTAACTACTGTTCTTGCGGCCCAATCGGGGGAAATTCGGAGGGGGCTACATCCTATGATCCTGAACTCCTTGCAGAATGTAGTCGTATTGCGGCCGAGCATGGATCGACGATTACCATTACAGAGGATATTGAGGAAGGCGCTCGTGATGCCGATGTAATTTACACGGATGTTTGGGTTGGCATGGGTCAGCCCGCAGAGCTGTGGGAAAGCCGCATTAAGCTCATGTCGCCGTATCGTGTGACCGCTGAGGTGATGTCTATGGCAAAGCCCGAGGCGATTTTCCTCCACTGCCTTCCGAGCTACCACGATACTAATACTACTGTTGGTGCCGAAATTGCTGAGAAGTTTGGAGTTACCGAAATGGAAGTCACGGACGAGGTTTTTGAGTCCGATAAGTCTCGTGTTTTCCAAGAAGCGGAGAATCGCATGCATACGATTAAGGCGGTGATGTACGCAACGCTTAAGTAGCGGGGCGTTGAGAAAACAGTCGCAAATCTGTTTCCATACTATATTTCTCTCAACAAGCTGATAGGATACAGGGGAGAATGATGTGCGCGTCAGCCGTTTTTTCGACTGACGCGCTTTGTGAAAGAGGCAAAGATGCGTACCGATGATTTTGACTATAACCTGCCCGAAGAGCTCATCGCCCAGGCGCCTGCCGAGCCGCGCGACTCCTGCCGCCTGCTGGTGGTTGATCGCAAGGGCTCCCAGGCGGGAACGCCGCTGGAGCATGGCGGCACCGTTGAGCACCGCATCTTTCGCGACATCATCGACTATATCGAGCCGGGCGATGTGCTCGTCATCAACAAGACGCGCGTGATGCCGGCCCGCCTGATCGGTCGCAAGGCCGGCTCGGGCGGCGTGGTCGAGACGCTGCTGCTCAAGCGCCGCGAGGATGTGGATCCGCTGGGCCATGTTTGGGAGTGCCTGGTCAAGCCGGGTAAGCGCCTGAAGCCCGGTGCTCAGATTGAGTATCGCGCCGGTGGCGCCCATGCGCCCGAGGGGGCTCCCGTGGTGCTGACGGCCGAGGTCATCGACTTTGTCACCGATAGCCGCGGTGGCCGTCTGGTGCGCTTTGAGCCGGCCGGTTGCAATGCCGCCGGCGAGCCGCGCACGCTCGACGAGGCCATCCATGCTGCCGGCCACGTGCCGCTGCCGCCCTACATTACCGATTACGAGGGCGATCCCGAGAAGTACCAGACCGTCTACGCCATGAAGGAAGAGCACTCGGCTGCCGCTCCCACGGCGGGTCTGCACTTTACCCCCGAGCTTATGGCCGCTATCGAGGCCAAGGGTGCGAAGTTTGCCGCCGTCGAGCTCGAGGTGGGCATCGATACCTTCCGTCTGGTGGAGGAGGACGATCCCACGCAGCATGTGATGCACACCGAGCGCTACCACGTGTCGCAGGAAGTTGTCGACGCCGTGCATAAGGCGAAGGCCGAGGGACATCGCGTGATCGCCGTCGGCACCACCGCGGTGCGCTCGCTCGAGAGCGCGTTTGACGCAGACGCGCCGGTGTCCGATCCGGCCGTGACGGCGCGCTATTTTGAAGGCCGCGAGGATGGCGCCGACACGCTCGGCCGCGGTGACATCGTGGTACGCGAGAACGCGACAACGCAGCTCTACCTCATGCCTGGCTCGACCTATCACGTGGTCGACGCACTGATCACCAACTTCCACGTGCCGCGTTCCACGCTCATGATGCTCGTGAGCGCGCTTGCCTCCCGCGACCAGATCATGGATGCCTACGCCGCCGCTATCGAAGAACGTTATCGCTTCTTCAGCTTTGGCGATGCCATGCTCATTTGTTAGTTACGCGGTTCTACGAACCGCGTAACTGCTCGACGCTGCAAACGCCCCTAAGCGGCAATCTGACGTTCAATCGTCGGGCATGACCAGAAGGTCAATGCCCTCCTCTTTCACGTCACCTTGCTCGCTTAGGGGCGTTTTCGCTGACTTCGCCAAAACATTGGCGTTGCCGTTGTTGGCACTTGGGGACGTTCCTTTTGTGCCGGCACCTGGGGATACTCCTTATGTCAAGAGATTGGTGCAAGAGGGGTAGGTTGCCTTGCGCCGATTTAAATAAGTTGCGGTGAGCGCTTTTTGGCAGCTGGTTTACTTGCTTGCGAAGAGCCAGACCAGGATGATCACCAGAATCACGGCGACAATGCAGACGATGGCTCCGGTGAATTTGATGCGTGAGTCGCGGGTACGCTCGCGCACGTCGTCCTCGGCGGCTTCGAGTTGAGCCACTTCGCGCTCGGTTTCGGCGTGCTCGGCCTTATCGCGGGCCAAGGAGCCTGCGAGCGATTCGGTAATCTCGGGATGGTCGTGCACCTCGGTCGCCTGCTCGATGATCGACTGCGCATGCGCTACATCCGCCTGGGCATTGGCAATAGCCTGCTCTTGCTCTCGACGTGCCTTGTCCTCGGCGGCGATTTTCTCGCGCAGCTCGCGCTGGCGCGTTGCGGCGGCGGCTTTTGCGGTCTGCAGCTCATCGCGCGCGGCATCGGCCTCGGCCGTCACGGCCTGATGGGCGCGCTTGGCGTCGGCGATGGGGGCTTGCGCCTGCTCGACGGCGTGCTCGGCGGCCGCGAGCGAGTGCTCAAGATCGGCGGTGATGTGCGGGACATCTTCCTCGGCTTTGCGCAGGGCATCGGCCGTGTCGGAGATCTGCATCGAAAGCTCGCTGGTGCGCACCGTGTAATTGGCGGGATTCGCCGAAGGATTGCGCTGCAGCTCGGCATACTCGCGGCGCAGCGTTTCGAGTTGAGCACGCGTGGCGTCGACGGTTTGCTGCGCTGCGGCAACGCCGGCATCGCGCTCAGCTTGCACCTTGTCGCGGATGCGCTTGGAATCCTCGAGGCGTCGAACGAGCCGGTTACCGGTCTCGCGCGAGCTGGCTTCGCGCGCCTCCACGGCATCGAGTGCGGCTTTGAGACGCCGCTCGGTGGCGTCGTCCTCTTCCTTCATTTGTTCGAGCTGCGCCTTGAGCTCTGTTGCCTTGGCAGCATGGGTATCGCGGCCGATTTCTGTTGCCGCGGCGGCCTTTTGTGCCGTTTCGATAGTCTGGCGCTGCTCGGCGACGATTTGGTCGTAGCGGCCTGCGATATCCTGGCGTGTCTCGAGTTCCTCGCCTTGATCGGCGATGCGCTGCTCAAGTTCGGCCAGGTGAGCACGGGCGTCCGCGAGTGCCTTCTTTGCGGCGTTCATTTCGCGCATGGCCGAGGCGCCTTGGGCGATAAAAGTGCCTACGGCGTTGGCGGTGTTTGAGACGGCGCTTCCCAGATCGCGACTGGCTGCGGGGGCATGCGGGGCGGTCGGGTGAGCGGCGTTTGCCGTGCCCGCATCGGGCGTCTGCGGCGTGGCGATGTTGCCGGTGCCGCCTTCGATGACAGAAAAGCCCGCTGCATGCGGATCGACGGCGTCCGCACCAATGGTGGGGTGCTCAAGCTGCAGGAACGAGGGCAGGGTGCTGCCTTGGTCGGCAACGGGGGTTTCGCCGGGCACGAAGGTCGAGGCGGCCTCGGCGGCCTCCTCTTCTTCGGCGTCAACATTGGCGTCGGCCACGGCGTCTTTCATCGCTTTGACGGCGTCCATCATGGAGTCCATGACGGCATCGAGCTCTTCTTCCGAAGATACCTCGATGGGGCCTTCTGCTTGCGGGGCGGCTTCCTTTTCGGGGACGTCGTCCTGAGCGGCCGAATCGTCGTTTTGCTCGCCGGCGCCTTCGGCCGTAGGGACTTCCGTCGCAGCGCCGTTATCCAGAGTGGCGTTGTCGACGTCGGTATCATTGCATGTCGCAGCGTCAGTATCTGCGGCGACGTCTGTTGAATCATCAATATGCTGCTGAGTCTGGGGGTCCAGCTCGTCTGTCATAGGCATGTGCTCCTCATCGTTGTTTGTCACCCTATGATAAAGTCTCGCGCCGACATCCCGCGCGCTGCAGCAAAGTTTCAAAACGTGTTCGATGGCTCGCATGGATAACAAAAAATCGGCCTCTTTATTTGGTTTGTGCTTGACATTCCCTTCGCCGAAAGACGTTGCGCCGTTCGCCTGCTGCAGCCTTTATTTTTCACTTGAACCCGCTAAAGTTGCATTTCAGCTTTTGGCGCGTGAAGTTGGATGCGCGCAGTCGGCGGGCGTGCCCGTCGCGATTCGAAAGGACTTTGTATGGGACTTTTCACTGGTAAGACCGTAATCGTCACCGGCGGCGGCAAGGCCACGCTTAAGGACGGCTCCGCTGGCTCCATCGGCTACGGCATCGATATCGCTTTTGCCAAGGAGGGCGCAAACCTCGTCATTACCGGCCGCAACGTTGCCAAGCTCGAGGCTGCCAAGGAGTCCCTCGAGGCCGAGTACGGCGTCAAGGTTCTGCCTGTTCAGGCCGATGTCTCGGCTGGTCAGGACAACGAGGCTGTCGTCCAGAACGTCATCGACAAGGCCATTGAGGAGTTCGGCCGCATCGACGCTGTCGTCAACAATGCTCAGGCCAGCGCCTCGGGCGTGACCATCGCCGACCACACCATGGATCAGTTTAACCTGGCCATTTATTCCGGTCTGTATGCCACCTATCTGTACATGCAGAAGGCCTATCCGCACCTGAAGGAGACCAAGGGCTCCGTGGTCAACTTTGCTTCGGGCGCCGGCCTGTTTGGCAACTACGGCCAGTGCAGCTATGCCGCCGCCAAGGAGGGCATCCGCGGCTTGACCCGCGTTGCCGCCAACGAGTGGGGCAAGGACGGCATCAACGTCAACATCGTGTGCCCGCTTGCTTGGACCGCTGCGCTCGAGAACTTCCAGGATGCCTATCCCGAGGCGTTCAAGGCCAACGTCCATATGCCGCCGGCGGGTCATTACGGCGACGTCGAGAAGGAGATCGGCCGCGTGGTCGTTCAGCTCTGCGGCCCCGACTTTAAGTACATGAACGGTGAGACCGTCACCCTCGAGGGTGGCATGGGTCAGCGGCCCTAACAGTTACGTCTCAGGTTCCGCCGTTCTAACGAACGGCGGACCGGCCGACGCTGCGCGGGCCGCATTTGGACAATCTGACGTTCAACTTCAAGGGCGCGACCAGAAGGTCAGCGCCCTTTCGTTTCACGTCACCTTGTCTCAAATGCGGCCCGCTCGCTGACTTATGCTCAACCTTCGGTGCCATTTTGCTTGAAGGCACCTTGCTCGATCTGGCGGGCTTTCGCTCATATGACCCAATCCGCTGTCAAGAGCCACAATGGCCCCGCCGACCGCTTGCAATCGGTCGGCGGGGCCTGCCGTT
>DBFRZS010000032.1:0-13619 GCA_048501115.1 Collinsella aerofaciens | reverse complement strand
ATTGGAACGCGCGGCGCAGGCAGGTAAGATTGAAGGGCCTGACGCCGGAGGAGTTCCGGAACCAGGCCCTTGCGGCGTAGTCGCTATTTATTCAGTCCAAGTTTCGGGGCGCAGTTCACAGGCACCTTTGTGGTGGTTTTTGCTTTGACGGGCCGCGCCCGCGCCTTGGTATACCATGTACGCCGTTCGCGAATACACCCCACACCGCCGCACAACCCAGAAAGGCCCCCATGGACACCACCTTCAGCCACATCAAAGCCGTTTTCTGCGATATCGACGGCACGCTGCTCACGAGCCAGCACACGGTGTCCCCGCGCACCGTGGCGGCGATCCGCGCCCTGCGTGAGCGCGGCGTGCTCTTTGGCCTGTGCACCGGCCGCGACGCCCACGCGACCGAGGCCATGTATGAGCTCTGGGGCATCGAAGGCCTGGTAGACGTGCTGGTGGGCTGCGGTGGCGCCGAGGTCATCGACCGCGCGCACGACATCAATGAGCTGAGCTATCCGCTGCCGGGCGAGACCATCGCGCGCATCTGCAAGCACATGGCGGACCTTCCGGCAACGCCCGTCTGTCCCCGAGACGGCGTGTTCTACGTGCCCGAGAGCAACGCGTGCGTCGAGCACCTGTCGCGCGTCGACGGCGTGCCCTACCAGGTGGTCGATTTTGCCGAGTTTTTGCGCGAGCCGCAGCCCAAGGTGATGTTTACCATGGCGCCTGAGGTGATGCCGCAGGTCATCGAGCGAGCATCGACGTTTGCCGATAACACCGTTAAGGCGGCGGCTCTGCAAACCACGCAGCGGCTCTACGAGTTCATGGATCCGCGCGTGTCCAAGACGCGCGGCCTTGTGCGCGTGGCGGAGCTCAACGACATGGAGCTCCAGGACATCTGCGTGTTTGGCGATGCAGACAACGACACCTGCATGGTGGCTGACGCCGGCGTGGGTGTGGCCATGGCAAATGGCAGCGATGCCACCCGTGCCGCCGCCGATTTTGTAACCGCGAGCAACGACAAAGACGGCATCGCGATCTTTATCGAGGAGCATCTGCTTTAGCGCCGGGGGAGAACCACCACAAAGGGGACAGGCACCTTTGTGGTGGCCTCAGGCGATTTGGGCGAATTGATGCCTAAAATCTGCGCGAAAATTCAAATTTAGTTGTCTGAACATTACGCTTCTAACCACCGATGGGTTAAAGATATTCTCATCAGTTTGGTAGGGTATTCCTCCCGGTTGATGACCTACCGCTCACGGTCGATTTTCAACCGTTCACAGGATGTTTACTCTTGAGCAAAATGTTGTGCAAATAAATAAAATGCTATTAAAAAATGATAGGCAACTAAATTACCAGCAGAAATAAAAACTAAATAACGAATAAACGAAGGTTAATCCGAGCAAATGTCAAGAGAATTGAGAATTCGCTACAAAACTATCGGTATTTTTGCTTAGATGTTCAAACAATCGTTACAATATGTACTATAAGCGTGTGCAATTGCAGGTTGCGCAGATACGTTTGATAGTGAAAGAGCAAGATCGCGGTCTCTTGGGGAGGAGACATCGATGAAAGCGAATTCAGACAAATCTAAGCAGAGCAAAAAAGCGACGCGCCGTGTACTGGCAGGCGTTTTGTGCGGAGCCTCCGTGTTGAGCCTGGTACTGTCGCTCGTCATGCCCCCGATCTCGCAGGCCATCGCCAACGATGCCCAGACAGTTTCTACCGCGGAAACTGTAATGGGGGGGGTTCCTCAAGTGAGTCCGCTGCTGTAGGTAACACCAGCGAGGATGCCGAAAACCAGAATAGCGACGAGACCGATGGCGGCGAGTCTGGCTCTTCAAATAGTGTTGAGCAGGCTCAGAGTGCGAATGCGGCTTCAGCGGGAGCGACGGCCACCGTGAAGCCGGGAATTTACGTTCCCACGTCTATCGGTATCGGTACGAATATCGATGTCTCCACCCCCGATCCCGGCGTGGCCACCTACGTCGGCCGCGACATGTACATCGGTGGTAAGCCGAGCGACACTAGTAATCTTGATGCGGACAACGCCCCCACCGGCTCATATGCCGCTGAGGCGGAGGGCCTTACCGTGGTCCGTGGCAAGCTTGCCATGAATCCACTCAAAGAGAGCTGGCCCTATAATAATAGTGGCGGCGCTGGTTTCCGCTTTGGCACCGTTGGTTTTGGTCCCCAGTTCCGTCCTGTCTACGGCAGCACCGTGCTTGCGGTCGCCGGAATCGACAGTGCGATCACCAAAATGAGCGTTGGTTACAACGGCAACTTGCCGGGGGCGACTACCGTTGGCGCTTGGAACAAAGGCGCTTGGGTCGGACAGCAGAGACCTTCTGAGGGCTCGACTCCTTCCGGCTTTGCCTACACCGCGCAAATCGCAGGCCCCATCACATACTGGCGCGATAGCGAGTATAAACGCCAGTCTGTGGTGACAATGCAGGGTAATTGGTACGAGGGCTTGTCTGCTCTGGAAAGCACCCTGTTCAATAAAGCTGTTGATTTGACTAATGTCAACGGTAGCGATTATTCGAGCTATAACGGTACAAATGGATACCTCTCGAAGCTATCGAAACAGCTCGACTCGTTTGAAGATACCGGCGAGGTGGATGTCAACGGCTTTGCAGAGCCTAATAGCAACTACGTCATCAACAAGTACAATAACGACGGAACAAGCTATACACTCAAATTCGATGGTAGCGACGATGGTAGCGGCAAGTCTGTTTCCGGTGCGCTCGATACCGGAATCCCGAACAATATGATTCGCAACACCGAGCGACTCATCACCTTTACCGGCGATGGAACTTCTATGCAACAGGTCTTCACCATCGCCGGTTCCGAGCTCTCCAACTGGAAGGATGGCGTCTACTACCGCGGCGTCGACTTTAAGTTCACCAATATCCCCGAAGGCGCATCCATTGTCGTGAACGTTACAGGTACTAATCCTGTCGAGTTCCACAACGGCTGGCGCTTCTGGTGGGGAGATACAGAAATATCTCGCGGTTACGAGAGTCAGTACGCCAAGAAAGACCTTGACGCGAAATACTCGCTGGCCTCCCAGTCCATCATGTGGAACTTCGTCGATACCACCAGCCTTACCATTCGAGGCGGCATCGCGGGAGAGGACCGCGCGGACTGGGGATACAGTGGCACAGTCAGCGGTGCTAAGTGGACTGACGACGATCCTGCGGCGGCTATGATCGGATCGATTCTCGTTCCCAACGGAAGTTTCGACGACCATGTGACTACCAACGGTCGCGTTTATGTGGGCGTCGATTTCTCAATGAACAGCCCGAAGGTTGCCGCAGCATTTGGTGAGGGTAACTCGGCTTCCGTCATCGATATGGATCAGGAGCGTCACAACTTCCCGTGGTCCGGGTCGTATACACCGGACGGCTCTGCCATTGCGTGGAGCAAGGTCGACGCTGCGGACGGCACTACGCTGCTCCCCGGTTCCTCGTGGGCTATCTATGGTTCTGTCGAGGATGCTGTCGCGGGCCAACACGCTATCGTGACGGTGACTGACGGTGGCGCAAATGATTACGCTTCGGTTCATGGCGAGCTTCAGTTCAACTATTTGAATCAGAAGGCCAACATCGGCGATCCCAAGGATACCAAGTACTTCACGTATTACATCAAAGAGGAGACGGCGCCGGAGGGTTACCAGGTTTCGGACAAGATCTACTATGCCACCATGAACAATGCTGGTGAGACGGTCAACTACGTTCAGGGCTATGTGGATACGGCAAATCGCAACTCACTGGTCCCGTTCGAGAATAACCTTACGGGTGCCATCCCCAACGCCAGGATCACCGGTACGGTGTCTTGGACCAAGGTGGCGGAGGACGACACAAAACACACTCCTTTGCCTGATTCTGAGTGGAAGCTCACCAAGAAAAAGGATGCCGATAGTACGGCCGACCAGTCCTGGACCGTGATCGACCAGGTGAGCGACCAGTCGACTTCGAGCGATACCACGTGGGTAGACACCGACACCGCGCCTGGCAAGTTCACGCTCGAGGGCCTGCTGCCGGGCACGTACACGCTTGTTGAGACCCAGGCTCCGTTTGGCTACGAGAAGAACCCGACGGAATATTGGTTCACGGTGAACACGAACGGTTCCATTGCGTGGACCGGGGACGAGAAGCCGAGCATCGTTGATGGCACTACGTACATCTCTGACACTCTCACCACCACGTCCGTGGAGATCCCGGTGATCAAATCGGTTCGAAACATGGATTGGCCGAAGGGCGACAAAGGCTATGTGCCGTTCGAGTTCAGCATTGAGGCTACGGGTGACTACGCAGACACAGCCCCCAAGCCCAAAGAGCTCAAGATTTCTGTTGCCCCAAAGGCAGGGGAGACTGACGCCACCAGGCTCAACAACATCACGGCGACCTTTGGCGCGATTACGTTCAACATGTCGCACCTGTCCACTGAAGCAGGCACCGATAACGACTACGCCAAGACCTACACCTACACGGTAAAGGAGGTCGCGCCCGCCACCGGTGCCGTCAATAAGCTCCGCTACTCCAAGGCCGAGTACCAGGTTGCCGTCACGGTGAAGGTTGCCAGGGACAATGGTAAGTACTCCGGCCTCACCACCTCCACCACGGTCACGCAGATGAAGGATGACATGGGTAACGCCCTGGGTGAGAACGGGCAGGGCGTCGTGGTTCAACCCTCCGCCGCCGCGCCCGACGCCATTCCCGCCTCCACCTTCACCAACACCTACTCCACCACTCTGCCTCTATCCGGTATGTCGGGCGTCACTGTGACATACCTTGCCGGCGCGGCGGTGCTTTGCGCTGCTGCGGCCTGGATGCACATTCGTCGCAAGGCGAATGCGAAGGGAGGTAAGCGTCGTGAATAAGAAAGTTTGCTCCTTCCCGATCTTGTTTGCGCTGCTTGCCCTCCTGATTGGCACCTGCGCGGTTGTGTTCCCCGCATCCGCGCAGGCCGTGCCGACCTCGACCGGTTCCATCACGGTGAGCGGCACCGTGGCAAGCAGCTACGACGCCTACCAGATCTTTAGCGCCAACGTCGTCGACGGCGACAGCGACGCCAAGATCGCCACCGACCTCGCCTGGGCAAGCGACGCCGTGCGCGACGCTGCGCTGCCTGTGCTGCACAGCGCCGGCATGCCCAATTCCCAGACCACCGCGCAGGAAGCTGCCGAGTGGCTCAACACCGATTCCCACCTTACGAGCGCGCTGAGCGCACAGCTCGCTCGTTCCCTCCAGAGCTCTGGCGCCGTGTCCATGGCCCTTAACGCGGGCACGGCGGCCGAGCTGCCCAGCGGATACTGGCTCATCGTCGCCGACGACGACGCCATCGCCCAGAACGAGGCCGGCACCGCGCCGATCATGGCCCTGGTGGGCGGCGGCGCCGTCGCCGTCAAGCCCAAGGCGGCGACCCCCAAGGTCTCCAAGCACGTGCTGGAGGACGGCACAGCCGCCTGGCAGAAGGCCGCCGACGCCACGGTCGCCGACGACCTGTACTGGCGCCTCTCGGCCACGGTCCCGGCCGGGCTCACTGCCTACGACACCTATACGGTGCAGTTCGTCGACACCATGGGCGCGGGGCTCGACCCCTCCAAGGTCGCCGCGAGCATGCGCGTGTACGTGGCGGCGGGCGCGGACGGCGGCTTCGACGCCGTCTCGACCGGCAAGGACGGCCGCGCCGGCACCGAGCCCGCGAAGGGCTGGACCGACATCACGGCCCAGTGCAGGGTAGCGGCCGACGGTAAGACCTTCACCGTGCGCACCGGCGACCTCATCGCCGCGCTCGGCGGGGCCGACGCCTTCACCGCGGGCGCCCGCGTGGTCGCCGTGTACAACGCGCCGCTCAGCAGCGCATGCAGCCACGGCATCGCGAAGGGCAACCCCAACGAGGTCTACCTGCGCTACCCGCGCTCTCCCTTTGCCGACCAGTCCGGCGACGCCGGCTTCACCCGCACGCCGAGCGACGATGCGTGCGCCTACACCTGGGATCTCGCGCTCACCAAGCGCGGCAGCGACGGCGACAAGCCGCTGCCCGGGGCGGTCCTGAGCATCGCCGACGACCGCGGTCGCACGCTGGCGGCCGACGGCACGTGGGATGCGGAGGGCAAGGCCACCGTCACCACGGGCGAGGACGGCTGCGTGACCGTCTCGGGCGTGGACTCGGGCAAGCTGGAGGTCCGCGAGCTCAAGGCGCCCAAGGGCTACACCGCCTTTGAGGGCACGCGCTCCGTGACGGTCAAGGCCGAGGGCCTGGACGTCGACCAGGTGGCCGCCGCCAAGCCCAAGCTCACCATCACGGCCGAGTCGCCCCTGCGCGCCGACAGCGCGGACGGGTCGACGGGCAGCCTGGAGGCGTCGCTCATCAACACGCCCACCGGCACACCCCCTAGCATTACCACCGGAGGCTTTATGCCCTCGACTGGCGATATGGCAATGTACGCCGCGGCCGCCGCAGCGGTCGCCGGAGCCGCGCTCATCGTGGTCGCGCTCCTGGTCAAGCGGGGAGGTGGCAGCCATAAAGAGTAGCTGGCAGCCCCACAGAGAGCGGGGCGAGACGTAGCGAAGCAGATGCTAAGACACAGACAGACAGATTTAGATCAAATGGAATTCGAGCAGAAAGCAGAGGAAAAGAAGATGAGCATGAGCAAGAACATCGCACGCCTGGCAGTAACGGCAGGCCTCACTGCAGCGCTGAGCTTCGGCGGCGTCATGGCGCCGGTGACCATGGCGTTTGCTGAGGGCGCCGCGACCGGCTCGGTGACCATCAAGAACGCAAATAATAACGTTACCGATTTTAAAGGTTACAAGATCTTCGATGCCAATGTGGTAAAGGACGAGAATGGCAAGACGCTTGTGAGCAATATCACATGGGCAAACGAAAAGGTGGAAGCTGCTGTTAAGGGGGTAATTACGGAAATCGAACCTAGTGCCAATATAGCCACCGCTCAGGATGCTGCTGAATGGATCAAGGGACACGTGATGGGTACCGATGAAGAGTTCCGTGTGGCATCTGAATCTGCTGCATACAAGATTGCAGCTGCCGTGTCTGCGGTGACCAATCTGGACGATTCAAGTGATTACACGACCACTTCGAATGGCGTTGCTAACAACCTTTCACACGGCTACTGGCTCTTTGTGACTGACGCCTCTACCGTCACAGGCGTTGAAGCTGCCACTGCCCCCATTTTCACTGTTGTTGGCGATGAAGCGGTCATAATTAACGAGAAGACCAGCATTCCTACCGTCAACAAGGAGGTTAAAGAGAACGGCACCTGGGGAAACGTGAGCGACTCCCAGATCGGTGAGGAAATCGAATATAGGTTGACTGGCTCTGTCGCCGATAACATCGATACCTTTACCACATACACATATGAGTTCCATGACCATCTTTCCGTTGGACTGGAGGCTATTCCGAGCTCCGTTGCCGTGACTATTAACGGTCAGCCTGTCCAGCCTACAAATAACTACAACGTGAAGCTTACGGATACTTTGGATGCTTCCGAAAAGGTTACAGGCCATGACCTGATGATTTCCTTTACCGACCTCAAGGCCGCTGCAAAGGCTTCGAACGTGACCCTGACCAAGAATTCTAAGGTCGTTGTGACCTACAAGGCCAAGCTTACTCGCGATGCTGAATACACGGCTACCGGCAACACCAACGAAGTCACGCTTGTCTACTCCAACGACCCCATGAGTAAAGGCACCGGCACCTCTACGCCGAAGGAAGTCACCGACTACGTTTTCGGCTTGGATATTACCAAGGTTGAGGAAGGCAATACGGACAAAAAACTTGCTGCTGGCTTTAAGGTCAAAGTCGTTAACAACGGGGACTCTGCCTCTGCTGGCAAATGGCTTAAGGATGACGGGACCCTTGTCGAGACTAAAGAAAATGCTTCTGAGTTTATGACCGATGCTACGAGCGGCAAGGTTTTAATCCCTGGCCTCGTTAAGGGTACGTATGAGATTGCCGAGACGACCACTCCTTCGGGCTACAACACTATCGCGCCCTTCCAGATTACGGTTACGCCGACCTATGATGAAAATGGCAAATTGTCGACGCTGGCCGTTGGCGAAGACGTCGAAAAGGTCACTCCCGGTACTGCAAATGGTTCGGTCATGTCCATTACCATTGAAAACAAGAAGGGCTCTGGCCTTCCGCTGACCGGTCTCAACGGCGTGACCTTCACTTGGATTGCTGGTGGCGCGGTGCTGTGCATCGGCGTGGCACACCTCATCCGCAGCCGTAAGCAGGCTGAGGAGTCCGAGCAGGAGTAACGCTCGCTCACCCATCCCTTTGGCAGGTGGGATGTGATGGCCATGAGACTTGCGGACACTTTTCTCGTCCATCCACGTTCTTGCTTTGCCATTCTCTTTTCGGGGCAGACTCCGCACTGGAGTCTGCCCCGTTTTTGGGACAACACAGGCAGCCTCCACCGTCCGATGCGGACTCATCCGTCATCGCGTTTCTTGACTCGTATGAGGTTCGATTTAAGGTCCGTAGGCGCTCGCGCGGTGCGGACGGTAGAAGGCATTTGCGCCGCAACAAGCGCAAATAAGAATGCCCGGGGTTAGAGGCCCGGGCATTTAACAACGTCGGAAACTGGTCGCCCGCGCTTTCGAACACTTACGCGGGGTGCGTCGTTTCCTGTAGTTATTGTATCCCGAATCGCCCCGCCGATTCGGGATATTTTGAAAACTCAAATGCTGGCTTATCCTCGACTGGATGGTGCGGTCTAGCTGCGTTGTTCGGCGCGGAAGCTCGCAATTCGGCTATTATTTGTTTAGACAACTTGAGCTGTAAAGGAGTGACCGGTGATGGTGCAGGGCGCCAAACACATGAAGAGCAATAACGCCGCGGCCAACGGTGGCTCAAGCCCTCAGCCCAAACCTCAACCAAAGCCCAAGCGCCGTCGCAAGCGGCTGCCGCGCTGGGCCGACCGGCTCATCACCATCGTCATCATCCTTATTGGCGTGGGCCTTATGACCTGGCCTTGGATCTTGGACCGGCTCGAGGCCTCGGGCGTGTTCAACCAGATCAGCACGGTGTCCAGCACCGTGGACGCGCTGTCTGCCGAGGAGCGCGAGCGCATCCTGCTCCAGGCGCGCTCCTTTAACGAGCAGCTGGCGGGCGAGGCTACCGAGCTCCCCGCCGACCAGATCGAGTCCTACGACCAGCAGCTCATCTTTGACCGCGACCCCATGATGAGCTGGGTCGAGATCCCCTCCATCGACGTGAGCATGCCCATTTACCACGGCACGAGCGAAGAAGTCCTTATGGCGGGTGTCGGCCACCTGGAGGGCACGAGCCTACCGGTGGGCGGTACCTCGACGCATTGCGTGCTCACCGCGCACTCGGGCATGCGCAACCTGAGCATGTTCGACGACATCCACTCGCTGAAGCCCGGCGACCTAGTGCTGCTACACACCATGAACAAGACGCTCGCCTACAAGATGGTGGACTCCGAGGTCGTGTTGCCCGAGGAGATGGAGTCGCTGACCATCGAGCCGGGCGCCGACAAGGTAACGCTCGTCACCTGCACGCCCTACGGCGTAAACGACCATCGCCTGCTGGTGCATTGCGTGCGCACCAAGTACAACAAGAAGGACGTCAACAAGCAAAAGTCGCTGGCCGGCCGCCACTGGGGCAAGCGTGAGTTTGCCGTGCTCATCGTGGTCGTAGCCATTGTGCTGTTGCTGCTGGACATCGTGATCCACGCGGTCCGCAAGCGCCGCAAGGCCAAGGCCTCGGCATAGGACATCGTTCAGAACCACCATAATGGGGGCAGGCACCTTTGTGGTGGTCGGGGCTTCCAAACCATCACAACATTCGATGAAAATCGCGATTTTGACGATAAACGTCGAATGTTGTGATGGTTTTCGTTGCAGGCGAGACGGTCTTCGTTGCGGGCGCGACGGTTTTCGCTGTGGACGGTGCGGTTTCGCTGCAGAACCGCCGACTCGCGCCCTGCCAACCGCCGTCCTCGTTACGTTTTCGCTGCATTTGGGTAAAGCACCTGCTCCAAGCGGCGTTGCCTTGTATACTAGAGCGGTTTATCTGTTATGCGGAAGGGAGCGCCTATGGCACTCAGCGAGAAAGACGTGCGCGGCATCGCCGAGTACGCAAAGATCGCACTGACCGATGACGAGCTCACCCAGATGACGTCTTACATGAACGACGCCGTCCAGATGCTCGAGCCCGTCCTGCAATATGACTTGCCCGACGTGGAGCCCACGTTCCATCCCATCGGAAGCCTGTCCAACGTGATGGGCGATGACCTGCGCGAGCCCGAGCGCGACCTGCCGCTCGACGTCGCGCTCGAAAACGCCGGCAGCGCGCGCGACCGCTACTTCCGCGTGCCGTCCATTTTGGGAGAGGGGGAGAGCGAGTAATGGCGCTAAGCTTCGATTCCCTTACCGCCGCCCAGATTGCTGCGGGCGTTGCCGCCGGCGACTTTACCGCTACCGAGGTGGCCCAGGCCTCCCTTGCCGCCATCGAGGCACGCGAGGGCGGGGTCCAGGCATTCCTGCAGGTGGCGCCCGAGCTTGCGCTCGAGGCCGCTGCGCGCGTGGATGCCGACCGTGCAGCAGGCAAGCCGCTGCCCCCGCTCGCGGGCGTGCCGCTGGCCATCAAGGACAACATGAACCTCGTGGGCACGCGCACTACCTGCGCTTCCCGCATGCTCGAGAACTACCAGAGCGTCTACACCGCCACCTGCGTCCAGCGCATGCTCGATGCCGGCTGCCTGCCCATGGGCAAGGCCAACATGGACGAGTTTGCCTTTGGCAGCTCCACCGAGAGCTCGGCGTTCCACCGTACCAACAACCCCTGGGATACCGAGCGCGTGCCCGGCGGCTCCTCGGGCGGCTCCGCTGCTGCCGTCGCCGCGGGCGAGGTCGCGCTCTCGCTGGGCTCGGACACCGGCGGCTCCATTCGCCAGCCGGCGTCGCTGTGCGGCGTGGTTGGCTTTAAGCCCACGTATGGCGCCGTGAGCCGTTACGGCGTGGTTGCCTTTGGCTCGTCGCTCGACCAGGTAGGTCCCTTTGGCCGCACGGTCGAGGATGTCGCGCTGGCCATGAACGCGCTTACCGGCGCAGGTCACGATCCGTACGACTGCACCAGCCAGGATTGCGCCGTCGACTTTACCGAGCACCTCAACGACAGCATCGAGGGCAAGCGTGTGGGCATTATTCCCGCGTTTATGGAGGCCGAGGGCCTGACGCCCGAGGTCAAGGCCGCTGTTCAGCGCGCCGCCCAGGAGCTGCAGAACCAGGGTGCCGAGCTGGTCGAGGTCGACCTACCGCACCTGGACGCCGCCATCGCCGCCTACTACGTCATCGGCCCGGCCGAAGCGTTCTCCAACCTGGCCCGCTTCGATGGCATTCGCTACGGCTATCAGGAGGAGGGCTGCGCCAACCTGTCCGACCAGAGCTCGCTCAGTCGCGCCCACGGCTTTGGTGCCGAGGCCAAGCGCCGTCAGATGCTCGGCGCCTACCTGCTGAGCTCGGGCGTGTACGACAAGTATTATTACGCCGCGCAGAAGGCCCGCACGCTCATCACGCAGGACTACGACGCCGCGTATGCCAAGGTGGACACCATCCTCATGCCCGCCTCGCCGCGCACGGCCTTTAAGTTTGGCGAGATCAGCGACCCCACGCAGATGTACCTTTCGGACCTGTACACCATCTCGCTCAACATTTGCGGCAACGGCGGTATCTCGGTGCCGCTGGGCCTGGGCGAGGATACTCAGCTGCCCGTTTCTGCCCAGCTGGTGGGTCCGGCGTTTAAGGACCGTCAGCTGCTCACGTTTGCCCGCGCCCTGGAGCGCGGCTTTGCCGATGCCGCCACGGGTGCGCCCGCGCTTTCCGTCGCGCCCGATTTTGCCGGGAAGGGAGGCGAGCTGTAATGAAGGAGCTTTCCGAGGTCCTGCAGGATTGGGAGGCAGTGATCGGCCTGGAGATCCATACCGAGCTCACCGCACTCGATACCAAGATGTTCTGCAACTGCAAGCTCAGCCACGATGACGAGCCCAACGCCAACGTGTGCCCGGTATGCCTGGGACTGCCCGGCGCCCTGCCGGTGCCCAACAAGCGCGCCATCGAGAGCATCGTCAAGGCAGGTCTCGCCACCAACTGCGAGATCCAGCGCCACTCGATGTTCTACCGCAAGCACTACTTCTATCCCGACATGGCCAAGAACTTCCAGACCACGCAGGGTCCGGTTGCCTTTGCCATGTACGGTCACCTGGATCTGGACGTGACCGGTCGCGGTGCCGCCGAGCGCCCCGACTGCGCGTTTGGCGAGGCTGAGGCCCAGAGCCTGGCGAGCGCTTCGGCCAACGCCGAGGGCCTGTCCACGTCCATGACGTCGACCATGCGCGAGGGTAACCAGCGCGCCGGCCACCTGGCCAGCTATGACGCGTCCAACCTGCAGATGCCCGAGCGTCGCGAGGACGGTTCCTACACGGTGCCCATCCGCATTTTGCGCATCCACATGGAGGAGGACGCTGCCAAGATGGTCCACGTGGGCGGCGCCGAGGGCCGCATTACCGCCGCGGCCGAGTCGCTCGTCGACTACAACCGCTGCGGCACGCCTTTGATTGAGCTCGTGACTGAGCCCGACTTGCGCACGCCCGAGGAGGCCCGCCTGTTTATGGAGAAGCTCCGTCGCATCTTTGTGACGCTGGGCATTTCGGACTGCTCCATGGAGAAGGGTTCCATGCGCTGCGACGGCAACGTGTCGCTGCGTCGCCGCGGCGAGACCAAGCTGGGCACCAAGACCGAGCTCAAGAACCTCAACTCGTTTAAGAGCCTGCACGATGGCCTTGCCTACGAGATCTGCCGCCAGGCCGAGGTGCTCGAGGAGGGCGGAATCATCTATCAGGAGACCCGCCACTGGGAGCCCAGCCGCAAGCGCACCGTGGTCATGCGTGTCAAGGAGACGGCCGACGACTATCGTCTGTTCCCCGACCCCGATTTGGCGCCGTTCGATCTGGACGATGAGTTCATCGACCGTTGCCGAGGCGAGATCCCCGAGCTGCCCGATGCCAAGCGTGCCCGTTTTGAGACCGACTTTGGCATTAAGGCGGCCGATGCTGAGCAGATTGCCGGCGACCCCGAGTTTGCCGAGTTCTTTGAGGCCGCCGCTGCCGGTATGGCTGGCAAGGAGGCTCAG
Organism: Collinsella aerofaciens; assembly: GCA_048501115.1. Lineage (GTDB taxonomy): Bacteria > Actinomycetota > Coriobacteriia > Coriobacteriales > Coriobacteriaceae > Collinsella > Collinsella aerofaciens_CD. Next base: position 443 of record DBFRZS010000032.1, on the reverse strand, counting down.
ACGGTCGCAAACTTGCTGGTGAACGAGATGATTGCCTACCTTAAGGGTGCGGGCGTGTCGCTCGCCGAGTCCGGCATCGCGCCGGCTCATGTGGCGGCACTCGCCAAGCTGCTGGCGACCGATGCCATCAGCTCCAACCAGGCGCACGAGGTCTTTGAGGCCATGGCCCAGACCGGCGACGATCCCAACAAGATCGTCGACGAGCGCGGTATGCGTCAGGTGAGCGATGCCGGCGCGCTGCAGCCGATCGTGGACGAGGTGCTGGCTAACTGTGCCGATCAGGCGCAGCAGTACCGCGACGGCAACCAGAAGGTCATCGGCTTTTTGGTGGGCCAGTGCATGAAGGCGAGCCGCGGCAAGGGCAACCCGAAGCTCTTCAACGAGTTGCTGAGAACGTCGCTCTCGTAAGCGGGAACCCGGGAGCCCCGGCAGGGCGGGTGCTT
>DBFRZS010000031.1:0-52864 GCA_048501115.1 Collinsella aerofaciens | reverse complement strand
ATCCTCTCCCTTGAGCCGGCCGTTAGCCGCGGAAGCGACACCCACATTACCCGGCCGTGGCCCGGTCCGGGCCCGGCACATCTCTATCAGTCGTTCCCCGCGGCCCCTCCCGCCCCGGCGGCAACACGTCCCGGGCCCTCTGCGGGGCAGGGGCTGACGGCCGTCCGGGGCGGTCGGCCAGCGACCACCGGTACGGCTCAATCGTATAGCCGTGCAACGGAAAAGAGCCGCCCTTTCGGACAACTCAAACTGTAATGGGGCAAAAATAATCACTCTACGAGCGATGATTTTTATCCGCCGTCCCGATAAAACCCTGATGCAGCAAATACGCTATTGCAGTACCGGTGTGGACTTCGATCTTTGCAGTAGATCTTACTATGTTGCTAATGCCCGTGTCGGCCAACAAGCCCAGCGGGGCGTGATCTAGTTCCCACTCTAGTCCGTGTTCGCTTACCTCGGTGTTGGGGGCGATTGCGATTATGGAGAACGTCTTGCCTTCGGCGCCTTCGATGGCCCACGACTCACCTGCGTGAAGGATGCGGGCGACCACCTTGTCCTCGGCAATCCAAACTGGGGCGTCCTCGTAGCCCGCGAGCAGGCCCAGTACGGAAAGCGCCATGTCCGGACGACCGCCAGTGGCACAGGTTGCAACCACTTCGGCACCCGGCCAGCGACGGCGGACGGAATCGAGCGCCAGAGCCAGATCTGTATAGTCCTTGTAGGGGTCGTGGCGTTCAACTTCAAAGTCGGGCGCGGCATCGACCAACGCACGACCCGCATCACTCACCGTGTCGGCATCCCCCACATAAACGTCGCAGCCCAGGCCGGCGCCCAGCAGCGCGTCGAGTCCGCGGTCCACGGCGACAACGTGGTCGCACTCCCCCGCTAGCTTACGCAACATATCCGCGCTCGCCACCACGGGTGAGCCGCAGACCACTAATACCTTGCAAGCCAAAGCCCTCGCCTATCCCTCAAACGAAAGCACGCGGGCCAGATCCAGGTCCTCATAGCTGTCGATAAAGATATCGCAGTTGTCGCGCACATCGTCGCGCTTCATGCGGCCGTGCGGGTCATAGATGCCCACGCGCTTAAAGCCTGCGGTGCCAGAGCTCTTAAGGCCAAAGACCGCGTCCTCAAACACCCAAGCGCGCTCAAACTTGCACCCGTGACGCTCCTCCAGGCGGCGCAGCGCCAGCTCGTACACATCGGGGAACTGCTTGGAACGTCCCGCCTCGCCCGTCGTGGTAACAAACTCCATGTAAGCGTCGAGCCCGGCTCCCGCAAGCGCAGACTTAACAAGCTCAGCCGGCGTGGACGTAGCCACGCACATGGCGATGCCCGCCGCCTTTGCCTGCTTCAAAAATGCAAGCAGGCCCTCGCGCGGCGGCACCTTAGAGTAGCCATCAATCAGGATGTCGCTCAGCTCACGGTAGAGCTCCTCGCCATTCGCGCCAATGCCCCAGGTGTCGTGGTAGGCCTGGCACTCATCCTCCAGCGACAAATGCTCAAACTGGGCAAAATCGTCGACCGTCACGTCGACACCGTGGCGGTGCAATAACTCGGGCTGGGCATAGGCCCAAACGGGGGTGCTATTAACCAGTGTGCCGTCGCAATCGAAAATAAAAGCAACCTTGGGAGCGGCGGTATGGGACATAAACGAACCTTTCAATGTCAAATGGTAAACAACCTGCTAAAAACGTTTTACCAAACGTCAGCCTAACAATTTTGAAACCCAAATTGGTAAAACTGTCAAGAGTTTTACCACGGCAATTCTGCCAGTGGTATAAACATGTCGCTTACCGATTAAACGCCCCCGCAAATCCGCTTTCGTCCATAAAACTAACGCACAGGTGTTATCGTAGTTTCTGCCGAAAGTTCCACCGAGCACGCGAGGTGGAACGAATCACAGAAACTTCGCCGTCCCTTCGATTCGTGCAGCCTTGGACCTTTCGCATCTAGTCACCAAGGCAACACGCTGCCGCGTCATGATGGGATCAAACGTGAGCGATACAAAGCTAAAGCCAACGGCTAAAAAGCCCGCAACCCGCAAACCGGCTCCGCACGCACCGGAGCTCTCCAAGGACGATGTCTACCTGTTTGGCATTGGTATGTGGGAGCGCAGCTGGGAAAAGATGGGCGCGCACCCCGACACGCAGCAGCGCACGCGCGGCTGGCGCTTTTGCGTTTGGGCGCCCGATGTAAAGAGTGTCCATGTCATTGGCGAATTTAACGACTGGGATGAGGAAGCCAACCCGCTGGTGCCCGTGCATACGAGCGCTATTTGGGAAGGCTTTATTCCTGGCGCCGAGCAGGGCCAGCTCTATAAATATCTCATCGAGACCAACGAGGGCGAGAAGCTCTACAAGGCCGATCCGTATGCCTTTAAAGCCGAGTGCCCTCCGGGTACCGCGAGCGTGCTGTGGACCCTCGATGGCTATAAGTGGAACGACGCCGCGTGGCTCAAGCGCCGCGCCGGCCACAACCACATGTCGCAACCGCTTAACATCTACGAGGTGCATATTGGCTCGTGGAAGCGCCACGGCGACGCGCCGCAGGGCGAGCCGGACGAGTACGGCAACTACCCCGGCCCCATGGATCCCTTCCCCGCGCAGCGCGGCGAGTTTTACACCTACGACGACCTGTCGGTGGAGCTCGTGGACTACGTGCGCGACATGGGCTATACGCATATCGAGGTCATGCCGCTTATGGAGCATCCCTTCGACGGTTCCTGGGGCTACCAGACGACCGGCTACTACGCCGCCACGTCGCGCTACGGCAATCCGCAGCAGCTCATGCACTTTATCGATGCGTGCCACGAGGCTGGCATCGGCGTGATCATGGACTGGGTGCCCGGCGGTTTTTGCGCCGACTCCCACGGCCTTGCCACCTTTAACGGCCACATGCTGTTTGAGCACGAGATTCACCCTAACTGGGGCACGCACAAGTTTGACTTCGCCCGCGGCGAGGTACGCTCCTTCTTGGTCTCCAACGTGCTGTACTGGCTCGAGAACTTCCACGTGGACGGCATTCGCATGGACGGCGTGTCCAGCATGCTGTACCTCAACTTTGGCATCGACGATCCCGGCCAAAAGAAGTTCAACAAGTACGGTACCGAGGAGGACCTGGACGCCAGCGCGTTTATCCGTCAGGTCAACTGCGCCGTGGAGGCGCACTACCCCGACGTGATGATGATGGCCGAGGAGTCCACCGCGTGGCCGCTCGTGACCTATCCGCCGCAGGACGGCGGCCTGGGCTTCCACTACAAGTGGGACATGGGCTGGATGAACGACACCCTGCACTACATGCAGACCGATTTTCCGTGGCGTCCCGGCAACCACGGCCTGCTCACGTTCTCCATTATGTACGCCTTTACCGAGAACTTCATCTGCCCGCTCAGCCACGACGAGGTCGTACACGGCAAGTGTTCGCTCATCGGCCGAATGCCGGGCGACTGGTGGCGCCAGTTTGCCGGCCTGCGCACGCTGGCCTTCTACCAGATGACGCATCCCGGTGCCAAGCTCAACTTTATGGGCAACGAGATCGGCCAGTTTATTGAGTGGCGCTACTACGAGTCCATCCAGTGGTTCCTGACCGAGGAGTACGAGACCCACCGTCATCATCAGGCGTTTATCAAGGCGCTCAACCACCTGTACACCGCCGAGCCCGCCCTGTACGAGCGCGGCTACACCGACGACGGCTTTACCTGGATCGACGCGGACAACTCCAAGCAGTCCATCGTGAGCTTTGTGCGCCAGGGCGAGGACGTTGATGACGACCTGGTGATCCTGATCAACTTTGACCCGGCGAGCTACGAGAGCTTCCGCGTGGGCGTGCCGCGCGAGGGCGACTGGGAGGTCATCTTTGACTCTGACCGTCCCGAGTTTGGCGGCAGCGGTTACGCCGGTGAGGAGCCCTATACCTGCTCGAGCGAGCCCTATCCCTGGAACGGGCAGATGGACTCCATCGAAATGAAGGTGCCTGGCCTGGCAGGCGTGGTGCTTAAGCGTCGCGGTCCCAGCAGCTATAAGCCGCCCGTGGTCGAGGAGCCCAAGAAGGCGACGCGCAAGCGTGCGTCCTCGGTGAAGCCCAAGACCGCAGCTGCTAAGAAGGCTCCGGCTAAGGCGAAGGCTGCCAAGCCCGCTGCCAAGGCTTCGGCCAAGTCCACCAGGGCCAAGAAGGCAGCCACCAAAAAGGCTGCTCCCAAGGCCAAGGCAGCAGCTGTTAAGGCTCCTGCCAAGAAAGCGTAACAAAGGCGTTACCACTGTAATTACCCGCCCCGCCGGGGCGTAGGATACAAGTCATAACCGTTCCGGGAGAAACATCCCCGGGGGAAAGGAACGTATGAATAAGATCTTCGACAACAAGCAGGAGTTTACCGAACTCTATCGTGATGCCGTTATGAGCATCAGCGGCAAGAGCGTCGAGGCCGCCAGCGACCTCGATCGTTTTAACGCCCTGGCCAAGCTCGTGGCCGAGAAGGCACGCACCGTTGCCACCAAGAGCGACGCCCGCGCCACCGCCGAGGGTAAGAAGCGCGTGTACTACTTCTCGATCGAGTTTTTGATCGGCCGCCTGCTCGACAACTACCTGCTCAACTTTGGCGTGCGCGACATGGTCGCCGAGGCGCTCGATGACATGGGATTTGACCTATCCGTCATCGAGAACCAGGAGCCCGATCCGGCGTTGGGCAACGGTGGCCTGGGCCGTCTGGCCGCATGCTTCCTTGATTCCATGGCAGCCGAGGGCATTGCCGGCTACGGCAACGGCATGCGCTACCGCTACGGCCTGTTTAAGCAGGAGATCGTTAACGGCAGCCAAGTCGAGGCCACCGACGAGTGGCTCACCCACGGCTATCCCTGGGAGGTCCGTCGTCAGGACAAGGCCGTGACCATTAAGTTTGGTGGGCGCGTCGAGGGCTTTGAGGAGAACGGTCGCACGTTCTACCGCACGGTGGACACTCAGGACATCCTGGCCGTCCCTTATGACATCCCCGTGGTGGGCTATGCCGGCGAGACCGTCAACAAGCTGCGCGTCTGGGCCGCTGAGCCGGTCGAGGAGCACTTCGATCTGGAGGCCTTCAACCGCGGCGACTATGCCCTGGCCGACGCCGAGCGCGCCGAGGCCGAGGCCATCAGCGCCATCCTCTACCCCAACGACGCCGGCGAGCACGGCCGTCTGTTGCGCCTGAAGCAGGAGTACCTGTTTGTCTCGGCCGGCATCTACAGCCTGCTCGACACCTTCGAGAAGGAGCACGGCGAGAACTGGGAGCTGCTGCCGCAGTTTGTGGCCATCCACACCAACGATACCCATCCCGCCATGTGCGGCCCCGAGCTCATGCGTATCCTCATCGACGAGAAGAAGCTCGAGTGGGAGGACGCCTGGAACATCGTGACGCAGGTCGTGAGCTACACCAACCACACCATCCTGCCCGAGGCTCTGGAGAAGTGGCCCATCGGCACGTTCTCCAAGCTCCTCCCCCGCGTGTACCAGATCATCGACGAGATTAGCCGTCGTTGGCACGAGTCCTTCGACACCACGCAGGAGGGCTGGCAGGAGCGTCTGCGCCAGACCGCCATTCTGTGGGACGGCGAGATTCGCATGGCCAACCTGTCCGTGATCTGCAGCCACAGCGTCAACGGCGTGGCCAAGATCCACTCCGACATCATCAAGAACATCGTGCTCAAGGACTTCTATGCCTTAACGCCCGAGAAGTTCAACAACAAGACCAACGGCATCTCGCACCGTCGCTTCTTTGCCGAGGCCAACCCCACCTATGCCAAGCTCGTGACCGAGGCTATTGGCGATGGTTGGCTCAAGGACGCCTTTGAGCTGGAGAAGCTTAAAGGTTTTAAGGACGACACCGAGTTCCTGAAGGCCGTGGGTGCCTCCAAGCGCACTAACAAGGAGCGTCTGGCCGCCTACGTTAAGGCCGAGACCGGTCTGGTCATCGACCCCAACACCGTCTTCGATGTCCAGGTAAAGCGCTTCCACGCCTACAAGCGCCAGCTCATGAACATCATGAAGGTGATGGACATATACAACCGTCGCATCGCCGATCCCAACTTCCACGTGACGCCGACGACCTTCATCTTTAGCGGCAAGGCTGCCTCGAGCTACACCTTTGCCAAGGAGACCATCCGCCTCATTAACTCCGTGGCCGACGTCATCAACAACGATGCCCGCGTCAACGAGGTCATGAAGGTCTGCTTTATCCCCAACTTCCGCGTGAGCAACGCCCAGCTCATCTACCCTGCCGCCGAGATCTCGGAACAGATCTCCACGGCCGGCAAGGAGGCCTCGGGCACGTCCAACATGAAGCTCATGATGAATGGCGCCATTACGCTGGGCACGCTCGACGGCGCCAACATCGAGATCGCCGACCTGGCCGGCCGCGAGAACGAGGCCATCTTTGGCCTGACCGCCCCCGAGGTCGAGCAGCTCTGGGCATCCAACAGCTACTTTGCATGGGATACCCTCAACAACGATCGCGAGCGTCTGGGCCGCGTGATGGACGAGCTCAAGGACAACACCTTTGCGGGTCTTTCGGGCAACTTCGAGAGCATCTACAACGAGCTCATGAACAACAACGACCCCGACCTGGTCATGGCAGACTTCCGCAGCTACGTGGATGCATGGGAGAAGCTCACGAACAGCTACGGCGACCAGGAGACCTGGAACCGCAAGGCGCTGCTCAACACCGCCTCCTCCGGTTGGTTCTCGAGCGACCGCACCATTCGCGAGTACCGCGACGAGATCTGGCACGCATAAAGGCGCGCGAGCTCCCTTATGCCAGCACGGCATTACTCGACGGGCGCGACTGAGCGCCGCGCCCGTCGCTAATGGGTTTAAGAACATCGATGACAGAAGGAGAAATCGATGAGTAAGAAAGAATGCATCGCGATGCTCCTCGCAGGAGGACAGGGCAGCCGATTGGGGGCACTCACCCAAAAGATCGCTAAGCCGGCGGTTAGCTTTGGTGGCAAGTTCCGCATTATCGACTTTTCGCTGTCCAACTGCTCCAACTCGGGCATCGACACGGTGGGCGTTCTGACGCAGTATCGCCCCTACCTGCTGCATGCCTATGTGGGCTCCGGCGAGGCGTGGGATCTTGACAGCCGCGACGGCGGCGTGTCGATCCTGCCGCCGTACGAGACGCAGACCGGCGGCGCCTGGTATGCGGGCACGGCCGACGCCATTACGCAGAACCTCGACTACATCAAGGCCAACGACCCCAAGTACGTCCTGATTCTTTCGGGCGATCACCTGTATCGCATGGACTACCGCAAGATGCTCAAGACGCACATTGAGAACAACGCCGATCTCACGGTAAGCGTTATGCCCGTGCCGTGGGAGGAGGCCAGCCGCTTTGGCATCCTGACCACCGACCCCGAGGACGGCCGCATCACCAAGTTCACCGAGAAGCCCGATAAGCCCGATTCGAATCTCGCGTCCATGGGCATCTACATCTTCTCGGCCGACGTGCTGATCGAGGCGCTCGAGGAGGACGCTCTGGACCAGCGCTCGAGCCACGACTTTGGCAAGGACATCATCCCCAAGCTGCTCGGCGAGGGCAAGCGCCTGTACAGCTACGAGTTCCACGGCTTTTGGAAGGACGTCGGCACCATCGCCAGCTTCCACGAGACCTCGATGGACCTGCTTGGCAACAACCCCGAGTTCGATCTGTTTGACAAGCACTTCCCCATCATGTCCAACATCACCACGCGTCCGCCGCACTACATTGGCCCGGATGGTCGCCTGGACGACTGCCTGGTCTCCAACGGCTGCAAGATCTACGGTACCGCTCGCCACTCGATCCTTTCGACCGATGTCATCATCGAGGAGCGCGCCGTGGTCGAGGACTCCGTGCTGCTGCCGGGTGCGCACGTTAAGAGCGGCGCGCACATCTGCCGCGCTATTTTGGGCGAGAACTCCACGGTCGAAGAGGGCGTGAAGCTCGGCTCTGTCGATACCACCAAGGATACGGCCGTCGTTGGAAATGACGTCGTTATCGGGAAGGGGGAATGATCCGATGATCAATCGCAAGGCCATCGGTTATATCACCGCTAACTACTCTTCGACCTACGGCAGCGTGCTGCTCAAGGACCGCCCCATCGCGTCCGTTCCGTTTTTGGGCCGCTACCGCCTGATCGACTTCCCGCTGTCCAATATGATGAATGCCGGCATCAAGACCGTCGGTGTCGTCATGCCGGGCAACTATCGCTCGCTGATCGACCATGTGGGCTCGGGCAAGGACTGGGGCCTGGACCGCAAGAAGGGCGGCCTGTTCATGGTGCCCGGCAACGCGTATGGCACCACCAAGGGCGGCATGCGCTTCCTGCTGCGCGACATCATTTCCAACAAGACGCTGTTCCAGCGCTCGGACAAGCCCTATGTTGTGATGATGGGCACCAACATCATCTTTAACATGGACCTCAACACCATCATCGAGGCGCACGAGAACTCCGGTGCCCAGATGACCGTGGTGTACTGCAAGGCCACGCGCAACGTAGATGACGAGACCAAGCTGCAGATCAACGAGAACGGCCGTCTGACGGGCGTGAGCGCCGGCGTCGTGTACGGCGACAACGCCTCTATGGACTGCTGCATCGTCAACCGCGAGACGCTGCTCGAGATCATCGACCACTACCAGGCCGCCGACTATCTGGACCTGCTCGAGGCACTACAGGGCGACTTTGGCAACATCGACGTGTGCAGCTACGAGTACAAGGGCGAGGTCGTGGGCGTGTTTAGCGAGAAGTCGCTGTATCGTCGCAGCATGGACCTGCTCGACCAGACCGTGGCCGACCATCTCTTTGACCCCGAGCGCCCGATTCTGACCAAGGCTCACGACGTGCCGCCTTCGCGCTATGCGACCGGCAGCCACGCCTGCAACTCGATCATCTCGGCCGGCTGCATCATCAAGGGCACCGTGCGCAACTCGATCCTGTCGCGCGGCGTTGTGGTTGAGGAAGGCGCCTCGGTGACCAATTCGATCATCAACCAGAGCTGCGTCATCAAGAGCGGCGCCCGCGTTGAGAATGCAATCCTGGACAAGAACAACGTGGTTCCCACCAACACCGAGCTTCGCGGCACGCCCGAGAACATCCTGGTGCTGGGAAAGGCCCCGTTAACTTCTGATATCACCAACGCGAGCTAGCTTTGGCACCGCAACATCGCTCGTAACACGTAGAATAGCCGCCCGGTTTGCGCCAGGCGGCTATTCTCGAATTGCAACAGGGAGACAATATGGCTGATTCCAGCAAAAAGATGCAGATCGTGTTTGCCTCGGCCGAGTGCGCACCGTTTGTGAAGACCGGTGGCCTGGGCGACGTGGCGGGCTCGCTGCCTGCGGCGCTTGTGCGCGCCGGCGCCGAAGTAATCGTGATGGTGCCCAAGTACGCCACCATCAAGGACGAGTACAAGTCGCAGATGGAGCACTTCTCCGACTTTTACGTGAGCCTGGGCTGGCGCAATGAGTACTGCGGACTCGAGAAGCTCGAGCACGACGGCGTCACCTATATGTTCATCGACAACGAGCGCTACTTTGCGCGCGACTATCCGTACGGCTTCTTTGACGACGGCGAGCGCTTTGCGTTCTTCTCCAAGGCCATCACCGAGAGCCTGCAGCACCTGCCCGCCGGCTTTGAGTGCGACATCCTGCACTGCAACGACTGGCAGACGGCGCTGGCGCCCGTGTTTTTGCGCGAGTTCTACCAGGGCCTGCCGCTGTATGACCGCGTCAAGACCGTGTTCTCGATCCACAACGTGGCGTTCCAGGGCCAGTTTAGCGACACCGTGATGGAGGACATCCTTGGTGTGGCGCACATTCCGGCGGCCGCCTCGCAGCTGCGTTGCGACGCCTGCAGCATCAACTACATGCTGGGCGCCCTGCGCTATGCCGACGCCATCACCACGGTGAGCCCCACCTATGCCAACGAGATCCAGACGCCCGAGTTTGGCGAGGGCCTGGACGGCGTACTGCGCGAGCGTTCCTACGCGCTGCAGGGCATTTTGAACGGCATTGACGTTGCGGGCTTTGACCCGGCAACAGACAAGCGAATTGCCGCCAACTACACCGTGGAGGACCGTTCCGGCAAGGCCGTGTGCAAGGCCAAGCTGCAGGAGGAACTGGGCCTCGAGGTTCGCGACGACCGTCCGCTCATGGTGATGGTCACGCGCCTGACGCGCCAGAAGGGCATGGATCTGGTCATGTACGCGCTCGACCGCATCCTGTCCGGCGGCGTGCAGGTGGCGGTGCTGGGCACCGGCGACCGCGACTACGAGGACGGCCTGCGCTACTTCCAGGACAAGTACCCCGGCACCATGGCCGCACGCATCGAGTTCGATCCGGCGCTGTCGCAGCGCATGTATGCCGCCGCCGACATGTTCCTGATGCCTTCGAAGTTTGAGCCCTGCGGCCTGTCGCAGATCATCGCCATGCGCTACGGCACGCTGCCGATTGTTCGCGAGACCGGTGGCCTGAAGGACACCGTGCAGCCGTACAACGAGTTTACCGGCGAGGGCACGGGCTTCTCGTTTAGCAACTTTAACGGTGACGAGATGGGCGACGCGGTGTTCCGCGCGGCGCGCCTGTTCTGGGATAACCGTGACGCTTGGAACCAGCTGGTCACGCAGGCCATGAGCCAGGACTTTAGCTGGACGCGCTCGGCCGACAAGTATCTGGACCTGTACTTCTTTATGCATCCGGAGATTGAGAGGCCGGCGGGTGTGACTGATGTTGCAGCTGTCGATGAGCCCGCTGCCGCTGAGGCCGAGCCTGCGGCGACCGTTAAGGAGCCCGCTGCCGCTGAGGAGCCCAAGGCCGAGGAGAAGCCGGCGGCCAAGGCCGAAGTTAAGCCCGACGCGAAGCCTGCCGCCAAGAAGACGACGGCCCGCAAGACGACGGCTAAGAAGGCCACGACCACGAAGGCCGCTGCTAGCAAGACTAGCGCCGCTAAGGCAACTACTGCCAAGGCATCGACTACGCGCAAGCGTACGACCGCCGCTGCCAAAAAGGCCGCCGAGGCCGAGGTCGCTCCCGAGGTAAAGGCCGAGCCCGCGGCAAAGGCTCCGGCCAAGACCGCTGCCAAGAAGACGACCGCGACCAAGACCACGACCGCTAAGAAGGCCACGGCTGCGAAGTCGACGACGACCAAGGCTGCTACGACGAAGGCCGCCGCGAAGACGACCCCGAAGGCTGCTGCAAAGCCCGCCGACAAGGTCGAGGAGGCGCCCTCCGAGTCCAAGGCCAAGGCAACTGTCGAGGCAAAGCCGGCTGCCAAGACCACCACGCGCAAGCGCTCTACGACGACGGCCAAGAAGACCACGACCAAGGCTGCAGCTCCCAAGGCAGAGGCTAAGGTCGAGGACAAGCCCGCAGTAAAGGCCGAGCCGGCGCCGAAGGCCGCAGAGGTCAAGACCGCTCCAAAGGCTACGGCAAAGGCCGAGCCCGCCAAGGAGACCCCGATCTCCCCCGCCACTCCGGCCGAGGAAAAGGCTCCGACCAAGAAGACCTCCGTCCGTAAGGCAACGGCCACCCGCAAGCGTCGCTAGTCTGGACGATTAAAACTTAATCCAACGCAAAAGAGGGCGCCCCAACCAGGCGCCCTCTTCTTGGTTGAACTTCTGTGTTAAAAAGAGGGCGGTTTACTACGACAAAATAGCTCAGGCCGACCACGGCGAGTAATCTACGAAATTGACAACGCTTCTACCTGCGGTTTTAGTATCACCAAAATGACCGTGGTTAAGATCATTCAATTCGTCGTAGTAAACCGAAGTACTTTTGTTTAACTACAAATAGTATCAGTCTAGGCTTTTTCGAATATCGCGATAATTTGGATGGTAAAACGATTTTCTAGGACAACCGTTCGCCGATGGTAAACGGATGTTGTTTATACAGCCTGTGTACAACAGATATACTTACAATCTGTGCGTAAAGCCCATGGCCCGCAGGCCGTGATTCTATTGAACTGGACCGTATTATGAGATTGATTCACAACAGCCGTCTGCCGCAGTTTCGTACTCCGTTTGGCGCTGTGACCACTGGAACTTCCGTTTCGCTATCGGTGATTTTGGAGGATGCCGACCCCAACCAGGCAACGCTTACCCTGCGTACCTGGGTCGATGAAATCGGTGAGTCTCTGTATCCCATGACGCACGAGGGCGACGGCATATTTACCGTAGAGCTTGAGTGCACTGAGCCCTGTCTTATCTGGTACAGCTTTATCTGCAACATCGAGGGCCAGCCCGAGGTTCGCCTGGGCGCGCCGCAGGGCCGCACCGGCGGCGAGGGCGTAACCTACTACTACGCCGAGGTTCCGTCCTTCCAGATCACCGTTTACAAGCACCGCGAAGTGCGTCCCGAGTGGTACGAGCGCGGCATGGTCTACCAGATCTTCCCCGATCGCTATGCCCGCGACGAAAACTGGCGCGAACGCACGCTTGCCGAAGTTGAAAAACCGCGCAAAGGAATCCAGCGCCGCATGGTCGAGGACTGGAACGAACCGCCCGAGTACGAGCGTGCCGAAGACGGCTCCATCAAGACCTGGGATTTTTACGGCGGCTCGCTCAAGGGTATCCAGAATGACCTGCCCCGCATTGCCGAGCTGGGCTTTACGGCCATCTACCTCAACCCGATCTTTGAGGCCGCGAGCAACCACCGCTACGACACGGCCGACTATACCAAGATCGACCCGATTCTGGGCACCGAGCAGGACTTTACGGAGCTGTGCAAGGCGGCCGAGAAGCTCGGCATTTCTATCATCCTGGACGGCGTCTTCAACCACACGGGCGACGATTCGATCTATTTCAACCGCTACGGCAACTATCCCGGCGTGGGCGCCTGGCAGAGCGAGGATTCACCGTGGCGCGATGCGTTTTACTTCCATGAGGACGGCTCGTATGACTGCTGGTGGGGCGTGGGCAACATGCCCGCCATCAATGAGAGCTCCAAACTGGTGCGCGAGCGGCTCCTGGGCAAGGACGGCGTGATCCGAAAATGGCTGCGCGCCGGCGCCCATGGCTGGCGTCTGGACGTGGCCGATGAGCTTTCCGATGACTTCCTGGCCGAGATCAAAAAGGCCGTGCTCGCCGAGAAACCCGATGCGCTGCTGCTCGGCGAAGTCTGGGAGGACGCCTCCAACAAGATCAGCTATGGCCACCTGCGCCGCTATCTGCAGGGCTCTGAGCTCGACTCTGCCATGGACTACCCCTTCCGCGACATGGTCATCGGCTTTTTGATGGGCTACAAGAATGCCTATCAAGCTGCTGAGGACATCGAGACCCTGCGCGAGAACTACCCGCGCGAGGCACTGGCCTGCGCGCTCAATCTGCTTTCGAGCCACGACCGCCCGCGCATTATCTCGGTGCTCGGCGGTGGCCCCGACGAGTCGCAGCTGCCCGAGAGCGAGCGCAGCAAATGGCGCCTGGACGAGAACTCGATGGGCCTGGCCAAGAGCCGTTTTTGGTTGGCAACGCTCATGCAGATGACCTTCCCGGGCGTTCCCTCAATCTATTACGGTGACGAGTACGGCTTGGAGGGTCTCACCGATCCGGGTAATCGTCGCACCATGCCGACCAAGGAAGACCTGCACGACTTCGATACGTTCGCGATCGTCAAGAACGCATCTTCTGTGCGCCGTGCGCTGCCATTTATGATCGATGGCGAGATCAAGGCCTTTGCACTCAATGATGAGGTGTTGGCCTACAACCGTACGGGCAAGGACGGCGAGTCGGCAACCGTCATCATCAACCGCAGCCTGCGCAACTCGCATCGTGTGACCATTCCGGCACTCGGCGAATGCGCGAGCGATGTGATTAGCGGTCACGAGTGCGAGATCCACAACGGCACGGTCACGCTCGATCTGTATCCGCTGGGTTCGTCGATCATCTATCACCACGCCGAGCAGCGCCTGCAGGAGCCGCTCGATCACGGTGCGGGTGTTGTGTGCCATATCACATCGGTGCCGACCGATGACGGCAAGCCCGGTACGATCGGCGCGCCCACGCGTCGCTTTATCGACCATCTGGCCGCCATGGGCATGCGCTACTGGCAGGTTTTGCCCGTCAATCCCACGGACTTCTTCCGCTCCCCCTACGCCGGTCCTTCGGCCTTTGCAGGCAATATCGACCTGCTACCCGAGAGCCACGAGGAGCTGGCCGCCGACTTTGAGACCTGGAAGGCCCGCGGCGGGGAGGATGCCGATCCGCTGTACACCGCGTTTAAACATCGCAACGCCGATTGGCTCGAGAAGTACTGCGTCTATATGGCCGTCAAAAAGTACTTTGAGGGCGAGTCGCGCCACAATTGGCCGGCAGATGTCGCGCGCTACAACGAGCATCTAATCGACGACAAGCGCTTCCACAACGAGGCCGAGCTTCAGGCGTACATGCAGTACCGCTTTGACCTGGCCTGGTGCGAGCTCATGAACTACGCGCACAAGAAGGGTATCGAGGTTATCGGCGACATTCCTATGTACGTGTCCGACGATTCGGCAGACGCGTGGAGCGAACCTGAGAACTTCTGGCTGTCCGATACCGGCAAGGCGATTGAGATTTCGGGCGCGCCGCCCGACAACTTTGCGCCCGAGGGTCAGGTGTGGGGCAACCCGACGTTCCGCTGGGACCACATGAAGCAGAACGGCTATAGCTGGTGGATGGATCGCCTGCGCCGCGCATTCTCGCTCTACGACCGCGTGCGTCTGGATCACTTCTTGGGATTCCACAGCTACTTTAGTATCCCCGCGGGCAAGGCTTGCGCCGACGGTCGCTGGCTGGCGGGCCCGGGCAAGGACCTGTTCCAGACCGCCTATGACGAGCTGGGTCCGCTCAACTTTATCGCCGAGGACTTGGGCTATTTGACGCCCGGTGTTCGCGCCATGGCTTCGACCTGCGGTTTCCCCGGCATGGATGTGCTTGAGTTTAGCGACTACGACGTTCGTTGCGGTGTGCATCCCACACCAGGAAAGATTCTGTACACCTCGACGCACGATACGTCAACGCTGGCCGGTTGGTGCACGCGTTCCTTTGCGGGCGGCGACGAGCCGAGCGGTGTTGAGGTGGCGGCCAAGCTGATGAGCGACGCGCTGGCAAGCGACGCTCCCCTAGTGATGATGCCGCTACAGGATATCCTGGGGCTTGGCGACGACGCGCGCATGAACGTTCCGGGCGTTGCCACGGGCAACTGGACCTGGCAGGCTGACGAGGCAGACATTGCAGCCGCCGAGAATAAAACCGCACAGCTCCTGCGCAACAACCATAGATTCTGGGGCGAAGCGTGATAAAACCCCCGATATAGGGTACAGTTACAGACGTTTGAATTTTTGCGGGCAGAGTAATCTGCCCGCTTTGTGCTGAAAAGGAAGTATTATGGCGCGCTACGATTACAAGTGCTCGAGCTGCGGAAACGTGTTTGAAGTTGAGCATCCCATGTCCGAGACTCCCGAGGTCGTGTGCCCGAGCTGCGGTGCCCCGGCGGCCAAGACGTTCTCGGCCAGCGGCATCAAGTTTGAGGGCAGCGGCTTCTACAACACCGACCAGCGCAGTGGCGGTTCTAGCACCAACGCCACCAGCGGCTGCTGCGCCAACTGCCCGCATAACCACTAGAAACAACGCGGCCCCGCGATCAACGCCGATCACGGGGCTAATTCTTTGCGCTAAGGGTAGCTAATTTGGGACGGGGCTTTTTTAACTACCCGGCCTGCAGGGTAGTTAAAAAAGCCCCGTCCCAAATTTGCTACCCTTGGGCCCGTATTACTTGTGGACCAGTCTGGCACAGAAGTGGCCGTCGTAGGAGTCGACGTTTACCGGTACGCTTTGGAAGAGGCCTCGATCGTTCTGACGTACGGAGACGAGCTTCTTGGCCTGGGCGAAATCGGGCAGCTGCAGGATCTGCGCCTCGGAGAGAGGTGCCAGGCTAAAGTCTGCGCCCTCGAGCGAAGACAAAAACGCATCCACAACCTGCGTGTTCTCTTCATCGAAAACCGAGCAGGTGGCATAGATGAGCTCGCCGCCGGCAGCCACACGCGCGGCCGCTTCCTTGAGCATCGTCAGCTGCAGGCGGGGCAGCTCAGTCGTAACGTCCTTCTCGGTCAGACGCCACGGTATCTCAGGGTGACGGCGCATAGTGCCGGTGCCCGAGCACGGGGCATCGATAAACACCGTGTCGAACAGGACAGGTTTGCCAAGCATGGCATCGAACGACGTAAGGACTGCATCGAGCTCGCATGCATCGCCCGAGACCGTGCGAACACCCTGGATACCCGCCTTATGCAGGCGAGCAAGATTCAGGTCACACTTGCGATCATGCAAATCGAGCGCCGTATGCTGACGCTCATACCCCGCACGCTTGGCCTGACACATCATCACATAGGTCTTGGTGCCACGACCGGCACCAATCTCAAGACAGCTACCAGGGCGCGTGGCTGCCGTGGCGATAAGCTGCGCGTTGAGATCAGATGCCACCGCGGCAGCACGCTCAAACACACCCGAAGCAACGGTAACCTGGGCATCAACCGGGGCATGGCAGCCCGGGAAGACAGGCGCGACGAGCTGCGAGATATACGGATCAGGCTTAGTCGTAAAGGCGTTCTCATGCAAAGCCAGCGGCGCAGGTGCCAAGTTACCGGCAAAGTTGAGCGCACCCTCTGGCGTGTCAAACGAAGCCATAATACGAGCGCACAGCCAACGCGGCAGACCCATCAGGCACGACAGACGTACCAGGCGTCGCTCAGACTCATCCACATCGGATGCCGTAGCAAAGTCCTCAACATTGTTCGCAACCTTATGCAGTACAGCATTGGCCAAGCCAGCGGCGGACTTAGCACCGCAGCGAACCAGCTCAACACCCTGACTTACGGCGACGCGGCCAGGCGTATGCAGATAGAGCATCTCGAAGGCCGAGATACGAAGCGCCATGCGAACACGCGGCGCAACCTTTTTAGGCTTATCGAGAAACTGGTCGAGCAGCTCGTCCAAAATACCCTGCGTGGCGGCCACACCAAGCGCCAAGCGGGCGGCAAAAGCGGAATCGCGCTGATCAATAGCCTTGGCCGATGCGCGAGAGGACAGCACGTCGCGCGCATACATGCCGCGGCGATCGGCCTCCATCAGCACATCGAGCGCAAGCTTACGCGCGGGAGACAACTTGCTCATGACAAAACACCCCAGATAAGATCGGCGCCTTGCAGCCCAGCAGCCCAGGCGGAAGCGGCCATAGCACGCTTGCCATCTGGCTTAACCTCGAGCAACTCAACCGAGCCATCGGAAAGGCCAAGGTAGACGCGCTTGGCTTGAACGGCAACAGCGCCCTCGCCAAGCGACACATCAGCCGACGCAGCATCGAGCACACGCACGGTCTTGCCGGCAATCACGCAACGAGCAGGCGCGGTATCGGATGAGGCCAGCACATGACGCACGCAATCAAGCGCCGTCATTTGCGGATCTAGACGCATCTCCTGCTTGGAAATCTTGGCAGCATGGGTAACGAGCGCCTCATCCTGCTCGGTCCAAACCGCCGAACCATCGGCAAGTGAAGGAAGTGTATCGGCAAGCAGTTTGCCGCCAAGCTCACCAAGCTCCATGGTCAGCGCCTCAGCATGTTTACCGGCAACCGACGTGGAAGCCTGAGTACAATAAGCACCAGTATCCACGCCATGCCCAATGCGCATGATAGAAACGCCAGCAACCTCGTCACCAGCGAGAATCGCACGCTGAATAGGAGCAGCCCCACGCCAACGAGGCAGCAAAGACGCATGAACATTCACAATACCGAGCGGCGCCATATGCAGCATCTCATCAGGCAAAATGCAACCATAAGCAGCCACACAGAAAATGTCAGCCTGGGCAGCCTGAAGCGCCTCAACAACCTCCGGCGTCATACGATTAGCCTCAACAACCGGCAACCCCAGCTCAAGCGCCTTGGCCTTAACAGGAGACGGTTCAAGCTTCTTACCACGCCCACGAACAGCATCAGGACGAGTAATAACCAGCACAATTTCATTGCCAGCCTCAACAAGCGAAGTCAGCGAAGGCACAGCAAAATCGGGCGTACCCATAAACACAATACGCATAAAGATCGTCTCCTCTCAACCAAAGCCGAGACGGCTACAAATAACAGCGGAAAGCCAAGTACCCAGCCCATCCGCAATAACAATTCAACAAGAACAAATATACCCAAAACCAAAGAAAGAGCCGCAATAAAAGCAGCTCTTCCAACAAAGCATCTATCAGCGAAGACGCCCTTCCCTGGCCCGACGGCACCCGGGCGAAGAGGAGCACGAAAACGCAGTCCCCTTCCGACGCAGGGCTTAGGTTATTGCTCCACGCGCAGTTCCGCACGAGCCGAAGAGCACTTAATGCGCTCTTCGTGCAAGCAGGACTGTTTGAGCATGGAGCAAAACCTAAGCCCTGCGGCGGAAGGGGACGGTGGGACCTACTCCGTCTCGCCCGGTCGAGCGCCGCGGGCCAGGGCGTCCTGGTACTCCTTGACGGCCTTGATCCTCTGCATCGGCTTCAGTCGCTCAAACATGGTGTTGCCGTGCAGGTGATCAATCTCGTGCTGCAGGCACACGCAGAACAGATCACCCGTGGCCTCATAGCGAATCAGGTTGGCGTCCAGGTCATATGCCTCGACGACGACATGGTCCGGACGCTCGATCTCGCAGCTAATGCCAGGGATGGAAAGGCAACCCTCGCTAAAGGGCACCAGATGGTCACTCTGCTCAACAATGACGGGGTTAATGAGCACGTACGGGTCGTAGTCGTTCTTGTCGCTGTAGTCGCAGTCGATGGTGACGAGCTGGATGAGCTCGCCAATCTGCGGAGCAGCCAGGCCGCAACCGCCGTTCTCGAACATCATCTTCTTCATCTTCTCGGCAAGTGCCTCGATCGCCGGGGTGATCTCCTCGATGACGGCGCACTGCTGACGCAGACGAGGGTCGGGCGACAGTACGATTCCGTTGGCTTCCATGGCCATCCTTTCGGGTTGTTACATCAAATCATAGGCGTCGACGTCAACGCTCACGCTCACGCCACGCACGGAGCCCACCTCTTTGAGGCAGGCGTCGATATCATCAGAGACATGGTACCCCACGGGCGACTTCACAAGCAGATGGAAGCGGTAACGGTCCTTGGCTCTCTCGATTACACACGAAGCCGGGCCCAGCACCTGCGGTACCGCGCTGCCCGCCCGCAAAATGTCGGGCGCGGCGGCATGCCAGCGGCGCTTAAGAAGCTTTGCAATGCGCCCGATGTAGTCCTGCGCGTCGTCTCGGTTCGCCGACCACACCAAGATGTTGACCAGGCGAACAAACGGCGGGTACAGCGCGTCGCGGCGCTGGTCCAGGTCGTAGTCGGTAAAGATCGAACGGTCATGCTCAGCGACGGCGCGAATGACCGGGTCCTCGGGCAGGTAGGTCTGGATGATGACCTCGCCGGGGCGATCACCACGACCGGCACGGCCGGCGACTTGCTCCAGCAGATCGTAGGCGCGCTCCCCTGCGCGGAAGTCCGGCAGCTTGAGGGCGAAGTCGGCATTGACCACGCCCACGAGCGTGACCTCGGGAAAGTCGAGGCCCTTTGCGATCATTTGGGTGCCCAGCAGCACCGCGCAATCGGCGGCATCGAACTGCTCAAGCAGCTTTTTGTGTGCGTCCTTTCCGCGCGTGGAATCGGCATCCATGCGAATAATGGCGACGTCCTCGGGAAGCATCTGGTGCAGTGCGTCCTCGATCTGCTGCGTGCCCAGACCCATTTTTGCCAGGTAGCGACTTCCACATTTGGGGCAACGGCTTGTGGGCGCGGGATAGGGCTGCACGCGCCACGAGGAACCGCATGTGTGACACTGCAGCGTGTGCGTACGCTCGTGATACGTAAGCGCGGTGGAGCAGTGGTTGCAGGTGGGGACGCAGCCGCACTCGCGGCACATCAGGAACGGCGCAAAGCCGCGGCGGTTATGTAGTAGCACTGCCTTCTCGCGGCGCTCGACCACGTGTTCCAAGCCTTCCATCAGCGGTTTTGAGAACATGGAGCGGCTGCCGTGCGAGAACTCGCGGCGCAGGTCGGCAATGCGGACCGTGGGCAGCACGGCGTGTCCCGGGCGCTCGGGCATCTCGACGCGCGTCCAGGTGGCACCGTTATATGTGCCACGGCGGCAGCGATCGAGGGCCTCGGCCGAGGGCGTGGCGGAGCCCAACACGAGCGGGCAGCGGTAGCGGCGCGCCATCTCGGCCGCCACCTCGCGCGCGTGGTAGCGCGGGCTGGAGCCCTGCTTGTAGCTGGTCTCGTGCTCCTCGTCGATGATGATGAGGCCCAAGTCGCTGAGCGGGCAAAAGAGCGCCGAGCGGGCGCCCACGACCACGCGCGCGGCACCGCTGGCGACCATATCCCACTGGTCCAGGCGCTCGCCGGCCGAGAGGCGCGAATGGAACACGGCGACCGTCTCGCCAAAACGCGAGCGGAAGCGGCCGACGGTCTGAGCCGTCAGCGAGATCTCGGGCACGAGCACGCAGGCCGAACGACCGGCCGCCAGCACGCGCTCGATGGCGGAGAGGTACACCTCGGTTTTGCCGGAGCCGGTGACGCCGTCGACCAGCACCACGTCGCCATGAGCGTCCAGACGGGCGCGCTCAATCTGCGCGAGTGCCTGTTGCTGGCCGTTCGTGAGCGCGACTGGTGCCTTACCGCTTGCCGAGGAGAGCGTGGTCTGTTCATTGCAGCCACGCCACGCACGGCGTTCCTCCACCACCACGACGCCGCGCTTTTCGAGCGCCTTGATGGTCGCCGACATGCTGTTATAGAGCAGGTTGAGGTCGCGCGTCGTGACCGGTCCGCACTGCAGTGCCTCGATGAGCTGACGCTGGCGGACCGCGGTCTTGGGCGGCGTGTAGTCGAAACCCTCGGGTGTGAGCATGACCCAGCGATTTTGGATAGGCTTGACGGCGGGGCGCTCGACAGTCCACACGCCGTCGTCGCCCTTGACCACGCGCGGGCTTCCGCCCGGTGGCAAGAACAGGCGCAGGCACTCGGAAAGCGTCGCGACATACTCGTAGCTCATCCAGCGTGCAATACGGGCGGACTCGGCGCCAAAGAGCGGTTTGCTGAGGATGGTCTCGATGGGCTTGATGCGCGCGGTGTCGAGGGTAATGTTGCCTTGCAAGTCGCCCAGTTCGGGCGCAATATCGACGATATAGCCTGCGGCGGCACGGTTACCAAAGTGGACCAGGACCGTTGATCCGATCTGCGCTTCGCTAGCAAGGGGTTGAGGAATGCCATAGGCAAACGGCTCGGACAGCGCACGCGTCGGGATGTCGAGAACCACGCTCGCATAGGCGACGATGGGCTCAGGTGCGGGCTCGGGCTGCGCCGGGGCGGCGGCAGGAGCCGCGGACTTCGGAGCTTCCTCCGGTTCCGGCGAACCAAACAGCGAAAGTTGCTCGACCATGGCCCCAGCACCTCCTATCCCATACGTCTACAGAAACAAGAGCCCCGCTCGGGTGAACGGGGCTCGGATACATACGTTTGCGCAGCGATTACAGCGCCATCGTGCGGGCGCGGTCGATGCGCGCCAAGCAATCGTCGCGGCCGACGAGTGCCATGGTCTCGCCCAACGGAGGGCTCACCATGTTGCCGCAAACGGCGACGCGCACGGCCTGGAACACCACGCGCTTCTTAAGGTCCATCTGCTCGGGCAACGGCTCAAGCGCAGCGTCGATGTTGGCAGCCGTCCACTCGTCCACGCCCTCGAGCGCGGCCTTGGCGGCATCCAGAATGGCACCCATGCCCTCCTTGGCCAGGCCCTTGTTGACGGACTTCTCGTCATACTCGAGCGTCTCGGCCGTGGCAAAGATGGGGGCGGCGACGGTCACGGCGTCGGCCGGCATCTTAGTGCGCGGCTTGACGATAGCGGCAAGCGCGTCGATCCAGTCCTCGCCGTACTCGACGTTGCCCTCGATGAGGCCCGCCTCGTGCAGCACGGGGACCATAATCTCGTCGGCAAACTGGGCGTCGGACATGCCGTTGATGTACTCGGCATTGACCCAGTCGAGCTTCTTGGGGTCGAAAGTCGCGGGGTTCTTGGAGATGCGATCGAGCGAGAACTTGCTGGCCAGGACGTCGCGCGGGATGATCGTGGTCTCGCCGTCGAGCGACCAGCCGAGCAGCGCCAGGTAGTTGACGAAGGCATCGGACAGGTATCCCGCGTCGCGGTACTCCTCCACCGAGGTGGCGCCGTGGCGCTTGGAGAGTTTTTTGCCGTCGGCACCCAAGATCATGGAGATGTGGGCGAACGTGGGCACGGGAGCGCCGAGGGCCTCGTAGACCATGACCTGACGCGGGGTGTTGGACAGATGGTCGTCGCCACGGATGACATGGGTGATCTTCATCATGGCGTCGTCGACGACGGTCGCGAAGTTGTACGTGGGCGTGCCATCGGAGCGGAAGATGACAAAGTCGTCGAGCTCCTTGGCGTCGAAGGTCACCTCGCCGTGGACGGCGTCGTGGATGACGACGTCGCCGCGGTCCTCGGGCACCTTGATGCGCAGGACGTAGGACTCGCCGGCCTCGATGCGGCGGCGGGCCTCCTCGGGATCAAGATCGCGGCAACGGCGCTGATAGCCCTGGAAGGGGTCCTTGCGCTCCTGCGCGGCCTTGCGGTCGACGTCGAGCTGCTCCTTGGTGCAGAAGCAGGGATAGGCCTTGCCCTCGTCCCAAAGCTTCTGGGCGGCCTGCTTGTACAGGTCCAGGCGCTCGGTCTGGGCGTAGGGGCCAAAATCGCCGCCCACCTCGGGACCCTCGTCCCAGTCCAGGCCTAGCCAACGCATGGCGCGCAGGATGATCTGCGTGTTCTCGTCGGTGGAGCGGGTGGGATCGGTGTCGTCGATGCGCAGGATGAACGTGCCGCCGTTTGCGCGGGCGAAAGCCCAGTTATAGATAGCGGTGCGGGCGCCGCCGATGTGCAGCTTGCCCGTCGGTGAGGGTGCAAAGCGGACGCGAACGTCTGATGCCATGGAAATCTCCTCGATTGCAGGATGGATGTCTAACCGCACCAGTATAAAGCATCAATGCAACCTCCGCACAAAGGGCACCGACCCAATCATTGGGGACAGACTTAAATGACCAGTCGTTGGAGACGTTCTTAGTTTAAGGCTGGTCATTTATGTCTGTCCCCAATGAGTAAGGCTAGTCATTTAAGTCTGTCCCCAATGAGTAGGTGCGGAAAGGGTGTGAATGTTTGATTTACGCGCTATGATGTGCCCTTGCATAGAGAGCCCGGCGGAATGGTAACGGTCGCCGGGACACGTTTTTGAAAGGACAATCATGTCAGAAGAACTTCGTTCCATCCCGCCCCAACACGGGTCCTTTGTTTTTACGTCGGAGTCGGTGACCGAAGGTCATCCCGATAAGATCGCTGACCAGATCAGCGACGCCGTCCTCGACGCAATCCTCGCCAAAGAAATAGAGCTCCAGGAGCAGGGCTACATCGCCCCCAACGGCGTGCCTGCCAACGTGGAGAACGTCCGCTGCGCCTGCGAGACCCTCGTGACCACCGGCACCGTCATCGTCGCCGGCGAGATTCGCACCCAGGCCTACGTAGACGTTCAGGAAATCGCCCGTGGCGTTATCCGCCGCATTGGCTACAACCGTGCCAAGTTCGGTTTTGACTGCGATACCTGCGGCGTCATGAGCCTCATCCACGAGCAGTCGCCCGATATCGCCCAGGGCGTCGACGAGTCCTTCGAGACCCAGACCGGCGCTACCACCGACCCGATCGACCTGATCGGTGCCGGCGACCAGGGCATGATGTTCGGTTATGCCTCCAACGAGACCAAGACCCTCATGCCCATGCCGCACTACCTGGCGAGTCGCCTGGCCGAGCGCCTGGCTGCCGTGCGTCACGACGGCACCCTCGCCTATCTGCGTCCCGACGGCAAGACCCAGGTCACCGTGCGCTACGAAGACGGCAAGCCCGTCGAGGTCACGACCATCGTCATCTCCACACAGCACGCCGCCGAGATCGAGGACATGGGCAAGATCAAGGCCGACCTCATCGAGCACGTCATCACCCCGGTCATGGCCGCTGAGAACATGCCATGGGACAACGCGGACATCTACGTGAACCCCACCGGTCGCTTTGTCGTGGGCGGCCCCATGGGCGACACGGGCCTCACCGGCCGCAAGATCATTGTCGACACCTACGGCGGCTACGGCCGTCACGGTGGTGGTGCCTTTAGCGGCAAGGACTGCACCAAGGTCGACCGCTCCGCCGCGTATGCCGCGCGCTGGGTTGCCAAGAACGTGGTCGCCGCCGGCCTAGCTGACCGCTGCGAAGTCGAGCTCGCCTACGCCATCGGCGTTTCCAAGCCCCTTTCAATCATGGTCGACACCTTTGGTACCGCGCATGTTGCCGAGGACAAGATCGTCGAGGCCGTAGAGAAGACCTTCGACCTGCGCCCGGGTGCAATCATCCGCGACCTAGACCTGCGTCGCCCCATCTACGAAAAGACGGCAGCCTACGGTCACTTCGGCCGCGAAGACGCCGACTTCACCTGGGAAAAAACCGACCGAGTCGAAGAACTCAAAGCAGCCTGCGGCCTGTAAGCTAACGGCAAAAGCTACAGCCAAGAAACAACGCACCAAAAGAAGTACCGGCTCCAACCGGTACTTCTTTTTTATTTAAAGGTGGTGAAGATGAGCCGACCTGGGACATGGAATAGGTCATAGGCCGATAAATTTCGCAGCAGAGCGACTCCAACCATGTATCCTAAGTTCCGAGGGCTTTGGTATCTGGTCGGTCGCGAGTTCCGCACGAGCCGGAGAGCACTTAATGTGCTCTCCGTGCGAGCAGGACTGCCCGAGCAGGCGACCAAATACCAAAGCCCTCGGAACGGCGGGACAGAGTATGCCCCGCCCCTCGGGACGACGGGATAGAACAGGAGCGCATATGGCAGGCAAGCCGCAAACACTAGCTACGACCTCTGCATTCGAGATCTTGGGGCCCGTCATGGTCGGCCCCAGCTCATCGCACACCGCCGGCGCCCTGCGCTGCGCCCAAGTTGCCGCCAGCCTGCTGGAAGGCCGCATCACCAAAGTCACCTTTGGGCTGTGGAACTCCTTCGCCCACACCTACCGCGGCCACGGCACCGACCGTGCGCTCGTCGCGGGCATCCTGGGCCTCGACACCGATGACGAGAACATCAAGCAGGCCTTCGACCTCGCACGCGAGCAGGGCCTCGAATATCACTTTGACATCAAGGGCGACGACGCCTCTATTCACCCCAATACCGTCGACATCGACATGGTCGACGACACGGGCGCCACGGCACAGGTTCGCGGCGAGAGCCTGGGCGGTGGCAAGATGCGCATCAGCCGCATTAACGGCGTCGGCGTCGACATCTCGGGTATGTATTCCACGCTCTTCGTGGCGCACAAGGACGTTCCCGGCGTGCTCGCCGCGCTCACGAACCTGCTCGCCTACGCCCATGTAAACATCGCGTTTTGCCGTACCTACCGCACCGAGGTGGGCGGCCAGGCCTACTCCGTCTTTGAGACCGACGGCGCGCCCGACGACACCGTCGTCCCCATGCTACGCAAGCTCGACAATGTCGATTACGCAACGTTTATCGAGCTCCCCGGTTCTGCCTCGTCGCTCTCTCCCGGCGTCTCGGCCAAGGAGATCTTCGACGACGGTGAGCAGCTGCTCGATGCGTGCGAGGAACTGGGGCTCAGCATCGGCGCCGTTATGGCCGTGCGCGAGGCGCGCCTGACCGGCGAGGCGCACGCCGTCGCCGCCATGCGCCGCGTGCTCGACGTCATGCGCGAGGAGACCACGGCCCCCATCGCCAATCCGCAGCGTTCGCTCGGCGGGCTTATCGGCGGCGAGGCCAAGCTCGTCGAAGCCACCGGCCGCAACGATTTGAGTGCAAGCCTGATGGGCCCCGTTCAGACCGAAGCTGTGGCCCGCGCGATGGCCGTGCTCGAACGCTCCGCCACCATGGGCGTAATCGTCGCAGCTCCGACGGCAGGATCCGCGGGTGTTGTGCCCGGCTGCGTGCTGGCGCTCGCCGATCACCTTCAGCTCGGCGACGAGCAAGTCATGGACGCGCTCTACTGCGCAGCCGCCATCGGCCTCAACCTCACCACAAGCGCCTGCGTTGCCGGCGCCGAGGGCGGCTGCCAAGCCGAGGTCGGAAGCGCCGCCGCCATGGCAGCCGCCGCGCTGGTGCAGATGCTCGGCGGCACGCCCGAGCAGGCGCTTGACGCCAGTTCCATCGCGCTGAGTAACCTGCTGGGCCTCGTTTGTGACCCCGTCGGTGGCCTCGTGGAGGTGCCCTGCCAAAACCGCAACGCCATCGGCGTGGCAGCGGCCTTTAGCTCGGCACAACTCGCCCTCGCAGGCATTAAGAGCCTGGTGCCGTTTGACCAGATGGCACATGTCATGCTCTCGGTGGGTCACGCGTTGCCGGCCACGCTGCGCGAGACGGCAAAGGGCGGCATCGCGCAGGCTCCGGCCGCACTTTCGGCCTGTGCAAAATGCGGTGTGTGCGGATAGCGGCAAAGAACGACTCAAAGGTGGGACAAATGTCCCACCTCTTTTGAATGCCACCGTTTCCGTACCACAAACAGCAGGGCAATCGCTATAATGCAAGCCCAGTAAAAACACGATGAACCGCAAGGCGAAAATCGAAGGATATGCATACGATGTCGCAAAACGATCGAACTCAACTGATTCCCGATCCGCAGGAGCCGAGCAGGCACACCGGCAGCGTTCAGTCACCGCGTCCTATCGCGCCGAGCCACGGTCAGCAGCGTAGTGCAGCAAACGCTTCCCAACACCCGAACCAACAGCGACAGCAGCGTCAACAACGTCAGCAGCGCCGGGCAAACGGCAATGCGCCCAAGCAGCCCCCCACGCACGCTCGAGGCGATCGCGGCCCCGCGCGCAAACCCGCCGAGAACAATAAGTCGGGCAAAAAGACGACGCTCTTTGTCGTCCTGGGTCTTATCGTCATTGTCTATATCGTAGGCGTCGTAGCGTTTTCGCAGGTAGCCTACCCCAACACCACCATCGCCGGCGTCGACGTCTCGTTCTCCAACGCTTCGTCTGCCGCCACCAAGGTCAATTCGGCATGGAAGCACTATAAGCTCGCCGTGACAGGCGATGACTTTAGCTGGACCTATCAGCCCGAGTCCGATGAGCCCATCGTCGACGGCGAAGCTGCCGCAAAAGAAATCATCAGCCACAACGAAGCCTTTGTATGGCCGGTCCGCCTTGTGGAATCCTTAAGCGGCAAGACCAAAACAACCGCCACCTCCAACGAAGTCGATCTTGATCAAGACGTCGACCTGTCCATGCTCTCCGACACCTTTAACCAAAAGCAGTTTGAGAAGGATCTGGGCGCCGCCATCGACGAGTTTAACGAGGGCCGTTCGGGCACGTTCGAGGCCAATAGCTCCTATGACGAACAGGCCGGCAAGTTTACCGTCGAGAAGGCGCGCTCCAACGAAAAACTCAACCGCGAGCATGTCATTAAATATGCCGAGCTCGAGCTTGCCTCGCTGGCCGAAACCGTAGATCTTTCCAAGCTCGGCAACGATGCCTATGAGCCGCTCAATGGAACGCTGACCGATGATCAGATTCAGGCTGCATGTGATGCCGCCAACAACTTCCTGGGCGTCAACGTGACCCT
Organism: Collinsella aerofaciens; assembly: GCA_048501115.1. Classification (GTDB taxonomy): domain Bacteria; phylum Actinomycetota; class Coriobacteriia; order Coriobacteriales; family Coriobacteriaceae; genus Collinsella; species Collinsella aerofaciens_CD. The sequence goes on along the minus strand of DBFRZS010000031.1, from coordinate 25,181 downwards.
TAAGCTCAACGGCGAGGATGCCGGAAAGGTTGATGGCAGCTCCGTGTTGCAGTGGATCAGCTTTGCCGATCCGGCCAAGCCCACGCTCGATACGTCGCAGATCAGTAGCTGGGCAGCCGAGCTCGCCAACGGCTTTAATACCGTGGGCTCCACTCGCTGGTGGACGCGCGCCGATGGCAAGCAGTGCGCCGTCGAAGGCGGTGACTTTGGTTGGTCCATCGACAGCAGCTCGCTCGCCAAGCAGGTCGAAGACGCTATTAACAACAAGCAGACCGGCGAGATCGAGATCAAGTACTCCCAGAAGGCCGACACCTTTACCGCAAAGGGAGAGCCCGACTGGAAGGCATACATCGACGTCGACCTGTCCGAGCAGCACGCGCGCTACTATGACGAGAACGGTAATATCGTTTGGGAGGCCAACTTTATTTCCGGCAAACCGGGCGAAGACGCCACCCCCGAGGGCGTGTGGCAGATCAACAGCAACGACGGCGGCAGCACCCTGATCGGAGCCAAGGACCCCGAGACCGGTAAGCCCAAATACGAGAGTCCGGTAAGCTACTGGATGCCGTTCGAGGGCAACATGATCGGCTTCCACGATGCCACCTGGCAAAACGACAAGAGCTTCGATAACGCCGAGTCGTACAAGTGGTGCGGCAGCCACGGTTGCATCAACCTGCGCCTGGCCGACGCCAAGGCACTTCACGACTGCATCAAAGTCGGCCTGTGCGTGGTTGTCCACTCGTAGGAAAACACGCCTTCACACAACGGGAAACTGACGCTCCAATCTAACAGTTCCGAAAGAATCCGCCATATGCGCCCGCCTCACGCGACGGGCGCATATACTTATTGAGGAACTTTCTATAAAGGAGACGCCATGTCGAATGTCCCCACGACCACCCCGGGCCCGGATGATACCGAGCGCACGCCCGAAGGTGCCACCGAAACGATTCCTCTGATTACAAACGTACATGCCGATAAGCAGAACGGGCGCGCGAACGATGCGGCCGAGATTTCCGATGAAGAGGCATACGCCAAGCTCAAGGCAAAACGTGCCGAACGTCGGCGCAAAAAGATGATTCGACGCGGTATTGCCGCCGGCGTCGTGGGTGCCATCGCGCTCATTGCCATTGTCGCAACCCTTGTTATCAATGCGCAGCCACAGGGCGATAGCGGTCCTGTGACCGATATGGTGACCGAGGGCACGTTTACCACAACGGTCGAGGCGAAAGGCCAGCTCAAACCCATTTCGTCCTCAGTGGTCTCCCCTTCTGTCGACGGTACGGTCGATTCGATCAACGTGCAGGCAGGCCAATCCGTCAACGAGGGCGACGTGCTTATGACCATTAAAAACGACGAGCTCGATCGCAACGTTGCCGAGGCGCAGCGTGCAGTTGCAGCCGCCCAGGAAGACCTCACCAACGCGCAGAAAGCCGCCGCTGCCGCGCAGGCCACCCCAACGACGGACGATGATGGAGCTTCCGCAGCAGCTGGCATCACCGCCGCATCAGCGGACACAAACGCCGTATCGGCCGCACAGCGCAGCCTCGCATCGGCCCAGGCAAACCTCGATCAGGCGAACGCCAAGGCAGCCAGCCGTACGGTCACGGCCCCGAGCTCGGGTAGCATCGTGGAGCTCAACGCCAAGGTGGGCGCCACGGTAACAGGCGGCATGATCATGGGCGAAAGCGATACGAGCGGCGGCAAGCAGTGCATGCAAATCGCCGACCTATCCAAGATGAAGGTGACCGTGCAGGTAGGCGAAAAGGACATCGCCAAGATCGCCGTTGGGCAGAGCGCCAACGTCACGTATCCTGCGTTTCCCGATATCGTGAGCCAGGGCACCGTCACGGCTATCGCATCGGTGGCAAACTCCGACGCCGCCAACGGTGGCGGCGGCAGCGCAACCTTTAACGTCGACATTCTCATTGAGGCGCCCGACGCGCGCCTGAAGCCGGGCATGACGGCCGAGGTATCGGTGGTGACCGAGCAGCTCGACGACGTGGTGATGGTGCCGACGATGGCGCTCATGACCGAAGACGGCGAACATTATTACGTCAACGTGGCGACCGATGACGAGGGCAAGCAAACCCGTCGCGTGAAGGTGACTGTCGTGACGCAAAACGACAACGAAGCCGTAGTCGGCAAGACACAGGTCAAGCGCGACGACCAGGGCAACGAGATCAACCCCAACGTGCCGGTTACCAAGCTGCGCGATGGCGACACCCTCGTCATGGACACCGGAGCGGACGCAACGGCTGACGGCGGCTACGGCGCGGATTCGGGCAGTATGTCTGCCGACGAGGGCATGTAATGCGTCCCGTTATCGACATCCGCAACGTGCACCGCATTTTTGAGAGCGAGGCGGGTTGCGCCCACATCCTGCACAACGTGAGCCTGGCGGTAGAACCCGGCGAGTTCGTCGCCATTACCGGCCCTTCGGGCTCGGGCAAGTCAACGCTCATGAACATCCTGGGCTGCCTGGACAAACCGACGGCGGGCGACTATTACCTGCAAGGGCTCAACGTGGCCGAGCTCGATGATGACGAGCTCACCGAAGTCCGCGCCCTGAGCATTGGCTTTGTCTTTCAGAGCTTCAACCTGCTGCCGCGCCTGTCGGTTATCGAAAACGTCATGCTGCCGCTGGCCTACACCAATGTGCCCCGTAGCCAGCGCGAAATGCGCGCCGTTCACGCGCTGCAGGCTGTCACGCTGCCCGTCGACCACTGGGACCACCGCATATCCGAGCTCTCGGGCGGCCAGATGCAGCGCGTCGCAATCGCGCGCGCCCTCGTCAATGACCCGCCCATCATCCTGGCCGATGAGCCGACGGGAAACCTGGACTCCGCTACCGGAGCGCTTGTGATGGAGACCTTCCATAAGCTCCAGAAGCGCGGCAAAACCATCGTGCTTATCACACACGACCCCGGCATCGCCGCCGAGGCCGACCGTGCCGTGACCATCCGCGACGGTCGCATTCACGATGGCGCGTATATTCCACATGCACCGCGGACCCTGCGCAGCGCCGTGGATAGCCTGCCCATGATTTCCGCCTCCGCCAACCCGCCGAAAGGAGAGATGGCATGAGCGCCCGCGATCTCATCCAGGAAGCCCTTCACTCGCTCGAGGCCAACAAGGGGCGCAGCCTGCTCACCATCCTGGGCATTGTCATCGGCATCGCCTCGGTTATCGCCATGACTTCGCTCATCGGCGGCATCCAAAACAGCCTGGTCAACAGCCTGGGCCTCAATGCGGCACGCATGGTGCAAATCTATTCGTCGCAAGAACTCACAGAGTCGGACATCGAGAAGCTTCAAAAACTGGTGCCGCAGATAGAGCAGATCGGCATTGTCGACAGCGCGTATACCGAGTACAAGACCGGCGATAAAAGCTATACCGTCATGGCACAGGGTGTCGATAGCGACATGCTCGACGCCGTGGGGGCCAGCAAGCTCGTTGCGGGGCGTACCTATTCCCAGGCCGAGTCCCAATCAGGCTCGCGCGTGGCGCTCATCAGCCGCGGCGGAGCCGATCAGCTTTACGGCAACGAACAGGATGCGCTGGGGAAAACCATCAAGGTGTCCAACGGCGAGGTACAGATTGTCGGCGTGATTGATGGCGGCAGCGACTCCATGGGCTCGCTCACGCTGTATATGCCGCGCGAAACCATCTCCGGGCTGTTTGGCGACGAGAATCCTTCATTCCCCAGCGTGACGGCACTTGCCGCCGAGGGCACGGACATGGATGAGCTTTGTAAGACCATCGAGTCCAAGGTGCGCGCGATGAAGGGCATCGCGGAGGATGATGAGTACGACAGTGTATCGGCGACCTCCATGAAAAGCGCCATCGATGCACTCAACTCCTTTATGGGCGCGTTCTCGCTCATCATGGGCGCTGTCGCCAGCATCTCGCTGCTTGTCGGCGGTATCGGCATTATGAATATGATGCTCACCAACGTGACTGAGCGCATTCGCGAGATCGGCATCCGCCGCGCTCTGGGCGCCAGTCGTCGCGATATCACCGCGCAGTTTTTGGCCGAGTCCTCGGCGCTGTGCGTCACCGGCGGACTGTTGGGTGTCCTGATTGGCTATCTGCTGGCCTGGGCTCTTGCGATGTTTGCCGCAGGATCAGGGGTTCTCGGCGAGCTCGGTGCCAGCGGGCAAATCACACCGAGCTTTTCAATCGCCACGGTATTGCTGGCCTTCGCCGTCTCCGTCGGCATCGGCGTAATCTTTGGCTTCTACCCCGCCCGCCGCGCCGCAAAGCTCGACCCGGTGGAATGCCTACGCTACCAGTAAGTCACCACCAACAAGTTGCGGTGAATTAGAGCGCCTAGCGCGCGAGCTCCCGTAAGAGCGCGTCTTCCACTTCCCGAAGCGAAAGGGCCCCGCCTCCCTCGGCGGGACGGGCGACCACGATACAGCGCGCTCCCACGTCGCGCGCGGAGGCGATCTTCTCGGCCGTGCCGCCTACGGTTCCCGAGTCCTTGGTCACAAGCCACTGGGCGCCCACCTGCCGAAGCATCGCCTCGTTGAGCTCGCGGGTGAAGGGCCCCTGCATGCCGATAACGTGCGACGGCGAAAACCCCGCGTCGATGCACTTCGTTATAGCACCGGGCAGCGGGAGCACACGCACGAAGAAGCGCTCCGCGAAATCGGCGACGCGCGTATAGGGAGCAAGCTCCTTGCTCCCCGTCGTGAGAAGCGCGCGACCCGGGTTCTCGGAGAGAAAGCGCGCCGCGCAGGCGATCGACGCGACCGACACGACGCCTTTGGGCAGCGCCTCGACCGGGCGCGCAAGGCGCAGGCATCGTGCACCCACGGCGAGCGAAGCGGCCCGGATGTTGCCGCTTGCGAGCGTAGCGAAGGGATGCGTGGCGTCGACGACGATGCGCGCGCCGGAAAGCTCGCGCTCCATGTCGGCCTCGTCGAGCCTGCCCGCATGCACCACGATGCCCGGAAGCTCGCCCAAAAGCTCGCCTCCGTACTCGGTTGCCGCGTAGGCACGGGCGGGGATGCCCACCCCGCTCGCCCATTCGCACAGAAGGCGGCCCTCGGTGGTGCCGGCGAAGATGCGCAGCGCCGGCGCGGATGCGGGCGCCGTCACTTCGGGCCGCCTGGGCGCGTGATCTGGTAGAGCAGCGCGTTCATAATGGCGGCTGCCACGGTCGAACCGCCCTTGCGACCCCTCGCGACGATGGCCGGCACGCGTCGCGCGAGTAGCTCCTCTTTCGCCTCGACCACGTTCACAAACCCAACCGGCACCCCAACGACGAGCGCAGGCGCGATCTTCCCCGCGTCCATGAGCTCGGCGAGGCGCAGAAGTGCCGTGGGGGCGTTACCGACGGCCACGATGAGCGGACCCTCGATGCCGCAAGCTTTGTCCATGCTCGCAACGGCGCGAGTCGTGCCCGCGGCGCGTGCAGCCGCGGCGACATCAGGGTCGGCCATGTAGCACACGGCCTTGCAGCCGAGCTTCGCGAGCGCGGGCTTGCTTATGCCTGCGAGCGCCATGTTCGTATCGGTGAGCACCGTAGCCCCTGCGCGCAGTGCGTCGAGCGCACAGTGCGCGGCGTCATGGGTGAACACGAGGGAATCAGCGTACGAGAAGTCGGCAGTGGTGTGGATGACGCGCTTCACGACGGGCTCTTCGAGCGGCGGGAACGTGCGACCGCCGAGCTCTTCGGTGATGATCTCGAAGCTGCGCCGCTCGATGTCGCCGGGCGCCATCTCCTTGGAATCCATCTAGTACTCCACTCCTTCCCTTGCACATATCCCCTGCTCGTAGGGGTGTTTCTCGCACCGCATCTCGGTTATGTAGTCGGCCTTCTCCACGATCTTGCGGGAAGGCGCGCGCCCGGTGAGCGCTACTTCGACGCCGCGCGCGGACATATCGAGCGCGCGGTCCACGAGTGCCTCGTCGACAAGCCCCTTCGAAAGCGCGTCGAGCGCCTCGTCGAGCACGAGCAGCCCCTCCTGCGCGCCCTCGAGCTCGGAGAGCGCGGAAGCGAGGTTCCCATCGTGCAGCTCGCGCGTCGCGGCAAGTTCTTCCGACGTCATCGACCAGGTAAACTTGTCCGACGCCTTCCCCGCGAAAACGGGCACGCCGAAATGCTCGGCGAGCAGGCGCGCCTCCCCGCTTTCGCCGTCTTTCAGGAACTGCACGACGACGACGCGGCGGCCTGCGGCGAGCATGCGAAGGGCGAGGCCCATCGCCGCCGTGGTCTTGCCTTTGCCGTCGCCATGATACACGTGGATCATACGCCCTCCTCGATAATGCGGTAGACATACTCCATGTCGAGCGCCCCGCGCACGGAGTCGGCCAGGCGGTCGAACTCGCGCGCACGGTGATCGGCCGCGGACACCGCGCCCGCAGCACCCACGACGCTCTCGGGCAGGCCGCGCATGCGCGCGAGCGAGCGCGCGAGGGCGAGTGCCACCCCCGGTTCGTCGAACAGGCCGTGGAGATAGGTTCCGAACACGTTTCCGCAGGCCGCGCCTTCTGGGTTGCCGCCAATCGTGCCCGCAGGGGCGCAGGAGACGGTCGTTTCGCCGTCGTGAATCTCGTACCCGCGCGCCGTCTTGCCGTTCCACACCGAGAACGCGCCTTGGGCACCCGTGATGCGCAGCTCCGACTGGGCGAGGTGCTTTTCCTCCTTGAACACCGTACTTGCAGGGATGAGCCCGAGCCCGCGCGCGGTGCCAGCGCCTTCCCTGCCGTGCGGGTCGGAAAGCTCGTCTCCCAAAAGCTGGTAGCCTCCGCATATGCCGAGCACCGGCGTGCCCGCGCCCGAAAGCGCGCGTACGCAGGCTCCGATGCCGCTAGCCGCAAGCCAGCGCGCGTCGTCGAGCGTGGCCTTCGAGCCGGGGAGCACAACCAGGTCGGGTCGGCCCAGATCGGTCGTCGAGGAAACGTAGCGCACGCCCACGCCAGGCACGCGCGAAAGCGGGTCGAAGTCGGTGAAGTTCGACAGATGCGGAAGCCGCACGACGGCGACGTCAATGACGCCGCGCGCCTCGCGGGCAGATAGGCGCGGCGCGAGCGAGTCCTCGTCGTCCAGGTCGAGCGTAAGATACGGCACGACCCCCACGACGGGAACCCCGCACATCTTCTCGAGCGGGGCCAAACCCGGGCGCAGGATTTCCACATCGCCACGGAACTTGTTCACCACAAGCCCCCGCAAAAGCGCACGATCCTCGGGCGCAAAGAGCGCGACCGTGCCGTAGAGCTGGGCAAACACCCCGCCTGGGTCGATGTCGCCCGCGAGCAGCACGGGGGAGGACACGGCGCGCGCGAGCCCCATGTTGACGATGTCGTTTTCGGCAAGGTTGATTTCGACGGGGCTGCCGGCGCCCTCGATGACGATGACGTCGTTTTCCTCCGCGAGCGAATCGAACGCCTCCAAAATCTGCGGCATGAGCTCCTTCTTTCGCGCGAAGTAGTCCCTCGCAGCGAAGGCTCCCTGCGCCTTGCCGGCCACGATAAGCTGGCTTCGGTGGTCGCTTTCGGGCTTGAGCAGGATGGGGTTCATGCGCACGTCGGGCGCGATGCCGCACGCCTCGGCCTGCATGATCTGAGCGCGCCCCATCTCGAGCCCGTCGGCTGTGACACCGCTGTTGAGCGCCATGTTCTGGCTCTTGAAGGGAGTCACGCGCAGGCCGTCCTGCGAAAGCACGCGGCACAGCCCCGCCGCAAGCAGGCTCTTCCCCGCGTTCGACATGGTGCCCTGGATCATGATGGGCTTCGCCCTACCCACGGGTATCGACCTCCTTCGCCGAGCCCCGGCCATCTGCGCCCGCCATAGCGCCGCTGCAAGAAGCGCCGCCCCGTTCGTCGGGTTCGCCTTCGCCCGATGCGCCTTCCGCCCGAAGCGCGCGGCTGAACGCCATCGCAAGCCGAGCGTTCTCCTTGCGCGTGCGCACCGCGACGCGGCACCAGAAACGGGACAGTACCGAAAACGAGTCGCACGTGCGGACCAAAACGCCCTGATTATACAGGCGCTCGGGGAAGTCTTTCGCCGGCGTGCGGACTAAAAGGAAGTTCGCATCCGACGGCACGACGGAAAGCCCGAGCGAGGAGAGCTCGTGGGAAAGCCACGCTCGCTCGCCCGCCAATACATCGCGCGTGCGTGAGACGTATTCGACGTCTTCCAGGGCGGCGATGCCCGCGGCCTCGGCGACCGAGGAGACGGGCCACGCCTGCCCCGCCCGGCGAATCCCCTCGATGAGTTGGGCGTTTCCACTGATCAGATATCCCAACCGCAACCCCGCCATTCCGTAGAGCTTGGTGAACGCGGAGAGCACGGCCACATGGCGCGAACACGCGGCGCGTGCGGCCACGCTCCTTTCGCGGGCGTCGGGCGCGAATCCGAGGAAGCACTCATCCACGACGAGCAGCGCGCCCGCCTGCTCGCAGCGGCAAGCCGCGGCATCGATCACGCGGGGGTCGACGAGGCGCCCCGTCGGGTTGTTCGGATTGCAGAGGTACGCCACGTCTCCCGGCCCCTCGATCGCGTGGGCGAAGGAGGCGGGCACGTCGAAGTCGTCCGCTTCGGAGAGCGGGAACTCCTGCACGCATGCGCCGTAGTACGATGCCGCCTCCGCATATTCAGAGAACGTCGGCGCGCACACGACGAGGCGTTTCGGGCGCACCGCCGCGGCGAGCCGCCAGATGATATCGGACGCGCCCGCGCCGCAGACGATAGTATCTTCGGGAATGCCCTGGGCGCGCGCTAGGGCGCGAACGAGGGCAAGACTTTCCCTATCGGGGTAGGCGTCGATTCGAGAAAGCGCCTTGCAAGCTGCGGCGACGGCGCGCGGCGAAGGGCCTGCCGGATTCACGTTCACCGAGAAGTCAATGAGGTCGGAGGCGCCCCCTTCGCAACCGATGCCGAGCGATTGCGCGCTGCCCCCATGCGTACGGGCGCGCAGGATTCCCCCGGCAGCCCGGGACGCAGCGTGGTCTTCCCTCATGCCATCGCCCCCACGGCGAGCACGACCGCCGCGCGCGCGGCGCCGAACAAGACGAGCGCGCATACGGACGCGGCGAGCATGAGCCTTGTCGCCCGGGCGATGTCGCCCCACTCGATTTCGCGGGACGCGTCGCCTATCGTCGGTTTCTCAACGAGCTTGCCGAAATACACCGCGGGTCCCGCCAGGCGCAGCCCGAGCGCGCCCGCGCACGCTGACTCGGTCTGCGCCGAGTTGGGGCTCGCATGGCGACGCCTGTCGCGGCGCCAGATGCGCGCCGCCCCGCGCGCGTCGAGCCCAACAATCGGGCACACGGCGATCATAAGCAGGGCCGATAAGCGCGAGGGAATCCAGTTCACCGCATCGTCGAGGCGCGCCGAGGCGCAGCCGAAGTCGATGTAGCGCGCGTTTTTGTAGCCCACCATGCTGTCGAGCGTGTTCACAGCCTTGTACGCCATGCCCAAGGGCGCACCCCCGATCATAAGGTAGAAAAGCGGCGCGATGACGCCGTCGCTCGCATTCTCCGCTACCGTTTCCACGGCGGCGCGCGCGACGCCCTGCTCGTCGAGAACAGACGTGTCGCGTCCCACGATGAGCCCGACGGCTTCGCGCGCCGCGACAAGGCCGCCCTTCGAGAACGCGTGGGCCACGGCCAGGCTCTGGCGGCGCAGCTCGCATGTCGCGAGAACCTGATAGCTCGCCCATGCCTCGGCCACGAAGCGCAAGCCGGAGTGAACCATGCCGCAAAGATGTAGGATACCCCAGGTCAAAAGCCCACACGCAAGCGGAAGCGCCACGGCGAGCACAAGCCCTGCGGCACGCGTGCCCGCGGACGTTTGCGGGAATGCGCCTCGAAGGCGGCCTTCGGCCCACGTGATCGCGCGCCCCATGGCGACGACGGGATGGGGAAGCCAGCGCGGGTCGCCGAAGGCAAGGTCGGCCGCGAACCCGGCGGCGACGGCAAGAATCGTCATCACCGGGCATCGCCCCCCGAAGCGGGGCGAACGTCGCGAAGGCAGCGCCCATCCCAGGTGGCGGCCCATGCGCCGCCCGGCTCGGTATGCACGTCGAAATATCCCATTTTCGGGACAGCTAGCTCGGAGAGTAGCGCTTTCACGGTACCCGCGTGAACGACGAAGACGGCGCGCCCACTCCCCTGGGCGCGCTCCGATTCGCACGCCTCCCGAAACGCCGCGACGACGCGGCGGGTGAAATCGCTCTTGCCCTCGCCATGCGGGCAGCGCGTCTCGCACCAGGAGTCTACCCAGGCGTGGTAGCGCACATCCTCTTTAAGCTCGGCGGCGCTTCGCCCCTCGAAGTCACCGAAATCCATCTCGCGCAGACCGGGGCACGCCATAAGCTCCGCGTTCGGGAAGAGGATGCGAGCCGTCTGGTCGGTGCGGGCCATGCCGCTCGTGATAACACGGAACACGTCACGATCGCACGCGAGGTCGCGCAAAGCGCGCTCGCCCGCACTCGACAGGGGCTCGTCGGTGCCCGCCCCGCTGTAGCGATGGTCTTCCGTGCCCGCCGTGGCACCATGGCGCACGAAGACGACTTCCAAAGGCGCGCCCGCGCCCTGCGTCCCTCGAGGCGCATCGGCAAGGTTTCCTTTGATGACCTGGGGAATCCCGCACGTCATGCGCACGACGACGTCGGCGCGCGCAGCGAGCGCGCATCCCAGGCGCCCCGCGCGCTCGCGCCATTGGGCGTCTTCCGCACGCATGGGGACGACCCCCGAGCCGACCAAGGGCAGAATCACTGCGTCGAAGCCGATCAGCCGCTCGAGCGCCCGGTCTGCGTCGAGCGCGCGTACGAGTTCCTCAGCACGGAACGCGACACGGCCGGCAAAAGCCGCGGGCACGCCGCCCTCCGCAAGCTGCGCCGCGTCGACGAAATTGTCCGCCGCGAACCCGAGCTTTTCGCGCACGAAGGTCCTCTTCCCCGAATGCGCGCCACCTACCACGAGAATCATAGGAGCATACCCCCCGCCACCAGCATGGCAAGCATCGCGAGCTCGGCCCATTGCAGAAACCATCCGGCCAAATCCCCCGTCACCCCGCCGAAGCGGGACAGGGCAACATGGCGGTACCACGCGAGCGCCAAAAGCCCCGCCACCGCCATAAGGGCGCCGACGGCCTGAGCGCACGCGACCATCCCTGCAGCCGAAGCCGCAGCGAAAGCGCAAAGCGGCACAACGATCGCCGCGCGCTTCTTCGAAGGCGAGAGCCCCGCGGCCATGCCGTCCGCCCGCGCGGCAGGCCAGCATTCAACGGCAAGCCCCGAAAGCGCGCGGGAGAACACGAGCGAGCACAGAAGCGCGAGGAACGTCCCCGCCGTAAGCGGCAGCGCGGTGAACAGGGAAAACTGCAGAATAAGGTACACGACAACACCGATGACCCCGAAGGCGCCCGCCCGCGGGTCGTGCATGATCTCGAGCTTTCGCTCGCGCGGGGCCCAACTTGCAAGCGCATCGGAGGTGTCGCAGAGCCCGTCTAGGTGGATGCCTCCCGTCACCGCCACAGGCAGCGCCACGAGCACAGCCGCGACGATGGTCGCGGGTACGCCGAGCAGGTTCGCCACGTACCCCCACGCCGTCATGAGGAAGCCTTCCGCAAGGCCCACCAGGGGAAACGCGGCAAGCGCATGGGTTGACCCGAAATCGGTCCAGGCCGATTTCGGGACGGGGATGCGCGAGAACGTTCCGAACGCCGCGCCGATTGCCTCTGCTATCTTCACCTTATAGTTCCTTCGCCTTTCATCCACACGGGAATCCCGCATACCACTTCGACTGCGCGGTCGGCCAGCGCCACCACACCCGCGTTCACGCGCGCGAGCGCGCGCCTCCATGCCTCGGTCCCCTCATCGTAGCGCATCCCATCGGCGAACACGTCGACGGTGACCACCACCGTATACGCAGCGGCCTGAGCGAGCCGTTCGATGCCTCCGAGCACCTCGCGCGCCGCAGCGTCGGGGTCACGTGGGGACAAGCCGCCTTCCGCGAAGAGCTCGTTCGCAACCAGGTTGCCCACGTCCTCCAAAAGAAGCGTGCAGCCGCACGGAAGCCCGGGCACTGCGGCGCCCACGTCACGCGTGCGCTCGAGGGTGGAAAACCCCTTGCCCTCGCGCAGCGCCCGATGGCGCGCGATGCGGCGGGCGCCCTCTTCCCCGAAGGGCTCCATCGTTGCCAGGTACACGCGGGGGCCGTCGTGCCCGAGGCACAGGGACTCGGCATAGGCGCTCTTGCCGCTCGCGGCGGCGCCGATAACGAACGTCACCGTCATTTCCCAGCCTCGAAATGCTCGTAAGCAGCCATGCCAGTCGCCGTGAACGTCTTCCCATCCCGGTACACGCGCAGCGCCGAATCCAGAAGGGGCAGATACGCCATGGCGCCCGCGCCCTCGCCCAAGTGCATGCCTGCGTCGAGGGGTGCCTTTATGCCGAGCTCGCGAAGGAGCTCCCGGCTTGCGGGTTCGCTTGATGCGTGGGTGCCCACGAGGTAACCTAAGGCGTTGGGGCACAGGCGCGCCGCGCACAGGGCCGCCGTGCAGGATATGACCCCGTCGAGGAGCGCCGGCGCCTTCGAGGCCGCGGCCCCCAGGTAGAAGCCGCACATCGCTGCAATGTCGAAGCCGCCCACCTTCGAGAGCACATCGATCGGGTCGGCGGGATCGGGAGAGTTCGCGTCGATAGCGCGCTCGACCACGTCGCGCTTGCGCGCGAGCGAGGCGTCCGAGAGCCCCGCGCCGCGCCCGACGAGGCTCCGCGCGTCCGCCCGGATGAGCACTGCGGCCACCGCCGCCGAGGTGGTCGTGTTGCCGATACCCATCTCGCCCGCGGCGAGAAGGCGCACGCCGGCGCGGGCAAGCCCGCACGCGACGGCGATTCCGACCTCGATCGCGCGCACGGCCCCATCGCGAGACATGGCGGAGCCGTGCGCGATGTTGCCGCTCCCCCGCCGCACGTTCGCGCGCACCATGCGCGCGTCTTCTATGCCCCGGGCCATACCCACGTCGACGGGCACGACCTCGGCACCCGCGAACGCCGCCATGCGGCAGGCGCTCGTGGCCCCCTCGCACATGTTGCGCGCGACGGCTCGCGTCACGTCTTGCCCGCTTTGCGACACGCCCTCGGCAACGACCCCGTTGTCGGAGAAGAATACCGCGAGCGCACGGGGAAACTCGGCCACATCGACGCTCCCCTGAGCTGCGGCGATACGCGCGACGGCGTCTTCAAAGTCGCCCAATCCCCCCAAGGGGTGCGCGATGGAGTCCCACGCGGCGTACGCGGCGGCGCGGGCGCACTCGTCTGCGGGCGCGATCCGGGAGAGCGCGGCTTCGAGCACGGCGCCCGGCGCCGAAGAGAACGCGCGCTCGACTTCCTCGCGGATGCAGGCAAGCGCGGTTTCGGTTGCTTCAGCCATGCCGTCTCCTCTCTGCGAACGACGCTGCGGCAGACGCGAACGCGCGCGCAACGTCGGGGTTCGCAGGATAGTACACATGCGGGAAGCCCGCAACCAGGGACGGGGTGGTCGTCATGCACGGCCAGCCCTTGTCGCGCCGGGGCTTCTGCGCCCAGAAGTCGCCGCCCGGGCAGGTGGACTGCCAGTAGTGGAACTCGTGCGCACGGATGCGTGTGCCGCGCGGCCCGTAGAGCCCGTCGCGTTGAGAAGTGAGCTCCACGTACCCGAAATGGGACAACCTTCCCCCGTTCTCGCTTGAGCCCTCAAGGGCGCCCGCAACAGGCCAGCGCCGCCCCTCGCTATCGGCGATTTCGTGCTGCAGGTACAGAAACCCACCGCATTCGGCGACCGTCGGCATGCCGGATTCCACCGCGCGCCGCACCGCCTCGCGCATCGGCGCGTTCTCGGAGAGCTGCCGCGCATGGAGCTCCGGGTAGCCGCCTCCCAGATAGAGGGCGCTTGTCCCCCGGGGCAAATCGCTATCACACAGGGGGCTGAAAAAGGCAAGCTCGCAACCCAGGTCCTCGAGCGCGCGCAGGTTCTCCTCGTAGTAGAACGAGAACGCCTCGTCACGCGCGACGGCGACGATGGGCCGCGCTCCCGCGATCGGCTCCAACCGGTAAGGTTCCTCGCGGATATCGGGTGCCGTCGCCGCTATTTCGAGCAAGCGGTCGATGTCGACGCTCTTTTCCACCAGCTCGGCCATCTTGTCGATGCGCGCGGAGAGCCGCTCGACCTCGTCGGCGGTCACAAGCCCCAGATGCCGGCTTTCGAGCGAGAACGCCTCGTCGGCGGGGATATTCCCCAAAACCGCGACGCCCGTGTGCTTCTCGATCGCAGGCGCCGCGTAGGCGCAGGCAGCGGCGCTCGTCTTGTTCAGCACGACACCGCGCACGTTCGCACAAGGCAGGAACTCGGCGATGCCGCGGATTACGGCGGCGAGCGATAAAGACGCCCCGCGCCCGTTCACCACTAAAATGACCGGCGTTTCCGTGTCGCGCGCAACCTGGTAGCTGCTCGCGTCGGCCACGCCGGGTGCCATGCCGTCGTAGAAGCCCATGACCCCCTCGAGCACCGCGACATCCGCGCCCGCGGCGCCGCGTGCGAGCAGGGCGCGCAGCGTCGGGGCGTCGGTGAAGAAGCCGTCTAAGTTACCCGAGCGCGCGCCCACGACGCGGCGATGAAAGAGCGGGTCAATGTAGTCGGGGCCGCATTTGAAGGCCGCGCATGCAAGGCCGCGGCGCGCGAGCGCGCGCAGGAGCGCGCACATAACGACCGTCTTGCCGCTCCCGCTCGAGGGCGCAGCGACCATGAAGCGCGGGATGGACGTGCTCACCGGGCACCGCCTTCCCCACCTGCACCACGCGCGCTGACGAGGAACACGGGATTTTGCGCCTTCATAAGATGGTGCGAGCCTACAGCCTCGGCGCGGGCGGCCGACACCTGGCACGCCTCGAACCCCTTAAAGCGCGAACCCGAGAGGAGCGCGCACGCCTCGGTGAGTGTCTCAACGGTGACGCATGGCACGCACAGGCGAACCTGCGAATTCTTCTCGAGCGCCGCCTCCACGATGGAGGGAAGCTCGCCCGCGCTCCCGCCGACGAACACGGCGTCGGGGACGGGCAGTTTCGCGAGCGCTTCGGGGGCGACACCGGGGACCGCATGCACGTTGCCGCACCCGAATGCATCCGCGTTCTCTCGGATGAGCCGCACGCCGGCCGCGTTGCGCTCGACCGCCCATACCGATCCCGCTCGCGCGACGAGCGCCGCCTCGATCGACACGCTCCCCGTGCCGGCGCCGACATCCCACACGGTGTCGGTCGCGGTAAGGCACAGCTTCGCGAGCGCGACGGCGCGCACCTCCTGCTTGGTCATGGGAACGTCGCCGCGGATGAAGAGCTCGTCGGGAATGCCCGAGGAAGCGTACGGCCAGCGAGAGCTCGCGGCACGGGATGCGCCCGCAGAGTCCGCCGCGGGCGCAGACGCGCCGGCCGGCGCCTCGGAGGCTGCGCTAGAGCCCTCAGGCGACCCGGCGCCGCCTGCGAACTCGATAAGCATCACGTTCAAGTCGTCGAACGTCTGACCTGCGATTTCACTTGCGGTCGCGCAGGTAATGCGCTCGTCGGGGTACGACAGGCGCTCGGCCACCGTCACGCGCGCGTCCCCGAAGCCCGCATGCACAAGCTCACCCGAAAGCCGCGAGGGGTCTTCCCCGCCCGACGTGACGAGGAAGAGTTCACCTGCGCGCTCGGCCTCGGCCACGATGTCGCACGCCACGCCGTGAGCGCTCGCGAAGCGCCAATCCTGCCATGGACACGCAAGGCGCGCGGCGAGATACGACGCTGAGCTTATGCCGGGAACGACGCGCACGTCCACCTGCGCGTCGCCGGAGAGCGCCTCCACCAGGCGGCGCGCGCCGCTGAACAGCCCCACATCGCCCGTCATCACGACCACGGCGCGCCGCCACGACGCCGCATCGGTGAGCGCGGCGACGATGTCCGCCGTCTTCACGAGCTCGCATCTCACCACGTCGGGCGGCACGTCGATGCTGGCAAGCGCGCGATGAGCGCCGATGACCACGTCGGCGAAGTCGATAGCGTCGAGCGCCGCGCGCGAGAGCAAGTCGGGGTTTCCGGGCCCCGCCCCGATGATCGTTACCTTTCGCATGGAATCTCCCGATACCCGCGTGGCGTGACCATACGGCCGCCTACGAGCTTCGTGTCCGCGTTGCCGACAAACACGGTGGTGAACATGTCGGCGTCGATCTCCCCCAGCTCGGAGAGCCTGCACATGCCCGACTGCTGCCCCTCGCGCCCGATGTTGCGTACCCAGCCGCAGAGCGTGTCGGGGGCCTTCCATTCGAGCATAATCTTCGCCGCGCGTGAGAGCCTGTCGGCGCGCTTTCTGCTGCGCGGGTTGTACAAACAGATGCAGAAGTCGGCGCTCGCCACGGCGGCGAGCCTGCGCTCGATGACCTCCCATGGCGTGAGCAGGTCGGAGAGCGACACGACCGCGAAGTCGTGGGCAAGCGGGGCGCCGAGCACCGCCGACCCGCTCTGAGCCGCGGTGGCCCCGGCGATAACTTCCACGTCTACATCGGGGTAGTCCTCCGCAAGCTCCAGCACGGGGCTCGCCATGCCGTACACGCCCGCGTCGCCGCTGCACACGAGCGCCACGGCGTCTCCACTCTGCGCGCGCGAAAGCGCAAGGCGGCACCGTTCGACCTCGTGCATCATCGGCGTCGCGAGATGCGCCGCGTCGGGCACGGCGGCGAGCGCGAGCTCCACGTATTTCGTGTAACCCACAACGACGTCGGACGCCTCGAGCGCACGCCGAGCCGCAATCGTCATGCCGTCGGGGCCGCCCGGGCCGATTCCCACCACGAAGAGCTTTCCCATCACCGCTCCTTAAACGAAAGTTTAATAGTTACCTTGGAAAACGCGACGGTCACGCCGCCGTGAGCGAGCTTCGGGAAGATAAGTTTGCCCCCCTCCGCGAGCGCTGCCCGCTCGCACACGTTGTCGACCCCCACCGTCGCGCGCACGAAATCAGATGGCGAAACGCTGCCTTCGACCTGCGACAACTCCTCTGCGGAATACGTCGCAAGCGGGATATTGCGCGCGCGGCAGAAGGCGAGCAGACCCTCCTCGTGCGCCTTCACGTCGATCGTCGCCGCCTCGCGCACGGCCGAAGGCGAGATACCCACCTGCCCGCACGCGAGAAGAAACGCCTCCTCGATCGCTTCGGCGCACGCACCGCGACGGCATCCTATGCCCGCAACGATGCAGGGCACGACAAGGCGAAGCGGCTCGGGCGCAGGCGCCTGCGCCCGCACGCCCGCCGGCTTCCCCGTCTCACCGGCGGGCACGACCTCGCCCGTTGTCTCCGCCGCACGAACGGACGCACCTGCATTCGCGCCAGCGAACGGCGACACGACGATATCGGCCCGAGCGCGGTCGGACGCAATGTCAACCCCCTCAGGCGGCTGTCCCGAAATCGGCATGTCGGAATAGAGCGCCACGCGCCCGCCCGAAAGCAGCCGCGCCGACACTCGCTTGATGGCCTCGGGATTCGAAACGGCGAGCCCCGCACAGCGCGCCCACGTATCCACCGCCCACACGCCGCGGACGTCGGTCGCCGTGGTGATGACGGGGATGGCCCCTGCCGCGCGTGCCACAGTTTGCGCAAGCTCGTTCGCACCGCCCAAATGCCCCGACAAAAGCGGGACGGCAAAGCGCCCCGCCTCGTCGATCGCCACAACCGCGGGATCGTTTGCCTTCGAGGCGACATGCGGCGCGATCGCCCGCACGGCGATGCCCGCCGCGCCCACGAACAGAAGCGCGTCCGACGCTTCCCACGCGAGCGCCGTCCATGCGCGCAGGTCGGCCTTCCCCTCGCCGAACCCGCGCGAAACGGAAACGTCCCAGCCAGGGTCGTCTTCACCTGTCTGCGCGCAATCGGAAAGCGCGTGTGCGGTGCGCACCGCCAACACATACCCCCTCTCAGTGAACGCTATGCAGGAAACCCTCATCTAGCGCACCACCATCGTCGAGAAGTAGCTGCCCCGATCGGGCACATCGTCGAGCGAGCGGTACACGCGCTCGCCCGGAAGCCCACAGTCCTCTACAAGCTCGGCACCGTCGAAGGCACCCTCCTCGCAAAGGAAGCGCTTCGTGTCCGCAAGCGAGCGGCGCGCCTTCATGACCACCTTCGTCCCCGGCCAGCCGATTGCGCGGCGCACCCCGTACAGAACGCCTTTACTCATACGTCGCCCCCAATTTCCCGATAACTGCATCGGCGCCCGACGTGCGGAAAAGCTCGCGGCGCTCGGCGTCGAACACGACCGCGGCGATGTCGCATGCGCCCGCCGCGCGTCGGCGCAACCTGTCCTCAATTGCCGCAGCGAGCGAGGCGCGCGCAGCGTCCCCAACGCCGGCGGCCTCGATTACCTCGAGCGCCGCCGTGGTCGTGACGGACGACATGATCTCGCGCACGGTCTTCGCGCCCGCGCCGGCCATGGCCGCGTGGGCGGCCAGAATCTCCGCGCGGCAGTCGGCGGTACGCGAATGGGTGTCCATGATGCCGCCCGCGACCTTCACCAACTTGCCGATGTGTCCCACAAGAAGGACATTGGTAAATCCCTCGCGAACGCAGCAATCAATCGCATCGCCCACAAAGTTGGAGATGAAGACCACCGGCGCACCGTTTAGGTGGAAATGCCCCGAGATGAACTGCCCGCCGTAGTTGCCGGGCGTGAGCACGACTCCGCGCCGCCCCATAGCCGCATGCTGCCGGATCTCGAGCTCGATGCTGTCGCGCAAGGCAGCGAGGCTGCGCGGCTCGACGATGCCCGTCGTGCCCAGGATGGAGATGCCGCCCTCTATCCCCAGATGCGGGTTGAAGGTCTTTTTGGCAAGGGCAACACCCTCGGGTACCGAAATCGTCACAGCAATATTTCCAGAAAAGCCGTGCGCGGCGCACACCTCGCGCACCGCCGAAGTGATCATCGCGCGCGGCGTCGCGTTGATGGCGGCCGCCCCCACCGGCTGCTCGAGCCCGGGCAATGTCACGCGCCCCACGCCCACGCCGCCATCGACGGAAACTTCCGATTCGCGCGCGGGCACGTCCTTGCTGCCCGCAGCACCCGTGCCCGACCCCGCATGTTCCACGTGCGCGTACACGAGTACGCCGTCAGTCACATCGGCATCGTCGCCTGCGTCCTTTCGCACGGCGCACTGGGCGCACCCCTCGCCGATGCATGCGTCGACCACGTTCGCCTCGACGGGCAGCCCGCCGGGGGTGACGATCGACACGAGGCCGACGGGCTTTCGTGACAAGAGCATCTCGCAGGCCGCCTTCGCCGCGAGCGCGGCGCAGCTCCCCGTGGTGTAGCCGCAGCGCAGGCGGGTCGTCCCGGTAAATATGTAGTGCTCGAAGGCCACGCTAGCTGCTCGCCTTCCGATACCCCGTGGAAAACGAAGGGTCGTAAAGCTTGCTGCGCTCGTACGACTCCGCTTGCGCGCCGTTGTGTGCAAGCCTGCCGCGAGCTCCGAGCACGCGGCCCACCACCACGAGCGCCGTGCGGTCGATGCCCTCTCGCGCGCCCGCATCGGCGAGCGTGCCCACTGTGCATCGCACCACGCGCTCCTCAGGCCAGGTCGCCTTGTACACGAGCGCCGCCGGCTCGTCGGAGCTGCGGCCCGCAGCCAAAAGCTCGGCGGAAAGCTCGGCGAGCATACCCGAGCTCAGGAAGATGACCATAGTCGAGCCGCTTTCCGCCATGGTGCGCATGCCCTCGCCCGCGGGCATGGGGGTGCGCCCGGAAAGCCGCGTGATCACGACCGACTGGCTGATTCCCGGCAGCGTGTATTCCTGGCGAAGCGCCGCCGCGGCACCGCAAAAGCTCGACACGCCGGGCACCACCTCGTAGTCCACGCCGCGCGCGTCGAGTGCGTCCATCTGCTCCTGGATGGCGCCGTACAGGCACGGGTCGCCCGTGTGCAGGCGCACCACTTCCTCGCCCCGCGCATCCGCCGCGCACATCACGTCGAGCACTTCCTCCAAGGTCATGTGCGCGCTGTCGTAGACGACGCAGGATTCCTTGCACTCGGCGAGCAGCTCGGGGTTCACAAGGCTCCCCGCCCAAACGACCACGTCGGCCGCGCGCAGAAGACGCGCCCCGCGAAGCGTGATAAGGTCGGCGGCGCCCGAACCTGCGCCAACGATATGAATCATCCGAGCCTTCCCTTCCCGTTTCTCATCGCAACCGTTTACGCCGCCATTCGCGCAGCAGGCAAAACACGGCGCCTGCGGCGACAATCGGCGCAAATACGCAGGCAGAAGGCGCAATGCCGCCCGCCCTGGCTTTGACACGTTCACAAGTGCCCACTATCATAGTAAAAGATTCGGCAACGAGCATATGACAATCGGATAAAAGGAAATGACCGGCGCGGCGCCCGCACAGCCCGCGCTGGCTTGCGGAGGGAACCAGGTGGGAATCCTGGGCAAGGGACATTACTGTATAGGACGCGCGGGCGAACCGCCTCACGCCCCAAGCCAGACTGCTTCGCCTTTTCCTCACGGCATCGCCGTGGCGTTAGCTCCTTGTGAACCCCGAGGGGTGCGCTTTTCTTTCGCTTGTGCCGACAAGCAACTGTCGCCGGGGGACCGGCAAACTGAGGAAAGGAAAAAC
The DNA here is from genome assembly GCA_048501115.1 of Collinsella aerofaciens. Lineage (GTDB taxonomy): Bacteria > Actinomycetota > Coriobacteriia > Coriobacteriales > Coriobacteriaceae > Collinsella > Collinsella aerofaciens_CD. The sequence goes on along the minus strand of DBFRZS010000031.1, from coordinate 4,561 downwards.
CATGTCCGAACAGATGTCACGCCGCGGCTTCATGAGCGCCGCGGCAACCGGAGCCGTCGCGCTCGCCGGAGTCGCGCTCGCGGGCTGCTCCAACACCTCCGCGAGTTCCGAGAAATCGAGCGAAAAGGAGAAGGCCGTGAAGCCGGTCATCCTCGTCACGAGCTTCGGCACGAGCTACAACGACTCGCGCCACATCACCATCGGCGCCATCGAAGACGCTATCCGTGAGAAGTACTGGCAGGACTACGACATCCGCCGCGCCTTCACCGCGCAGATCATCATCGACAAGCTGAAGAAGTGCGACGGCATCACGATCGACAACATGACCGAGGCGCTCGACCGCTGCGTGGAAGACGGCGTGAAGGAAATCGTCGTGCAGCCGACGCATCTCATGGCTGGCCTGGAATACGCCGACGTGAAAGACGAGCTCGACAAGTACGCTGACAAGTTCGACAAGATCTCGCTCGGCGACCCGCTGCTCACCTCCGACGACGACTACAAGAAGGTGGCCGCAGCCATTAAGGAGAACATGGCGTCCTTCGACGACGGCAAGACGGCGCTGTGCCTCATGGGCCACGGCACCGAAGCCGATTCCAACGCCGACTATGCCAAGATGCAGGAAGTGTTTAAGAACGAGGGCTTGACGCAGTTCTTCGTCGGCACCGTCGAGGCTGAACCGACCTGCGAGGATGTTATCGCCGCCGCGAGCGCCGCAGGCTACAAGAAGGCCGTGCTCGCGCCGTTCATGGTGGTCGCGGGCGACCACGCGAACAACGACATGGCAGACGAGACCGACCCCGACAGCTGGGCTGCGAAGTTCGTGGCCGCCGGCTTCGAAGTGACGTGCCTGCTCCAGGGTCTGGGACAGAACGTCGCGGTCGACGACATCTACGTCGCGCACGTGGACGACGCCATCGCCAAGCTGTAAACTCGCCGCGCACGGGGGCGCCGGTCGCGTCCCCGTGCAACGGGCATGCGCCTTCCCCGACTGACGGCGCATGCCCGTTGCATTCGCATCCCGCCCGCCCACCGCACGGCGCGGGCGGTCGAAGCGATTGAAAGGAACCCCTTCATGTTGAAGAAAACCCTCGCCTTCGCCCTGTCGGCGGCGCTTTTCGCGTTCTCGCTCGCCGGCTGCGGCGGAAATTCAATCGACAGCGCAAAGGCAAGCGATGCCGATTCCCAGGAAAAAACCGAACAGGCGGCCGAGGACGCAAGCGCTGCCCCCATCACCGCCGACAAGGTGGCCGACGGCACCTATCCGATCACCGTAGATTCCAGCTCGAACATGTTCAGGATTGTGGACGCCCAGCTCATCGTGGAAAACGGCTCCATGCACTGCGTGATGACGCTTTCCGGCACGGGCTACGGCAAGCTCTTCATGGGCACGGGCGACGAGGCCGCCGCCGCGAGCGAGGCCGACTTCATCCCCTATGTGGAAAACGCGGAAGGCAAGTACACCTACGACGTGCCCGTTGAAGCGCTCGACGAGGACACCGCCTGCGCCGCGTGGAGTATTAGAAAAGAGCAGTGGTACGACCGCACGCTCGTGTTCGAATCCGCCGGCGTCGATCTGCGCGCCGACGCACTGAAGTAACGCCATGCGGTCGATTCTTCCCAAGGGGGAAAGCAGGAAGCGTCGCAGCATCGCGGTCCGCGCGATCGCCTGCGTTCTCGTCGCCCTGCTCGCGCTTCCCTTCGCGGGGTGCAGTGCGAGCCCGAACGCGACCGGTGGCACGGCAGGCTCTCAGGAATACACTGTGAGCGTCTCGCTCTCCGGCGGGTCAGGGCGCGCAAGCATCGCCTCACCCACCACAATTGTGAAGGATGGCGACACCTACACCGCGACCATCACATGGTCGAGTTCGAACTACGACAAAATGACCGTCAACGGCGTGGACTACGCGCCCGTAAACGACGGCGGCAACTCCACGTTCGAGATACCCGTCACGCTCGACGAGGACATCGCCGTGTCGGCCGAGACCGTCGGCATGTCGACGCCGCACACCATCGACTACACGCTCCGCTTCGATTCATCCACCATGAAGGAGAAATCGGGCGACGAAGCAAGCGGCGGCTCCCCTGCGGGAACGGCTTCAAGCGCCGCGGCCGACTTCCACAACGCCGATTTGGGCTGCGGCTGGAAGCCGACGGGGGCGCTTCAGCTTGAATACGCCGAGCACTTCACTGTCGACGAGTACGAAGGCGGCCTGCGGCTTATCTGCATTTCGAACGGGGAGCGCTTCCTCGTGGTGCCGCAAGATGCGAAGGTACCTGATGGGTTGAGCTCCGACATCGCGGTCATAAGGCGCCCCGCCGACAAGGTGTACCTCGTGTCGTCGGCGACGATGTGCCTGGTCGACGCGCTCGATGCGAACGACAATATCATCATGTCGGGCACGAAGGCCGACGATTGCTCGGTTGCGGGCTTCAAAAGCGCACTCGAAAGTGGGGCGATCGCCTACGGCGGCAAGTACAGCGCGCCCGACTACGAGCGAATATCGGCCTCGGGCTGCACGCTCGCCATCGAGAACACCATGATCAACCACACGCCCGATGTGAAGGAAAAGCTGCAGAAGCTCGGGCTCGTCGTGCTCACCGAACAGTCGTCGAGCGAGCCCGAAGCACTCGGGCGCGTCGAGTGGATTAAGCTTTTCGGCGTCCTGTTCGACAAGGAAGACGAAGCCGCGCACCTGTTCAACGAGCAGAAGGCCCGCGTCGAGCAAACGTCGGGGCTCGCGTCGTCAGGTAAAACCGTGGCGTATTTCTACATTAACTCGAACGGGGCCGCCGTCACGCGGCGGGCGGGCGACTACGTGGCGCAGATGATCGAGCTTGCAGGCGGCAACTACGCGCTCGATGACGCGCAGACGTCGTCGACGTCAGGTTCGTCAGTAACGCTCGAAATGGAGCGCTTCTACGCGACGGCGAAGGATGCCGACATCATCGTCTACAACGGCACCATCGACGAATCGGTTGCCACCTTGAACGACTTCGTAGGCAAAAACGCGCTATTGTCGCAGTTCAAAGCCGTAAAGAACGGCAACGTCTGGGTCACAAGCGCCGACATGTACCAGCAGATGACTTCTACCGCCGACATTATCGACGAGCTGCACGGGGCGTTCACCGGCGATGACGCGAGCGACTTCCATTATCTGAGGAAGCTTGGCTAGCGTCATGAGAAGCCGGCTTTCCATGACATACGACGAATCGGGGCGCGCCGCGCGGTGTCGCGTCGTGACGGCGCTGCTCGCTGTTGCCCTCATCGTGCTCGTCGGGGCCAACCTGTGCATCGGGAGCGTGCTCGTGCCCGCAGACCACATCCCCGGCATCCTTTCGGGAGGCGCGGCCAATTCCATGGAAATCCAGATCATCTGGGAGATTCGTCTGCCGCGCGTGCTTTCAGCCGTGCTTCTCGGCGGGGCACTTTCGCTCTCCGGGTTCCTGCTGCAGACGTTTTTCAACAACCCCATCGCCGACCCGTTCATCTTGGGCGTCTCCTCGGGCGCAAAGTTCGTCGTCGCGCTTACGATGATCGTACTTCTGGGCGCAAACCAGGCCATGTCCTCGCCGGCCATGGTGGCCGCAGCGTTTCTGGGCTCGCTTATCACCATCGGCTTCGTGCTCCTCATAGCACGGCGCATAAGCTCTATGGCCATGCTCATCGTGGCGGGCGTCATGGTGGGATACATCTGCTCGGCGGCGACGAACTTCCTCATCGCCTTCGCCGACGACCAGTCCATCGTGAACCTGCACAACTGGTCCTTGGGTAGCTTCTCGGGTTCGAGCTGGGACGACGTCGCGGTCATCGCGGTCGTGGTGATCACCGTGAGCGCATGCGTATTCGCGATATCGAAGCCCCTTTCCGCCTTCCAGCTGGGAGAAGCCTACGCGAAAAGCGTCGGCGTGAACGTCTCATGCTTCCGCGTGGTGCTCGTCCTTCTAGCGAGCATGCTCTCCGCCTGCGTGACCGCGTTCGCTGGTCCGGTGTCGTTCGTAGGCATCGCGGTTCCGCATCTCGTTAAGTCGGCGCTAAAGTCGTCGAAGCCCATCCGCGTGATTCCTGCGTGCTTCTTGGGAGGCGCCATCTTCTGCGCGGGCTGCGATTTGATCGCGCGCACGCTGTTCTCCCCCGTCGAGCTTTCCATCAGCGCCGTCACCGCCATCTTCGGCGCGCCGGTGGTTATCGCGCTCATGTTGAAGAAGCGGGTGAGGTAGATGGGGAAATTTGTGCCGCGGCCCAAAACGCTCCGAGCGGAGTCGAACCTCGAAACCCCGGTCGAAACGCAGGCTGACGGAGCGCCGCTTTTCCGCATAAGTGACCTGTCGGCGGGCTACGACAAGAAGGTCGTAGTCGAAGGCGTCGATCTGGAGGTTCGCGCGGGCGACGTCGTGGCGCTCATCGGGCCGAACGGCTCGGGCAAGTCGACCATCTTGAAAACCATCACACGCCATCTGGCACCGCTTGCCGGCGCGGTCGAGCTCGACGGGCGGGAGATTTCCCGATGGAAGACGGCGGAGTTCGCAAGGAACCTTGCCGTTATGCTGACAGATCGCCCCC
>DBFRZS010000030.1:0-25342 GCA_048501115.1 Collinsella aerofaciens | reverse complement strand
GCGGAGCCCTCCGCATGCGCCTCGACAGACTTGGGGAACCCCGCCGAAGGAATGGAGTGCGGGCCGACAGAACGGTATCCGCGGATATGAGACTGAGCCGAAGGCGTCGACGACATGCCGGGGGCGGACCGGGACGGGTTCAACGGCAGGCCCCGCCGACCGATTGCAAGCGGTCGGCGGGGCCATTGTGGCTCTTGACAGCGGATTGGGTCATATGAGCGAAAACCCGGCGAGACATGCCGCAGCGGTATTTGGCAAGCGCGAACCGGATGCCAAAAAAAGAAGGAGGGGCGCGAAGCTCCTCCTTCTGGACAGCCTATATCCCGGTTCCCTGCCTGCCAGTCTGCTCTCCCCGAAAGCATCGGGGCGCTATGGGGTGTACCCCCTCTGCATGGGAAGTTCTATCGCGGCCATGCCCGCTAGATACGTCACGCACTCCGTACCAAACGTCAGGTTTACCAGCCGGGGCTGAACTCTCTTTCGAGAGCAAAGATATTATAGCATCTACAAACCCGAATCAGCTTGACGCATATGAAAACTACCGAGCTGCCGGCCTACATGCCCATAGATATACCAAACTGTTTGCCTACACAGTTTCATTCCTAGCGAGCATTGAACCTACCTCACTGCGTAGCTACACGACTACTTGTCTACATGATTACACAGCTACAGGACTACACGCTTGCGCACATAGCTTGTCATCGAACTAATCGGCCCACTCCGGCGCAATGACGCCCGGTGCATTGTGATTGAAATTGACGTGTTTGGTGACATCCGATACATTCCACTTGGAACAGTCGAGCTTAAGAGATACGCAGCTTTGGAAGCACTGGGACAAATTGACTTCATTGCCGTTTTTGCTTCCTAGACCCCAGCCGGTTTCTCCAAATCCCTCCAGAGTCTCTAATTTGGTTTGGTTGCTGAACATACAAGACATGTCATAGACCAGTTTCGGCTGTTTACTTTGATCGGTGGGAAACAGAACTGTATTCAGCTTCGTATGGCCATCGCATAGGGCGAAATGATAAAAGGATATGACGCCAGATAAATCAGAGGATGACAGATCGAGGCTTTCGAGGACGTTGCAACAAGTAATGAAGTCATCCATTTCTCTCAGAGTGGAACTAAACGGAGACAGCTTTAAGGATGTTAGTGAGCTGCAAAGAAGAAAAGCGCCATGAGTCAGTTCGACCTTTGATAGATTCATCTTGCTTAGGTTCACCGTCTTCAGGGCAGCACACCTATAGAACCAAAATGCGATGCTTTTCGGCTGAATCCCCTCATCGACCGCCTCGGCGAGCTCAATCTTGCTTTCAAGAGATGCCCACGGCACATTCGTTGTCCAGGTTTTCCAGCTATCGCCTGTGGTGTGGATATATATTTCGTTTTCAAACCCCCTGTACACCTCTGTCACTCTGCGGTCGTTGAACATGTCACCGACCTTGGGTACCCCGCGGCGCTTGTAGAACATCAGGCTATGGTCGTCCTCGGAGTAGACCGCGAAGGCCGTGCCGTTCTGCGGGTCGGGGATGTCCACCGGCTCGTAGAAGTTCTCGCCCGTGGTACCCGAGCCGATAGCGCCCGCCACAAGGTTGAACTGGTTTCTGATAGCGGACGAGACCCAGGGTCCGACTATCAGGACCACCAGGACGATGATAGAGATGATCAGGACGTACTCGGCTGTCGATTGACCTCTCAGGCGGCGGGTAAATCTGGGAGATACCCCCCCCCCGAAAGGAATTTCCGCTGCGTTCATGCGCGGCTCCCTTCGGATTGCTTAGGCTTATGCCGCCGATGATATGCATAATATTGACTGCCATGTTTTCCCTGCCGCAGCGGCAAGCAACAAGATTTAACTACAAGCTGGTTATTAGGCAGGCGAGGAGCATTTATTCGTCGAGTCGATTCTTGATGGCGCGGGCTATTTCACCAACAGGCTTTTCGACGCGACGTAGGTATCGGCCGTATTGTTCGGAATGTCTTGCGGCGCATATCCCTCGCCAGTCGAAACGCTATACCACTTGCCGTCTGCCCCACCGATATATTTTGAAGAAGGGGCCGGCAGATAGGAGTTTGTTCCTTCGCCATCGTCATAGATGGCCCATTTCCACTTAGAACCGAGACTGACTTTGGATAGTGATTGGCAATTACCGAACATTTTGTTGGCACTAACGACTGAAGTGGAATCGAAGCCGGAAAGGTCGAGAGATTGCAGAGACGGGCAGTCGAAGAACATTCCGAACATTCCACTACGGGATGCGTGTACGGACCAGCCTTTCATATTGATGTTCTCAAGCGAATGGCACGTTTGGAACATGCAGCTGAAGTTCCAGGTTTTTGAAACATCCCATGAGGAAAGATCGAGTGACTTCAATTTCCTAGCGTTGAAGAAAGTGTCGAACATCTGACGGCACCCAGACGTGTCAATCTTTGCCACATCGACGGTTTTGAGATTGGTCATGTTTGCAAACCATACACTCACGCTTTCGGGGGCGATGCCGGTATCCACGACGGTGACCGTCTCGATTTGCGACTGATGAGCGGCCCAGGGAGCGGTCGATGAGCCATAGCGGTTGGTGGGCGTCTCGACGAGCGTATACATTCCCATCTCGAATCCCGTATACACCTCGGTCACCCGGCGGTTGTTGAACACGTCACCGACCTTTGGCATGCCGCGTCGCTTGTAGAACATGAGGCTGTTGTCATCCTCGCTGTACACGGCGAACGCAGTGCCCTTGTTGGGGTCGGGCAGGTCGACGGGATTGTAGAAGTTCTCGCCCGTGGTGCCGGAATCGACTGTATCGACTACCGTTTTGAACTGATTTCTAATTGCCGATACAATCCACGGTCCTGCGAACACGACCACAAGGCCGATAATCGCTACGATCAGTACGTACTCGGCTGTCGATTGTCCTCTCAGGCGGCGGGTATTCCAAAGAGATACCCCCCCCCGAAAGGAATTTCCGCTGTGCGCATGTGCGGCTCCTCTCGCTAAAGGGAATGCAAAATCGCCTTTAGCCTAAGAGCCGTATCGCTATGCAATTCAGTCTTGCCGCTGCGGCAAATCACTCATCCTACGCTACAATAGAACACGCGTTCGTTATAGATTCCAAAGGAGTGCTGCATGGAGCAGGCCGAGAAGTCGATACGTTTAGTCACGGCCCTCGTTGAGTGCCGCCCCGACGGCGAGTACGTTCCCTGGGGAGTGAAGTGGTACGACGGCACCGTCTACCCGTTCGACCGCATCGAGTCCTACAGCCCGCGCTCGTGGGCGCTCGGCAGGAACAAGCGGTCCGAGTCCTGGCGCGTTGTCGTCGGGGACGGTACCTGCCGCGACATCTGCCATTACAAAGACAGCTGGTACGTTGTCCACGACCCCGACAACGATGCGCCTGCACAACGCGCACCGAAAGGACCGTGCAAGTAGCACAGTCACACAGTCAAACATTAAGGCTGCGGGCGGTCTCTGATAGCCGCCGCGAGTGCATCGGAGAGCCTTGCGATTTGCCCCGACGCATACTCGACTATTTGCTCCGGCTCGGCCATATCCCCATGAGCGGCGGCATCGAGCAACGCAGCCAGCCCGCGCATCTCGTGGTACGCATCGAACACCATATCTCTCATCTCATCGTCCATATAGCCCTCTCCCTACGTTGACCCTTCCGGTCAGTCGGCCGAATCCTACATAGCGAAGTCTCCCACAACTCCCGAAGATCGCTATCCTTTGGCGCAAGGGGGAAAGGGGAGAGCATGGCCAAGGGCAACCACAGCTTCACCGAGCGGGACATTCACAGCCGCTTCAACGCGATCGTCGGCCATACCGTGTCCGAGGTCGATACAGCCGGCGTCCTTACCGCATCGAAGGCATATCGCAACAAGGGCCGGATCGGCGCCGTCATCGAGCAGTCTGTGCTGGGCTACCCCGCGGACTCCGACCGCCGTCCCGATATCGTCATCGACGGGCAACCCTGGGAGGTCAAGGCCACGGGTCTAGTCGAGGCCGCCCGAGGCGGGTGGCGAGCGAAGGAACCGATGTCCATCACCGCCGTGGCACCCGAAGGCATCGTGGCGGAGAGTTTCTCAACCTCCGCCTTCTGGCACAAGGCCGAGCGCCTCCTAGTCATCTACTACCTCTACGTGCGCCCCGGCAGGGGAGTGGCGGTCGAGTACGCCGGCTTCGAGTTCAAGGGCTACGACCTCCACACCTGGCATGAGGCCGACCGATGCCGCCTGGAGGCGGACTGGACGGTCGTGCGCGAATTCGTCCGCACCGCCCTCGAGGGCGATATCGATTCCGAGATGCCGAACCTCTCCACACTCATCAATCCCCAGCTGCTCTACCTCGATACCTCGCCGAAGTGGCCGAACAGGCCGAGGTTCCGCCTGAAGGCGTCCCTCGTCACCCAGATGGCTCGCGAGCGGCTGGATGACGATATGGAGATGATTCCCGACCAGAGCGGGCTGTCCTCGATGGGGTCACTCAGGGCGCACCTGCAGGATATCTCCGATACCTACGCAGGCCAGACGCTCGAGGACTTAGCCGTGTCGTTCGACCTGCCGATCAAGACGAAATCTGGACGCGAGAACAAGTCGCTCGCCGAGCAGGTCGTGGTCAGGCTCTTCACGGGGCATGCCGGCAAAATCTCGCAGGTGCCGCTCTTCGCCAAGGCCGGCATCGTCTTCAAGACGATGACGCTGACCCCAGCAGGCGGTCGCACCGAGGACATGAAGCTGAACCCCTCAATTGACTTCGACGAGCTGTGCGACCCCTCGGTCGAGTTCGAGGACTCCGCTTTCGCGGCGCCATTCATCGACTCCACCATGGTGGTCGCCGTGCTCGAGGAGCGATACCGCGACTGTCCGCTGCGTCAGTGCCGCTTCATGGGCTTCAAGACCCTTTGGCTCGGAACCTATCTCGATACCGCTAGGGCGCTCTGGGACGGTATGCGCGACCTAATCTTCAGCGGTAGACTCGTCGATGCCCCCATCCTGAAAAGGGACGGCACGCCGCGCGTGACGCCCAAGACGGGGATACCCATGACGGCACCAAATTGGCCGAAGAGCCGCGACGGCGTACTGTTCGTCCGTGGCACGGGCACCGATGCGAACGACAAGCCCGTGGAGGTCAACGGCATCCACATGTACCGCCAGAACGTCTGGATCAAGGGTAAAGAGCTGATTGCGCAGTTGGGCGAAATGGAATATCTCTAATTGCTCCTGATTATTACTGCCACGCTTTGGGGCGGGTAATGCCTTTTGAAAACGAAGCGGATAAACCGGCTCGCTTGGTATTGGCGTTATCGACATTCCAATCAGAGCAATCGTAATTGAGCTTTACGCATTCATTGAAAGCGTATGACATATCGTCGATGACGGTTTGTGTCGGTAGTGAAAGTGTCTTGAGACGCCTGCATCCGCCAAAAGTTCCCCAGAAGTTTCTGCCAATTCCGGAGCGTAGACACGAAAGGTCAAGGCTTTCGAGGGACATGCAATAGTAAAACGTATCGACGAGGTTTGGCACTGTAGCGAAACTGTCATTCAAATCTATGGTGTTCATCGATTTGCACCAACTGAACGTGCATCTCATAGATTGCACATTGGAGGCATCTAGCAGGGTCAAATCGATGGATTCAACGGACTCAAACCTGGCGAACCAGTTTTCGATACTCTTTGGTTTGATTCAGTCGTCGGCAACTTTAATCACCCTGATGTCGTTGCGGCAATCGAACCAAGGCGTGTTATATATGGCATCGTCAATCATGTCGCTCGTACCGGCAGTTCTTTGGTAAAAGGACATCTCGAACCCCGTATACACCTCGGTCACCCTGCGGTCATTGAACATGTCGCCGATCTGCGGGATCCCGCGCCTCTTATAGAACATGAGGCTGTGGTCGTCCTCGCTGTATACCGCAAAGGCCGTGCCGTTCTTGGAGTCGGGGACATCCACCGGGTCCTTGAACGCGTTCTCGGTCGTTCCCTCGTTCAGAGTACTCGTCACTTTGTTGAACTGGTTCCTGATGGCGGACGAGACCCAGGGACCGACTAACAGGACCACCAGACCGATGATCGCGATGATCAGGACGTACTCAATGGTCGATTGGCCTCTCAGGCGGCGGGTAAATCTGGGAGATACCCCCCCCCGAGGCGAATTTCCGCTGCGTGCATGTGCGGCTCCTCTCGCTAAAGGGAATGAAATATCGTCCCTAGCCTAAGAGTCGCACCAACACGCCATCCGTTCTTGCCGCTGTGGCAACCCATCCAAAGCCGGTAATTTCAATTCGGATCTTTACCTTGTCCGCGAGATCGGTTATCATCGATCACGCAAGAACGGACACAGCAGCGATTGGAGAAACGTGTCTGAGATCAGAATCGCCGAGCTCTTCGCGGGCGTCGGCGGGTTCCGCCTAGGCCTAGAGGGCTACGCGGACCCGAAACATCCCGAGTTCTATATGAAGCCCGCAGGCCCCTTCACCACCGTCTGGGCGAACCAGTGGGAGCCACCCGGCTCCGAGTCCAGGCAGTTCGCAGCCCGATGCTACGCTGACCGCTTCGGCGAGGGCTCCGTGGTGAACGAGGACATCAACAGGGTGCTGGACAAGGCCGAGGCGGGGGAGATTGAGATCCCCGACATCGACATGGTCGTCGGCGGCTTCCCGTGCCAGGATTACTCAGTTGCTCGCCCCCTCAACCAGGCCCACGGCATCGAGGGCAAGAAGGGCGTCCTGTGGTGGGACATCTACCACTTCCTCGAGATGAAGAAGCCCCGCTTCGGCCTGTTCGAGAACGTCGACCGCCTGCTCAAATCCCCCGCGTCGCAGCGCGGGCGCGACTTCGCCATCATCCTGAGCTGCCTCGCCGACCTCGGCTACACGGTCGAGTGGCGCGTGGTCAACTCCGCCGAGTACGGCTTCCCGCAGCGCCGCAAGCGCGTCTACATCTTCTGCGAGAAGGACGCAGGCGATATCGACCTTACCGAGCGCATGCGCCGCGGCGTCATGGCCAAGGCGTTCCCCGCCGTCTACCCTGACGAGATGTCCGAGCTCGACGTCCTTCCCGACCCCTACGAGAACTCGACCCGCTTCGGCGTCGGCCGGAAGGTCTCGCAGTTCAAGATGGCTGGCGTGATGCAGGGCTGCCATGTCCTCACCTGCGACTTCGCCGAGGACTACCACGGCAAGCGCCGCGTGCTGGGTGACGTATTGGTGGACCAATCGGACGTTCCCGAGCAGTTCTACATCGCCGACGAGAAGCTGCCCGACTGGCGCTACCTCAAGGGCGCCAAGCGCGAGGAGCGCACCAACAAGAAGACGGGCTTCACCTACACCTATTCCGAGGGCGCCATGAGCTTCCCCGATTCCATCGAGAAGCCGAGCCGCACGATCCTCACCGGCGAGGGCGGTGCCGGCGCAAGCCGCTTCAAGCACGTCATAGAGTGCCCCGACGGCCGCTTCCGCCGCCTGGTGCCCGACGAGCTCGATCAGCTACAGGGATTCCCCAAGGGCTGGACCGACACCGGCATGACCGACGGGCACCGCGCCTTCTGCATGGGCAACGCCCTCGTCACGGGCGTTCCGCACCGCATCGGCGAAGCCATGGTCGAGGTCTACGGCCTATAGCTAAAGATAGGGGAGGGCTTAGACCCTCCCCTTTACTTTGCACAGACGGGGCAGTTGCCGCCGCCTGCCTTCCTCCTGTATATGACGGCCTGCCACTCATGGCCATGCCGACATTTCCACCAGACCCTTTTGGAGGAGCCTGCCACGACATCGGTTGGTTTCAGTTCTCCATTCCTGTCATAGTCCCACTCCGCCGCGATATCGGAGTGCGTGGTCGCGAGGTCGTTGACCCCCTCCACCGCAACGCGGTTCGTGCAGCAGGGACACGAGCAGGAACGCAGCACGGTCGCGGGAAAGGCGTCCCAAGAAAAGCCGCAGGTGCGGCAGCGGACGGCCAGCCTAGTGTTGGCACCCGAATACCTACCGACAATCTCAAGATTGGGACAGGCATCGGCGGCACGCCCGACGAACGCCTCATGCGTCAGCGTCCTCGATTTGCCCGAGGTCTTGCCCGCAGCCGCCCGTCCGCACCTGGGGCATCGGGAGTTCCGGCGCAGCATCGAGTCGGGGTTGCCGTCCCAGACGTTACCGCACACCAGGCAGCGACACCGAAGGGGAGTGCCGATGCCGGCGTATTCGCCGAGTACCTCGAACTCGCCGCCGGCATAGTGTGAGTTTCGCTCCCGCAGCCGCCCGACGAACTCATCCTGGCTCAGTTTTCCCAACTTTCCCTCCCCGAGATCTAGACGACCGGTTCCGACAGCGATAGACTTTTAATCAACGGAACTTCCAAAGAAAAGGTTAATCCAAATGGAGCAGAACGAGAATACCGACGAATCCGCAATCGTCATCTGGGTGACGGCCACAGAGGGCGCGTCCTTCGAGACCTACCGAAACGACCCGAGCGTCGGTGCCGAGATTCGCCTGCCGCTAGCACCTGAGGCGCTGGATGACGAACTCGCACGCGAGGCCGGGCGCGAGGGAGTTAAACCGGAGTCCCTCCGACTCTGTGCATGGAAATACCTCGGACGCTTCGCGCCGTTCGAGTGGCTGCCCCTCGGCGAGGGCTACACTATCGAGGAAGCCAATCTACTCGCCGCGGCGGTCATGTATAACCCTGGAATCGACTGCGATGTCCTCTTCCAGTACTGCGACCTCCGTGAGATTTATGACCCGCTTGAGGTCTTCAATGTCGCTTTCCAGTACGATGCCGTCCCGTTCCGCAAGTGGTCGTCCCCGCTCGACTTCAAGGAGATTGGGATGGACGACCTCAGCCTGCACGAGAAGTGTTCCCTGCAACTCGGTTGGGAGCTCGCCGGAAAGGACGATTCGCGCGACCGTGCCGACATGTCCGTCGATGAGCTAATTGAACTCGGCGAGATCGAAGCTGAGAACCGCGAGCTGGTCGTCTGGCTCCACGGTTACATGGACCCCTACGAGAGTAAGATTGATACGGCCAGATACTCTAAAGAGGAAGTCATCGAGAAGGTATTCTCCTAGGGATCGAATGACTCGGCACGTCTTCCGAATAGAGGCCTTGGCGATTTGGGGTATGTAAAATAAGTGGTTGGAAGTTGTTAAACGATTGGCCGGTTTCCGTAAACGGGATTCTGTTTAATCCAACCACTTATTCAACAACTCGCTCTTATGCAAATCCGACCAATGCTTAACAACTCTTCTATTTGATTAAAGGCCTGAAGTCCACCACGCCTTGATTGAAAAGCCCATTCTTCGTTGAGTATTCTCGATCACGGGCTGGGTCTTCCTCAACGAATTTGCACACACCCTTTGCTATGAGAGAAATAAGCCCTTCTAGCTTGACAATGCAGTCGAACGCACAGTCCCGTTGGCTTCCAAGGCTGATTTCTCTATGCCCGTATCTCGCGATTATCCCGCACGTATCGCCCTGTACGCAAACCCCGATGACTTTGTAGGGGCTATACTTTTTACCACTTCCCTCAATGACCGACGACCCCGCATGGATTACCGCACAGCGAAGCTGATAGAGGTCCGATGCCGTAAAGATGCCTCGTTCCTCAATCGCCTCAAACCCCTTCTCTATCTCGTCTGGGAGCTTTTCGCTCTTGCGCTCATTGGTCATATCTCTCTTATCGCTCGTGAGTCCAAGGTACTCATTGCACCATGTCCGGTAATCTGTCCCGTCGATGTTCGCGCATATGTCTGGGATGGTCACCACGAGCGTCAAAGCAGCAAGCAGCAGCCCTGCGTCGAAGGCCTTTTCGCACTCTTCCACAAGCCTGCTGGGCGTACGCAAGACAACGGTGGGGAGCCGGTATTCGTTGTTGCTGCATTTTAAACCCTCAGAGGGCGTGGGTTCCCAATCAACAATTGTGGTCAAACTCATAGCACATCGCTCGTCCATACGTCGATTCTTTGACCTGCCCCCGAGTCGATGAACTCATCTATTATCAATCGTTTCGGTTACTTCGCTCAGGGGGTTACAAGATATCCCAAGCATAATACAGCCGCAAGTGTACCCCCAAGTCGTGCCAAGACGGCAAATATCAACGGCATCGGTCAAAGGCCACCAACATCCTTAGTAGCGCCCTGTATCGCTACACCGCTACACGCCTACCGTGCTTCACGCTAGGCATCCAGCCAAACAAAGAGAGCGCCCTTCAAAGGCGCTCTCAAGTAAAGCGCCTTGTTATTATTCAAGATCCTAAACAGCAGAAGCGAACAGCCTACCAGCGCAGGCTACCCGTTTGAGCCCAGAAAGCCTATTCGGAAGTACCCGTATCACAATCGTTCTTGACTACAGCACCACAAACGCACCGGTAACTGATGAACTCATTTAGATAGCCTCCTGCCACTGATGTTGCCGCTGCGGCAATACTCCAGAGATTTCCGTGCCTTCCTGCACACTTCAAAGAGCAATCGACTCAATTGGCGGCCATGCAGCGACCCCAACGCCGCGCCCGCTTGAAGGCAGGAAGCATGAGCAAAATCGACACCCTGATCGCCGATCTTTGCCCCGATGGGGTGGAGTATCGACATCTTTACGACGTCACCCACTTCGACAGGGGGCAGGTCATCACTGCAAAAGATGCCGTAGCCGGCATCGTTCCTGTAGTCGCGGGTGGGCAAAAGCCAGCCTATTACCACAATGTCTCGAACAGGCCTGCCGGAACCATCACGGTAGCGGGATCGGGTGCATATGCTGGATATGTCTCTATGTGGGATACGCCGATTTGGCTGTCAGATGCCTTCAGCGTTTCACCGAATGATGAACATGAGCTGAGTTCCGACTTCCTCTATCAATTGCTCAAGTTGAATCAAAACTGGATTTACGCCAAAAAGAAAGGAAGCGGAGTCCCGCATGTTCATGGGGCAGATCTCTCCCGTCTCCAGATCCCCGTGCCGCCCATCGAGGTACAGCGCGAGATCGTCCGCATATTAGACTCCTTCACGGAGCTGGAGGCGGAGCTGGAGGCGCGTAAGGCGCAGTACGCCTATTACCGCGATCGCCTGCTGTCGCGGGAGAACCTGGAGGCGATGGACGGCAAGCCGGTCGAGACGGTGAAGCTGGGGGATTTATTCGAGACTTTTACCGGGAAAACGCCGAAGAAAACCGATGCATCCATGTACGGAAGCGAGTATCCCTTCTACAAGCCAGGCGATTTTGAGCATGGATTCACGGCATTCGAAACGGAGGACATGCTTTCCGAAACAGGCTTTGCAGAGAGCAAGCATGTCAAGCCGGGTTCAACGCTTGTGACTTGCATAGCCTCGCTTGGAAAAATTGGCTTCGCGCAGAAGGAGGGTGCGTGCAACCAGCAAATTAACGTCATTCCTCCTACGGAAGATATGAACAGTAGATTTGTGTTCCATTTTTGTTGCTCAACATGGTTCCAAAGCGTCTTATGGAAAAAGGCCAACCACTCGAACGTGCCGAATCTTAGCCTAGCGGTTTTTAACACGATTGAGATTCCCATCCCATCCCTCGCCACCCAACAGAAGGTCGTCGACAGCCTCGACCGATTCGACGCCCTCACGACCTCGCTCACCGACGGTATCCCCGCCGAGATCGAGGCACGCAAGGCGCAGTACGGGTACTACCGCGACCGCCTGCTCGACTTCCCGCGAAAGGAGGCGGCAGCCTCGTGACGATAATCGATTCCATCGAGGAGTTGCTTCGGGACCCCGAGGTCTCCGAAGTCATGGTCAATGCCCCGGATGACGTCTGGGTCGAACGCCAAGGCAGAATCGAACCGACGGGCGTGAAGTTTCTCGACGAGGAACACGTCCTGAGGACCATCGAGCACTTAGTTTATCCGGACGGCTGTCGCCGCGACGACCGAGGTCGGCAATTCTACGCCTGCAGCTTGCTTCGCAATGGAACGCCGTTCGATGGTTGCTGTGTCAGTGCCATGCGCGATGACGGCGATGGACACTGGAAACTCAATATCCGCAAAGGCGGTAATGATGCTCCCGTTGACATACCCCATCAGCTTATTTGCCACGGCTGCTTGGCAGAAAGAATGACAGATTATTATCGGTCGCTCGTCCTCGCTCGCATGGGTATCGGCAGCGATGCCGAAGTGCCAAAGGTAGAGCTGCGACTGCATGAGTGCTACCGCGCCGCCTGCCCACCCTCCTGTGCAAACGATAATCCACCCGCGTCCTTGAGGAAATCAACGATGTCAGAAACGATTGAAAACAAATCCAACCACTTATCCCTTATGGCCGGCGAGGCCGCCCGAGACATGCAAGACGACGAAATCCTGTCGATACTGAAGCTGAGCGAGAGTGAATTACGCGCCCGAGGCTATAGGATGGGATGGCACAGGCCGGTGAAGTATGCCGGCGTGATTTACATCCTGGTGAACCCGGCGTTCCCCTCGCTGGTGAAGATCGGCTACGCCGACGATATCGAGAGACGCCTGCGCAGTCTCAACAGGAACTCGGGGTTGCCGGATCCCTACCATTGCTATGCGACCTACAGGGTGAAGAAGCGCCTCGAAGATTTAAAGCTCCACTGCCTGATTGACACATTGGATTCTGACCTGCGTCACACCTCGAACCGCGAGTTCTACGACATGGAGAAGGAGAAGGCCTTTCATATCCTCTACGCGATTGCCCAGATTAACGGCGATGAGGATCTGCTCCAGCTGAACCCCTTGGATGACGATTTCTTTGCTGATTGCGCGGACTTGAAGGCTCTATCCGAAGATGCGAATACCGCCCAAAAACCCAAACTCAAGCGCATGACCTTCGAGGAGATCGGTATCCCAGTCGGTGCCGTCCTGCACTTCAAGGAAGATTCGTCCGTGACGGTAACGGTCGCAGATTCCAAGAGTACGGTCATCATGGCTGACGGTAGCCGCCAGAAGATTAGCCGCGCTGTCGGCATCATCAAGGAGGCGGCAGGCACGGCCAATACAAGCGGTTCATATCAGGGCGCGGCCTATTTCTCCTATGAGGGTGAGCTCCTGAAAGACCGCAGGGCGAGACTCCTATCCCAAGCCGAAGCGGGATGATGGGCATTTGTCGAAGCGATGGAACCGATATTCCAAATGGACTCTAGATAATTGGCCCCGACCGATGCCTATTTGCTCCGTTGTCAGCTGTCATCCTGTTTGCGAAAAGAAAGGGATCCCCGCGATGGGCGGGGACCCCTTTACCGTGCGTCGGTTGTTGGCTCTAGAAGCAGAAAACGGGGAAAACGGTGCAGATACTCGAAGTGAGAGTGTGATCCGAAGGGTCGCCGGTGTCGGAAACATAGAGGAAACTGGACTCATCGTAGGAAAGATTCGTACGTTCCCACCAGAAGGTGTTGCTGGCGATGGCGGCATTTCCCTTTGTGTTATTCAGCACTTTGCCTTGGAATGCTTCATATTGGGTGCCTTCTTGCCATAGACAACTAGGCTTATCCCAATCGCCATCATGCCAATTGCTGGGGGCGCTGGGGGCGATTTCTACGATAGAAAGAAGGAACAGCTTATCCGAGGTCGAAGTGGGGGTCGTAGAGGCGGTGAGTTCCCTATCGACGGTAAGTTTGGTTACCGGCTTGATCGTTTTTTGCAGATCCGCAGGCAGCAGATTCCAGATCTCGCCGAAGTTCATCTTTGCACGGAGCTCGGAGTTCTTCCAACCGGTGGAGTTCGTGTTCGTGGCGTTCATGCGCGACTTGATGCCAGTCGAGGTCGTCATGAACGTCAGGCCCGCCTTGCCCGAACCGTTCGCGAGATTATCATGGTTGATGCCGATAATGCGGTATTCCAGCGTCTGGCCGTTCAGGAGAGGGGTCTTCCATTTAGTTCCTTCGTCCATCGCCTTCTTGGCGGCCGGATAATACTTGCTGCCCGTGCCGTTCTTGGAGATGTCCTCGGCTACCACTTTCTGGTCGATGAGCATCCAGTCCTTCGGGTCCTTCTTCTCAAGGCCGTCGGTTGGGTTCGGGACGGGCTGGCTGAGCCTAGTCGAGGTGCCGCCGCCGGTCGAACCGGTGTTGCCGCCGGTAGAGCCGGTGTTGCCGGTGGAGCCGGTGCCGGGTTTGGTCGTGCCGGAAGAGCTGCCGCCGCCGGTCGTGCCAGTGTTGCCGGTGGAGCCGGAGCCGGGTTTGACCGTAGTCGAGCCCGTACCGCTTCCCGTCGAACCGGTGTTGCCACCACCCGGATTCGTGCCGGACTGGCCGGGCTTAGTCGTCTGCGAACCGGTCGAGCCCGAACCGGGGTTGACGGTGCCGGAGGAGCTGCCGCCGCCGGTCGTGCCAGTGCCGCCGCCGGTCGAGCCGGAACCGGGCTTCACGGTGGTCCCGCCGCCGGACGTCCCGCCGGAGGTGCCATGGTTTCCGCCGGCCGTGCCGCCCGTATGGGTGCCTCCGGACGTCCCGCCGCCGATACCGCCGCCGATACCGCCGATGGCCCCGCCCGTGATGCTGCCGCCGACTGCGCCGGCGATCGCCGAGAACTGGTTGCCGATTGCGCCTGCGACCGGAGGCCCGGCGAACGCCACCGTGAGGCTGATCACGGCGATCAGCAGTACGTACTCGATGAGACCTTGGCCCCGAAGGCGGGTACTCCTAGGAGATACTCCCCCCCCCCGAGGCGAATTTGCCGCTGCATGCATATGCGGCTCCCTTCGCTCAGGGGTTTACATTACGCCCCGAGCGTAGCGCCGGTGCAAACGTTCCCGCAGGTCGTGCCAGGGCGGCAAATATCAACGGCATCAACCAAAAATCGTCGGCACCATTAGTAGCGCCCTATCTCGCTACGCTGCTACATACCTACCGACCTACACGCCTACAGGACTACACGCAAATCGCCCAGCAGGCATCCAGTAAGACAAAGGGGCGCCCGAAACGGCACCCCGCAGGAAAGCTAGTCGTTATTATCCTTTTAATCTTTATCGTTCTTTCGATGATTCGTCTGTCCCGCAGCAATTACTGGTTTTCGGTCATAATGGCGGACACCCCCTCCATCCAGAAGGAGATGCCTGCCACTTGATGCCGCCCGCCTCGTGCGACCTTCATCTTCTTTATGAAAGCACCGTCGCCTCGGCCGGAATTGCCCCCAGCACCGCCGCATACTCGGTGGGGTAGAGCCGGCTGATCGTCTTCACGTCTCGGATGACGATATTACGGTCGTCCGGTTCGGTGATGCCGTAGCCGAACGCCTGGAGCGTCTCGACGGCCTCCTGGATGCGCTGCTGGAACATGGGGCCCGGGTCAACTCGAAGTCCGAGGTAGCCGCGCCACAGGCAGGGCGAGACGCGCAGCATGTTGTGAATTTTGGAAATCGGCTCGATGTCCGCGTAGACGTTGAGCGTCACCATGGCGTCCTTGTGTCCCAAGATCGACTGCAGAGCTTTGATGTCCCCGCCTTGGCGGATCCACTGCGTCGCGAAGGTATGTCGCAGGCCGTGGAAGGTGATCAACTCGTCGTTCGTGCCCATGAGCGCGTTGGTCTCCGAGAACGTCTTGAACGCCCTGCGGATATAGCTGGTCGTCGCGAAAGTTGCGCCCGGCTCCGAGAGGATGTAGCAGTCCCCGATTTCGACCGAGCCGGTAAGTCCGCGCAGGCACATCTTCCCGAGGTCGAGGTCGTATATCTCCTTCAGGAATGGGAGAAGGCCCACCGGGTCGATAGGGATCGACCTCAGGTCATGGGTCTTGGTGTCCTTGATGAACGACCCCATCCCCTTCGCGTACGCCACCGAGTGCCTGACCGTGATGAGTCCCGATTCGAAATCCACGTCACACCAGCGAAGGGCGCAGACCTCGCCGATGCGCATCCCCGTGTGCAGGGCGAGCACGACCGCCCGCTTGAACCGCGAATCGGGCATCATGGAGCAAATCGAATTGAGCTTGGGCACGAGGTCGGACCTGAGCGCGTTGCGCGGCTTGCCGAGGATGCGCGGCGCCAGGGCCCCGTCGAACGGGTTCTTCCCGATCGTATCGTTACTCCTCTTGATCAAAACCGTATACAGGCGCTTTCCCAGCTTGAAGGCCTTGTTGAGCGTGTCGGGCGCTGTGCCTAGGGCAATCCTCCGCGCGGACCACGCGTTGACGTCGTCGGTGGTGACCTCGTTCACGGGGATCGTCCCCAGCTCGTCGCGCTCGATATGCAGGGCGCTGAAATGGTAGTCGTCGCGCGTGGTCGGGGTTATCCGGTTCATCTGCATGCAGAAGTCGATGAACTTCTCGAGCGCGTCCCCCAGCCGGAGAAGCGCGTAATCGTCCGCCTCGAGTTTCGCCCGCCGCTCCTCGACCGCTGCCCTCAGTTTCTCGATTTCGGCGAGTTCCGCCTCGATTTCGCGTCTGAAATCCGCGAGCGCGTCGAGAGCGGCCTTCTTGCCGCGGGTGCCCTCGGCAAAGCACGCAATGCCCGTGTTCCTCGTCCTCTGCGTGCGCTCACCCGACCCCTCGTCGACGAGGGTGACGATGGCCTGCCATTTCCCCTTATTCTTCCTGACGGAGCCGTTTCCACATATGCGTAAGCTCTTATTGTTATCTTCTACGTTTGACATGACTCTCCCCAAAACACTTTTTGATTCCATATGGGCAATTCTGCCTGCGGAAACCCAAATGCCGTGGATTCTGGGTGCTCCGGAGTCACCAGAGAATCAACGACTGCACAATGAGTTTGTAAGCCGGATTATAACGAAATGTAGAAACCCGCGTTTACCTGCGTTAATTTACATATGCAGAAACTGCTTACATGCGCTATTTGCGCGTGTTATAATAAAAAAGACACAGGTAGGGCAAAAAATACGGGTCTGGGGGTCAAGGGGTCGCTGGTTCGAATCCAGTCGTCCCGACCAGAAGTTTGCAGGTCAGGCACCTAGTGTCTGACCTTTTTTTTATCACCATGATTATTTTGCTTAAAGCAACAACGTTCCCGCTCGATGTAATCACAGAATCAAAACGTGTACATCAGCCACCAAAATCGACATGTTTGGAGGCTGATGTACACGAACGCGAAATCCCCCGCCGCCTAAAAGCACCTTCCACATGTCTGGACTCTCTATGGCTGCGCTGGATAGACATCGCCGGAACGGGTATAGTATCGAAAGTTTTGTCGTTAACCAGCGGGGGAGTCCTGTGGGCATCAAAAAGAAGATCAAAAAGGAGCTTATCGGCACTTCCGATTACCCGTCGAATAAGATCTTTACGATCTCCAATTTCATCACCTTTACGCGCCTGATCCTCACCCTGGTATTTCTGTACCTGTTTGTGACGGATAACAACCGCGTCATCGCCATCGCAATCTACGCCGTTGCCGCCTCCACCGACTGGATGGACGGTCAGATCGCCCGCATGACTAAGACGGTCTCATGGCTCGGCAAGGTCATGGATCCCATTTGCGACCGCGCGCTGCTGTTCACCGGCGTACTTGGCCTGGTGGTTCGCGGAGAACTGCCCATCTGGGTCTGCGTGCTCATTATTGGCCGCGACATCTATCTGGGCATCGGCACGCTTATCGTTCGTCATTATCACCGTCGCCCCATCGATGTCGTCTTCCCCGGAAAGATTGCCACAGCGCTGCTCATGACCGGCTTCTCGCTTATGCTGCTCGGGTTCCCCGTTATTGACGGCCTGCATCTTTTACCTTCAACCCTTACGGCCTTCCCGGGCCTCAACGGAAGCTCGGTGCCCCTCGGCATCTTCTTTGTGTACGGCGGCGTGATCTTCTCCATGCTCACCGCTGTCATCTACTCCATTAAGGGCGGACAGGCCATTAAACAGGCTCTCACGCATCCCGAGGACGAGGACATCGACTTTCTGAACCCTGAAATCGAAGACTGATTCGTTGGGGTATGATTACGTACGGTTCATTATTTGCGGCACGTCCGCGATAAGTTAGGGGTTGTCATGGACAACATGGTTAACAATATGCCTCAGAATGATAAGACTGCTGACGCTACCTGCGTATTCCGCGTGCCTTCAAGCGACGTCACCGTTCCCGACCTCATGGCCAACGTGCGCATAACCGCCCCCGTTCTGTCCATCGTCAAGGGTCCGCAGACTGGTGCCGCCTTTGAGCTCGAGGACGACGTGACCACCATCGGCCGCGATCCTGCGAACGGCATCTTCCTCAACGACATGACCGTTTCGCGCAGCCATGCGCGCATTATTCGCGAGGGCCTCGGCGCTCGCATCGAGGACTTGGGTTCGCTCAATGGCACCTGGGTCGACGGTGCCATCGTCAATGCAGCCCCGCTGCACGACGGCTCTTCCGTCCAGATCGGTACGTTTACGCTCATCTACCACGAGAGCACGCCGGAGCGCATCGAAACCGGTGAGTAGGGCATGGCCGAACGCAACTATCTGAGTATCGGCCAAGTCGTCAACCTACTTCGAGGCGCATACCCCGATCTTTCGAACTCAAAAATTAGATTTCTAGAGGATGAGGGGCTCATTACCCCTCATCGTACGCCTAAGGGATACCGTCAGTACTCTAAGGAGGACGTTGATCGCCTGGAGGTCATTCTGCATTTGCAGAAGACCCGCTACATGCCGCTCAACGTGATTAAGCAGCGCTTGGAAAACGCCACGGACCTGTCAACGCTCGCCTACGAGGTGGGCTTGCTGTCCGATGTTCCGCTCAAGACGGAGCCCAAGGAGACTAAGCAAAAGCTGCATCCCATCGAGACCATTCCCGATATGCTGGGCGTCGAGATTTCGTTTATCCGCTCCCTTGCCGAGAACGACCTCATTCGCATCATCAAGAGTCCGCAGAATCGTGAGCTTGTCGATGGTCGCGATTTCCCGATCATCCGCTACTGCTCCGAGCTGTCACGCTTCCATATCGAGCCGCGCAACCTGCGACAGTACGTGTCTTCCGCCAACCGCGAGTCCTCGATGTTTGAGCAGGTGCTCGTGAGCATGCTCGGAATGGATACCTCCGATGACGAGCGCGACGCCAAGCTCGAGCGTGCGTTTAAAAAGTTGCATGACCTCACCGAGGGTGTGCACACCGCGCTCCTTAAGAACCGTGTCTTTGAGTCGCTCAACGCCGTGGTCGAGGACGCTGACATCGATGCTCTCGATGAGGAGATCGCGCGTTCCGAATCCACCAAGGCTAAAAGCGATGGGGCAAGCGTTCCCGCGGTTACCGCGCATGACGAGTCGCTTGTGCAGCCGTCCAAGGTCGTCGTCCCCTCGCATAGCTCGTCTGCTAACGCGGGTAAATAGCCGCCGTTCACCCGGCAATCCATGAAAGGTCATGCAATGTACGACTTCGAATCTCAAATCGTCGATATCCCCGACTATCCCGAGCCCGGAGTCATCTTTAAGGACATCACGCCGCTCTTTGGCAATCCCGAGGCGCTCAAAGCCATGACCGATGCCCTCGCCGAGCACTTTGCCGGCATGGGAATCACCAAGGTCGTGGGTCCCGAGGCTCGCGGCTTTATGGTTGGCGTACCGGTGGCTGTAGCCCTTGGCGCTGGCTTTGTTCCCGCACGTAAACCGGGCAAGCTGCCGCGCGAGACCGTAAACCAGAGCTACGAGCTCGAGTACGGCACCGATTCAATTGAGATCCATGCCGACGCTATCAGCTCTAAAGATACCGTGTTGATTCTGGACGACTTGGTCGCGACGGGCGGAACCGTCGAGGCAACAGGTAAACTGGTGCGAGATATGGGCGCAAAGCTTGTCGGTTACGGTTGTATCCTTGAGCTTGCGTTTCTCAACCCGCGCGAGAAGCTCACGCCGTCTAATGACGATGTGGAGCTCTTTAGCCTGGTGACGGTGGACTAGCTGTTACCCTTAGTTACTGGAAAGGAAGCTACATGCGCACAGCAAACACGCACAAAAACATGGCACGCTGCGCTGCTACGGCAACCCTCGCTTGTGTTTTGGGCTTGGGCCTCGCAGCTCCTGCCTACGCCGATACCGCATCCGACCTTGCCGCTGCTCGTACGAAGCTCGAGCAGATCGGTACCCAAACTCAGCAGATTTACGATGAGCTCGCAACGCAGACGCAGGCGCTCGATCAGACTGCTGGCGAGATCACGCAAAAGCAGCAGGAGATCGCCGATGGTCAGGCCAAGCTCTCGACCTATGTCGCCGGCGAGTACAAAACCGGCGGTCTGAGCCTGCTTCAGGTTCTAACGGGCGTCGATGACCTGAGTGATATGCTCAACCGTCTGTTCTACTACGGCAAAGTTTCCGATAAGCAAGCTCAGACCATTCAAGAGGTCAAGGAGCTTAAGCAGCAGCTCACCGATAAGCAGTCCGAGCAGGAGAAGAACGTCGCCGCCACGCAAAAGAAGGTCGACGAGCTTAACGCCCAGCAGGCTGAAGCCCAGAACGTCGTAAACTCCCTGGATTCGCAGCTGCAGGCCGAGCTTGCCGCCGAGGCCGAGGCCAACGCCGCGCTGCAGGCCGGCATCAACGCCAGCACCGCCGAGAAGGCCACGGTGAGCAACGAGACTGCCGGTACGACCGAGAACACCATCAACGGTGGCCAGACCAGCAATAACAACAACCAGGGCGGCAACACTCCGGCTCCTACGCCGGCACCTGCTCCGACGCCGCAGCCCTCCACGCCTGCTCCGGCTCCGACGCCTTCTGCTCCGAGCCAGTCCGTCGACGGCGGTTCTGTTGTCTCGCGTGCATACAGTAAGCTTGGTTGCGCTTATTCCTGGGGCGGAATTGGCCCGAACAGCTTTGACTGCTCTGGTTTTGTTAGCTATTGCCTCACTGGTCGCTATTGCCGCCTGGGCACCACGGGCACCTTTATGGGCTGGACGCGTGTGTCCGATCCGCAGCCCGGTGACGTTGTTGTCAACTCGTACCACACCGGCATTTACATCGGTGGTGGTCAGATGATTCATGCTTCCGACTACAACACGGGTGTTATCATCAGCTCCGTTGCCGCCGGCATGAACAACAACTACATTTTCGTGCGCTACTAAGTATTCAGATAAAGCAAACGGATATGGACCTCGTGGCTTTGAGTCATGGGGTCCATTCTTTTGCCTTTCATGCAGTCCGCTATCTAGTTTTGAATACTAGATAGCGGCCCAATCGGTCTGCAAGATGGCTATAATTGAATGGGAACGATTAGAAAGGACCCTCTATGAGCTGGGCACTTATCTCCGATTCAAGCTGCAACCTTCGCGATTGGCAACCGACCGCGCCCCATACCATCTTTGCATTTGCGCCCCTCAAAATTCGAGTGGGGGAGCGTGAATTCGTCGATGACCTTTCGCTCGATGTTCATGAGCTCAACTGCGCTGTTCAGGCGGAGACGAACGCTTCTTCGAGCGCTTGTCCCAGCGTAGGGGAGTGGGCCGAGCTCTTCAAATTGGCAGACAAGACCATCTGCATGCCGATTTCTGAGGGCGTGTCGGGCAGCTACAACGCGGCAGCCACGGCTCGCGATATGGTTCTTGCCGAGGAGCCCGACCGACAGATTCATCTAGTCAATTCACGCGCAGCTGGCGGCAAAATGGACCTCATTTTCTTGCTGTTCGACCGCTATCTTGCAAGCAATCCGGATGTCTCATTCGAGGAAGCTTGCGCATACTTCGATAGCCTTGAGCAGAACAGCAAAATCCTCTTCAGCTTGTGCAATTACGAAAACCTCGCCAAAGCCGGACGTATCCCTAAGGCAGCCGGCGTTATTGCCAACAAGCTCAATATCCGCATTTTGGGCACGGCGAGCGAGGCCGGTAAAATCGAACTCGTCGGGCACACGCGTGGCGAAAAGAAGATGCTCAACAAGATCATCGATACCATGGAAGCCGAGGGTTTTACGGGCGGCGAGGTCGTCATCGATCACGTTGAGAACGAAGCTGGAGCCCAGGCGCTTACTGACCGCATAGTCGAGCATTGGCCCGGCTCCAAAACCATCATCATGCCCTGTAACGGGCTAGATTCATACTATGCCGAAATGCATGGGCTCATTATCGGCTACGGCATGGGCGTGGCTTCGGGCAAATAAAGTCCAATCAAGCAAAAATACGGGCGGTACAAAGCGACAGATGGCTCTTTGTACCGCCCGTTTTATACGTCGGCTAGCTATTAAACCCGTTGAACTTGAGATAGCTCATCAAGTAAGCCTTCGAAACGAAGGACGATACCGCGCTACGCACAAGCAGCGACTCACGCGTTACCTGATGCGCCGTATCGGGCACGGGAGTCTGCTCGACGGAAAACGCCGCACGAATCGATGCCTCGAGCTGATCGACCACATAATCAAAGGCCGTCGGGGCATCGTAGCTCAAACGCTGAATGTTAAAGAGTGCCTGCACAGCAGCAATAGGTAGTACCTGCTTAAAGATGCAGATAGCGATCAGGCGGGCAATCTGCTCGCGGCCATATTGCTTTTTGACCGGAGCAGGCACTAGGCCGACCTTTACGTAGTTATTGATCATCGATGGCGTAATGATAGGCTGCTCAACGCAAAGGGACAGCGGCTCCATCCACAGCGCAACATACTCAATGACCTGGTCGCGGTAGAGCGTCACATTGGGCAACTGGTCATAGCGCGGCAGACTCAACGTATTGAGTTTGCGTACGATATCGGACTGAATAAATGCATCAGGCAGCACAGTGGGCTGAATATCCTCAGGTTTAATGCTGACCGACGAATCAGACATCGGAATAACGTGTTTAACGTGATTCATAAAGGTCCTCCGTTCATCTTCTATATTGTATTCTAGATTATCTAGTTTTGAATACCACATAGCCGGCAAGAAAAATGGCGGGACAGTGCACTGATGCATCGTCCCGCCATTTAGTTAATAGATAACAACCTTACATAAGATATATTATCGTACTTATCCACGGAGAAACGCGTATGCGCTCGTTGCTGCTATGGCTCCGTCCGAAACAGCGGTCACAACCTGGCGTAAACGTTTGGAACGGATATCGCCAGCGGCAAATAGACCTGGCGTGCGGGTCGCCATGGATTCATCAGTCAGAATGCCGCCATCAGGCGCCAGATTGACTAAATGCTCAACGAGCTCGGTATGGGGCTGCGTTCCGGTAAAGACAAAGATGCCAAACGAGCCGGGCTCAAATGACTCGGTATGAGTCTCGCCGGATGCATTGTTCTTAAAGGTAATCGTCGTTGGCATGACTTCGCCCGATAGCTCCACAATACTAGTTTGGTACCTAACTGTAATATTGTCCTTTGCGAGTACTTTCTGAACGACACCATCAGGCGCACGAAACTGATCGCGGCGCAGCACGATGGTCACGCTGTTGGCGATTTCTGACAGGAACAGAGCCTCTTCGCATGCCGAATTGCCACCACCGATTACAAAGACCTGTTTGCCGCGGAAGAACATGCCGTCACATGTTGCGCAATATGAAACGCCACGACCGCGATACGTATCCTCGCCAGCGAAACCTGCCGGACGCGGCGTGGCACCCATGCAAGCGATAACGCTCGAGGCCAGCGTATCGCCCATATCGTGATGCACCGTAAACAGCGCTGCATCGGCATCGTAGTCGACGCCCGTCACCATACTCCATTCAACCTGAGCCCCCAAGCCTTCAGCATGTTGTTGGAACCGCTCACCAAGTTCAGCACCGCTCAGCAGCGGAATGCCCGGATAGTTCTCGACCTCATTGGTTGTGGCGATCTGCCCTCCCGACATGCCCTGTTCAATCACGGTCGTCGTTAGGTTGGAGCGCGCCGCATAAATGGCCGCAGCATAGCCCGCAGGGCCGCCACCGATAATCGCAACATCGATCGGCTGATCGGTAGTCATGAAGAGACCTCCTGTCGAAAGATTGGCGTTCTTTGCGCTCATACCCAAATTTAGGCGAACGTGACACTCATGCACTACAATGATTCATTGCGAAACAAAGATGAAGGGGAGTTATCGATGGATCAAACGCAGACGAGCAACGACGCTCCCCTGCCAACGCAAAGCACTCCCCAACCGGAGCAAATGACCGTTTCACCTGCACAAAAACCCCTAGTAACCATTGTACACGCATCGGTTGGATCGGGCCACAAAGCCGCCGCCAACGCGATTGCACAAGCATTTGACCTTATCCGCGGCACCAAGGGAATCCCTGAGGATGTTGAGATCGAAGTCCTGGATATCCTCGATTTTGGACGCATTAGGTTCGATGGTAATAAAACAGCAGCGTCGTTTACCGGCGCCACGCGTCCCATATATGACCTAACCTGGCGATACACGTTTACGGGACATCTGCTCTGGGGCGGAGGCACGGCATGGTCACGTATTATGTTCCCTGCCTTCAACGAATATGTCCGCACCCGCAGGCCCATAGCCGTGGTCGCAACACACATCACGGCGGCCAACGTCGCTGTGGGTGCCCGCGTCATCACGGGTATCGATTATCCCGTCATCTGCGTACCAACAGACTATGAAGTCGAAGGCTTTTGGCCCCACAAGGACACCGATCTGTTCTGCGTAGCCAACGAATTTATGGCCGAGACACTTCGCCCCCGTAAAGTTCCCGAGACCAAAATCCGCATTACAGGCATCCCCATTCGCGCCGGGTTTGATACGGACTACAATCGCGAGGAAGAACTCGAGAAGTTCAATCTCCCCGCTGACAAGACCGTTGTGTTGGTGATGGCCGGTGCCAGTTTGCCTCAACCGTACGTTCGCTTTCGCGCGGAGATGGACCGCACACTCCCCTTCCTGCGCAGCTTCGAGGACATGCACTTTGTCTTTTTGCCGGGCAAGGATGAGGAATACGCCACCCGCCTCAAGACGCTCTTCGACGCCATGAAGCTCGAAAACGTCACGGTTCTGGACTACGTGGACGACATGGCGGCCCTCATGCACGGCTGCGACCTGGCAATCCTCAAATCGGGCGGACTCACCGTCACCGAGTGCCTGTGCGCACATCTGCCGATGATCCTGCTGGGCAAATCATACGGCCAGGAAAAGGCCAACACCACGATGCTCACCGGCATGGGCGCCAGCATGCATGTCACCACCGCACGAGAACTCATCGTGACGTTACGCCATCTCCACGATCATCCCGAGTCGCTCAAGGCACTGCTCATCAATGGCGAAGTGCTGCGCCGTCCACGCGCAGCCGAGGACATCGCCATCGCAACCATGGAGCTCGTAGGCAAGCCCCAAAAGCGCAAACGAGCCTTCTGCCGCTTCTACTGGGGAGGAAAGCCCGCGCATATCCGCTAGTCGAATGTCCGCCGCTCTGCCGGAGCCGCCCTTATATCATTCCATGCTCAAACATTCTCGCTTCGCTGCGAAACTGCGCGTGGAACGATATAAGGGCGGCTCCGGCAGAGCGGCTGCGTTTACTTACTAGCAGCTACTTCGGTTTCCCCTCCATTAGAACCTGCAAAGGCAAA
>DBFRZS010000003.1:0-17354 GCA_048501115.1 Collinsella aerofaciens | reverse complement strand
GTTTAAGTTTGTCGCGAGTTCCGCACGCAAAGGAAAGCACTTAATGTGCTTTCCGTCTTGCGCAGGACTGTAGAGCAGCAAACTTAAACAGCGGGCCGCCCGGGCCGGGAATCCGCCCCCGCGCACAGGAGGGGATTCCTTTTGTGTAGGCTTTGCGGAAATATGCTTATTTTAGGATACGCCCGGCGGCGTGGTCTGTTGACGACACAGCTAACGCCACGTATCCTATCGAACTGCGTGTTTCGTAGGGGGATGCTGACCCCTCGATTCAAGCCGTTGCACTTTACAGAAAGCTGGAATCATTCGAGAAGGAGTACGCTTTGCCTACTATTAACCAGCTGGTTCGCCAGGGCCGTCGTTCCGTGCCCAAGAAGTCCAAGAACGCTGCTCTGCAGCACAACTCCCAGAAGCGCGGCGTGTGCACCCGCGTCTTCACCACGAGCCCCAAGAAGCCGAACTCGGCTCTTCGTAAGGTTGCCCGTGTTCGCCTTGTCAACGGCATCGAAGTCACTGCTTACATCCCGGGTGAGGGCCACAACCTGCAGGAGCACTCCATCGTGCTCGTCCGCGGCGGCCGTGTCCGTGACCTCCCTGGTGTCCGTTATCACGTCATCCGTGGCGCCTACGACGCTGCTCCGGTCCAGAACCGTATGCAGGCCCGTTCCAAGTACGGTGCTAAGCGCCCCAAGGCCAAATAAGCCAGATAACGTTTTGATACTTTCGCCGTGTGCCGCCTAAGCGCCGCACGGTAGACACTTAAGGAGATTTCACATGCCGCGTCGTGCAGCAGCTAATCGTCGTGAGGTTCAGCCTGACGCCGTTTACAACAACCGCCTGGTGACTCAGCTCATCAACAAGGTCCTTCTTGACGGCAAGAAGGCCACCGCTGAGCGCATCGTTTACACCGCTTTCGAGATCGTTGCCGAGAAGTCCGAGGGTGGCGACGCTCTCGCTACCTTCAAGAAGGCTATGGACAACGTCAAGCCCACGCTCGAGGTCAAGCCCAAGCGTGTCGGTGGCGCTACCTATCAGGTCCCGATGGAGGTCAACTCCCGTCGTTCCACCGCTCTGGGTATCCGCTGGATCGTCAACTTCTCCCGCGCTCGCAAGGAGAAGACCATGGCCGAGCGTCTCGCCAACGAGATCCTCGACGCTTCCAACGGCCTGGGCGCTTCCGTCAAGAAGCGTGAGGACGTCTTCAAGATGGCCGAGGCCAACCGCGCGTTCTCTCACTATCGTTGGTAAGTTAAGGTAAGGAACTAACATGGCTAAGCCTAAGTACAAGCTTTCCGATACCCGTAACATCGGCATCATGGCTCACATCGATGCCGGTAAGACCACCACGACCGAGCGTATTCTTTACTACACCGGTAAGACCCACAAGATCGGTGAGGTCCATGAGGGCGCTGCCACCATGGACTGGATGGTTCAGGAGCAGGAGCGCGGCGTAACCATTACCTCCGCTGCTACCACGTGCTTCTGGAACAAGGACGGTAAGGACTACCGCATCCAGATCATCGACACCCCGGGCCACGTTGACTTCACCGCCGAGG
This sequence comes from Collinsella aerofaciens, assembly GCA_048501115.1. Lineage (GTDB taxonomy): Bacteria > Actinomycetota > Coriobacteriia > Coriobacteriales > Coriobacteriaceae > Collinsella > Collinsella aerofaciens_CD. The sequence continues at coordinate 15,801 of DBFRZS010000003.1, read as the reverse complement.
TCGAGCGCTGCCTGCGCGTCCTCGATGGCGCTGTCGCCGTCTTCGACGCCGTTGCCGGCGTTCAGCCCCAGTCTGAGACCGTTTGGCGTCAGGCTTCCACCTTCAACGTCCCCCGCATCGCCTTCATCAACAAGTATGACCGCGTGGGCGCTGACTTCTTCAACGCTATCGAGACCATGAAGGATCGTCTCGACGCCAACGCCGTGGCCGCTCAGGTCCCGATGGGCGCCGAGGACAACTTCTGGGGCGTTATCGACCTGGTCACCATGACTGCATGGGACTTCAAGGCCGACGAGAAGGGCATGACCTACCCCGAGCCGATGGACGAGATCCCGGCTGAGTTTGCCGACATCGCTGCCACCAAGCGCGAGGAGCTCCTCGACGCTGCTGCCAGCTTTGACGACGAGCTCATGGAGAAGATCCTCATGGAGGAGGACTTCACCGTCGAGGAGCTCAAGGCTGCTCTGCGCAAGGGTGTTCTGGCCAACGAGCTCAACCTCGTCTTCGTGGGCTCCGCTTACAAGAACAAGGGCGTTCAGGAGCTGCTCGACGCTGTCGTCGACTACCTGCCCAGCCCGCTCGACGTTGAGGCCGTCACCGGTACCGATCCGGACACCGGCGAGGAGATCCAGCGTCATCCTTCCTTCGACGAGCCCTTCTCCGGCCTGGTCTTCAAGATCATGACCGACCCGTTCGTCGGTAAGCTCACCTACGTCCGCGTTTACTCCGGCCGCGCTGAGTCCGGCTCCTACGTTGTCAACGCTTCCAACGGTCAGCGCGAGCGTCTCGGCCGCATCCTCGAGATGAACGCCGCCGAGCGTATCGACCGTGACGACGCCGCTGCCGGCGACATCGTCGCTTGCGTCGGCTTCAAGAACTCCACCACCGGTGACACCCTGTGCGAAGAGGGCAAGGAGATCGTCCTCGAGAAGATCGAGTTCGCTAAGCCCGTTATCGACGTTGCCATCGAGCCCAAGACCAAGGCCGAGCAGGACAAGATGTCCCTGGCTCTGACCAAGCTCGCCGAGGAGGACCCGACCTTCCAGGTGTCCACCAACCACGAGACCGGCCAGACCATCATCGCCGGCATGGGCGAGCTGCACCTCGAGATCATCGTCGACCGTCTGCTCCGTGAGTTCAAGGTTGACGCTAACGTTGGTAAGCCCCAGGTTGCCTACCGCGAGACCGCTGGTCACGACGTCGAAAAGGCTGAGGGCAAGTTCGTCCGTCAGTCCGGCGGTCGCGGTCAGTACGGCCACGCCGTCATCAAGCTCGAGAAGATGGAGGAGGGCTTCGGCTACGAGTTCGTCAACGCTATCGTCGGCGGCGTCGTGCCCAAGGAGTACATCCCGTCCATCGACAAGGGCATCCAGGAGGCCCTGAACACCGGTGTTATCGCCGGCTTCCCGGTCCTCGACGTCAAGGTCACCCTGTTCGACGGTTCTTACCACGAGGTCGACTCCTCCGAGGCCGCCTTCAAGATCGCCGGTTCCATGGCTATCAAGGACGCCCTCAAGAAGTCCGACCCGCAGCTGCTCGAGCCGATCATGGCTGTCGAGGTCGAGACTCCCGAGCAGTACATGGGCGACGTTATGGGCAACCTCTCCGGTCGCCGCGGCAAGATCGAGGGCATGGAGGATCGCAAGAACAGCAAGCTCATCCGTGCCAAGGTGCCGCTGGGCGAGATGTTCGGTTACGCTACCGACCTTCGCTCCCAGACCCAGGGCCGTGCATCCTACACGATGCAGTTCGACTCTTATGAGCCCGCGCCCAAGTCCATCGTGGACGAGGTCATGAGCAAGAACGCCTAAGTTCGAGCTCCCTGTTACGTAATCCGCGAGAACGTCTCTCGCACTCTTTGGAGGTTTAAGTTGGCTACCCAGAAGATCCGCATTCGCCTCAAGGGCTATGATCACGAGGTCGTCGATCAGTCCGCGAAGCTCATCGTCGAGACCGCTCAGAAGACCGGCGCTCGCGTTTCCGGTCCTGTCCCCCTGCCCACCGAGCGCAACCTGTACACGGTTATCCGCTCGCCGCACATGAACAAGGACTCCCGTGAGCAGTTCGAGATGCGCACCCACAAGCGCCTCATCGACATCCTCGACCCCACCTCGGGCACCGTTGATTCGCTCATGCGTCTCGACCTCCCCGCTGGCGTTGACATCGACATCAAGCTCTAAGCGATACCGCTCATAGCTTACAGAGCCCCGCTGCCATTACGGTAGCGGGGCTCTTTTGTTTTGCATGACGGGTTTGGGCTGCTGGGTAATGCTGCCGAGCGGGTGGCTGCGGCTCCCTATTCGCTCAAGGGGCGCAGCGATGCCTCCTCAAAATGGAAGGATCGCAAGTCGTCTTCTGTCTCGATGCACGCGCGACCAAAGTCATCGACCGTTTGAAAGATGCCACGCGCCAGCTCGTCACCGGCAGGGGAACGGGCGATAACGTGCTCCCCAATCCAATTGAGATGACCGATATATTCGCCGTGGACGGGCGCGAGCGGTCCGGCGTCTTCTTCCATGGCGTTGAGCAGATCTGCCCACGCGTCCACATCGTTTACGACGGTGTGATAGACCTCCTTGAGTAACACATCGACGGCGGGAACATTCTCGTTGAGGTCCGAGAGGCCAATTGCCGCCAGGCCGCCATCGGGCACCTCTTGGGGCGTGTAGTTCACATTGACGCCAATGCCGCAGACGGCGAAGGGCTTGCCTTTGTTGTCGCGTGCCGCCTCGACCAGAATGCCGCCGAGCTTGCGTCCTCGCGCGATCAGGTCGTTGGGCCATTTGAGGCCAATCTCGTTTGCAAGACCCTGCTTTTCGAGCGCCTCGAGCACCGCTAGGCCGCTGACGGCGGCAAGACCAGAGTACTTTGCAGGATTAACGCATGGACGCAGGACAATCGAAAGCAATAGGTTGCCGGCGGTTGAATCCCACTTGTGGCCGCGCCGGCCGCGTCCTGCTGTCTGAGCCCGGGCGGCAAGTCCTGTGCCGTGCGGCGCTCCTTGTTTTCCTGCTTCGAGCAGGTCATCGTTGGTCGATCCGGTTACGTCGACTATCGTTAATTGGGCATCCATAGCGGCTGCTACCTCCTTAATGAATAAGTGAATAACGCAATGGTGTCGAGAGACAGACACAATGTGAAGCCTTTGTCGCATTTGGACAATTTAATGTTAACACGTCAACAATGACTGAAATGCGCTATCCTCTCTTGGTCGATGTAAACACGTCAACAACTCAAAGGAGGTTAGTGATGGGTTTCACGATTCTTGGAACAGGCTCGGCGCTTCCTACGCGCAGTGTTTCCAATGACGAGCTGTCCGAGTTCCTCGATACCTCGGATGAGTGGATTTTTACCCGCACCGGTATCAAGAGCCGCCACGTCTGCACCACTGAGTCACTCGACGACCTTGCCGTAGCGGCGAGCGAGCGGGCGCTTCAGGTATCCGGAATCGACGCGAGCCAGCTGGATCTTATCGTCTGTTCGACGACGACGGGCGATCACCTCGTTCCTGCCGAAGCGTGCGCCGTTGCTGAGCGCCTGGGTGCCACATGTCCTGCCTTCGACGTTTCGGCGGCTTGTGCCGGCTTCGTATTTGCGCTCGATGTCGCCGAGGGTTATATCGCCCGCGGTCGCGCCAAGCACGTGCTGGTCGTTGCCGCCGAGCAGATGACGCGCGCGCTCGATTGGACCGACCGTGCCACGTGCGTGCTCTTTGGCGATGGCGCGGGTGCTGCGGTCATAGGGGCTGGGGGAGACAACCCTCTTGCCGTTGAGCTTTCGACAGCGCCCGACGTCGAGACGTTGCGCGTTCCCGGTCTGGTCGGCACCTCGCCGTTTAAGGACTCCGCAGATAGCGCGAGTGTGCTGTCCATGAATGGTCGCCGCGTGTTCAAGTTCGGCGTCAAAGCCATCTGCGACACGGTCCATAAGCTTGCGAGCGATGCGGGCATTTCGGTCGAAGACATCGATCATTTTGTATTCCATCAGGCTAACGAACGAATCCTGAGTCAGGCGGTCAAGCGTCTCGGCGTGCCAGACGAGCGCGTGGTTCGAACGCTACGCGAGACCGGCAACATTTCGAGCGCCTGCATTCCCTTTGCGCTTGACCGGCTGGCACGTACCGACGCACTGAATGAGGACGACACCATCGCCCTCGTTGGATTTGGTGCCGGCCTGGATATAGGTGGCTATCTGCTTCGTTGGAAGTAGTCGCACATAGGAAATAAAAACGCCCCCAGGGCACAAACAAAGGAGAACTACCATGGCAGATCAGAAGACCTTCGAGCGCGTTTGCGACGTTATCCGCGAGACCGCTGGCCTTGACGACGTCGAGATGAAGCCCGAGTCCACGCTCGAGGAGATTGGCCTCGACAGCCTGGGCACCGTCGAGATCCTCGTCGCCGTCGAGGACGAGTTTGGCATTGAGCTCGATACCGAGGAGAACCCCAAGACGGTTGGCGAGTTCGCCGATACGGTCGAGGCGGCATTGGAGAAGTAGAGATGCTCAAGACTCCTCTCTGCGAGCTGCTCGGCATTGAAAAGCCCGTGTTCCAGGGCGGCATGGCCTGGATTGCCGATGCTTCGCTTGCCTCGGCCGTGTCCGAGGCCGGCGGGTTGGGAATCATCGCGGCCATGAATGCCGACGCCAACTGGCTGCGCGATCAGATTCACGAGCTGCGCGCCAAGACGGATAAGCCCTTTGGCGTCAACGTTATGCTCATGAGCCCGTTTGTCGACGAGGTCGCACAAGTGGTGATTGATGAGCAGGTGCCCGTTGTGGTGACCGGCGCCGGCAATCCCACCAAGTACATGAAGGCCTGGGGCGATGCAGGCATCAAGGTTATTCCCGTCGTGGCTTCGGTGGCGCTGGCGCGTCTCGTGGCGCGTCGCGGAGCCACTGCCGTGGTTGCCGAGGGTACCGAATCAGGCGGCCATATTGGCGAGACCTCGACGATGGCACTTGTCCCGCAGGTTGTCGATGCGGTCGATATTCCCGTGGTTGCGGCTGGCGGCATCGCCGATGGCCGCGGTGTGGCGGCCGCCTTTATGCTCGGCGCTGCCGGCGTCCAGGTGGGAACACGCTTTCTGGTCGCAAACGAGTGCACCGTATCCGAACAGTACAAAGAGCTGGTGCTCAAGGCAGGCGACACGTCGACGCGTGCGACCGGTCGCTCGACGGGACATCCGGTTCGCGCCCTCAAGAGCCCCTTCACCAACGCGTATGCCAAGAACGAGGCGGCGGGCGCAAGCCCCGAGAAGCTCGGGGCCATGGGCGCGGGCGCGCTTCGTAAGGCCGCAAAGGACGGTAATTACGAAGAGGGTTCGTATTTGTGCGGACAGATTGCTGGTATGGTCAACAAACGCCAGAGCGCACTCGAAATCGTCGACGATCTGGTCGTTGGCGCCGAGCATGTCCTGAAGGGTGCGTCCGCATGGGTAGCGTAGCGTTTCTGTTTGCCGGTCAAGGTGCCCAGCATCCCGCGATGGGCGTCGATCTCATCGAAGCATCGCCGGCGGCTGCCGAGGTGTTCGCCATTGCTGACGAGGCGCGCCCGGGGACCAGCGAGCAGTGCCGGAGCGCCTCGAAAGAGGAGCTCTCGCAGACCGAGAACACGCAGCCTTGCGTGTTCGTGCACGACTTGGCTGTCGCCGTCGCCCTGCGCGAGCGCGGCGTGGTGCCTGCCGCCTGTGCGGGATTCTCGCTGGGCGAGGTCGCCGCGCTCACCTTTGCGGGGGCGTTCGATACGCGAGCGGGCTTTGAGCTCGTGTGCGAGCGCGCGGCGCTGATGGCCGCGGCTGCCGAGCGCCATCCGGGCGGCATGCGCGCCGTCATCAAGCTCGATGCGGCGCAAGTCGAGGGCCTGGCAAAACAGGCCGGCGAGGACTGCTGGCCGGTCAACTACAACAGTCCCCAGCAGACGGTTGTGGCCGGAGCGCCCGATGCGTTGCAGACCCTCGACGTCCTGGTAAAAGAGGCTGGTGGCCGGGCCATGAAGGTCGCGGTGTCGGGTGCATTCCATAGCCCCTATATGGCCGAGGCGACCTGTGGCCTTGCTGCATATATCGAGGCCGGTCACGCGCCGTTCCCGTTGCTCATTCCTGTTATGGCAAATATGACGGCGGCGCCTTATCCGGCCGACCCGCAGGCGGCATCGGAGGTGCTGGCCAACCAGGTGAGTCATGCCGTGCGCTGGGTCGACACGCTGCATGCTCTGCAGGATCAAGGCATCGACACGTTTATTGAGGTCGGCCCCGGCAAAACGCTGTCGGGCCTGGTCAAGCGTACGCTGAGCGACGTTCGTGTGTATTCGTGCGAGACGGCCGAGCAGGTCGCAGCTATTGCCGACGAGCTCGCATAGTCCACAGGGCTGTAACCCGAAAGGAATGACATGGGCAACTTGAACAATGGCGCGCTCGAGCGCAACGACTCACGTCGCGTGGCACTGGTCACGGGCGGCTCGCGGGGTATCGGCCGCGCCTGCGCTATCGGTCTGGCGGAGGATGGCTACGATATCGCCGTCGTCTATGCCGGCAGCGTCGATGCGGCGCGCGAGACGTGCGACGCCTGCGAGGCGGCTGGCGCCACGGCGCGCTCATATCAATGTGACGTGGCCGACCCCGCTGCCGTCAACGCGTGCGTGGAAGCGGTCCTCAACGACTTTGGCTCCATTTGGGCGCTCGTCAACAACGCTGGCATCACCCGCGATGGCCTGCTCATGCGCATGGGCGATGACGCCTTCGATCGCGTGCTCGATGTCAATCTTAAAGGAACGTTTAACACGACGCGTGCGCTCACCAAGACCTTTATGCGCCAGCGCGGCGGCTGCGTCGTCAACATGAGCTCGGTTGTGGGCCTGATGGGCAATGCCGGGCAGGCCAACTACGCTGCCTCCAAGGCGGGCGTGATCGGCCTGACCAAGGCGGTGGCGCGCGAGCTTGCGCCCCGCGGTGTACGAGTGAACGCGGTCGCCCCCGGGTTTGTCGAGACCGATATGACGGCAAAGCTATCGGATAAGGTTCGCGCGGCAACCGAGGAGCAGATTCCCCTAAAGCGCATGGCGCACCCCGAGGAAGTGGCCGGCGTGGTGCGCTTTTTGGCGAGTGATGCGGCTGCCTACATTACGGGCGAGGTCGTGCGCGTCGACGGCGGAATGGCGATGTAGAAACCAGAGCCGAACAACGGCTTGAATGAGGAGACCATGATGGAACAGAGAGTTGCAATCACCGGTATCGGTGCCGTATCGCCGCTCGGTAACACGGCGCTTGCTACCTGGGCGGCCATGTGCGCCGGCACGTGCGGCATCGGCCCGATCACGCACTTCGATACCGATGCGTTTGCCGTTAAGGTGGCGGCCGAGGTCAAGGGTTTTGACGGCAACGAGTACTTTGGCAAGCGTGACGCCAAGCACCTGGACCCCTGCGTTCAGTTTGCCCTGGCAGCGTCGGACGAGGCCATGCACGATGCGGGCTTTGATGTCGAGGGCGCCATCGATCGCGAGCGCCTGGGCGTCTACGTGGGTTCGGGCGTGGGCGGCATGCAGACACTCGTCGACAACGTCCACACGATCGCCGATCGGGGACCTCGCCGCGCATCGCCCTATATGATTGCGATGATGATTCCCAATATGGTGTCGGGCAATATCGCGATCCGCCACAAGGCAAAAGGCCCGACCCTGCCCGTGGTGACTGCGTGCGCGACTTCGGCCCATGCCGTGGGCGAGGCGTTCCGCGCCATCAAGCACGGCTATGCCGATGCAATCCTGGCTGGCGGCGCCGAGGCCGCAATCATTCCCGATGCCGTTGCGGGCTTTACGTCCTGCCGTGCACTCACCACTAATCCTGACCCGTCGACGGCATGCCGTCCGTTCGATGCGAATCGCGACGGCTTTGTGATGGGCGAGGGCGCCTGCGTGCTGGTACTCGAGAGCATGGAACACGCGCTGGCTCGCGGGGCGCACATTTATGCCGAGGTCGTGGGCTACGGCAACACCGATGATGCCTATCACATCACGAGCCCCGATCCCGAGGCTGCCGGCATTGCCCGCGCGATATCGCTGGCGGTGACCGAGGGCGACGTCAGGCCTTCCGAGGGTCTCTACATCAATGCTCACGGCACATCGACCAAGCTCAACGATTCGTCCGAGACGGCGGGCATTAAGCGTGCGCTCGGCGAGGACGCGGCGCGCGCCGCGCACGTCTCGTCGACTAAGTCGATGACCGGCCACATGATCGGTGCCACGGGCGCCATCGAGGTCATGGCCTGCGCCATGGCGCTCGAGCAGGGCGTGGTGCCGCCGACCATTAACTACCGCACGCCCGATCCCGCCTGCGATCTTGACTACACGCCCAATCGCGCAGTTCGCGCCGACCTTACCTGGGCGCTTTCGACCAACCTAGGCTTTGGCGGGCACAACGCCGCCATCGCGCTGCGTAGATATACGAGGAGCTAGAGCATGGATTCCAAAAGACTTGCCGAGATAGCCGATGTTATGGAGGACCGCGGCCTCACGCGCGTGCGCGTTGAGGAGCCCGATGGCACCGCGGTCGAACTCGAGCGCGCGAGCGCCGCACAGCCGGTTGCCGTGCCCATGCCCATGCCGAGCGCTATGGCCGCTCCAGTTGCAGCTCCCACAGTCGCGCCTGCCGCACCGGAGCCCGCCGCGCAGGCGTCTGCCGCCGCACCGGAGCCCAAGGGCACCGAGGTGACCGCTCCCATGGTCGGCGTTTTCTATGCTGCCCCGGCGCCGGGCGACGAGCCGTTTGTGCACGTGGGTTCCAAGGTCAAGGCCGGTGAGACCCTCTGCATCATCGAGGCCATGAAGGTTCTCAACGAGGTGACGGCCGAGGCAGACGGCGAGGTACTCGAGATCTGCGTGGCCGACGGTGACCTCGTGGAGTTTGGCAGCTGCCTCATGAGGATCGGATAGGTGATATCCATGAACAAAGAAGAGCTCAAGAAGCTGTTGCCGCATCGCGAACCGATGCTTTTGCTCGACGAGGCCGAGCTGGTGGGCGACGAGGCCCACGGCAAGATCACGATTACGGGTGACGAGTACTTTTTGCAGGGGCATTTTCCGGGAAACCCGGTGGTCCCCGGCGTGATTCAGTGCGAGATGCTCGCCCAAAACTGTTGCGTGCTGCTGATGGGCGATGAGGAGGCGCGCGGCGCGACGCCGCTCTATACGAGTCTGGACAAGGTGCGCTTTAAGCGTCCGGTGCGCCCGGGCGACACGGTGGATCTGGTGTGCTCCATCACGCGTGCGCGCGGGCCGTTCCGCTTTGCGACGGGCACCGCGAGCGTCAACGGTGAGGTTTGCTGCCGCGCCGATATGTCTTTTGCACTCATGCACGAAAGTTAAGGAAGGCTTCATGTTCGACAAAGTGCTCATCGCCAACCGCGGCGAAGTCGCGGTCCGTGTTATCCGCGCGTGCCGCGATATGGGCATCAAGACCGTCGCCGTTTATTCCACGGCCGATGCGGACGCGCTGCACGTGCAGCTTGCCGACGAGGCATATTGCATCGGCGGTCCGCGTCTTGCCGAGAGCTACCTCAACGACGATGCTGTGCTCACCTGTGCCGTGAAGTCGGGGGCAAAGGCGATCCATCCTGGCTATGGCTTTTTTTCCGAGAAGGCGAGCTTCGCGCGCGACTGCGACAAGTATGGCCTGGCGTTTGTCGGTCCTTCGGCCAAGGTGATCGACAGCATGGGCGACAAGGACGCCGCACGTCGAACGGCTGCCGCGGCGGGCGTGCCCATCGTGCCGGGCTGCGATTTGCTCAAAAGTCCCGAGGAGGCAACGGCCGAGGCTGAGCGCATTGGCTGCCCCGTGCTCATCAAGGCGCGTGCGGGTGGAGGCGGCCGCGGTATTCGCAAGGTCGATCGCGTGGAAGATGCGGCAAAGGCGTTCATCGAGGCGCGTGCCGAGGGCGAGGCCGTTTTTGGCGACGGCGAGTGCTACATGGAGAAGTTCGTCGCGCCGGCGCACCACGTTGAGGTGCAGATTATGGCCGATAAGCAGGGCCATGTGTTTTCGCTCGGCGAGCGCGAGTGCTCGGTGCAGCGGCGCAACCAAAAGCTAATCGAGGAGAGCCCCGCGCCGTGCCTCGACGGACACGACGACATTCGTGCTCGCATGCACAAGGCAGCGCGTGACCTGGCTCGTGCCGTCGGCTACGAAGGAGCCGGTACCATCGAGTTCCTGTATTCGGACGACGGCAATTTCTACTTTATGGAAATGAACACGCGCTTGCAGGTGGAGCATCCGGTTACGGAGTTTGTGACCGATACCGACTTGGTCAAGTGGCAGCTGCGCGTGGCAGCCGGCCAGCCTCTGCCCTTTGAGCAGGAGGACATGCCGGTCCGCAACCACGCCATGGAGTGCCGCATCAATGCCGAAACGCCGGACTTTCTGCCGTCATGCGGAACGGTCACCGCGTTGCGTGTGCCGGGTGGTCCGCGCGTGCGCTGGGATTCCGCCATGTTTACCGGTGCGAAAGTTCCGCCGTACTACGACTCCATGCTTGGCAAGCTCATCGTGTGTGCGCCCACGCGTGACGGCGCCATTCGCAAGATGCGATCGGCCCTGGGCGAGCTCGTGATTGAGGGCGTGAGCGAAAACAGCGAGCTTCAGCTCGACGTGCTGGCAAACGACGAGTTCTTGTCGGGCATGTATCACACCGATCTGATGGGGCATCTCTATGCTGATGAATAGAAAAGCGAAGACGGTCAACGTCCTCGAGGGACCGATGACCGAGTCGTGCGCCGAGTTTCCCGCGCGCCATGTGTTTATCAAGTGCCCGGAGTGCCGCCGCGTGATCGACGAGGCGCGTCTGCACGACAACCTCGAGGTCTGCCCTCGTTGCGGAAAACACTTTCGCGTGAGCGGTCGCGCGCGCATGCGCATGACGGTTGACGAGGGCACGTTTGAGGAATGGGATGCCAATCTGGCGTCGGAGGACTTCCTCTCGTTTCCCGGTTATGCCGACAAGCTCAAGAGCGTGAGCGAGCGTTCGGGCGAGCGCGATGCCGTTGTGTGCGGTAGAGGCAAAATCTGCGGTTGCGATACGGCGCTCTTCTTTATGGACGCCAACTTTATGATGGGCTCGATGGGTTCCGTGGTGGGCGAGAAGATCTGTCGCACATTTGAGCGAGCGACCGAGCTTGGATTGCCAGTTGTCGGCTTTACCGTTTCGGGCGGTGCGCGCATGCAAGAGGGCGTGACATCGCTTATGCAGATGGCCAAGATTTCTGCGGCGGTTAGGCGCCACAGCGAGGCGGGCGGCCTGTATATCACGGTGCTCACCGACCCCACGACCGGAGGCGTAACCGCGAGTTTTGCCATGGAGGGCGACATTATCCTGGCCGAGCCCGATGCCCTGACGGCATTTGCCGGCCCGCGCGTGATCGAGCAGAACATGCACAAGCGCCTGCCCAAGGGATTCCAGCGCTCCGAGTTTTTGCTGGAGCACGGCTTTTGCGATGCCGTTGTTCCGCGTGGCGAGATTGCGCTCACGGTAGGCGAGCTGCTGGCGCTGCACGAAGGGCACGCGCCCGGCCTGGGGGCACCGCATGAGATCGTGCATATGGGTCGCCGCGGCAAAAAGCTGGGACACTTGTTCAAGCGCTCGGCCGCACCAAAAACCGCGCTCGAGATTGTCAAGCAGACCCGCTCGGCAGATCGCGCCACGGCAGGCGAGATGATCTCGCTGGGCCTGGATGGATTTGTGGAGCTGCACGGCGACCGCTACTTTGGCGACGACGCTGCTGTGGTGGCTGGCATTGGCTGGAAAGACGGACGCCCCGTAACGGTCATCGCCATCGAGCGCGGCACCACGACCAAAGAGCGCATGCGTCGTAACTTTGGCATGGCACATCCCGAGGGCTACCGCAAAGCGCGTCGCCTTATGCGCCAGGCCGAAAAGTTTGGTCGACCGGTTCTGTGCCTGGTCGATACTTCGGGCGCGTTTTGCGGCATCGGTGCCGAGGAGCGCGGCCAGGGCGAGGCGATTGCTCAGAATCTCATGGAGATGAGCGGCCTTAAGACACCGATTGTCTCGGTGGTGACAGGCGAGGGCGGCTCTGGTGGCGCGCTGGCGCTGTCCGTGGCCGACCGCATCCTGATGCTCTCGAGCTCGGCCTATTCAGTCGTGAGCCCCGAGGCCTGTGCGTCGATCCTGTGGAAGGATACCGAGCGTGCGGATGAGGCCGCCGAGGCGCTGAAGCTCACGGCCCCCGATCTGCTGGCGCTCGGTATCATCGACGGCATTGTTGACGATAAGGGCCTGTCGCATGAGGAGATCGCCGGTGCCGTCATGTCCTCGGCATTTGATGCCTTCGATACGCTTGGGCAGCTCGACGACGCGACCCTCACAAACCTCCGCTACGAAAAGTACCGCGCAATCGGTCAGTACCGCACGATGTGACAAAGGGACAGCCCGCATGTCATATTGGGAAAGGCGTTCCATGCTACAAGTTTCTAACACCTCGTTTACAACGTCGGTTTCATCAAACGCCATGGCCGTGGTGGACTATCTGTCCAAAAGCATGATGTCGGCGCTGCCGTTTATTGTCTGCGCGGCGTTGTTCCGCACCGTCGCTGTCATTATGGGCGAAGGCATGCTGGGCCTGTGGTCTGCCGATTCCGATATCTATCGCCTGTTCTACAGTTGGCTCTATAACGCCGGCTACTACTTTTTGCCCATTTATCTTGGTTGGGCGGCCGCCCGCCAGCTCGGTTGCTCGGAGCAGCTGGGCATGATGCTGGGCGGCGTATTGATTGCGCCCGATCTGCTTAAGCTCGTCGATGCCGCATCGACGACGGGGGCATCGATGACTTCCGTGTATGGTCTGCTTCCCGCGCCGGTCAACGATTACACGACGACTGTTATTCCGGTTCTCATCTCGGTGCCCGTGCTATGGCGAGTGGAGTGTTTCTTTAAGCGCGTTATCCCTAAGGCCGTGGCGTTTTCGTTCGTCCCGTTTACAACCATGCTTGTCATGGTTCCGGTTTCGCTGTGTATCACGGCGCCGGCGGGCAGCTATCTGGGCATGCTGTTGGGCCAGCTTATGTTTATGCTTGGCAATTCCGGTGGCATCGTGTCGCTGCTCACGCTCATGGGGCTTGCCGCGGGTTGGGAGTTTCTTAAGATTGCAGGCGTCAGCAACGTTGTCCTATCGCTTGCCTATGCTCAGTTTATGAGTGTGGGAACGGATTCGTGCATCCTGATCGCCGCGACGATGGCGACGTTCGCCGTTTGGGGCATGCCCTTTGGCGCGTCGCTCCGCGTTGCGGATAAGGACGAGAAGGCACTCATGCTGGGCTATTCAATCTCGGGTATTCTTGGCGGCGTAAGCGAGCCGGCGCTGTACGGTTGCGGCTTTAAATATGGCAGGTGCCTGACGTGCATGGCCATTGGCGGCGCCGTCGGAGGCCTTGTTGCGGCCGTGGGCCACGTTACGGCCTATACCATCGGCATGACGAATGTCCTTATGGTCATTGGCTTTGCCACGGGCGGCATCTCGAACCTGCTGTGGTGCTGCGTTGCCGGCGGTGTGGCATTTGCGGTGTCTACGGCGCTGAGCTACTGCTTTGGCGTGGTGCCGGCGCAGAGACAGGCGGCAGAAGACGGGGCCGATTCACCCGAAACAGTGGCGAGCGCTGCTGAAGTAAGCGCATAAACCTGTGCGACAAAAGGACGATTCTTTTGTCATGCTCCAAGGCCGTGGCCCGTGCGGGCTGCGGCCTCTTTGTATCTGGGAGACAAAGTGGCTACACTACAATCCGTTTGAGCAATAGATATATAGGTAGTACCGTGGGGGCGGATGCAGATGGTCGAGTGGATAGTTAAGCGCGCGCAGGGCGATCGTGCGCGTGTGGGCACGTTAGCGGGCATGGTGTGTATTGTCGCCAATGTGGCGCTTTGTGCTGCGAAGGGCGCAATCGGTGTGGTTTCGGGATCGGTTTCGATTGTGGCGGATGCCATGAACAACCTGTCCGATGCCAGCTCGAATATCGTGAGCGTGCTGGGCTTTAAGCTGGCGAGCAAGCCCGCCGACCCCGAGCATCCATACGGCCATGGTCGCTACGAGTACCTCTCGGGTCTTGTCGTGGCGGCGCTCGTGCTGCTGATTGGCGTTGAGCTGATGAAGTCCTCGGTTGAGCGCATCATCCACCCCGAACCTGTCGAGTTCTCGCTTGCCCTGGTGGCAGTTCTAGTGCTTTCGATGGTCATAAAGCTCTGGATGGCGGCCCTCAACCAAAAGCTCGGCGATTGCATTGAGTCCGAGACGTTGCATGCGACCGCGCAGGATTCCAAGAACGATGTCCTTGCCACAGGCGCCGTGTTAGCGTGCGCAATTGTTTCGCAGGTGACGCACATCAATCTTGACGCATGGGTTGGCCTTGCCGTTGGCGCCTATATTGGCTGGAGCGGCTTTGAACTTATTCAAGATACGGTGAGCCCGCTTTTGGGTCAGTCGCCCGATCCTAAGCTGGTCAAGCACATTCGAGACAAGATCATGAGCTATCCCGGCGTTTTGGGAGTTCACGATTTGATGGTTCACGACTACGGCCCGGGCAGGAAGTTCGCAAGCGCTCACGCCGAGATGGCAGCCGAGGCCAGCCCGCTGGAAAGTCACGACACGCTCGATAACATCGAGCAGTCGTTTAGGAACGAAGACGGCATGATTGTCACACTTCACTACGACCCCATCGTGACCGACGATCCAAAGGTGGCGAGCATGCGCCTGCGTATCAACGCAATGGCTCAGGAGATCGATAACCGCCTCTCGATTCATGACCTACGCTGTGTGCCGGGTCCTACGCACACCAACGTGATCTTTGACTGCGTGCGTCCCTCGGATCTGCAGATGAGTGCCGAAGACGTAAAACACGCGCTGGCACAACGGGTCGAATCGGAATATCCCAAGTCGATTGCCAAGATTACGATCGACGAAGACTACGTAGGGCATACCCACGAGTAAGGCTGTGCCGGCAAAGCAGGTTATGCAGAAGGGGAGAGCATGAAGAAGCTGTATCTACTCCGCCACGGTCAGACGGAGTTCAACGTCAAAAAGCTGGTCCAGGGCCGCTGCGATTCGCCGCTCACCGACTTAGGCCGTCAGCAAGCCGGGATGGCAGCCGCATGGCTCAAAGCCCACGGCGTCGTCCCCGACAAAGTGGTCTCTTCGCCCTTAGGCCGAGCCATGGACACGGCAAGTCTCGTCGCATGCGAGCTCCTCGGCCCGGACGCAGCAGCCGAGCCCTGCGAAGGCATTATCGAGCGCTGCTACGGCTCCTTCGAAGAAGGCCCGCACGGCGCGCTGCCCACCGACGTCTGGGATCCGGGCGAGGACCTGGTCCCCTTCGGAGGAGAAGGAAGCCAGGCGCTGCAAGAACGTATGGTGGATGCGCTTACCAATATCATGGGCTCCGAGGGCATCGAAACCCTTCTAGCAGTAAGCCACGGCAGCGCCAGCCGCCAATTTATCAAGGCCGCAGCCCCAGAGGGCTTCGAGCTCCCAACAAAACTCCCCAACTGCGCCATCATGATCTTCGATTTCGATGAGGCAAAGCCACAAGCAGAAGGCGAACCGTCCCAATGCAAGTTCACCCTCCAGCAAATAGTGGACCCCCAACAAAGTCATTAGCCTGAGCGAGCAAGGTTTAGCAGACATCAACGTGGCGTTCCCAGTGTGCGGCGGAGGGGGCGGGCCTGAGACATATTAAGGTTGTCGCGAGTTCCGCACGAACAGGAGAGCACTTAATGTGCTCTCCGTCGTGAGCAGGACTGTAGAGCAG
>DBFRZS010000029.1:0-96994 GCA_048501115.1 Collinsella aerofaciens | reverse complement strand
GGGCAGGTTCTCCACGTGTTACTCAGCCGTTCGCCACTCGCTTCTATCCGAAGATAGGTGCCGTTCGACTTGCATGTGTTAGGCGCGCCGCCAGCGTTCATCCTGAGCCAGGATCGAACTCTCCGTCCAAAATATATGGGCCTCGAGCCCGTCCGGTCCTCTCAGTCATTCGCTGATCGGTTCCGTTCGATTCATATGGTTCTAGTATAGGAAAAGGAAATTCTCGGGGCCGCCTCTCGGCGGCCTTGCGAAAAACAAATCCAAGTTAGACCATTTCAAATGGTTCGATGTCTGCCCGGATGCGACACTGAAGTGAGTGTCCATCCTCGCAGTATCCGGTTCTCAAGGTGCACGCCTGCGCGGCTGATCCGGTTCCACCGGGCCGCGCGGCAAGGAGATATATTGCCAGACCGCGAAGCTCTGTGGGACGTCAATTCCGCTCTTCACAAGTCCTACACAACATATTGCTTTCTATAGGTAATAGAAAGACTGGTGCGGATCTTCCGCACGTATCAGATGATGACCCTTTGGTTCAGGAATATATAGAGATCGGTCACCTGTAAGTGTTTATCTACCCGCGCTTTTAGCAATGTAAACCGCGCTTCAGATAAAAAGAGGGAGCGCCGCGCACAACGCGACACTCCCCTAGCGATTCAAGAGAATCTATTAGGCCTCGAGAGCCTTCTTGGCGATGGTAGCCAGCTCGTTGAAGGACTCGATGTCCTCGTAAGCCATCTGAGCCAGGACCTTGCGGTCGAGCTCGATGCCGGCAACCTTCAGGCCGTGCATGAACTGAGAGTAAGAGATGTCGTTCAGACGAGCAGCAGCGTTGATACGAGTGATCCAGAGAGAACGGATCTCGCGCTTCTTGTTGCGGCGATCACGATACTGATACTGCAGAGAGTGCTGGACCTGCTCTTTAGCATGCTTGTAAGTACGCGAAGCGGCACCGTAGTAACCCTTCGCACGGTGCATAACGGTACGGCGCTTCTTCTTGGCGGCAACAGCGCGCTTAATACGTGCCATGTTCTATCAACTCCTAGACTGTAAAACGAAAAACGGGAACGCGAACTTAGGCGAGACGCGACTTGATGACCTTGCGGTCGGCAGCGGCGATCTCGGTCTCCTGACGGAAGCCACGCTTACGCTTGGTGGACTTCTTGCTCAGGATGTGGCTCTTGAAAGCCTTGGCGCGCATAAGCTTGCCGGTGCCAGTCTTGCGGAAACGCTTCTTGGTGCCGCTGTGGGACTTCATCTTAGGCATGAAATACTCCTTAATCGGTTACAGAACACTAGTTACTTAGTATCGCTTGCCGCTTTATCCTCATCGAAGGCGCCCTTAATCGGGGCGAGCAGCATAAGCATGTTACGGCCTTCCATCTTAGGCTTAGACTCGACCGTAGCGTAAGGCTTGAGATCCTCGGCGAGACGCTCGAGAACGTTAAGGCCCTGCTCCGGGTGAGCCATCTCACGGCCGCGGAACATGATGGTGATCTTAACGCGTGCGCCCTTCTTGAGGAAACGCAGAACGTGGCCCTTCTTGGTCTCGTAGTCGCCAACGTCGATCTTGGGTCGGAACTTCATTTCCTTGACCTCGACCTTGGACTGGTTCTTACGAGCAGCCTTGGCCTTCATGGCCTGCTGGTACTTGAACTTACCGTAGTCCATGACCTTGCAGACCGGCGGCTCCGCGTTGGGAGCGATCTCGACCAGGTCGAGACCCTGATCGTCGGCGACACGCTGGGCATCGCGGATGGCGAACAGGCCGAGCTGAGAGCCATCGACGCCAATCAAACGGCACGAAGATGCAGTGATCTCGTCGTTGATGCGAGTGTCATCAGACTTAGCTATTTTCCCTACCTCCATTCATAAAAAAATAACCCGGCGCTTCTCAGCAACCAGGTCGTACACATAGACTTCCTCGATTTGAGGAAGGGAATCTAAGTTGTATGACCAGTCAGCTGCTCATTGGCGCCAAAAGGTGGGAACCCTCGGGTTCCTCTTTAGGGCATTGCGGGAACAACGCCTTGCGAATAATAACACGTACAGCGCGTTATCACATTACGTACACGAAAAAGGGGGCCGCAACCCCCTTGAAGCGCAGGTGCATGTATGGTGCCCGAGGCGAGACTCGAAGGGCCTTCGCTTCGCGAAGCCCCGGGCTTCGGGCGCGCGGCGCCCTCGCCACGCTCCGCTACAAACAGGCCGCAGGCCTGTTTGCTTAACGCTTCGCGCGCTCACGCGAGTTCGGCACGAAAAAGGGGGCCGCAACCCCCCTCGAACGCTCACTTGCATGTATGGTGCCCGAGGCGAGACTCGAACTCGCACGTTGTTGCCAACGGTGGATTTTGAGTCCACTGCGTCTGCCAATTCCGCCACTCGGGCACGTGATGCGTGAGTTAGTTTATCACAGCTTTCTGTTGATTAGTCCGAAAATGGAACTTCGAGCATTTCGATGAGTTCGACCGTGCGTAGCATCTCGCGCTGACGGCATCCGCGACCGTCGACCGAAGCCTCACCCATCTGGTTATCGTAAGGGTCCTCGCGCATGCCGTCGAAAGAGGGCTCAAACTCTGCCTGGAATCGATTGTTGGCCACCATACGCCATGGGTCGAGATTGCCAAAGTAGTGACGGCGGCGCCACTCCTCCCCCATCCTGCGAGCAGAAGATCCAAATGACACGTCGGCGTTGAGCCAACCGGTCTGCGGCGTATAGAACTCTGCCCAGTCGTGCGACCCCACCGAATCGGGCGCAACGTACAGGCCGCTCTGCCAACGAGCAGGCACCCCCGCGATGCGGCACATGGTGATAAACGTGAGCGCCATAACGCCGCAATCGCCGCGGAGCGAATGCGCGCAGTCATCGGCAATAGATCCCAAAAGCAAGTACGGCGGCTGATAGCGATAGTCGATATACTGCGTCAGGTAATCATAGATAGCACGGGCGCGATCGAGCGGATCCTCGAGTCCGTCAACAACACCGGCCGTCAGCTGCTGCAGATACGGCGTAAATGCAATGTGCGGACGGTCCTCGGAAATATCCTCGGGCAGAGGCGCGTCCATACGCGGATGAACCGGAAGTGTGCCACCGTAGACATCACAATAAGCAGCATCGATGTGATAACGATAAGTCACCGAGAATGAGCGCTCGCTCGAAGAAGACCACGAGACGGTACGCGCCGAAGCATTCGCGGGAGCAACAGCACCCTCCGGCGTCATGTCGAGAATCTCGACCCGAAACTGCTGACGGCAGGCAGCCGCGACGGGAAGCCAAGCGCAAACGGTCTCCCCCTCCAGAGCGCCGGGGACAGACACGGACGCTTTAAGCGTAATGACGCGAGCCAATCCATTTTGCGACTCCATCTCCTTGAGCATCTCGTTGCGCAGTGCAATTCCGTCCGTAGGATCGGGCCGCATGCCGGGAACCTCTTTGGGATATACGCGAAGCGAATCGAGGAAGTTGTCGAGAACGAACAGCTCGCCATCGATAAAGCGCCAGTCAATACGCTTACGGTCAATCAGATCGTCAAACTGCTCCTCGGTAAACTCAGGCCACTCCTCGCGAATCATCGCAATAGCTCGATCGCGCGACACCGAAAAATGAAGCGGCGTCTCAAGCATGCGATACCGCTCGGCACGAACGCAGGCAGCAAGCGAGGGATCGGGATTCTGCCCCAAAAGACGATCACAAGCCGCAACAGCCTGCGTCAAATATCCGGCATCCTTGAGACGAAGAATCTCGGGCGGCAGTCCAATATCGAGATGACGGAAATCATCACAGCAAACATCAACAGAGCAACCAACAGGACCCTCGTCAATAACCTTCCCATCCGAAGGCAGCACATTAATAACAGCCATACCAAACTCCAAGTCATTAGAACTCTTGAAGTCCATTGTAGCGAGATAAAAAGAAAGCCCCAATAAAGGAACCCTCAACACCGATAAACGGTACCTCTAAAAATGAATTCAGCCCAGTAACCCTGTAGCGAGTTAACAAAGGAGGCCCCGTTTCCCCGGAGCTGATTCCGTCGCGCGACTTCTGGCGAAGCCAGTAGCCACCTTAATTCAGACTCGTAACCCTGCGGCGTTAAACGAAGGAAGCCCCGTCTCCCGGAACTGTTTCCTTGGCGCGACTTCTGGCGAAGCCAGGTGAGCGCAAAGGAAACAGTGTAGGGAGACGGGGCTTCCGGTGGGAAGTTTAGCGACGCTTACGCCTTGTTGACGGAGCCAAACTCCTCCATGAGCTCCTTGGTGCGGGCAACGATGGCGTCGCGACCGGGCTTGAGGAGCTTGCGGGGGTCAAAGCCCTTGCCCTGCTGATCCTTGCCAGCCTCGATGTACTCGCGAACGCCCTTGGCGAAGACGAGCTGCAGGTCGGTGTTGACGTTGATCTTGGAGATACCCAGGGAGATGGCCTTCTTGATCTGATCCTCGGGGATGCCGGTGCCACCGTGCAGAACGAGGGGCAGGTCGCCGGTCTCGGCCTTGATCTCGCCCAGACGCTCGAAGGAAAGGCCAGCCCAGTCGGCGGGATACACGCCGTGGATGTTGCCGATACCGCAGGCGAGGAAGTCGACGCCCAGGTCAGCGATCTGCTTGCACTCAGTGGGGTCAGCGAGCTCGCCGTTGGAGGTCACGCCGTCCTCGGTGCCGCCGATGCCGCCGACCTCGGCCTCGATGGACATGCCCTTGGAGTGGGCGAGCTCAACGAGCTCCTTGGTGCGGTCGAGGTTAAGCTGGAAGGTCTCCTCGTGAGAGCCGTCATACATGATGGACGTGAAGCCGGCCTCGATGCACTTGAAGCAGTCCTCGTAAGAACCGTGATCGAGGTGAAGGGCGACGGGGACGGTAACGCCCGTTGCCTCGACGGCAGCCTTGACCATGTCGGCGCAGACCTTGAAACCGCCCATCCACTTAGCGGCACCAGCGGTGCACTGAAGGATCAGCGGAGACTTGGCCTCCTCGGCGGCCTGGAGAATAGCCAGGGTCCACTCGAGGTTGTTGGTGTTGAAGGCACCGAGAGCGTACTTGCCGGCCTCGGCCTTCTTGAGCATGTCTGCTGCGTTGACGAGCATAAAAGAAACCTCCTGTAAGGTTGCTCCGATAACGCCTGAGATTTTACCACGACATACCCGAGCATAAACGTTCGTTTGTTCACGAATACCATCCGATTGGACAAATTTTGACCGTTTGCCCCACAGAATCGACCCACTGGGGAAAATAGCTTGACGATTGAGCGGTCTTCGTGGTTCGAAAGACGGCTTCGAGCCTACATCTGCATAAACGGGTTCTGCATAAGTTCGCGCGCCATCGTGGTCGAATCGCCATGGCCCGTCAAGCAAACGGTATCGGGCGGAAGCGTCTTGGCAAGTTTGGAGAGCGAGCGCATAATCGCCGCCTCGTCACCGCCGGAAAGATCGGTACGACCGTGGCTGCCCGGGAAAAGCGTGTCGCCCACAAAGGCGATGTTCCCCTGCTCGGTCGCGGCGAACAGGACGATGCCGCCCGGCGTATGCCCCGGCGTCTCGATCACCTGCAGGCAGATATCGCCCAATTCAATCGTATCGCCCTCGGCAAGCAGCCGCGTCGGCTCACCCGGATCGGGCGTCTCGATACCCCACATGGTGCGCTGCTCCTCGATATTTGCGCGAGGTACCGTCACGTCCTTAGCGCACAACTCATATAGCGCGCCGTCGCCAACGACAGCTCGAACCCCGGCAACCCCGCCAACATGGTCGGCATGACCGTGCGTGCAGACAGAGCCGAGTACGCGAACCTCGGGATGCGCGGTGCGGATATGCTCCACAAGACGCTCGCCCTCCCACGCCGGATCGACGATTAAGCACTCGTCATTCGAAATCACGGCGTAACTGTTGGTCTGAATGGGGCCGTTGACGAGCGCCTCAATCGAAGCCGAACCTCGGGGTGTCAGGTCCAAAGTCATATCGCCCATGCGCATACCCTCCTTCTAAAATACGTTCGAGGCACCAAACGATGCCTCGAACGTAACCAATATCTATGATGCTGAGAGGCTCTCGCACCTACACACGACGCTTGAGCTGAGCTCCGCCTTCGCCGGGCATAAGACGGCGAGCGTCGTAGACCGAATCGACACTGCTGATGGAAGCCAGCAGCGGATCCAGACCGCTCGCGTCCGAGATCTCGACCATGAAGCGCAGGGTCGCAATACCCTCGCGGTTGGTCGACGTGGCGGCAGAAAGGATATTACCGCCCGCATCGCCAATGGCAATGGTGACATCCTTGAGCAGGCCCATGCGGTCCAGGCACTCGACCACGATCTCGACCTGGAAGAGGGTGTCGGCAGCGCCGTCCCACTCCACATCGATCATGCGCTCGGGATGTTCCATAAGACCCTTGACGTTAGGGCAGTTGGCGCGATGCACCGAAACGCCACGACCGCGCGTGATGAAGCCGACGATGTCGTCGCCCGTCACGGGGTTGCAGCAATGAGCCAGACGGACCAGCAGGCCGCTGTTGCTCTCGCCCTTGACGATAATGCCGTTACTGGCGCTCTTGCCGCGCTTTTGCGGCTTGCGGTTGGAGCCGCGAGCGGGCTGCTTCACGACCTCGGCGATAGCCTCGGCCTTGGTGAGCTGTTCCTCGGGCTTGGGGTCCAAGATTTGCTCGACCTTATTGCCCACAGCGCGCGGGGCAACCTTGCCGGCGCCGACGGCGGCAAACAGGTCCTCGAGCTGCTTGAAGTTAAACTGCTCCGCCACGGCGTTGAGTGCACGCGTTGAACGCGGTGTAGAAATGCCATAGCCACGCTTACGCAAGTCCTTGGCCAGCATATCGCGACCGGCGGCAGCGTCGTCGTCCTTGGTCGCAGCGGCAAAATAGCGGCGGATCTTTGACTTGGCGGAAGGTGTCTTAACGATCTTGAGCCAATCGCGCGACGGCTTGGAACTCTTGTTAGTCAGGATTTCAACGCGGTCGCCCGTCTTGATCTCGTGCGTGAGCGGAGCCACCGCACCGTTGATTTTGGCGCCGACGCAGTGGTTTCCCACCTCGGTGTGAACGGCATAGGCAAAGTCGAGCGGCGTGGAGCCGGCACGAAGCGCCATGACCTCGCCTTTGGGCGTGAAGACAAAGATCTCCTGATCGAACAGATCGACCTTCAGTGAGTGCAGGTATTCCTTGGCATCGGTGATCTCATCAGACGCAGCCCAATCGAGCGAATGCTTGAGCCAGTTGATCTGGTCGTCCAAACGTTGAGCGTCATTGGTCTTGGAAGCAGACGATCCGCCCGACTTCTTATATAGCCAGTGGGCGGCAATGCCGTACTCGGCCTGCTCATGCATCTCGTAGGTTCGAATCTGAATCTCGAGCGGACGAGCCGTAGGGCCGATGACCGTCGTGTGGAGCGACTGGTAGTTATTGACCTTGGGCATGGCGATATAGTCTTTAAAGCGACCAGGCATGGGGTGCCACAGCGTATGCACCGCACCGAGCGTGGAGTAGCAATCGCGCACCGAATGGGTAATAACGCGCAGCGCCACCAGGTCGTAGATCTCGGAGAACTCCTTGCCCTTGCGCTTCATCTTTTGGTAGATGGACCAATAGTGCTTGGAGCGGCCGTTGATCTGGAAGTCCTCCAGACCAATGCGGTTGAGCTCATCGGTAAGCGTCTTGATGGTCTCGGCAAGGTAGCGCTCGCGGACCTCGCGCGACTCAGCCACCATGCGCGCGATGCGCTGGTAGGCATCGGGCTCCAGGTAGAAGAAGGACAGGTCCTCGAGCTCCCACTTAATAGAGCTCATGCCCAGGCGGTCGGCCAAGGGCGCGTACACGTCCATGGTCTCGCGAGCCTTAAACAGGCGACGATCCTCGCGCAGGGCTGCCAGCGTTCGCATGTTGTGCAGACGGTCGGCAAGTTTAACGATGATGACGCGGATGTCCTTGGACATGGCGAGGAACATCTTGCGGAGCGTGAGCGCCTGCTTCTCGTCCATGCTGTCGACTTCGATGTTGGTGAGCTTGGTCACGCCATCGACGAGCTCGGCCACCGTATCGCCAAACAGGCCGGAAACATCGGTGAGCGAGGTCTCGGTATCCTCGACGGTATCGTGCAGCAGCGCGGCACACACCACATCGCAGTCCATCTTGAGATCGGCCAAAATGATGGCAACCTCGACGGGATGGTTAATGTACATCTCGCCCGAGCGGCGCTTTTGGTTGCAGTGCTTCTCGGCGGCAAAGCAGTAGGCCTGCTCAACCTTAGAAAAGTCGTCCTCATTCATATATTTGAGGCACAGGCGCTCCAGCTTGTCGTAGCTGTCCGCCATAATCTCGGGCGGCAGCTCATCGGCATGCTTATAGTGCTCCATCTCCGAAAACGGCTGGAGGGTGGAATCATGGGCGGTACGGGCTGCGGCATCCATCGAGGTCCCCTTCCCCTAGGCCCGCGGTACGATCGGGCGGTTAACTTTGGCTAGCATATCAGAAGCGCACGAATCGAGCGCCCAGCTCCGGAAAGCCGAGAACTCCATGCGCGAGCGCAAGCCCTCCAAATAGCGAATTGACCTGCTCAATTGCACGCGGCCGGGGTTTTCGGCCATCGCGATACGACGAGTGTCGTCAAACCCCGAAACGCGACAGAAACCAAGCTCTTCGAAGATTCCCAGGCCGCTTTCCACCGAACGCTCGTCGACCGGCGTGCGAGCATCGATGGCAAGGCACATCTGCGCGATGTCGATATCGCTCGCGCTAAAGGAATCGTCCCCCGTCTTGCCGCGGTTGGAGCGCCACATGGTCTGCAGCGCGCGATAGAGCGTGACGAGCTCGTCGCGCTCGGGCGCATAGCAGTCGAGCAGGCGCTCGTTAATACGGGCGTCACGCGACGAATAGAGTAGATGGATCACGGCGGGATGGCCATCGCGACCGGCGCGGCCGCTCATCTGGTTAAACTCAATGCCGCCAAACGGCATGTGATAGAGCACGACATGGCGAATATCGGGAAGGTTGACGCCCTCGCCAAAGGCGGATGTCGAGACGATGCAGCTGAGGCTGCCGTCTCGAAACGCCTCCTCTACGCGATGGCGGTCGGTGCGCGTAAGGCCAGCGTTATAGAACGCGATACGGGTCGCACAGTCGGGAACGCGTTTGCGTAGTGTCTTGGCGAGCGCCACGGACTGGTCGCGCGAATTGACGTAAATGACGGTCTTCTCCCCCGTCGCCACGATCGACACCAAACGGTTCTCGCGACTTGCAAGATCACGGTCGTCCTCGAGCTGCAGGTTCTCGCGCACCGTCTCGTCGACCACCGTGTGAGTGATCGGAAGCATGCGGGCAAGCTCGGCCACGACCGGAGCCGTCGCGGTGGCCGTCGCGGCCATAACGACCGGGTCGCCCAGGGCTTTGAGGATATCGGGCATGTCGAGATAGGCGCTGCGGTCGCCGCCCTTGGCAAGGCCCGCGTGGTGCGCCTCATCGATAACGACAAAACCGATACGCCCCGAACGCGCAAAGCGGTCGCGGTGAATGGACAGGAACTCGGGCGTCGTGAGCACGATGCCGGTACGGCCCGAAGCCAAGCCGGCAAACACGTCATCGCGCGCCGCCTCCACGGTCTCGCCGGTCAGCACGCCAACGCCAATGCCAAGCGATGCCATCGTCGACGAGAGGTGATAGGCCTGGTCGGCAACAAGCGCACGCAGCGGATAGACAAAGATGCTCGCACGTCCGCGAAGCACCGCCTCACGCGCGGCATGCACATGGAAGATGAGCGACTTGCCGCGCCCCGTTCCCATAACGGCCAGAACACTTTGGTGATCGGCCAGGGCATCGAGCGCCTCGACCTGCGCGCGGTGCGGCTGGTTCGAGCCGATAAAGCTATGGATAAGCGAGCGCGTGAGCTCGGTATAGGAAAGCTGGGCGAGCGTCTCGCGCTTGCGCGACTCCAGGCGCAGGCCAGAATCCGCCGGCTGCACGCCACGACGAAGCTCGCATGCCGGATCGTCGACGCCGGGCAGCGTGGTATCGCGGACCAGAACATCCTTGATCATGAGCTTGGGCTTCACACGCCCCTGCCAATGCTCGGCAACGGCCTCGAACACCAAGTCGACAGCGCTATCGCAGTTGATGAGCTTATCGATTTGCGGCACGCGGAACATGATGGCCGGCACGCTCGCGGCGCCATCGGTCGCCACAAAGCGCATGTGCTCGCCGGTTTTGCCCACCACGGCGCGATCGCACATCGTCACGCCCTCGGCGGCCAGCAGCGGCACCTTGTTGCCCTGGCCAAACGGCTCAAGACGGGAAATCTGCTCTATAGTCTCGATATTCAGCTCGGAAAGGTCGACCGTGGCGGCAACCTCGTCGATGTCTTCAAAGTCCTCAGCGGGAATCTCCGATAGCACGGCGGAAAGGCGACGACGGAATTCATCGAGCTTGGATGCCTCGATGGTCACACCCACCGCACCGGCATGTCCGCCGCGACGAATCAGCAGGTCGGAACAGCGCTCGACGGCGTCAAACAGGTTAACTTTGCCCACCGAGCGACCAGAGCCGCGCGCGATACCGTCCTCGATCGAGAACAGCAGCGCCGGCACGTGATAGCGGTTGGTCAGACGGCTTGCCACGATACCCTTGACACCCTCGTGCCAGCCTTCGCCGCCCACGACGATCGCGCGCCCGCCGTCATAGGTCTCCTCGACCTTTGCCATGGCATCGCGCGTGAGCTCCGCCTCGATCTCACGGCGCTGGCGGTTGATTTCCTCGAGCTCAGCCGCCAGCGCGCTTGCTTCGATGGGATTGCGGGCAAGCAGCAGGTCGAGCGCCAGCTTGGGATCGGCCATGCGGCCGGCAGCGTTTAAGCGGGGAATGAGCGAGAATGACAGGCCATCCGCCGTAATGCTCGAAAGGTCCGCCTTGGCAAGCGCGGCAAGCGCGATATAGCCGGGGCGAGCGGTTACGCGCATCTGCTGGATGCCCTCGGCAACCAGCGCGCGGTTCTCGGGCGTGAGCGGCATCATGTCGGACACGGTGCCCAGCGCCGCGACCTCGATTAGCGAACGCCAATACGACGGCTTGCCCAGGCGCTCACCCAGGACTTGCACCAGCTTGAGCGCCACACCAGCACCGGCAAGCTCGCGCGAGGGGCCCTCGTCCTCGAGCTTGGGGTCGGTCAGGGGCACACCCTGCGGCACCTGGTCGGAGGGCTCGTGATGGTCCGTGACCACCAAATCGATCCCCAGGTCCTCCAAATAGGAAACCTCTTCCTTGGCGGCAATGCCGTTATCGACGGTCACGATCAGCTGGGGGCGAGCGAGCTCGTTAACGCGATCGAGTGCCGCGCGCGAAAGACCGTAGCCCTCATCAAAGCGATGCGGAATAAACGGCGTGACATCGGCGCCAAACGTGCGCAGCGCCTCGGTCAACAGGCAGGTCGACGTAATACCGTCAACGTCAAAATCGCCAAAGACTGCAATGTGCTCGTGGTTGCGAATAGCACGCTCGACGCGGTCGGCAACGACCGACATGCCCGGGATAATGAGTGGGTCGGCCCAGTCGCGATCGAGCGAAGGCGTCAAAAACAATTGGCCCTCTTTGATGGAGTCAATGCCGTGCGCGACCATAATGCGCGCCACCAGCCCGGGAATGCCCAGACCAGCCGAAAGCTCCTTTTCGAGCTCGGGGTTTTGCTGAGCGACCGCCCAGCGATGCGTCGTCTTAAGCGATGACATAGGCACCCACCCCTGATAGGGGCAGGTCGCCGCGATACCTCTCACGGTTCATAGCGATGAGTCCTCTGTGTATGCCCGCTTCGGCAGGCAGATCTGTTGAACGGATTTATTATACCGTGCAGCGCGGACGCAAAACGCCGCGGTGCGCCGCGGTTTCGGCAAACGATGGCGGTAATGGCCTCGAAATAATCGAGCGTTTCAACCGCACGGACGCATACGAGCGTCTAGCATATCCATACAAACGAGTTCGCGGATAAAGGGAGTCACGGGACATATGAAGCAATGGGCTGGACTGGGAAAGTTCCTCGCGGGGCATATGCAGATCATCGTTCCGATTTGCGTGGCGCTCGGCGTGCTCTTTCCCCAGCAGATCGGCGTGCTCAAGCCCATTGTTCCCGCCCTCTTCGCCTTTATGACGTTTCAGGGTGCGCTCAGCAACACCTTCCACCAGGTAGCCGAGGTGTTCCGCCGTCCCCTGCACCTGATTTCGGCACTGCTCGTCTCGGCGGCGCTTATTCCCATCGCGGCCTATGCCATGGGATCGTTATTCTTTGGCTCCAATCCCAACCTTGTCTGCGGCATCGTGCTCGAGTACAGCGTGCCCGTGGCCGTCACCGCCTTTATGTGGATCAGCATGTTCGGCGGCAACGGCCCGCTCGCGCTCACCATCATCCTGACGTCCTCGGTTATCTCCCCTGTGACGATTCCGCTCACGCTTAAGCTCTTGCTGGGTGCCACCGTCTCGATCGATGTGCCGAGCATGATGCAAGACATGGCCTTTATGATCGCCATCCCCGCCGTGCTCGGCATCATGATCAACGAGCTCACGCGCGGATGGGGGCACGAAAAACTCTCCCCCGTGCTCTCGCCCGCCTGCAAATTCATGATGATGGGCGTTATCGCCTCCAACTCCACCGCCATGAGCGAGTACGTGCTGCACATGAACGCGGTGCGCTTGGAAGTCGCCCTCTTTATTTTGGTCTTCGCCATCAGTGGCTTTGTCGTCGGTTTTCTGGTCGCCCATACGCTGCATCTGCCATATAGCGAGACGACCACCATGTGCTTTACCTGCGGCATGCGTAACATCTCTTCGGGCGCCGTCATCGCCACGCAGTACTTTCCGGGCGAAGTCGTGTTTCCCGTCATGTGCGGAACGCTGTTTCAGCAGGTACTCGCCTCGCTTATCGGGCATCTCTTTGAGCGTCTGACCGGCGAGGAGCGCGCCGCCCAGCGCAAGCGCGTCGAAGCCGGCCGCGACGCCATGGCACGCTAGACTGTCCGCATTACGCGGGTGTTAGTCTTGCTATACGAGCGTTTCCAGATGCGCACGCAGGCGCTCAGCATCGATATCGAGCGTTGTCTCAGCATTGACCTGGGCCAAACGATAGCCGACAAAGTAGGGCGAAACCACCCAACGTGGCAGCGCCTTGGCAATGGTCCGACCGCCCAGGTGATAGAAGAACAGGTTGTACGACTCTGCGCGACCACCGTGGTGCTCGTTCAGGATATAGCGCAGAGCTACCTGGATCGCATCGGCGAAGAGATCCGCCTCGGCTTGGTCTCTCGTGTCATCGCTGGCAGCGATTCCCTGCGGGGCTGAAACGTTGATCTCAAAGAACCCCATGATCGGTTCGGTTGAGATGTCGACCGAGATTCTCCCCTGTTGCCAGACACTGATGCCTTCAAAGTTGGCTGAGGCCAGCGCCGCATAGCCGTCCTCCTGTTCCAAGCCCACAATCTGCATGTGTGGATGGACGAGGCTGCCGCCCGAAAGCGGGCCTTTGTTCTTGTACATGAGCACACTGCAGTACTGTTGGGAATCGATCATCTGCTGCCAACAGCCCAGGGCAAACCGCATCACATGATGCAGCTCATCCGGTTCATAGGTCACCAGGTCGGCGTCGTGATTGGCAGACTCGATCAATACGGTCTGACGTGTGGCCCGCAATGTCTTGAACTTATTCTCGAGCCAGATGCAGTCACCATCGCGCTGGATGATGTTGGCAAGCCCCTCCGTGTCGCAAAAGGGGCACGCGGTGCCAGGGCGACGATTATCGTCGGGCTTACCGCTCGCCTGCTGGACATCGAATACAAGTGCCACGGGCTACACCTCCAGCGGCACAATCTTGGTGCCATGGAGCTCGGAGACGCCCAGTGCCGCCGCCACGGTATCGCGGTTGACCGTGGAAATGCCGCCGCCGGGAAGGATGGTCAAGCGGTCGCCCGCATACTCGATTAAGCGGGCCAGGTTTTCGAAGTTGTCCTCGATCGGCGTACCGGCAGCGCCACCATGCGTCAGGATGCGTGTGATGCCGCAGTCGGCGAGTATGTCAATCGCGTCGAGCTGAGCCTCGGGCGAGAGCTGATCAAACGCCATGTGGAAGGTGATGTCGATGGGCTCACGCTTGCATTCCTCGGTCGCGCAGCCCGCGGCCATCACGAGAGCGCCCAACGTAAGCTCGTCGAGTGCCCATCCGCCAGCGCGGGGCTTGCAGCAGCCAAAGACTAAGCCGTCAACGCCGGCGCTCACGGCAAGGCCCAGGTCCATCTCCATCATACGCAACTCGTCCTGGTTGTAGTGAAAGTCGCCGCCACGCGGGCGAATCATGCACATCACCCGCGCATCGTGCTCGTGTGCATAGTTGGTCGTAGCGCTGATAACGCCGGCCGAAGGCGTGGTGCCACCAACGGCAAGGTTGTCGCACAGCTCGATACGCCTTGCACCGGCATCGATAGCCGCCGGCACCCGCTCAAAGTTCTCGGCACAAAACTCGTACAGCATAGATAGACCCCCAAAGACAGCAGATGTTTTCCGACGGGCATTGTCACACACCCCCATGAAGTTGCGGTGGAATAGGGACTCTTTTGGCCTCTGGAGCCCGTATTCAGTCCCTATTTCACCGCAACTTAAAAAGGGGCGCTGACGGAGATAGTCAGCGCCCCTTTTGTTAGGTGGGTTAGCCTCCGAGGTAGGCTTTGCGGACGTTGTCGTCATGCAGGAGCTCTTGGCCGGTGCCGGTCATGGTGATCTTGCCGGTCTCGAGCACGTAACCGCGTGTGGCGATGGAAAGCGCCATCTGCGCGTTTTGCTCGACCAGAAGCACCGTGGTGCCGGCCTTGTGCAGGTCCTCGACAATCTGGAAGATCTGTTCGATCAGAATCGGTGCCAGACCCATGGAAGGTTCGTCGAGCATAAGCAGTTTGGGGTTA
This sequence comes from Collinsella aerofaciens, assembly GCA_048501115.1. Lineage (GTDB taxonomy): Bacteria > Actinomycetota > Coriobacteriia > Coriobacteriales > Coriobacteriaceae > Collinsella > Collinsella aerofaciens_CD. The sequence continues at coordinate 82,079 of DBFRZS010000029.1, read as the reverse complement.
CTCATAAGGGCGCGCCCCATAACGAGCATCTGCTGCTCGCCACCTGAAAGGGTGCCGGCGACCTGGCGACGACGTTCCTTCAGGCGCGGGAACTGCTCGTAGACGCGCTCCAGGCCCGGAGCAATTGTGGACTTGGGCTGTGTATAGGCGCCCATCTCCAGGTTCTCCTCGACCGTCATCTGCAAAAAGGCGCGACGACCCTCGGGAACCTGAGCCAGGCCCTTACCAACCAGCTTATCAGCGGGCGTATGGGTAATGTCCTCGCCCATAAACTTGATGGAGCCGGTCTTGGAGCGCAGCAGGCCCGAGACGGTCTTGAGCGTTGTGGACTTGCCGGCACCGTTGGCACCAATCAAGGCCACGATCTCGCCCTCGTTAACGTTAAAGGAGATGTCCTTGATGGCGTGGATGGCGCCGTACCAGACGTTGATGTTGTAGACGGAAAGCATCGGCTCTGCCATTTAGTTCTCCCCCTTATCCTGCTTGCCCAGATACGCCTCGATAACGGCGTCGTTGTTCTGGATTTCCTCCGCCGTACCCTTGGCGATAACCTTGCCAAAGTTAAGCACGCAGATGCCCTCGCAAATGTTCATAACGAGCGACATATCATGCTCGATAAGCATGATGGCGATGCCGAAGGTGTCGCGAATCTTAACGATGTTCTCCATGAGCTCGGCGGTCTCGGACGGGTTCATGCCTGCGGCAGGCTCGTCGAGCAGCAGCAGTTTGGGGTTGGTGGCAAGCGCGCGGACGATCTCCAGACGACGCTGAGCGCCGTAAGGCAGCGAGCCGGCCTGTTCATTTGCCAGGTGCTCCATGTCAAAAATGGACAGCAGCTCCATGGCGCGCTCGTGGGCGGCCTTCTCGTGCTTCCAATACGTCGGCAGGCGCAGCACGCCCTCAAAGCCGGAGTAGCGCTCCTGGTTGTGCAGGCCGACCTTAACGTTGTCCTCCACCGTCATGGTGTTGAACAGACGGATGTTCTGGAACGTACGGGCAATACCCATGCGGTTGACCTGGTAGACCGACTTGCCCGAAGTGTCCTCACCGTCGAGCAGGATGGTGCCGTGCGTAGGCTGGTACACCTTGGTGAGCAGGTTGAAGACCGTGGTCTTGCCGGCACCGTTGGGGCCGATGAGACCGGCAATCTCGGTCTTGCCGATGGTTAGGCTAAAGTCGTCGACCGCCTTAAGGCCGCCGAATTCAATGCCCAGGTGAATGCACTCGAGCGCCGGGCGCTGGCCCAGGTCGCGGTCGGGAACGATGGCGCCAGAAGGATACGGGACCATCTTGCCCTTGTTGAACTCAAACTTACTGGGCATCGGCTGCCACCTCCTTCTTGGAAGCAAAGCGGTCCTTAATGCGTGCGAAGAACGCCTTGAGCTGTGGGTTGTTAGTAAAGACCATGACCAGAATCAACACGATGGCGTAGATGAGCATGCGGTAGTCCGAGAACTGACGGAGCAGCTCGGGGAGCACCGTGAGCAGCGCCGCGGCGATAACGGAGCCGCGCATATTGCCCAGGCCGCCGAGGACCACGAACACCAGAATGAGGATGGACGTATTGAAGTCGAACTTAGTGGCGGAAAGCTGCGAGAAGTTACCGCCGAACAGGGCTCCGGCAGCGCCGGCGAGGGCAGCGGAAACCACGAAGGCGATCATGCGGTACTGGGTGACGGAGATGCCCACAGACTCGGCAGCGATCTTGTTGTCGCGCACGGCAATAATGGCACGACCGGTACGGCTGCGAACCAGGTTGAGCACAATCACGAGCGCGACCATAACCAGGATTGCGCCGGCAAGGAAGGTCGAATAGGTCGACACGCCCGATGCGCCCTGCGCGCCCTTGATGATGGCGGTGCCGTCCTCGAGCAGGTGCAGGTCGTCGATCGTGGAGTTACCCGTGATGTTAAAGATCACATGCAGGCCGCGGGAATCGACGCCCACAATGAGGCAGGTGACGACCTCTTTGATGATCTCGCCAAAAGCCAGGGTCACGATGGCCAGATAGTCGCCGCTCAGGCGCAGGACCGGGATGCCGATCAAGAAGCCCAAGATGCCAGCGGCGATAGCGCCGACCACAATGCTGATGATCAGACGCATCGGATCGGACGGAACGGTGCTCTCCAGCGCGACGGCAGTGACGATGCCCGTATAGGCACCGACGCTCATAAAGCCCGCGTGGCCCAGCGACAAGTCGCCCGCGATGCCGACGACGAGGTTAAGGGAGATGGCCATGACGATATAGGCCGTGATGGGAACCAGCTGACCGGCGATCATGCGCGGGATCATGTGGTTGGACTGCATAAAGAACACGATGGCGAACGCCACAACGCACATGGCGTACGTGACAAAGTCGTGACGCGTCTGCTTGTCTTTAAGAAACTTCATAACGCTCACCTACACCTTCTCGGGGACGTACTTGCCCAAGAGGCCGGCAGGCTTGACGAGCAGGACGATGATCAAAACACCAAAGACGATGGAGTTGGCAAGGCTCGTGGAAATGTAAGCCTGCGCCATCGCCTCGATGATGCCGATGAGAATGCCACCGACAAAGGCACCGGGGATGGAGCCGATGCCGCCGAAAACGGCAGCATCGAAGGCCTTGATGCCAGGCATGGCGCCCGTGGTGGGCTGCAGGACCGGCGAGTAGGAGCACAGGAGAACACCGGCGATGGCGGCAAGGGCGGAGCCGATGGCAAACGTCATCGAAATAGTGCGGTTGACGTTGATGCCCATGAGCTGAGCGGCGGCCTTGTCCTCGGACACAGCGCGCATGGCCTTGCCCATCTTGGTCTTACCTGTAAAGAACATCAGGCCGGCCATGATAACCAGGCAGGCGACGATAGTGACGAGCGAGACGGCGCTTACGTTAAACTTGGCCAAGAACTCCGGCACCGGGAAGGTGACGAACGAAGTGAAGTTCTTGGGCGTGGCGCCCCACAGAAGCTGCGCGGCGTTCTGCAGGAAGTAAGACACGCCGATGGCCGTGATCAGAACGGCCAGCGGGCCTGCTTGGCGCAGCGGCTTATAGGCCAGACCCTCAATGAGAACACCGAGAACCGTGCAGACCACACAAGAGAGAATTACAGATGCCCAGCCCGGGAGGCCGAGATACGACGTGGCGCAGAACGAGACATAGGCACCGACCATGATGACATCGCCGTGAGCGAAGTTGAGCATCTTGGCGATACCGTAGACCATGGTGTAGCCTAACGCGATGATGGCGTAGACGCTGCCCATGGACAGGCCGTTGACCAGGTATTGGATAAAGACCGTCATGTTCCACATCCCCCTTTCGAATAGGTTTCCAGTTAATGTATGAAACAGGGACGTTACACTGTCCCTAGATACCAAGCAAGCAGGGAAGGCCAAAACCTCCCCTGCTTGGGATCAAAACCGCTCTATGTAAGGCGGCCAATTAGGCCTGTACGTACTTGCCGTTGGTGATGACGTACGCCGTGGGCTCCTTCTGGACCTGGCCCTTATCATTCCAGGTGAGCTTGCCGGTCAGACCGTCAACGGTAATCTTGAGCATAGCCTTGGACAGCTTCTCGGCGACCTCGGTCGGGTCGGCGTCGACACCAAGACCGGCCTCCTTGAGGGCCTCGGCAACCGCGTGCACGCCGTCGTAGGCGTCGGCGGCAAACTGGTCGGGGGTATCGCCGTACTTATCCTTGTAAGCGTTGACGAAGTCGGCGTTCTTCTCGTCGTCGGCGGAGAACGGGGTCATGAGCAGCAGGCCCTCGGCAAGAGAGGTATCGAAGCCCTCAACGCCCAGGATGCCATCCATGCCGTCGCAGCCCATCATCTTGACGTCGTAGCCCATGTCCTTGGCGTTCTTGAGCAGGACGGACGCCGGCGTGTAGTAGATCGGCGCAAAGATCATGGTGGCGCCGGCCTGCTTGGCCTTGGTCAGCTGGTTGGTAAAGCTCGTGGCGGAGTCGTCCTTAAAGGTCTCCTCGTCGACAATCTCGAGCTTGGACTCAGCGGCCTGGGCCTTAAAGGAATCTGCGATGCCCGAAGAATAGGCGTCGCCGGAGTTATAGAACAGCACGAACTTCTCGTCCGCATACTTCTGCGCCAGGAACTTGGCAGCGTTGACACCCTGGTTGGGGTCGGTGAAGCAAACCTGGAAGACGCAATCCTTGCCGTCGGTGACGTCCTCGGAGGACGCGGACGGGGTGATCATGAACGTCTTGGGGTCGTTACCGCACTCGGCGGCAACGGCAACCGACGCACCCGTGGTGGTCGGGCCGACGAGAGCCTGCATGCCCCAGTCGAGCAGGGTATTAAAGGCGTTGACGGCCTTCTCGCCATCGGCCTGGTCATCCTCGGCCTTGCTGGCAAGCGGCAGCTCCTTGGTCGAGAAATCCTTGCAGCCAAGCTCGACGCCCTGGGTAACGGACTTGCCGTAGGACGCGTTGGCGCCGGTCAGCGGGCCGATGGTGCCGATCTTAAACGAAGCGTCGCCCGAAGCGGAACCACTGTCGCCGCCGTAGGAGGAGCAGCCAGCTAGAATGGACATCGCCCCCAGACCTGCTGCGCTCGCGATAACGCTCCTGCGATTCATAACAGGGTTCAATGACTTACCGGTGAGGCTCGACATGCGGCTCTCCTCTCAAATCTCGTCGGGTTTCGGTTGCCCGACAGGCCATCCTTCGCCGTGTTCGGCGTTCGCAAAATAGTAGACGCTTTAGTTAGGAAAAGTGGCGGTTATTTCGACTTTTCTTTGGATTTGTTCATTTATCCATATTTCTGCGTATTTCTATTGCTTTATGCAGTATTGCCACTTTATTGTGTAAAAGCAATGTTTCCGTTCTGTTACAGGCGTCCTTGCCTTGCGTAAAACGGCCCCACCGGTCTCGTTATATGCACTTAGGCGGCGATGTACTTGCCGTCCTGAATCACATAGGCTGTCCATGCCGTCGACACCCATTAGTGTCATGTCGTAGCTCATGTCCTTGGCGTTCTTGAGCAAAACGGACGCTGGGGTGTAATAGATCGGGGCAAAAATAAGCGTGGCTCCGACAAGGAAACTCCTGCGGTTAAGTACGTTGTTGATGCTAAACATGGTGTCCCCCTTTTCGCTGGCCGCGGTGCGGCCGTCTTGCGGTACAGAGCAAACCTTATGGCGCAAACGTTGACAGTTTGTTACGGAGTTCCGTTTGTAGCGAGCATGTTTCCAATGTTTCCGCAGCGTTTCGGGGGTGCCGTTTTGTGCGACTCCTGTTGCCTGGCGAGCACGCGCCCCCGGTTCACGCTAGAATGCACTCAACCTTTAAGCGGTTAATCCATCCATAAGATGCACGAAGGAGCTATCTATGAGCGAACCCCTGCGCACCGTGAACGTCGGCCTCATCGGTCTGGGAACCGTCGGCGGCGGCGTGGCCCGTCTGATCAAGAGCCACCACGATGAGTACCTGGCAGCCTACGGCATCGACCTTAAGCTGACCCGCGCCTGCGCGCTTGCCTGGGAGCAGGCCGAGGCAGCCGGTATTGAGCGTGAGGCCTTTACGAGTGACTGGCACGACGTCGTCACCGACCCCGCCGTCGACATCGTCGTCGAGCTGATCGGCGGCGAGCATCCCGCGACCGAGATCTTCACCACTGCCTTTGAGCACGGCAAGCACGTCGTCTCTGCCAACAAGGCCCTGCTGGGCCGTCACGTCGAGACGCTTGCCGAGAAGGCACGCGCGTGCGGCGTGCAGATTAAGTGCGAGGCCAGCTGCGGCGGTGGCATCCCCATCGTGAGCACGCTCGAGCACGACTTGGTGGGCAACAAGATCCTGACCATCGCCGGTATTCTCAACGGCACCACCAACTACATCCTGTCGCGTATGGACGCCGAGGGCGCCGATTACGCCGACGTGCTTGCCGACGCGCAGGCCAAGGGCTATGCCGAGGCCGACCCGTCCGCCGACGTCGACGGCTTCGATGCCGCCAGCAAGACGGCCATCCTCGCCTCCATCGGCTTTGGCACCCGCGTGACCACTGACGATGTGTACCAGCAGGGTATCCGTACCATCGGCGCCGAGGACATCGCCCAGGCCCGCGAGCTCGGCTACACCATCAAGCTGCTGGGCATCGCCCGCAACACCGACGCCGGCGTCGACGTTCGCGTGCACCCCACGCTGATCCCCGCCGACCACATGCTCGCCAAGGTCAACGGCGCCATGAACGCTGTCTACGTGGTAGGCGACGCCGTAGGCGAGACCATGTTCTACGGTGCCGGCGCAGGCTCCTTCCCCACCGCGAGCGCCGTCGTGGGCGATATCCTGTCGCTCTCCGAGCAGATCAGCCGCGGCGTGGCTCCGCTGCCCGAGATTGAGCCCTATGGCCACAACCTCGCCTTTAAGCCCATGGACGAGCTCCAGACCAAGTACTATGTGCGCCTGAAGGTCGCCGACCGCGTGGGCGCCCTGTCCGAGACGGTCGACATCTTTGCCAAGCACAACATCTCGATCTCGCTCATCAACCAGGTCGAGGACGGCAAGTCGGGCGTCAGCGATGCCTGCTCGGTCATCTTCCTGACGCACCGCGCGCTCGAGAAGGACGTCCAAGCTGCCGCCGCCGAGCTTGCCAGCGTCGACTGCGTGGCCGAGGTCGCCAACGTCCTGCGCATCGAAGATGTCGAGGCCTGGACCGAAGGCGTCATGGCCAACTAACTCATCAATCGCCTAGCAATACGCGCTTTGAGGGCTCCCGTCCGATGTGGGACGGGAGCCCTTTTGTCTCCTGCCCTAAGCACAACGGCAGAGCACATTTGCGCGAGCCGCTCATCGGTAACGCGGGCTACCGTTCACCGATATGCAAACGCGGCCGATTCCGGCTACCGCTACGCTGTGCTGCGTACGTCCACCCCCGAAGAATGGAGGCACCATGTTGCTCGAGGGCAAGAAAGCAATCGTCACCGGAGGCACGCGCGGTATCGGCTATGCCATCGCCTGCCGTTTTATCGAGGAGGGTGCCGCCGTCACCGTCTTTGGCTCGCGCCAGGAGACTGCCGATGCAGCCGTTGAGAAGCTGACAGCCGTCTATCCCGACGCCAAGGTCTGGGGCCGTTCCTGCGACCTCACCTCGCTCGAGGCCGTGACCGAGGCCTTTACCCAGGCTGCAGCCGACATGGGCGGTCTCGATACGGTCGTCAACAACGCCGGCATCTCCCAGCGCTCGCCCCTTTTGGACTATACAGCCGAGGAGTTCGCCAAAGTTATGGACCTCAACGTCGTCGCCGTCTTTAACGGCCACCAGGCTGCTGCCAAGATCATGACCGAGGCCGGCCACGGCGGCACCATCACTACCACAAGCTCAATGGTCGCCAAGTACGGCCAGCCTTCCGGCGTCGGTTACCCCACGTCCAAGTTTGCCGTCAACGGCATGGTCCAGTCGCTCTCGCGCGAGCTCGCCCCCATGGGCATCCGCGTCAACGCCGTTGCCCCTGGCGTGACTAAGACCGACATGGTCGCTAACCTGCCCGAAGAGGTCATCAAGCCCATCATCGCCACTATTCCGCTCGGCCGCATGGGCGAGCCCGAGGACATCGCCAACGCCTTCGTTTTCCTAGCGAGCGACATGTCATCCTATGTCACGGGCGCCGTGCTCCCCGTCGACGGAGCCGCCCGCTCCTAAGGGGCCACAAGCCTCAGCTCCTAGCCTCAACATGGCTCGACCAAAAAGGCGCGCTGCCTGCATCAACTACAGGCAGCGCGCCTTGTTCTGTTTGCAGGGGAAGCTGCGTCCCGGTATTTCAGCTCAGAACGGGGCACGGTTTCCCCAGGACCTCCTTGCGGAAACTGCACCCCGTTTTGAACGTCGATTCTGGGACACCGTTTCCGCAATGGGCCTCCTGCGGAAACGGTATCCCACTCCGGGCGCCCATTCCAGGACACAGCTTCCCAACGGCCCCTGTTTCGGAAACCACATCCCATTTTGAACCTTCAGACTGGGACGCGCTTTCCGGCAGGGGTCCAAAGCGGAAACTGCATCCCACTCTGAGTGTCCATTCTGGGATGTGGCTTCCCGATGGGGGCCGATGCGGAAACCGCATCCCGTTCCGAGCCTTCAAAGCGGGACACGGCTTCCCCGAGAGAGTATCAACTACTTACCGTCGTCGTCCTGGGCTTCATCGCGCGCGTAGAGCTCCAGCATGCGGCGGCGATATTCGTGCACGGCGAGCTTGGCGCGCTCCAGGCGGCGGCGCTCACGCGGAGTCAGCTCGGACGGGTCAACCTCATCACCATAGGTCTTATCGGCAAGAAGATGCGCCGCGTCCACGATGCGGGCATCGATGTGGCCGCTCGCCGCCTCGGCGGAAAGACGCTCGGCAATCGTATCGAGCGTAGGCAGGCCCTCGAATACGCGACCATGTCCATGCGAGGTCAGCAACTCGTGCTCGCGTGCGAGCAGGCTCGCCAAATCGTGGTGGGCGCGCAGGATGTCGAGCGCATCGGATGGATGCTCGGCAACCTCTGCCACGGCGGCGACCGGCGCAGCATCCACCACGCGGTAGAAGAGCTGCGCGAGCAGCGGCATCAAGAACACCGTGATGGCGCCGGCGGCAACCATAACCGACGCGATGTCTTGCGACAGAGCGCCCGCGTTGACGGCAACGCTCGTAACGGCAACGATGATCGGTAGCGCCGTGGTGCAGTACAGGGCCACGGTAATGCGACCATACGCCGACACATCGCGCGTCGCAGGACAAATGCTCATAGAGATGAGAATCGGCACGGCGCGAATGATCAGCAACGCCACGATAAAGCCCGCGAGCAAGCCCGGGCGCGACGCCACGGCCGTCAGGTCGATCTTTGCGCCCGATACGGTAAAGAACACCGGAATCAAAAAGCCGTAGGCCAGGCCATCGAGCTTGGTCTCGAGCGTATGGTTACCCTCGGGAATGATATAGCGCAGGACAAAGCCGGCGGCAAAAGAACCCAGCACGATATCGAGGTCAAAGACGGCCGAGAATGCCACGAGCGTGACCAGGATGAGCACCGTCAGGCGCACGAAGGTCTGCGACGTGGTATCGGCGCGTTCCTCGACAAACGCAAAGAAGCGGCTGCCGACGCGCTTGGAGCGGCTTGGGACCACGGCCAGCAACACGCAGACCACCGCAAACAACCCAAGGATTACAAGCGTTTGGATGCCGGTGCGGGCAGACAGCAGCACCGACATGGCGAGCACAGGGCCGAGCTCACCCCAGGTGCCATACGCGAGAATCGAGTCGCCCACACGCGTACCGGTGAGCGAGCGCTCGCGCATGATGGGCACGAGCGTACCGAGCGCCGTGGAAGTAAGGGCAAGCGTCACGGCGATACCGTCGAAATGACTGACCGAGAACCACGGGGTAAAGCGCACGGCAAGCCAGGCGATACCAAACGTGACGACCCACGTCGCCAAGCCGTAGCGCCCCTCCACACCCGTGATGCTCTTGGGGTCGATCTCAAAGCCGGCAAGCAGGAACAAAAAGGCCAGGCCGAGCTCGGACACGAGCGAGACCTCGGCATCTACATGGATAATGTCGAGCATATGGGGTCCCAGCATCGCGCCGAACACGAGCAAAAAGACCGTCTCGGGAACGGGTTTCCCGGGAATCGCCGAGGCGATGAAGGGGCTTGCAAAGGCCACGAGCGCGATGATGGCGAGTGAAACGAATGCCATGTGATGCCTTTCTCTTGTTTGCGCTTCACTGTAGCACCCTCGCCGTCCTCAACGCGCCGCGAGCTGTCGTATCATAGTGAGGTTTACAAACATGTGGCTCAAGGCGACTGCAGGGCAGACCCCGCAAACCGACCGCTGCCGCATACCGTACCGTACGCCCAACCGATCAGGAAGGCAGGAACCAATGGTCTCTCGTATCTACGTGGAGAAGAAACCCGGGTTCGACGTCGAGGCTCAGCAGCTCAAGGGCGAGCTGACCGAAATTCTCGGCATCAAGGGCATCGAGGCCCTGAGGATCATCAACCGCTACGACGTTGAGGGCATCGACGAGGAGCTTTTCCGCTCCTGCGTGCCGACCGTCTTTAGCGAGCCCCAGGTCGATGTGACCTACGACGAGCTCCCCGCAAGCGATGGCGCCGTCTTTGCCGTCGAATTCCTGCCTGGCCAGTTTGACCAGCGCGCTGACTCCGCTAGCGAGTGCGTGCAGCTCATCAGCCAGGGCGAGCGCCCCGCCGTGCGCTCCGCCAAGGTCTATATGATCTCGGGCGCTCTGGACGAGGCCGCCATCGATGCCATCAAGCACTACGTGGTGAACCCCGTCGAGGCGCGCATCGCCTCGCTCGACCTGCCCGAGACGCTGTACATGGAGACCCCCGAGCCCCAGCCCGTCGAGGTGCTCGACGGCTTCCGCGAGCTCGACGAGGCCGGCCTTGCCGCCTTTATTTCCGAGCGCGGCCTTGCCATGGACGAGGCGGACATCGCCTTCTGTCAGCAGTACTTCCGCGATGAGGATCGCGACCCCACCATCACCGAGATCCGCGTGATCGACACCTATTGGTCCGACCACTGCCGTCACACCACCTTCGGCACCGTCCTGGATGACGTGACGATCGACGACGCCGTGGTGCAGCAGGCCTTCGACCGCTACATGGAGATGCGCCATGAGCTCGGTCGCGACGCCAAGCCCGTCTGCCTCATGGACATGGGCACCATCGGCGCCAAGTACCTCAAGAAGACCGGCGTCATGACCGATGTCGATGAGTCCGAGGAGATCAACGCCTGCACCGTCAAGGTAAAGGTCGATGTCGATGGCGAGGACCAAGACTGGCTGTTCCTCTTTAAGAACGAGACCCATAACCACCCGACCGAGATCGAGCCCTTCGGCGGTGCCGCCACCTGCGTGGGCGGCGCCATCCGCGACCCGCTCTCGGGCCGCAGCTATGTGTATCAGGCCATGCGCGTCACCGGCGCCGGCGACCCCACCGTCCCGGTTTCCGAGACGCTCGAGGGCAAGCTGCCGCAGCGCAAGCTCGTGACCACTGCCGCCGCCGGCTACTCCAGCTACGGCAACCAGATCGGCCTTGCCACCGGTCAGGTCAACGAACTCTATCACCCCGGTTACGTGGCCAAGCGCATGGAGGTTGGCGCCGTCGTGGGCGCTACCCCGGCAAACCACGTTCGTCGCGAGTGCCCCGCCCCCACCGACAAGATCATCCTGCTGGGCGGCCGCACCGGCCGTGATGGCATCGGTGGCGCCACCGGCTCCTCCAAGACCCAGAACGCCGAGTCCATCGAGACCTCGGGTGCCGAGGTCCAGAAGGGCAACGCCCCGGTCGAGCGCAAGCTGCAGCGCCTGTTCCGCCGCGGCGATGCCTGCCGTCTGATCAAGCGCTGCAACGACTTTGGCGCCGGCGGTGTCTCGGTCGCCGTGGGCGAGCTTGCCGACGGCCTGTATGTCGACCTTGATACCGTGACCAAGAAGTACGACGGCCTGGACGGCACCGAGCTCGCTATCTCCGAGTCCCAGGAGCGCATGGCTTGCGCCGTCGCCGACGATGACGTCGAGGAGTTCATGGGCTACGCCGCCGAGGAAAACCTGGAGGCTACCGTTATCGCCGAGGTTACCGCCGAGCCGCGCATGCGCATGGCCTGGAACGGCGTCGCCATCGTCGACCTGTCCCGCGAGTTCCTCAACTCCAACGGCGCACCCAAGCACCAGGTCGCCCACGTGTGCGCCCGTAGCGTGTGGCAGCCCAGCTGGGCCGGCACCACGCTCGCCGAGCGCATGACCTCGCTCGTCACCGACCTCAACGTCGCTTCCAACAAGGGCCTTTCCGAGCGCTTCGACTCCACCATCGGCGCCGCGACCGTGCTCATGCCCTTTGGCGGCAAGACGCAGCTCACCCCGAGCTCTGCCATGGTCGCCAAGTTCCCCGTGGACGGCGAGACCACCACGGCGAGTGCCATGGCATGGGGCTTCAACCCCTATCTGATGGAGGCCGACCAGTTTGCGGGCGCCTACCTGTCCGTGGTCGAGTCCATCGCCAAGCTCGTGGCTGCCGGCTTTGAGCACAAGCGCGCCTATCTCTCCTTCCAGGAGTACTTCGAGCGTCTGCGCACCGAGGCCGAGCGCTGGGGCAAGCCCACGGCAGCCGTCCTGGGCGCCCTCATGGCCCAGGTCGACCTGGGTGCCGGCGCCATCGGCGGCAAGGACTCCATGAGCGGTTCGTTTGAGGACGAGACCGGCGAGCTCAACGTCCCGCCGACCCTGATCAGCTTCGCCGTCGCCGTGGGCAAGGCCGCCCGCGCCGTCTCACCCGAGTTCAAGGGCCTCACGCACCGCGTCGTCCGCATCGCCCCCGCCACCTATGGCGAGGACTACCGTCCCGACGCTCAGCAGCTGCTCGCCGCGTTTGACGCCGTCGAGGCGCTCACCGCCAACGGCAACGCCCTGGCCGTCTCCACGCCCGGCTACGGCTGCGGCGCCGAGAGCCTCTTTAAGATGTGCGTCGGTAACCAGATCGGTATCGAGCTTGCCGAGGATGTAGACGTGGAGAGCCTCTTCACCCCGCTCTACGGCAGCTTTATCGTCGAGCTCGCCGAGGACGCCGAGCTGCCCGAGGTCGCCGACGGCGTTGTCGTCGAGCCCCTGGGCATCACCGTCGAGGGCTATGTCATCGACACCGGCTCCGAGGTCATCGAGCTCGCCAAACTCCAGGAGGCCTGGGAGAGCGGCATCGAGGGCGTCTTTGCCTACCGCAGTGCCGGCGAGACCCCCGAGGTCGAGACCATCGACTTCCGCGCCAAGGATATCCACGTGTACGGCGGCGCCAAGATCGCCCGCCCGCGCGTGATCATCCCCGTGTTCCCCGGCAACAACTGCGAGTACGACAGCGCACGTGCCTTCCGCGCAGCCGGTGCCGAAGCCGACACCTTCGTGATCAACAACCTCACGCCCGAGGCCGTCGCCGAGAGCACCCACGAGCTTGCCCGCCGCATCCGTGCAAGCCAGATCGTCATGATCCCCGGCGGCTTCTCGGGCGGCGACGAGCCCGATGGCTCCGCCAAGTTCATCACGGCGTTCTTCCGCGCTCCCGAGGTCACCGAGGCAGTCCGCGACCTGCTCAAGGCCCGCGATGGCCTGATGCTGGGCATCTGCAACGGCTTCCAGGCCCTGGTCAAGCTTGGCCTGGTGCCCTACGGCGACATCGTCGATGCCACGCCCGATGCCCCCACGCTGACGTTCAACACCATCGGTCGCCATCAGAGCCGTCTGGTGCGTACCCGTATCTCGTCCAACCTGTCCCCGTGGCTGTCGCAGTGCAGCCTGGACGACCCCTACACCGTCGCCATCAGCCACGGCGAGGGCCGCTTTGTCGCCAACGACGAGGTGCTCGCACAGCTGATCGCAAACGGCCAGGTCGCCACGCAGTACGTGGGCGAGGACGGCAAACCGAGCACGGACCTTTCCGTCAACCCCAACGGCTCCGCACTGGCCATCGAGGGCATCACGAGCCCCGACGGCCGCGTTCTGGGCAAGATGGGCCATGCCGAGCGCCGCGGCGACAACCTGTACCGCAACGTGCCCGAGCATGTCCCCGGCGATAAGTTCATGCCGATCTTTGAGAGCGGCGTGGCCTACTTCGCTTAATGCGTCCCATCGGGTACAATCCCCTCGGGTAATAACACCCGCCACCGGCACACCCGGTGGCGGGTTCTTTTTTGCTTCGCGCATACAGGAAGGACATCATGGAAAGCCGCAAGCCGTATCTCGCCACCCTGCCCGGACTCATCCTGGGCTGCCTCGTCTGCTGCGCGCTCTGGGGGTCGGCTTTCCCCTGCATCAAGATCGGTTACGGGCTCTTTGGCATCCCCGCGCACGATTGCGCCTCACAGCTGCTCTTTGCAGGTTTACGCTTTACGCTTGCCGGCGCCCTGGTTATCGTTGGGATGAGCGCGGCCCAACGCCGCCCCCTCATACCGCAAGCGCGCGACATCAAACCCATCTTTATCTTGTCGCTCTTCCAGACTATCGGGCAGTACTTCTTTTTCTACCTGGGCCTCTCGCGCGCCAGCGCCATGTCGAGCTCCATTATCGAGGCCAGCGCCAACTTCCTCGCAATCCTCTTTGCCGCCCTGGCATTTCACACCGAGAAACTCAATACGGCCAAGGTGCTTGGCTGCGCGTTGGGCTTTACCGGCGTCGCGCTCGTCAACCTTTCGGGCGCAGATGGCACCTTTGGCTTCAGGCTCGATGGCGAGGGCTTTATCCTAGCCTCCACCGTCGCGGGTGCCCTTTCGACCTGCCTGATTGGCATCTTCTCGCGCGAGCACGACGGCGTCTTGCTTGCCGGGTGGCAGTTCTTGGTCGGCGGCCTTGTCCTCACCGCCATCGGCTTTTTGATGGGCGGCGCGCTCTCCCCCACGGCGATTGTCCCCGCCATCGCGCTCATCATCTACATGGCGCTTATCTCCGCGGTCGCTTACTCGCTGTGGTCGCGCCTGCTTGCCGTCAACCCCGTCAGCCGCGTCTCGGTCTTTGGCTTTATGAACCCGGTCTTTGGTGTGCTGCTGAGCGCGCTGCTGCTCGGCGAAGGCGCTGGCACGAGCCCCGTTACCGTCATCGTTGCCCTGCTGTTGGTCTGCGGCGGCATCATCATCGTCAACAAACCCAAAAAAGCCTAGCGAGCTCACCTTTTTAGGGAGGGCATTCGCATACTTTAGTTTAATGGAGTACATCGGTAAGCTGAGGGCCGCCACGCACGCAAGCGTGCGCCCCTTTTTCTAGCGTATCTGGATGCCGGCTTTCTTTTTCTCGGCCTTGACGCGGTAGAGCTCCGCATCGGCAGCGCGAAGTAAGTCTTGCCAAGTATCGACACTATCGCCGACCCGCGCGTAACCGATGGACATCCGCAATGCATACGGCACCTCGGCACGAGCGAGCTCGTCGTCAATCGCCGAACACAGGTCTATGACGTCCTGCTCCGCCGCTGCCTTTTGGAGCACCACGAACTCATCGCCACCATAACGTGCGATAAAGCCACCAGCCGGCGAACAGACATCCTTGAGCGCCGTCGCAACAACCTGAAGAGCATGGTCGCCCTCCACATGTCCATAGCGATCGTTAATCTGCTTAAAGCCATCAGCGTCCATCATAAGCAGATATACATCTTCGGCCTGATCCACATTTGAAAAGAGCGACAGCATATAGGTCTCAAAACGGTTGCGGTTGTTGAGTCCAGTCAACGGGTCAGTAGAGATCAGTTGCTCCTGATAGACGATATAGAGCAGCAGGATGCTCAGCGTTATACCGAAGCAAAGGCCCGGCACCGAAAACAAAACCTGGAAGGTACCGCCCACCAGAGCGGGAACCGCAAAAAAGGCGAGGGTGCGATAAATGGCCTTCTTTTGCAGGCTTTCGACTTTTCGAGCCTGAATAAAGGCATGCAAGGACGTATATATGACGTAGCAGTAGCTAACGATAGGTTGAATCATATAAAGCGCTCCGCGACGATATACGCCCTGCGCATCGATATAGAACATAGTGTGCGTCCAGTAGCTGGTAAATGCCAACACAACCACCAATGCGGTTGGCAACGTTAAAAGTACCACCCTGTAGGGCGTGGTCAGGAGCCGTGAGCCCTGCATCGTCTCGGAATAGAAAAACCAAATGAGGCACGCGATGGCGAACAGCGAAAACGAAACCGCGTTGGAAATCCAGTTGGCCGTGATGCCTACAGGAGTGCTCACGCCGTCCGAGAGCGTCCAGATCATATCGAAGAAAATGTAGGCAGCAGACGTGTAGCCCAGCATGCTAAACAAAAGCTGCTGGGTGCTCGAGAACAGGGAGCGACGGCTTCGTACGGCAAGTCCGATAAGAATAATCATGCACAGCAGGAATATCTCGATCTTGAGTGCCTTTACCACTAGACGCCCTCCCTTCAATATCCAAGTGGCCAGAATCGCCCAATTCGAATCTGGGTAACAAACACCCCCTACTCCGCAGGGGTAAGGGGAATAATAGCAGAGCGACCGAACGTCACTGCAAGACAGCTCTCGTTCGGGCGCTCAAACGGCGCGAGTTGCACGACGGAATCATTGATGGGTATCGACTGCTACTCGCCATCGATGTCGGTCGCGACAGCCTCTTCGATGGCCTCGACACCGGCAGGCGACAGGTCTTCCTTGCTCTGGCAGAACTTCTTATCGACCCAGCCGGTCAGAATCGGGGCCATGATTGCCGTGATGATGACGGCAGTGGCGATCTGCGCATACGCGGTGGGCGCAAGCTCGGCATAGCGCGGAGCGACCTCGGCGAGGGCGACCGGCGTGGTCATGGCCGTGCCGGCAATGGTGGAGCATGCCACAGCCGCCTTACCGTTGCCGCCACACAAGCGCTCGAAGGCAAAGGTAATGGGACCGACGATAAAGAGCGTGATGAGGCCCAGCAGGATGCCCGAAATACCGCCGGCGATAAAGCTCGAAAGGCTCATGGACGCACCGAGCTGAAAGCCGATAACGGCGATCGCGGGATTGGCGCCGGGGACCAGCAGGTTCTTGATAAACGGGAACAAGTTGCCCAGGACCATGCCGATAACGAGCGGCAGGATGGATCCGATGATGGTGCCGACGGGGATGTTGGCGAGACCCGAAACACCAAGGATGATCATCGTGACGGCGGGGCCGGCCGTAAAGAACAGGATACCGACAGCGCCCTGCTCGGACTCATCGCCGAACTCGCCCATGATGCCCGTATAGAGCGCCATGTTGCAAAACGTAATGCCGCCGATGATGGAAACCGAACTCAGGCCTAAAAAGTTATCGTTAAAGAAGTACGCGACGCCCAGACCCAGCGCGGCTGCCACTACAAGCTTAGGAATCAGCACGACAATGCCGGTCTTGATGGCGCCCGGCGTGGACTTAAAGCTGATACCGGCGCCCACGAACAGCAAGATCGCGGCAACGATGGTGTTGGAGCCGCCGCGGCAGGCAGCCGTAAAGAAGCCGCCGACCTCAAAGACCTGCGGGCAGAAGGTATTGAGCAAAAGGCCGACGATCATCGGATAGATCATGATGTCGCCCGGGATACGCGGGACCTTGAATTTCTTTTGCTCGTTGGCGGTCGCTTCCTGTGCCATGAAACCCCCATTTCCGCTGACGCAGAACAAAAGCCCACGTCACGCTTTGCTACAGTAAAGTTTGACCATGGTACCAGAAGAAGCAGACCGCCTCGGTGAGAAATTCGATTCGTTAAGCTGGGACGATAACGCGTCCTGCTCCTATACGAGGCTCAAAACGATATAGAACACGATGCCCGAAACGCAGCACCACAACATCGACTTTGTCTTGATTGCCACCGCCACGACGCCGGTGGCCGCAATCCAGGGAACCAAGGCAGGCCAGAGTCCCGCGTCGAACGCGCCGGGGTTCACCAAGTCGTTGGCGACCAGCGCGGCAAAGGCAGCGGGCGGGATATAGCCCAGGGCCTCGGTAATGCGGGGCGACAGGGTCCGCCCGCGCAAGGCGAACGCCGGCGCGATGCGAAAGAACGCGATAGCAGCCCACGACGACAGCCACAGAACCAAGAACTCGTTAGCGGGCATCGCGGGCACCTCTTCCGTCAAATACAGCATCGCACGCCAGCGCAATGGCAATGCCGACCACGACGCTTGCCGGCACGGCAATATTCGCGAGGCCCAAGAACTTGCATACGGCGACGGACACCGCGCCCGAAACCGCCGCGACAACGTTACCGCGCGACAGCCGCTGCGAAAAGAGCAGGCAGATAAAGAGCGAGGTGCAGACAAAGGCTGCAATGGCGGTGGGAACATCGACAACGGCGCCGACGATGGCGCCCATCGTACACGAAACGCCCCATGTTGCGATGAGGATCACGTTGAGCACAAAGGACTCGCGCGGGCCCCAATCCTCCCCTTCAACCAACTTGGCAAGCGAGATGCCATATGCCTCCTCGGTAAGTGTCGCGGCAACAGCCAGCGTCTGACGCTTCGAGGCACCCCTCAGATGCGGTGCGATCGATGCCGAGTAAAGCGCAAAACGCGAGGAGATGGCGGCAACGCTCGCGACGATCGATGCTGCAGGCACACCCGCCAGCCACAGGTTGCAGATCATAAACTGCCCGCTGCCCGTCACAAACGTGCTGCTCAGAGCAAAGACCATCCAGGGCTCCATTCCCGTCTGCCCCATGATCATTCCGCACGGCGCGCCTATTGCAACATAGGTAAGCATCACCGGCCAGACGGCTCTAACGATTTTGAGCACCATACGCTTCTCACCCTGACAAGGTCTCCGAGCCGCATGTAGCGATACGGCAGAATCATCATCCGACAGCAACCGAGTTCACCTACAATTGCCACCGGATCGAAAGACACAACTTTTTAGGAAGTCATTATGACAGCTATCGATCGAGACCGGGCGCGCGCGGCCTTCAAAAGCTACACCGATGCCTACGACGCCACCAACCCACGCATCGCGCTCAAAATCGAGCATACGTACCACGTGGCCGAGGCATGCGATGCCGTAGCGCGCGAGCAGGGCTGGTCGTCAGAAGATATTGACCTGGCATGGCTTTGCGGCCTGCTACACGATATGGGCCGCTTTGAGCAGCTGCGACGCTGGGACACCTTTAAGGACGCCGAGAGCATGAGCCATGCGGCGCTGGGCATCGAGGTCCTCTTTGGCGAGAATCCCGCCGATGCACCCGCCACGACAAACATCCGTGACTTTATCGAAACCGGTGCGCATGACGAGCTCATCCGAGCGAGCATCGCCTATCACAGCGACTTTCGCCTGCCGGCACAACTCGACGAGCGTACACGGTGCTTCTGCGATATCGTGCGCGATGGTGACAAGATCGACATTATGCGCACCATCGCCGACAGCACCGTCGACACCATCCTCAAAGTGGATGAGGACGCGTTTCTAGCAAGTCGCTTTTCGGTACCGACGCTTGCCGCCTTTGACGAGCATCGGTGCGTCGCGCGCGACGAGCGCAACGAGCCGGCGGACTACCTGGTGGGGCTCATCTGCTTTATGTTTGAGCTCGTCTATCCAGCAAGCCGCGCGCTGGCGCGCGAACAGGGCGATATCTACCGCCTGCTCGACGCACCCTTTGGCATTATGCGCCCCTTTACCAATCCCACCACGCAAGCGACCTGGGAGTGCCTAAAGGACGAGATGCGCGACTGGCTGGCGCGCGCCTAGCGCTCAAGCTGGGCCAGCAGCTCCTCGACGACCTCGGCGGCGTCCCCAACAACCTTGTACTGGGCAGCACCAAAAATGGGGGCATCCGGGTCCTCGTTGATGGCGATAATGCACTCTGCCCCACCGATGCCGGCAAGATGCTGGATGGCGCCCGAAACACCGATACTCACGAGAAGCTTGGGCGAAACCGATACGCCGGTCTGGCCAATCTGATGGCGATACTCCAACCAGCCGGCCTCCACGACAGGTCGCGTGCAACCAAGCTCGGCTCCCAGAGCCTCGGCGAGCCTTCGCATCAGGGGCAGATTCTTCTTGGAGCCAATGCCGCGGCCCACCACGACCAAGCGCTCGGCATCGGCGATCGAGGCCTGCTGCCCCCACTCCTCGGCGGGAATCGAGATCTCGACACGAGCCTTAGCATCATCCGCAAGCGATATCTGGGTAATCGTGCCGGAGCGGCCGTAGTCAAAGTCGGGCGCCTTAAAGATGCCGGGACGAACTGTTGCCATCTGGGGACGATGATTGGGGCAGACGATGGTGGCCATCAGGTTGCCGCCAAACGCCGGACGCGTCTGTTGCAGCAGTCCCGTCTCCGTATCCATCGAAAGTACGGTGCAGTCAGCCGTAAGGCCCGTCTGCAAGCGCACAGCAACGCCGGGTGCCAGTTCGCGGCCAAAAGCGGTCGCACCGTATAGGATGGCCTCGGGTTTGCGTTCGGCTACCAAATCGCAGATCAAGCGGGCGTAGACCTCCGCATCGTTTTGGCGCAGGCGCTCGTCGCGACAGGCCAGGACTTCGTCGGCGCCCGCGCAAACCAGATGCTCCAGGTCGCCGAGAGAACCCTCGGGACCCATACCGATCAGTGCCACCAGACGGCAGTCGCGAGCATCGGCAAGCTCGCGGCCCTTGCCCATAAGCTCATAGGCAACGGGAGTCACCGTATTGTGCTCGTCGGTCTGCGCGAATACCCAAATGTCTCGATATGCATCAAGGTCCACCGCACCAGCGGCCTCGTCACGCTCGATCGAGATAGCGTTGACAGGGCAGGCGTCGACGCACCCACCGCATAGGATGCAGCCGTCGGTTACGCGGGCGCATCGGCTGGGTCGCTCGCCTTCCACTACGATGCCGCCCGAGGCACAGGCGCGAACGCAGCGACCGCAGCCGATACAGGCTTCGCTATCGATAATCAGTCCGCTCATCTATGCCATCCCCTCGATAATCTTGGCAAGCTTTGCCGCCTGCTCGGACGCCGTCCCCTCAACGGCCTCGCACGTTTGGTCACGGTCGGGCACAAACGAGCGCACGACCTGTGTCGGCGACCCGGCAAGACCGCAACGCGCGGGGTCGGCGTTCACGTCGGCGGCACTGACCACGCGCACGTCCGCCTCCTCCGCCGCGCGAATACCGGCAATACTCGGCATACGCAACTGGCCAATCTCCTTGGCAGTCGTCATCGCGCACGGCATCTCAAGATAGACCGTCTCCTCGCCGGCATCGCAACCGTGAACGAGCGAAAGCGCACCGCACGTCGTAAAATCTGCGCTCTGCACGCAGCTCACATCGGTCACGCAGGGAATCTCAAAGGCGCCGGCAAGCTCGGGGCCAATCTGGGCCGTATCGCCATCCACCGCCATCTTGCCGCAGATGAGCAGGTCGAAGTCCTCGTCGAGCGCTTCGATGCCGCACTTGAGGGCATAGGTGGTTGCCAGGGTATCGGCGCCCGCAAAGGCTCGGTCGGTCAGCAGCAGCGCGTCGTCGGCGCCTCGAGCGATGCAGTCGCGCAGCAGCGATTCGGTCGCGGGGATGCCCATCGACACCACCGTCACGCGCACGTCCATGCCAAAGCCGATAAAGTCGTCCTTCAGCGCCAGCGCGCATTCCAAAGCGCTCGCATCAAAGGGATTAATGACCGCCTGCTTGCCATCGCGCACGATGGTATTGGTCTTGGGGTCCATCTTGACCTCGGTGCTGCCCGGCACGGCCTTGACGCACACCACCATATGGAAATCGCTCATCTTCACGCGCTCCCTTTCTGGACGAGCTCATCCAAGAGCTTCTCCGAAAACAGGTTACCGCGACCCAGCTGCCCGGCAGGATCGAGCTGGAGCTTGAGCCGCGCCGACTCGACCATGGCCTCGTGACCGTACATCGTCTCCAAGAAGCCCGCCTTGATCTTGCCGACACCGTGTTCTGCGGAGACGGCACCGCCCATGGCCGTGACCTCGGAAGCCCACTGGGCAAAGAGTTCTCCGCCGCGGCGATAATCCTGTGCATCGCGCGGCAGAATGTTCACATGCAGATGGTTGTTACCGATATGCCCCCAGGCGGCAGATTCAAGCCCACTTTCCGCCAGCGTGCGGCGATAGAGGGCGATAACATCGGCCAAGTGCGCGTTGGGCACCGACATGTCCGAACCCAGTTTGGTGATGGTGGGATCCATGCGGCGGCGCTCGTCGATGAGCATGTTGACGCTCTCGGGCACCGCATGGCGGAAGAATCGCTGACACTCGCGATCGACCTCGGTGCGCGCGACCCATGTCGCATCGTCACTGCCGCCCGCAAGCTCCAGTACCCACCCCAAGTGATACAGCTCCTCAGTCGCCTGGGCTTCGTCGTCGCAGTCGAGCTCCACGTAGACACAGACCTTGGCGTCTTTGTCGAGCGCAGGCAGCGAGGCAAACGCCGTCGACTGCTCGCGCTGGCGACGTAGAATATCCAGGGCGCCAGCATCGAAGTACTCGATGGCAGCCGCATGGGACAGGACGGGACGCACAGAATCGGTGAAGGACACGGCCTTGTCTTCGCTGTCGAAGAAGCAACTCACGCCCCAAACGACCGCGGGTGCCACCTGCAGGGCAATCTCGAGTTCGGTGATGACGCCGATTGTGCCACACGCACCGATAAACAGATCGATGGCATCCATATCGTCAGCAACGAAATAGCCCGAAGCATTTTTTGTCTTGGGCATGGTATAGCCGGGAAGATCGAGCTCGAGTGTACGGCCCGCTGCCGTCACGAGCGACAGGTGGCGGCCCTGGGCAAAAGCCTCGCCGCGCCGAAGCTCAAGCAAATCGCCATCAGCCAGCACGACGTGGAGTCCCGTGATATGTGGGCGCATGGGGCCGTAGGCGTAGCTGCGGGCACCGGAGGCGTTACATGCCGCCATGCCGCCCAGACAGGCAGACGCCTCGGTGGGATCGGTGGGAAAAAACTGCTCGGGAGCCTCTTGGAACTCCTCGTAGGCTTCAAGCGATGCCTGGTCCCAACCAGCGGTCGGCAGCACCTTCTTGCTCAGCTGCTTGCGCAGCTCCGAGAGCACAACGCCCGGCTCCACGCGCAGCAGAAATTGGCCTTGTTCATCGCGGCGAAGGCCCAAATAGCGATTCATACGGGAAGTATTGAGGATATGCCCGCCGTGGGGCACGGCGCCGGCGGCAAGGCCGGTTCGGGCGCCCTGAACCGTTACCGGAACACGCTCGGCATGGAGCTTTTCCAAAATGGCACGGACCTCGTTTTCCGTTGTCGGAAAAGAGATGCTCGAGGCCTCGCCCGATGCGCGAGATTCATCGCGGCCATACTCTTCGAACTCGTCGGTGAAGGGTTTGATGGTTGCAGACACGCGAACTCCCCCTTTAGCTAACTACAGTGTTTGCAGGGAGATGTTACCGCATCGTTTCGTCGACGTGTTCGAGACCGTCTCCATAATTGGCGTTTTTTACGTTCGTGCAATTCGGCGAGCGGCTTGATTTCCTCGGCAGACGATGCTTTTGACACATATGGCCCCGCCGTCGCCGACCGCGCGATTGTCGCTCGAAAAAAGTTGGAGTATTTTTTGCCGCCTTTTACCTGCGGAGACGCCAATCCGTCAAGCATTTGGTCAGAAATTGGTCAAGTAGCGGCTGATAAGGTCGGCGTCGACAGCCAAAACCGATAGAAGTTTTGGCCCAGAAGCAGGGAGGTTCCCATGGCATATTACTGGCCCCAGTACGGCATCGCCATCGAAGTCGACGACGATCCCCATCTCCTGCCTTTCGACGAAGAGGCATTCCCCGATACGACGGTCTACCACGTTACCACCGATGTGATCTGCGACCCCGAGTCGTTCTCGGCGCTCGCCCACCACATCGCGCATATCCACGACATCGAGCTCCCTCCCGACTTCGACGAGCTCGTCTACTCGCGCCGTCTGATGCTTCACATGCTCTTTGGAGCGGACCCGTCCACCTTTGCGCGCATCTATACCGCCAAGGATGCCGCATGAGCGCGAAGAAGCCACCCCACTTTGCAGGCCTGGGTCGTCGCAAGAAGCTCATCGTTGCCTGCTTGGCCATCGTCTGTGCCCTTGTCGCCGTAGGACTATACGTTTGGCAGTCGCAGCCCGTACCCGAGGCGGGCGCTTCGGTTACGACGGCCGAGGGCAAAACGCGCCAGGAAATCCAAGATGAGCTCGACGCCATCGTCCGCGACAACATGATGACGATTTCGGTCGCGCCGGTCGCTCAGCTGCAGGAGGACGGCAAACTGCGCGTCAACGTGCAAAACGTCCAAGACAATAAATTTCCCCAGCGATTCCGCGTCATCCAAAACGACGAGACCATGTACGAATCCGGCGTGGTCGAGACCGGCAAGACAATCGAGACGTGCCCCGCCGGCGACATCAAAGAAGGCGAGGCGTACATCGAGATCCAGGCACTCGATGCAAAGACCCTCGACAGCCACGGCAATCCGACACGTGTCAAGGTACGGGTTGAGCAAACCGAGAACTAGCCTTCCGGCCGACACGGCACCGCATGCAATTCACCAGCATTCGTCCAATCATCGCGGGGACGGCCCGCGGCGAATAGAAAGGAACGACCATGGACATCACCAGGAACATGAACGGAGTCAGAGCGCTCGTCGTGGGCACAGGGCTCGCGCTCGCGCTCGCAATGGGCGCCGCCCCGACGCCAGCTATGGCAGCCGGGCGCGTTGGAACCACGAAGGTAATGGTCAGGACCGAGATCGACAACGTTGAGTTCAAAGTTCCGACGGTTATTCCCTTCGTCGCCAAGGCCGACGGCACGCTTCAGGGCCCCTCAGAAGACGCGACCACCATCGACAATCATTCGGCCTACGGCATCCATGTCACCAACATGAAGATCGACGCCATGAACACCTGGACCATTGCCGCCGACGCCAAGGCCGGAACCGCGCAGAACTCCATCGACTTTAAGGTCGGCCCCGACGGCGCGCTCCAGAACGCCAGCGCCGCCGCGCAAGGGACGGGCCTCGATCTTTCCAAGAATGCAGCCTTCGACATGGGCTACCAGGGCATTGCCGGCGGCACGGACAAAATCAAGCTCAAGACAAGCGGAAACGTCGCCCGCGTCACGCGCGACATCTTCCGCGTAACCGGCGAAGGCGATCAGGTTGCGACGATCACCTGGACGGTCGAGCCCGGTGCGCACACGGCATAAGGCCGTCGCCCTGGCCGCCGCCGTCAGCATCCTAGCGTTTGGGCCAGCCATGGCCTTTGCCCAGCAAGAACAGGCGCAGGCCGCCACGCAAGTGACGGTCGACCTCTCGGAGCTCGACCGCGGCGACCGCGAGGAACCGTTGGCGCAGACAGGCGACAGACGATGGCTCTTGGCAGCAGGCGCCACAGCAGCAGGCGCGGGAACCGCCGGCCTCGGTCTGCACATCAAACGCAGCCAGAAACAAAACACGGACAGGCCGCACTAAATTAGCTAAGGAGACCCCATGGCATCGAAGAACCTTTTGCCCGTCGTCGCACTCTGCGGCGCGCTCGCAACCGGAACGCCTGTCGCCGCTTGGGCGACTCCCGTCATGGCAGACTCCTTACCAGTAGCCCTAAGTTCCGCACCAAATCCGTCGAGCGCCATTGCGTGCGAGCGTTTTTCGATCGCACAGGCCGTGATCTCAACCTCGGGATGCCTTCGTCGTAATACGGACGGCTCGATAGTCGTGGATATCAAGCGTTCGAACAAGGCAAACGGCTCCCAGGCGGGGTGCGCCGTCTGCACGTGGCGCTCGGTTGTGCTCGATGCGGATGGCGATCCATGCAATTTAGAGCTGCGCATCGACATCGCTTCGGTCGATGACTCGGCGAACGGAGCGAAGGTCGCCTTCGACGGTGCGTTTTTCGAGAAAGGAGGCGGTATATGTCTGGGCTGCGCCGCCGCGAATGCAGACGATGCGCAGCCCACCCTCTCATTCACGGCATCGTTGCGGCTGACCAAAGCCGGTACCGATGTTATCGCGGCGGGAGAAGCGTCCCTGCTGTTCTACACCGTCAGCACCAAAGACACAGACGCTCATTTCGAGAAGCCAGCCGGATCACTCAGCCTTACACGAGGGATAGAGGCAGGCCCTATTGAAATCGATGCCCACGCGCAAAGCAGGCAACGCATTCTTGCCGACCCGGCGCTTCTCGAAATGGAGTGGAACGGATCCGGAGCCATCGGAATTCTCCCCTCCGCGTTTGACGCCAAGACGCTCCCCCCAAACGACGAACCCATCAACGCAACCATACAAGAAGAGAGCGCGGACAAAGAAGCAGGTGCGGGCGACACGCCGTCGCCGACAAACAGCGTCCCAGCTTCTCTCGAAGCGCCGAATGAGCCCGCTGCCGATCCAAACGATCCCGAGCTCGCGGACAGTCTGGGGCTTGCTGATCCTCAAGAGATCGATGAAGGTAACTGCTGCGTGCTTGCCGCGCTCGACCACACAGAGGTCATCGACGCTGCGAACATCGAAGTTGCCGCCGCCAATCAGCCCGTCCGCAAGTCGGCTATCATCGCATTTCCTGAATCCATCGAAGTCGTCTTTTTGCCATCGGGCGAGGTCGTGGCCCCAACACTGCTCACCTTGTTGGGCGCCAAGAATACTCGAAACGAAATTAAAAAGGTCACAGTTGTCGACCCTGCAACCACCGCCAAGCTGCGTCTATACGCCGTTGCTCCAGACGGAGGCAAGACCTTGGAATTCGATGGCGACACACTCCTGGCCTGGCGACGTCTGGACATTATGCAAGACGTCTCGTATCAGATCGAACTCGAAGGGTTTGATCGTGCCCGCGATGCCAATATCATCGCCGCGGCTATTGAATCCCCACAGCGGCTTATGACACTGCGCTTTGAATACTATCCCTATGTCCCGACAACCACCTGAGGCTTAAATGCCGCGCATCATTCCTAATACCACTTATATAACGTATTAGATGAGTCGCGATGTACCTCGCATTTCGTTCTGCTACGATTGCCACGTTGGCATCAATACAGGAGGGCTCATGCCGGGCTTGGGAACAATCATCAACGTTGTGCTTTTAGTTGCGGGCGGTCTTTTGGGATTAGCGGGCGGCCGCTTCATTACACCGCGCATCCAAGACACGCTCATGAAAGCATCGGGGCTGTGCGTCCTGTTTATCGGCCTTGGCGGCACCATGCAAAAGATGCTCCTTATCGATGGGAAGGCGCTAGCGACCACCGGCACCACCATGCTCATCGTCTCGTTCGCCCTCGGCTCGCTCATCGGCGAGGCCATCAACTTGGAGGCCGCCATCGAGAACCTTGGCGAATGGCTCAAGCGCAAAACCGGCAGCGAGGGCGATAACGAGTTCACCAACGCTTTTGTCTCGACTTCACTCACCGTGTGTATCGGCGCCATGGCCATTGTGGGATCGATCCAGGACGGTCTGCTCGGTGACTGGTCAACGCTTGCCCTGAAAGGCGCATTGGACTGCATCATCGTCTGCACCATGACGGCGTCGCTTGGCCGCGGCTGCATTTTCTCCGCCCTGCCCGTCGCCGTGTTCCAGGGGACGATCACGCTGTTTGCCGGCGCACTCTCCCCCATCATGACTACGGCAGCCCTCGACAGCCTTTCGCTCGTAGGCTCCATGCTCATCTTCTGCGTCGGCGTCAACCTCATCCGTCCTCAGACCTTCCGCACGGCCAATATGCTCCCCTCCGTCGTCATCGCCGTCATCTACGCCCTCCTGTTCTAAATCTATCTACGCAGCAGTATCTCGAACACCTGTTTGATGCTGTGCTATGATATGAGGTCACCGAAGCTGCGTTAGGAGAGGAGAAGCGGTGGCCGACCAGGACATCAAGATGCTCATCGAGCGCATTATGGCCGAGGCCCGGACCCATCAGTCCGCCCGCTTCTCAAACGAAATCTACGCAGACGAGCCGATTCTCAAAACCGGCCGACAGATGCAGAATTTCCTCCCCGACCAATACCGCAAGATGCGCGAGATATCGCGCTGGCAGGATGACCCCAAGGGCGGCGCGGGCCGCTGGCTATCGGAGGCCGAGCTTTTCTACCGCCAAGGCTTGCTGATGGCCGACTTTGAGGACGACTGTCCCTACAACGGCACCTTTAAGTCGTACTTTCCCACCTACAATGCCATGAGCGACCGGCAGTTGCGCGGCTACTTTACCTGGCGTGCCCAAGTGCGCCGCGGAACCGTCGAGGAAACGTCTACATCCTTTGCCTTTCTGTATCTCTATGAGCTGATTTGCGGCATTGGCATAGATGATCCGCTCGAAGGTTTTAACAAGATCAAGGCCTTTTGGGATGTCTATCGCGCCTTCGAGCCCGGCATCGACCGGTTTGCGCGCGTGTGGCTGCAGGATTACGCCGTTTTCCACGGACTCGACCCCAAGCTACTTCGCGACTCTAAAACCGTCATGTTCGATAACGCCCTTATCGAGCTACGCCGCGCAGCGCGAGACCTTGTACCAGCACCGGCACCGTCCGGCCAGACCCCTAAGCGTCGCAAAACCTCCGAGCCCACGCTCCCCCTTCCGCCCGATGAGGTGCGCGAGGAGCGACTCATGGCCGCCATCAACGCCCTCTCCACGTACAACCTAAGTAACTCGCGGCTCGACCGCAGCCACCACCGCGATCTGCGCCACGTGGCGTGCGCCGTGTATGTCCGTATGGCGCGCTACTATGACACGCACCGAAAGACCGACATCGTGGCGAGCTTATTTGGGGAGGAGACGGCCATGCCCTACACCATGTTTGCCTCGGCCGTATTCTTTGCGCCCGAGCGCCACGAGGACTGCGAATATCGCCTGGACCCCATTCACATCTACCGCTGCCAAAACGGCTTTTGGGAATGCATGCGAATTCACGGCAGCAGGCAAAAAAGCAGCAAGCTTGGTGAGATGATGCGCGCCTGCGACCAACGCCTACGCCTGGCCCTAGACCCCACCCACCCCCTGAAGGAGGAGAAGGTCCCCAAATATCTGGCCAAGATCATCGATGACGAGATCATGGCATGGCTTTCGTGGGACGCCGCACACCAGCCCATCAAGATCGATATCGATTTGAGCCAGCTGGGGCACATTCGGAGCGCCGCCGCGCAAACGCGCGAAGCGCTTTTGATCGATGAGGAACGCGAGGACGACGCATCCGCAGAAGCCGAGGCAGCGGACTCAGAGCAACCGGAAGCCGAGCCCGTAACCGACGCGATTGTCGAACCGGTCGTGGCACCCATTCGGCAGGACTTGACCGACGAGCCGACCATATCCACCGAACAGTTTGGTGTCGTGGCACCGCTTCTCGCGCCGACGCCCGCGTTCGCAGCTGCTGCGCCCGCTGACGCCACAAACGAACTCGCGCCCGCCGCAGATGCCTTCCTTCGCGCACTGCTCGAGCAAAACGCAGCGCAAGCGACATCGGCAGTGGCGCACTCGGGACAGAGCGAGGACATGCTCGTCGATACCATCAACGAGGCGCTCTTTGACCTGGTGGGCGACACCGTAATTGAATTTAGCGCGGCAGGGCCGCAGATTATTGAGGACTACGAAGCAGACGTGAGAGGATACCTAGACCATGAGTGATACCGCATCCGCAGCACCCCGCGTGCCCAAGCGCGTCGCTGCCGTCATTCTCAACTCGCTCAAGGGCGGCGTGGTCCCGCGCATCGGCCTTCCCTACATTACCGTAGGGCGCGAGGTCGAGATCCGCGCCCTGCTCACCGATCTGAGTCTCATCGCCGACGGTGGTGCGAGCTTCCGCTTTCTGGTCGGTCGTTACGGCGCCGGCAAGAGCTTTTTGCTCCAGACCATCCGCACGCACGCCATGGGTGAGGGATTCGTCGTCGCCGATGCAGACTTATCCCCCGAGCGCCGTCTGCAGGGCGGGCAGGGGCAGGGCCTTGCCACCTACCGCGAGCTCATACGCAATATATCGACCAAGACGCGCCCCGAGGGCGGTGCGCTCAACCTTATTCTTGATCGCTGGGTCGCCTCGTACGCCGACGTCGACGAGTCGGTCGTCAATGCCCAACTGGCCCCGCTCGAGGAAATGGTCCACGGCTTCGACTTCACCCGCATGCTCCGCCGCTATCGCACGGCCGTATCCGAGGGCGACGAAGAAGCCATGAGCCGCGTGACCAAATGGATCCGCGGCGAATACCGTACCAAGAGCGAGGCTCGCGCCGAGCTGGGCTCCTCGACCATCATCAGCGATGACGACTGGTACGACTACGTTAAGCTCATCGCGCGTTTTTTGGTCTGCAGCGGCTACAAGGGTATGTTGGTGCTCATCGACGAGCTCGTGAATCTGTATAAGATTCCCAACGCGATCACGCGCCAGTACAACTACGAGAAGATCCTGACCATGTACAACGACACACTCCAGGGCAAGGCGCAGTACCTGGGCATGATCATGGGCGGCACGCCAACCTCCATCGAAGACCGCCGCCGCGGCGTGTTCTCCTACGAGGCCCTGCGCAGCCGACTCGCTCAAGGCCGCTTTGCACGCGAGGACCTTAAGGACATGCTCGCGCCCATCATCCGTCTGCAGCCACTCACCTACGAGGAGCTGCTGGTGCTGATCGAAAAACTCATGCAAATTCACGCCGGCTACTTTGGCTGGACGCCCACGCTTACCGAGAACGACTTGGTGGACTTCCTCAAGATCGAGTTCGGTCGTGTGGGAGCCGACACACATCTGACGCCGCGTGAAGTCATTCGCGACTTTATCGAGCTGCTCGACATCCTATGCCAGAACCCCGACGCCAACGTAGCCGAGCTGCTGCAAAGCGTCGGCGGCGACGCGCTGGTGCCGGCAGCAGCAACAGGCGACACCGGCACCGCAGGCGGCGACCGTAACTTCGCCGAATTCACCATCTAACCTGCCAAAAAGGGACAGGTTTATTTTGGCAGGTTTTATCTGGGCGAACGTTGAGACTGTAATGCAGCAAGCCGTTGCCAGCCGCGTTGAGAGATTCGTTTTTGAGAGGAGGCCCCGTGAACGCCTTTGACCGCTACGCCCCGTTTATCCAAGACTTCATCTACTCCCACGATTGGGAGAGCCTGCGCTCTATCCAGGTTGCGGCGGCAGACGCCATCTTTAACACACAAGACAATGTGCTCCTAACGGCATCCACAGCTTCCGGCAAAACCGAAGCGGCCTTCTTTCCCATCCTGACCGAGTTTTGGGAGAACCCGCCCGCAAGCGTTGGTGCCCTCTACATTGGCCCCCTCAAGGCACTCATCAATGATCAGTTCGTCCGTCTCAATGACCTGTGCGAAGAGGCCGATATCCCTGTCTGGCACTGGCATGGCGATGTCTCGCAGTCGCACAAGGCTAAGCTCATCAAAAAACCGAACGGCATCTTGCAGATTACGCCCGAGTCACTCGAGGCGCTCTTAATCCATAAGCACATGGCGATCCCGCGCATGTTTTGCGACCTGCGCTATGTGGTCATCGATGAGGTCCACTCGCTCATGCGCGGCGACCGTGGCGGGCAGACGCTCTGCCTTATCGAGCGACTCTCGCGCATGGCCGGCGTGCAACCTCGACGCATTGGCCTTTCGGCCACCATCGGCGACCCCGAGCGCACGGGTGCCTTTCTCTCACAGGGAACGGGGCGCGACTGCGTTATCCCACGCTTTGAAGAGCCGCGCCGCGTGTGGCGCATCTCCATGGAGCACTTCTACAACTCGGGCCCCCAGGCACAGCAACGGGGATTCATGGGCACAGGTCCTCAAGAGGCCGAAGTGCTTGCGTGCGAGCGCATCGAGGCGGCGGCATCCGCGGCACTGCCCGCCGGCGCCCAAGACATGCGTCACAGCGGACAGCTCACACAAGAGGAGCGCCGTCAACGTCGTGAGCGGGCACGGGGCAAGGCCACTCCCAAGGACCGCCAAACTTCCTCGGCCCCCGAGGGCGAAGTCGACATCCCGCGAGCGACCGAGCAGGCGCTTCTCAGCCCCACCGACACAGCACCAGACAACGCCGACCCCGGCATGGGCTATATCTTCGAACACACCCGCGGCCGCAAGTGTCTGGTCTTTGCCAACTCGCGCGAAGAGGCAGAGGCCGTATGCTCCATGCTGCGTTGCTACTGTGAGAGCCGGCACGAGCCCGACCGCTTTCTCATCCACCACGGCAATCTTTCGGCATCGCTGCGCGAGACGGCAGAAGAGCTCATGCGCGACGAGGAACAGGCACAAACGACCGTCACCACCTCTACGCTGGAGCTCGGTATCGATATCGGCCGTCTGGAGCGTGCGTTTCAGATCGACGCGCCGTTTACCGTCAGCTCTTTTTTGCAGCGAATGGGCCGCACGGGGCGCCGCGATCTTCCGCCCGAGATGTGGTTCGTCATGCGCGAGGAAGAGCCCGAGCCGCGCACGATGATGCCCGAGACCATCCCGTGGAAGCTCCTGCAAGGCATCGCGCTCGTACAACTCTATCGCGAGGAAAAGTGGGTCGAGCCGCCTGAGCTCGATCGACTCCCCTACAGTCTGCTCTATCACCAGACCATGTCGACGCTTGCCAGCACCGGAGAGCTCACGCCGGCCGAACTTGCCCAGCGCGTGCTCACGCTCAGCTATTTCCACCGTGTCTCGGCAGACGATTACCGTGTGCTGCTACGCCACCTCATTAAGATCGACCATATCCAGGTCACCGAAGGTGGCGGGCTCATCGTGGGTCTCGCGGGCGAGCGCATCATTAACAACTTTAAGTTCTACGCCGTATTCCAGGAAAACGAGGAGTTCACCGTTCGCAGCGAGTCGGCCGAGTTGGGCACGATCGTCAATCCGCCACCGCCCGGCGAGCGCATCGCCATCGCCGGACACTGCTGGATTGTCGAGGAAGTGGACTGGAAGCGACACACCGTCTTTGCCACGCAAGTCAAAGGTCGTGTGCCGGCATACTTTGGCGACTGCCCCGGTGACATCAATACACACGTACTCGAACGCATGTGCCAAGCGCTCAACGAGCACGCAGCATATCCGTACCTCATGGGTAACGCACGGGCCCGCTTGGCGCAGGCTCGCCATACGGCCGAGATTTCGGGCGCGGGGACCAAGCCACTCATTAACCTGGGCGGCGACACCTGGGTGCTCTTCCCCTGGTTGGGCAGCTACGCCTTTTTGGCACTCGAGCGCATGCTCAAGATTAAATGTGCCGCGGAGCTGGGCCTTCGCGGACTCGACCCGTCACGCCCGTACTTTATGCAGTTTAAAATGAAGGCCGACGAGGAGACGTTCTTTGAGGTGCTCGCCGCCGAGGCCGAGAAAGACTTCGATCCCATCGAGCTCGTCTATCCCGGCGAGGTGCCTTATTTTGACCGCTACGACGAGTTTGTTCCCGAAGAGCTCGTGCGCAAAGGCTTCGCCGAAGGCGTGCTCGACATCGAGGGCATGAAGCAGCGCGTCCTCAGCTGGCGCGACCACGCCTAAGACCAGTCCTTTTTGGGACGGGGAGACTTACTTGTCGTGAAGGACGGTGCCGAGGAAGTCGGTGTCGAAGGGCACAGCTTCGGCAAAGGCGTAGTCGCCGTCGCTGGCGATGAGCAGATAATTCTCCTCGCCGCCGAACTCTGCATCGCCACATGGGACCACCCAGGCGTGCGCGAACACCTCGAGCGCCGTGGCGGCGCAATCGCGCAGGAACGTTACGTCGCTCCCCTCGTTTGCGCTCACGATATTGGCAACGTAGATACCCCCGGGGTTCAGGCTGCCTCGCACCAAACGCAACGCCTCAACCGTCGCCAGCTCGCGTACGGGCTCGACACCGCCAAAGCAATCGCTCACGACCACGTCGTAGCGACGATGGCCCACGCTCGTCACACCCAAATACGAGCGAGCCTCAGCGGTAATCACCCGCAAGCGGTCGCCCACCGCACGCTCCAGCTCGTCCAGGTAGAACCAGCGGCGCGCTAGGCGCGTAATCTCTCCGTCATACTCGATAACGTCCATGCACAAGTCCTCGTGCGACATCAGCGCGAACTTGGGATAGGCAAACCCGCCGCCGCCCAGCATAAGCATGCGGTCGATACCGTGACCGTAAGCGTCGCGCATCGCATCCTCGGCCTCAAACACGTCGTCAAACGAACGATAGTACGTAAAGACGGGCTCCGCCCAACGCTCGCCAACGTAGCTTGCACTTTGGTAGACGCCGCCTTGTACCAATACGCGGACTTCGTCGCCGCCCTCGTCGTGCACGCGCTTCACACGCGCCAACCCATTGCGGGTTCGCGCAACCTGCAGACAGGCAGCACGAACAGCGACGGCGGCCGCACCAAGCGCCGCGGCTCCCAGAGCAACGCCGGCAACGACGCCGGCAGAAACACTCGGCTTGTTCATCTAGAGCTCCTTTTGCAGATAAAGGCCATAGTCATAAAATCCAAGATGGCGATAGTACTCGCGCGTACCAATCGCGCTGATCACGTTGATGCGCGCATAGCCCGCGTCCCGAGCAATATGGCACGCACGCTCCACCAGCGACCGTCCCAATCCATGGTGCTGGGCTGCCTGGCCTTGATCCCCCACGCGCGCCACCATGCCATACACGTGTACCTCGCGAATCATCGCCTCGTCCGGCATCGTCGGCAACTCGTCCGCATGTGCGGCAACAAAAGCGCGAACGGGCAGCGACAGACGCAAAAAGCCGGCGATCTTGCCTTCGGGCGTCACCCACTGCAAAAAGCGTTCACGCGTCACCGGCGTCTCGTAAGCGACCTCATCAAGAGACAGTTCATCCAGGTCGGCACCCGCGGTACTGATCTCGCGATAGCGAATCTCGCGCACCGTCGCACCGTCACCCCGAGCAGCCAGGCGGTTCTCAACGAGCTGACGCAGGTTGGGCTTCTTGTTGCCCACCATGATGTCGTCGGAGCTAAAGTCGCGGATCATGCGGCTGATGCGGCAGAACGCCGGCGTCACCACGATGTCGTCGGCCAGCACATCGAGCAGTTCTTCCTCGGTATAGGGGCGCCACTCGCCGCGCTCATAGCGGCCCACCAGACGCGAGCCCTCGATGAGCGCGCACGGGTAGACCTTGACCTCGTCGGGCATAAAGGCCCCCTCGGTCATAAAGCGCTCGTAGTCGCGCTTGTCCCCCTCGGGCGTGGCGCCCAGCAAGTTGAGCATAAAATGCGCGTGGATCTTAAAGCCAAACAGACGCGCAAGCGAAAACGCCCGCTCGATCTGAGCCACCGAAATGCGACGCTCGTTGATATCGAGCAAATGTTGGTCGAGACTCTGAATACCCATCTGGATCTTGGTGCAGCCCAGGCGGCGGATGAGCGTAAGCGCCTGCGGCGTTACGGCATCGGGGCGCGTCTCGATAACGAGCCCCACCACGCGATGCTTCGCCGTCTCGTTGATGCGCTGCTGACGCTCAAGTTCCTCCATCGTTGCCGTCTGCCACTTGGCAACCTCGCCCCACGGCGTACCAGGGCCGTACAGACGACGCACCGCGCGGTTGTAGCCGCCCACGGCAGCATCCACACGCTCCTGCTCGTCGGCAACGCCAGCAGCAAGCTCAGCCTCGTCTGTCGCAATGCCGGCAACCCGATAGCGCTCGCGGCGCTCTGTTACCACCGGCGGCAGCGCATCGGCGGGAGCGTCATCGAGCAGGCGCCCCGCCTCGGCACGGCTGATGCCCGGACGCGCCAGCATGGGGTTGGCCGCCACGCCGGCGACGGCATCGTCATTGAGCGCACGGAAAAGCTCCGACATAAACCACGTCTGATACCCTTGCGGATAGTCGCTCCAGGTGCCACCGAGCACGATGAGCTCAATCTTATCGGTTGCGTGCCCCATCTGCGAAAGCGCGGTCAGACGAGCGCTCA
This sequence comes from Collinsella aerofaciens, assembly GCA_048501115.1. Lineage (GTDB taxonomy): Bacteria > Actinomycetota > Coriobacteriia > Coriobacteriales > Coriobacteriaceae > Collinsella > Collinsella aerofaciens_CD. Next base: position 46,801 of record DBFRZS010000029.1, on the reverse strand, counting down.
CCTGCAGATACGGGTCAAAGCAATTTTGCTCCGCACGGGCGCACGCCGGCTCGGCGTGCAGGTAGCTTTTGGGCATGCGCAGATCGTTGGGACAAAACAGGCAATCGCCCGAGCATGGCCAGGGCTTGGTGATAACGGTAATGGTCGCCACGCCCGAAGCCGTGCGACGAGGCTTCATACGCAGCACCTGCAGCAGTCGACGTTCCAGCTCGGCATCGACATTCCACCCAGCCCAACGAGCCGGCTCCTCACGTTTTACCCGCTGGTAGAACGGCAGCAGACGGCGCTTGGCCAAATCGCGTTTGCCGGCACCCTCACGGCGCGCCTCGGCATGTATCAGTTTGACGAGCGCTTTGTCGTCCACGGTCTCGCCGCGACGCAGAGCCTCGAGTATGTTCAAGATAATCTGTTCCATGACCCCATTGTAAAGGCAAAGGCGTCGGAGCCCGTCACGGCTCCGACGCCTCCATCAAACAGCGCAGCTATGGTATATAAGTCTTCGATAACCGCCCGTCACTCTGAATCAAATGACATGTCGCCCGAACCGACCTCAAAACGATACGTAGCAGACTTATCGCCGTTATCGAATTCAAGATTCAAAATGGTCTCGCCGTCGTAGCCAAGCGGAAGGAAATCGCTCTCGAAGTCGCCGCTGCCCAAGGTAAGGCTCGCCTTAAAGCCCGTCGAGTTCGGAACCATCATCTCCACATCGCCCGAGCCCACACTCACGTCCATCGACTTCGCGGGGGCCTGGTAGAGCTCGAACGTCACATCGCCCGAACCGACCTCAGCACTGAGCGCATCAGTCACGCTGCCCGCAAACTCTACATCTCCCGCACCCAGGAAAAGGTCGAAACCATCACAGGTGACACCGGCAATCTGCAGATCACCCGAGCCCACGTGCGCGTTGACTCCCTTCAGATGTTCGGCAACACGGCGCGGCAGCTCGACCGTAACTGAGCGATCGATTGCCTTACCGTCATCACTTCCAAACTGGGAAACCTTGAGCGTCGAGTCCTCGACGGATGCGATGTTCTGCGTCGCGGCCTTGGAGGCATCCATACCATTGGCAACGCGTCCCCGCTCGATAACGCGAGCCTTGTTACCATCAATAACCTTGACGTCCACCGTAGCCGCATCGATATCGAAATCGAGGTAGCGAAACTCATCGGCATCAAAGGTCGTACACGAAAGCTGCTGAGGCCGAGCGGAATAGTTACCGCCATCGTTCATAAAATCGTCGTCATCAACCACATCGTCCATACCGGACAAGCCGGGTATAACATCGTCGAGATCCCACGGGCCATCAAAATGAATCAAAGTCCGCGAAACGCCAAAAACAAGCCCGATAATCAGTACAAACGCTCCGATGCCGACGCCCAGGCGCAGCTTGGATTCATGCGAAAGCTTCATCATTCGTCACCTTCTTTGGCACATGGCTCAGCGGTGGCCGCGGTAGCCACGTCAGCATCAGGTTCCGCAGAAGTATCCTTCCCCTGGGCCCTGACCGCCACCGGTGCCGGACCAACCTGAATATCCCCGCGCGCCCAATCACCATCGAGCGCACGCGCCACCCAGTGATAGATGGGAATCGTGAAGAAGATCAGCGCGGCAAAGGGGCCGGCACCAAACGGGAACATCAGCAAAAAGAACAGTAGCCAGCACACGGCCCAATACGGGAACGACTGGAACGGGCCCTTCACCGGAGTCGAGCCAACCGCGGTGCCACTCGTCGCCTGCGCCGTAGCGGCATTAGCGGCCTGTGCACTCCAGCTTGCCGCTTGCGCCGCCTTGGCGGCGGCGTCACTCGCCTGTGTTGCCGCCTCGGTAGCTCGTGCCGCCGCCTCATGGGTGCGTGCGCGCTCTGCCGCCTCGGCCTCGCGCTGACGAGCGCGGTCCTCGTTCTCAAACTCGATATCGTCCTCGATCTCGTCGCTCGGATTGAGCAGCTCGTCCAGGCTCACACCATAGAGTTTGGCGAGCGAGATCAGGTTCTCGGTATCGGGCGAGCTCTCCGCGCGCTCCCATTTACTGACCGCCTGGCGCGACAGTCCCAGCTTTCGTGCCAGCCCTTCTTGACTAAAGCCTTTGCTGCGGCGAAGGTCGGCGAGCCGCTTCGCAATTTCTACATTCATGGTTCCTCCTATGTGATGCCAGCCGTACCGCCGGACCGCTTTTGTTCTTAAGGCGCCTTGCACAGTTAAAAATCTATCCGCCACCGCCAAAAGCATGCCACCTATTCTAGTGAGATTTTTGACAACCGGCGGTTGCGGGCGCATATGAGCTGCGGAAATGTGTCCAAACAAAGCAATGACCCGTAGCTTGGTTGTCCCCGTTGCGGCGTTAACGGTAGTATGGTCGTACTGTTTATTCCGCACCGCCAACGGAGGGAGTTCCGCGCCGTGAACCGCGATTTCGCCTCATCGCTCATCCAGCTCAACAACACGTTCTATCGCGAGCACTCCGCTTCCTTTTCCGATACGCGCCAGGCCCCGTGGCCCGGCTGGGTACGCACCATGGATATCGCGCTCGAACAGCTCGACGTCGCCACGATCGAGCATCCCGTCCGCGTCTTCGATCTTGCCTGTGGCAATATGCGATTCGAGAACTTTGCCGCCGGCGGCGCACTTGCCGCCAAGGGCGTCGATGGCGCAAACCCCTCGGCAGATGCCAGCTGCCCGTTTGAGTTCTATGGTGTCGACTCGTGCCAAGACCTGGCCATCGATGCACATGGCCACGCGCTGCGCATTCCCAACCTGCACTTCCAGGAACTCGACGTGCTCGACGCCCTTATGAAGCTCAACCCCGCCGAGACGCCCGACGTGCTTTTCGACGCCCCGCTCGCCGACATCTCGGTCTGCTTTGGCTTTATGCACCATGTGCCGTCGTGCGAGTACCGTGTACGCGTGCTCGACGCTCTGGTGCGCCAGACGCGCCCGGGCGGCATCATCGCCATCAGCTTTTGGGAGTTTATGAACGACGAGCGCATGGCGCGCAAGGCCGTTCGAGCCGAAGCCCGCGCCGAGCTCACCCCGCCGTTTGAGGGTTACGATTCCGCGCAGTTTGAAGCCGGCGACCACCTCATTGGCTGGCAAAACGACCGCCACGCCTACCGCTATTGCCATCACTTTGACGATCAGCAGATCACCGACCTGGTGCGCGGCGTCCGTACGTTCTACAAGAGCGGCGAGGTCCCCGTGCGTGAGCTTGAGCGCTTCCATGCCGACGGTCGTAGCGGCGAGCTCAACCGCTATGCGATTCTCAAGCGCCTGTAGGCATCGACGACTCGCCGCCGAGCCGCACCGCATCTTCCGGGCAAACTATGCCCGCCCTTTTTCAATCCATTGACGGAACGTGCAGCTATGCGTTCCATACTTATGACCAAGGAGCCTCATGGGAGCCGTCCACGTTCGCACGCCTAAGAACTTTGTGCTCGAGGAGCGCCTGGAACGCTACGCCGATGCGATTGAGACAAACCCCGAGGCTTATGCCGGAGATTGGCGCAAGGCCTGTGCGCCCGCAGGCAGCAAGCCCTTCGAGCACCTTCACCTGGATCTTGGCTGTGGCAAGGGAACGTACCTTGTAGAGCGCGCGGGCCACGAGCCAAACACCCTCTTTATCGGCATGGACCAGGAGCCCATCTGCATTGCCTATGCCGCGCAGAAAATCTGCGAGCAGGAGCTATCCAACGCACTCGTCCTGCCCCGAGGCGCCGCATCGCTGCCACAGCTATTTGCCGCAGGCGAGCTCGATGCCATCACCATCAACTTTCCCACGCCGCAGCCCAAGGCCAAGTACGCCAAAAAACGACTCGTCCATGTCGACCATTTGATGCTCTACCGCCCGCTCTTTGCAGCCAACGCCACCGTCACGCTGCGCACCGACAGCAAACCATTGCGCGATTACGCCCTGGGACAGTTTGCCGCGGCCGGCTACGACACGCTTTGGGTAAGTGACGACGTACGCCGCGACCATCCCGAGCATCCCGAGACCGAGTACGAGCGCCGCACGCGCGAGATGGGTGCCGCCGTCTATGGCATTTGCGCCACACCCGGCGCGCAGCCCAGCGATGAACAGCTCGCGGCGGGCCGCGCGCAGGAGCAAAGCCTTGCCTGCTACCTGCCCGAAAACCTCGATGCGCTCACCTATGTACCTCTGGGCATGGAAGAGGCCGTCGAGAACTTTAGAAACCGCGCCCGCAAAGGCAAGAAGCGCCTGCCGCAGGAGTCCTAGGGGCTTCTGATGGTCGCGGCGTCGGCAAACAAGTGAAAATAGGCGTCAGCGAACGACCCTCAAACCTAAGTGAGTAGACTTTTTTGCAATAGCCAAGCACAACCCGCATAACGAAAACTAAAACCGCAGGTAGAGCTCTTGCGCAAAAGCCATGTGCTCGCGATATTGCAAAAAGTCTACTCACTTAGCTGGCAACTGCACCAAACGGCTGGGCAGAACGCCCATTTCCTGCATTTTCTCGCGCGCTGGCACCCCGCGCCGCTGCTACGCCATAATAGTTGGCGGACAAACGGCGAGAGAAAGCAACCACATGGCACAGACCACGACAGATACTTCCGCCAGCTCGTTCTCGGGCGGCACGGGAACCGAAGCCGAATTCGGCTCGCTCGGCGCGCTCTCCCCCACCTGGTGGGAGCCCGAGGATGGTAGCGAGCCCGAACCATGGCTCACGCCCGATCAGGCCTTCGAACGCTTCTTTGAATGGACAAGCGACCGCGGTATTGAGCTGTGGGACCACCAGGAAGAGGCCCTCATGGATCTAGCCGCCGGTGACCATGTCATTTTGGGAACACCGACCGGATCGGGCAAGTCGCTTGTCGCGCTAGGCATGCTCTTTATGGGCATGGCACAGGGCAAGCGCTGTTATTACACGGCCCCCATCAAGGCTCTGGTCAGCGAAAAGTTTTTCGACCTTGTGCAGGTGCTCGGCCGCGATAACGTCGGCATGATCACCGGCGACACGCATATCAACACCAAGGCGCCCGTCATCTGCTGCACGGCAGAAATCCTTGCCAACGATGCACTGCGCGAGGGCGAGGGCGCCGACGTGGGCTGCGTCGCCATGGACGAGTTCCACTATTTTGCCGACCCCGACCGCGGCTGGGCCTGGCAGGTGCCACTGCTCACCCTGCCTCACACGCAATTCATGCTCATGAGCGCCACGCTCGGCGATGTCACTGCCATCGCCGCCTCACTCGAGGAACACACCGGCGCTACCTGCGACTTGGTCGTCGATGCCCCACGCCCCGTGCCGCTGAGCTACGACTACGTGACGACCTCCCTCGAGGGCACCGTCGAGCTCGCGATGCGCGGCGGAGAGGCCCCGCTCTATATCGTGCACTTTAGCCAGGATGCCGCCCTTGCGACGGCACAGTCGCTCGCCAACTTTGGCATTGCCAGCAAGGAGCAGCGCGAGGCCATCAAGGAGGCGGCCAAGGGCACGAGCTTCTCGACGGCCTTCGGCAAGATCCTCAAGCGTTTGCTTGGCTGCGGCGTCGGCGTGCACCACGCCGGTATGCTGCCGCGTTATCGTCTGCTGGTCGAGCGTTTGGCGCAGCAGGGCCTGCTGCCCGTCATCTGCGGCACCGATACGCTCGGCGTCGGCATCAACGTACCCATCCACACCGTGGTGCTCACCGCGCTCACCAAGTTCGATGGCTACAAGATGCGTCGTCTGCGCGCCCGCGAGTTCCACCAGATTGCCGGTCGCGCCGGCCGCTCGGGCTTTGATACCGAGGGCATGGTGATTGCCGAGGCACCCGAGCACGAGATCGAGAACGCCAAGCTCATGGCCAAGGCGGGCGACGACCCCAAGAAGCTCCGCAAGATTAAAAAGAAGAAGGCCCCCGAGGGCTTTGTCACCTGGAACAAGCAGACCTTTGAGCGCCTGATCGAGACGCAGCCCGAAACGCTCAAGCCGCGCCTGCGCATCACACACTCCATGGTGATTAGCGTGGTCGAGCAGGGCGGCGACGCCCGCGCCCGCGTGCACGACCTCATCGAAACAAGCCTGCAGACCCCTGAGGAAAAGGCAAAGCTCGAGGTTCGTGCCGACGAGATCTTCGCCACGCTCATCGACTCCGGCGTCGTCGTGCGCACCGAGGTGCCGCCCGCACCCGACGCTCCAGCTGACGCCGCGCCGGACATCGACTATGCGCTAACGGTCGACCTGCCCGAGGATTTTGCGCTCGACCAGCCGCTCTCGCCGTTTTTGCTTGCCGCGCTGGAGCTGCTCGACCCCGAGAGTGAGACCTATACCATGGATCTGATCTCAATGGTCGAGGCTACGCTCGAGGATCCCAAGCAGGTGCTGCGCGCGCAGGAGCGCGCCGCGCGCGACCGCGCTATGGCCGAGATGAAAGCCGACGGCGTCGAATATGAGGAACGCTTGGAGCGCATCCAGGATGTCACCTATGAAAAGCCGCTCGAGGATTTGCTCGATGCCGCCTTCGACAAGTACTGCCAGGAAGTACCTTGGGCCAACGACTACCAGCTCTCGCCCAAGAGCGTCCTGCGCGACATGTTGGAGAGCGCGAGCGACTTTAAGGGCTATATCCAAAAGCTCGGCATCGCCCGCTCCGAGGGCATTCTGCTGCGCTACCTAGCCGAGGCCTACCGCTCCCTCGATCGCACCGTGCCCATTGAGAAGCGCGATGAGCGCTTGCGCGACATCATTTCGTGGCTCGGCTTTGTGGTACGCTCGGTCGACTCGAGCCTGGTGGACGAGTGGGAGAACGCCGGCAACCCGGCGGCCCTCGACGCCGCGCCGCCGCAGGGCATCGACGAGGTCGTTGCGGACCGTCGCGGCTGCACGCTGCTGGCGCGCAACGCACTCTTCCGCCGCGTGACCCTTGCCGCCCGCGAGCACGTTCGCGACCTGGGCGAACTCGACGAGGACTGGGGCATGAGCGAGGTCCGCTGGCAAAAGGCGCTCGATGCCTACCATGAGCAGCACGAGGAAATCCTCACCGACGGAGATGCCCGCAGCGCCGCGATGTTTACCATCGACGGGAGCGACGAGAAGACCGATCACGTGTGGCACGTGCACCAGATTTTTGCCGACGAGGATGGCGACCACGACTTTGGCATCATGGGCGATGTCGACCTGGATGCCACGCAAGACGGCGGCGAGGTCATTTTCAAAAACTACCGCGTCGGCTTTATCGAGGACCTGCTCGAGGACTAGCCGTACATACTGGAACGAAGCGGGGCCGTTGGCAGTATCGCCAGCGGCCCCGCTTTTGCACTATACGCTATCCCCTACTCGGCATCCTCGACCTCATACGAATCCGCCTCGGCGGGCTCATCGTTTGCCCCTGTCGCAGCCCCGCGCGCCTCGTCAAACGCCGCCTTCATGGTCTTGTTGCCCCAGGTGAGCTTGCGAATGGTAAGATCGTCGGCCTTCTTGTTGGCTAGACGTAAATTGTTCTCGGAGGACAGCAATGCCTCCTTGGTTTTCTGCAGATGGCTAATCGTCTTGTCAATCTCCTCGATCGCCGTCTGGAACTTACGGCTCGCAAGCTCATAGTTGCGGCCGAAGTCGTTCTTGAACTTCTCCATCTTGGCCTCGAAGTTCGTGACGTCGATGTTCTGCTGCTTGTACTCCGCCAGCTCCTGCTTATAGCGCAGCGAACCCATGGCGGCGTTGCGCAGCAGCGTGATCATGGGAATGAAGAACTGCGGGCGGATCACGTACATCTTCTCATAGCGGTAACTCACGTCGACTATCCCTGCGTTATAGAGCTCGCTTTCGGGCTCGAGCAGTGTGCAGAGCACCGCGTACTCACAGCCTTTCTGGCGACGATCGTGATCGAGTTTCTTAAAGAAGTCCTCGTTTTTGTGCTTGGTCGCGGTCTCGTCGTTCTCGTTTTTCATCTCGAACATAATCGAAATGACCTCGTTACCGCTTGCGTCGCACTCGCGGAAGATAAAGTCGCCCTTGGTGCCCTCGGACGCATCGTTATCCTTCTCGAAGTACGCGTTAGGAAACGCCGTCATGCGCAGACGGTTAAACTCGGTCTCGCAGTGCTGCTCGAGCGACTCGCCCACCATCTTGGTGGACAGGCGGACCTTCATGTCCTTAAGGCGCTCAATCTCTTCGTCCTTGTAGCGAATCAGGTCATCGCTCGCGCGCTTGGCCTGCGCAAGCTCGAGCTCGTGTGCCGCCTTGACCTGTTCCTCGCGAGAATCGCGCACCGCCAGCTCGCTCGTCAGTTTGGCACGCGCCTCATCGCGCTCTCGCTCCGCCGCGGCGACCGCCTCTGACAGGTTCATTTTTGCCATCAGTTCCTGCTCGCGCAGCTGGGCACGCAGGCCCTCGGCCTCTTGCTCGGACTGAGCCTTTGCGGCGGAAAACTTCTCTTGCACCTTCGCGCGATAGTCAGCAAGCGCGCGCTCGGCCTCGCTGCGAGCGGCATCGAGCTCACGCTGCGACTCTGCCGCGGCAGCGGCAAGCGCCATCTCCTGGGCCTTGTCCGCCGCGGCAAGCCTGGCCTGCAGCTCGGCAATCTGAGCGTCGCGTGCAGCTAAATCGTTTTGAGCAGCGTTGCGCGCCGCCGACTCGGCAAGCTTTGCTTCGTCATCTTTGCGCCCAAGCTGCGCACGCAGGCTATCAATCTCACGCTGGAGTTCGGCATTCTCTTTTTGAGCATTGGCTCGTGCCTCAACCGCCGCGCGCTGGCTTGCACTCTCGCGCTCTGCGGCAGCGCCCTCGAGCTTAGCGCGCAGCTCGGCAAGCTCAGCATCGCGCTTGGCAACCTCTTGCGCCAGTTTCTGATCCGCAGTGTTCTTCTGCTCGACAAGCTGGGCATTGCGCTGAGACTTTGCCTGTTGCAAGGCAGCCGTCGAACGCGAGCGCTCAAGCTCCAGCGCCTGCTCACCCTCACGCTGGACTGCCTTCACACGCTCATCCAGGTCGCGCGAGAACTCGGCATCGCGCACCTGCTTGACGATATCCGCATAGCCGGATGCATCGACCTTAAAAACTTCGCCGCAATGCGGGCACTTGATCTCGTTCATAGCAGCTCCTCGATGGACGCAAATATCAACCGGCTACACTCTACCGCGCCGCGCGGACAAAAAAGGCGCCGCCGCCATAATGGCAACGGCGCCAGAACCACCACAAAGGTGCCTGTCCCCTTTGTGGTGGCTCTGGCGCCCTATAACCCAAAGAAGCTAAGAATCTGATCGCGGCTTACGGGCTTGTACTCGTTGGCATCGAGACCGACATCGTAGCGAAAGATAGGGCGCTCGCGATCGCGGTTGCGTGCGTTGGCGCGGTCACCCCTGCTGTGGATATGCCCATGCAGCATAATGGCGCCACGTGCCTTGCCGTTCCAGCTGAGCATGGGGTAGTGGCTCATAACCAGACGATGGCCCTTGGCATAGCCGGGAGCAATCTCCAGGTAATCGCGCACGTCTTCCCAAATCTGCGGTACGTCGGAATCTTCCCAGTCGCCGTCATGGTTACCGCGGATGAGCGTCACGTTCTGGCATTCGATACGCTCGCGCAGGCGCACCGCCTCCGCCAGGGGCAAACGATAGGTAAAGTCACCCAGAATATAGAGGCGGTCGTCCGCAGCCACGCACTCATTGATGGCATCGATGACCTTGCGGTTCATCTCCTCGACCGAATCAAACGGCCGATCCATGTCGTGCAAGATATTCGTATCGCCCAGGTGCAGGTCGGCGGTAAACCACATCATCGTCTGTGTCCTCATTTCGCAACGCGTCTAACACGTGCCTAGTATACAGACGCTCTGGCGCGTCGGTTAGCCAAAGAGCCCGCCGAACAAACCTCGGCGGCGTTTGTCTTGCTTTTTCGAAGCGTAGCCCTGCGCTTTCTTGTCTTGCCGCTTCTCACGGTCCTGCTCTAGCTCATCGTCATCGAGTAGCGTATCCCACTCAAACGGATCGTCTGTCAGATCGAACAGGTCATCGTCATCAAACATGGCAGTCTCCCATACCGATTAGCGAGCATCCACCACATAGAGCCCAACGCGCACCTGATGCCACGGGCTGCGCTCGGGGGCAACCTGTTGCACGCGGGCCTCAAATACGTCCTCGTGGCCGTAATACATCATCAAGGACAGTGGGCCGACCTCGTTTCCCGGAACATAGCCAAGCTTGGTGTTGCCGTAATAAATCGCAACCGCCTCAGGGTCATGGGGATTATCGCGCTCGGTACACAGCGTCAGCTTATCGCCCGCTTTAAGATCGCCCAAGACCAAGGCGCCATCGGCATACTGAAATCCTGCAATGTGAAATGACAGAAGAACACGCGAAGGCTCGTACATAGCAGCTCCTCTAACGGCCGGATAAACCGGTGTGTAACCTTATTGAGAAGTCTACGGTCCCGCGCGGACACAAATACATCCTGCCTGCGTCCTTCAATCGTTTGCCTCAACGCTTGCGCGACAGAACGCTTGCAGATAAGATAGGAACACGGATGGCACCCGTTGCCGCGGGTCTTGCCAACTCCGATACACGTTTTCATCGTGAGAAGTGGCCGTCTTCGCTTACGCGGGGGCGGCTATTTCATTCGGCCGATAAACAGACCGAGTTCGATAGCCGCAATCAACAACGCCAATAACGAAATAACATCGCTTACGTTCATACCAAATCCCTTCTAAAGGGAGTTGGCCCATCCGTGCTCCATAACAGTAGTCTAACGCAAAATGCAGGTAATAGGAACACTTGTTCGTATTACCTGCGCCCTTTTCTAATGCACAAACATGCGCACGAACTTGTGCTTCCAGCTTGCGTAGGGCGCATACCGAAACGGCACGTCCAGCCAAGTTGCCTTGTTCACGATACTCTTCTTGTGGCTAAACGTATCGAAGCTCTCGCGTCCATGGTACTGCCCCATACCGCTCGCGCCCATGCCGCCAAAGCCCATATGGCTCGTAGCCAAGTGCATGATCGTGTCGTTGACACAGCCACCGCCAAAGGGCACGTAACGCACGAAGCGCTGCTGAACTGCGCGATCCTGACTAAAGATATACAGGGCCAGCGGCGTCGGACGATCCGTAATAAACGCTTCGGCCTCGTCTAGGCTCTCAAACGTCAGCACCGGCAAGATGGGACCGAAGATCTCCTCCTGCATCACGGCGTCATCGGGGGTCACGCCGTCTAGGATCGTCGGCTCAATCTTGAGCGACGACTCGCGCGCCGTGCCTCCCAGCACGACCTTATCGGGATCGATCAGCCCGCGCACGCGCGCAAAATGCTTGGCGTTGACGATATGCCCGTAATCCTCGTTATCGAGCGGATGCTCGCCAAACATACGGCGGGCCTCTTCCCTGATGAGGTCCAGCAGCTCGTCGTGCACGCGCGCATCGACCAGCAGGTAGTCGGGCGCCACGCAGGTCTGCCCCACGTTGAGCCATTTACCAAAGGCGATACGCCGCGCCGCAACCTTCAAGTTTGCCGTCGCATCCACGATGCAGGGGCTCTTTCCGCCCAGCTCAAGCGTCACGGGCGTAAGGTTTTTACTTGCGCGCTCCATGACGAGTTTGCCGACCGGAACGCTACCGGTAAAGAAGATCTTGTCCCAGCACTCATCGAGCAGCGCTTCGTTCTCGGCGCGCCCGCCCTCGACAACCGTCACCAGGCGCGGATCAAATGCCTCTTCACAGATTTGCCTGAGCACCGCGCTCGATGCCGGAGCATAGGCGCTCGGCTTGATGACCACGGTATTGCCCGCGGCAAGGGCGCCAGCGAGCGGCTCGAGCGTCAGCAAAAACGGATAGTTCCAGGGCGCCATGATGAGCGTGACGCCATAGGGCACGGTTTGCGTTTTGCACACGCTCACGGCGTTAGCGAGGTCGCACGGACGCAGGCGCGGACGACTCCATCGAACCACGTGAGCGATCTGATGTCGAATCTCGGAAAGCGATGTGCCAATCTCGCACATATAGGCCTCGTCATGCGACTTTCCCAAATCGGTCTTGAGCGCATGAGCGATATCGGCCTCGTGGGCCCGCACCGCATCGCGTAAACTCGCGAGCGCGCGACGTCGAGCATCAACATCAAACGTAGCGTGCGTCTTAAAGTAGGCGCGCTGATCGCCGACGATGCGCGCAATTTCCTCGGTGTTCATGGGCCCTCCTAATTCTCGCTCTCAAACATACCACCTGCAACGACTTCGTACATATGCTCGAGCTCCAAGCGGTCCATTAGAAGCGGAACGGGGTACAGGGGATTGGCCTCGGCATCGGCATGCGCCGCCATCTCGGAAATGTCGGAGCGGCGAATGCCCGTCACATATTTGGGTATGCCCAAGGCGGCGTTCATGCGGTCGACCCAATCGATAAAGGCCTCGGCCGCAAGACTGTCCTGCGCGGTAGCCGGCGCAATGCCCGCCATGCGAGCAAGATCGGCAAGCTTGGGGGCGGCAGCGTCACCATAAGCGCGAAGCATGTGCGGCAGGATGATCGCGTTGGCCAAACCGTGCGGAATTCCGTATCGGCCGCCCAGACTGTGCGCGATGGCATGCACATATCCGACATAGGAGCGGGTAAACGCAACGCCCGCCTTATACGCCGCCGAAAGCATATTGCGACGAGCGCGCATGTCGTCACCATGCTCATAGGCCTCGAGCAAATTGTCGTGGATGAGCTGCACCGCCTGTCGTGCCATCTTGCGCGTATAGGGCGTGGTGCTTCGCCCGATAAAGGCCTCGACGGCATGCGTCAGGGCATCCATACCCGTCTGCCCCGTAATGGAGGCGGGCAGACCGCGCGTAAACTCGGGGTCGTGCACCGCAAAGCGCGGAATAAGCACAAAGTCGTTAATGGGGTACTTGTAGTGCGTCTCGTCATCGGTAATTACCGCCGCAAGTGTGACCTCGCTTCCCGTGCCTGCCGTGGTGGGGACGGCGATGAGCAGCGGCAGGCGACGATGAATCCGCAGCAGGCCGCGCATCTTGTTGATGGGCTTGTTTGGCTGCGCAATGCGTGCGCCTACGCCCTTGGCGCAGTCCATGGCTGATCCTCCGCCAAAGCCGATAATGGCCTGGCAGGCGCTCTCTCGATACAGGGACGCCGCCTCCTCCACATTCGAGACCGTGGGATTCGCACGCGTTTCGGCATAGACCGTAACGCCAATCCCCTGAGCCGTAAGCGCACGCTCGAGTGATGCCGTGAGTCCCAGACGGGCAATGCCGGGATCCGTCACGATAAGGACCTTCTGAATCGAGCGCTTTTGAAGCACCGCGGGCACATCCTCGGCATGCTCTAAAATGCGCGGCTCGGTATAGGGCAGGATCGGCAATGCAATGCGAAAAACCGTCTGATATGTTCGGCACCAGGCACGACGGGCTAGATGCATAAAGGAAACTCCTTCATTTGTTGATAGGTCAACATTTGCTCGCCCGATTGTACTCAGCGGCGGTCAAAGACGGCCTGCCAATCGTTAATCAATCAACATCTTCATATCTCAAAATTGTTTTATTAAAAATCATTCCTAATAGGCTTCACATTTGGTTGCATTTATGGATAATAGAACTCGTCAAGACGCACGTCCGGAGAGGGCCCTTACGGGACCGGACGAGCGCACAATCGCCATCGATCGAAAGGATCGAATCATGAAGTTTGTTTGCCCCGTTTGCGGTTATGTGGAAGAGTTCGACGGCGACCAGCTGCCCGAGGACTTCAAGTGCCCCCAGTGCGGCGTTCCCGGTTCTCGCTTCCTGAAGCAGGAGGAGGGTCAGCTCGAGTGGGCTGCCGAGCACGTCGTGGGCGTCGCCAAGATGGAGGGCGTCTCCGAGGACATCGTTGCCGACCTGCGCGCCAACTTTGAGGGCGAGTGCTCCGAGGTCGGTATGTACCTGGCCATGGCGCGCGTCGCTCATCGCGAGGGCTATCCCGAGATCGGCCTGTACTGGGAGAAGGCTGCCCACGAGGAGGCCGAGCACGCTGCCAAGTTCGCTGAGCTCCTGGGCGAGGTCGTAACCGACTCCACCAAGAAGAACCTCGAGATGCGCGTTGAGGCCGAGAACGGCGCCACCGCCGGCAAGACCGATCTTGCTAAGCGCGCCAAGGCCGCTGGCCTCGATGCCATCCACGACACCGTGCACGAGATGGCTCGCGACGAGGCTCGCCACGGCAAGGCTTTCGCCGGCCTGCTCAAGCGCTACTTCGGCTAAGCCAACCGCTTGAGACATAACCTCTAGCTCGATGAGGCCCGGACCGTATTGGTCCGGGCCTTTTTCGTGCCTCACGAACTTGTTAACGCCCTGAAATAGGACCGTCTTCGGCATCGGCTTCTCGTCAAAAACTAAGTGAGTAGACTTTTTGGAACTTGCCAAGCAGACCATCCATATCACTTTATAAAGCCGCAGGTAAATGCCTTGTTGCAAAACGACCTAGTCGCCAAAGTGCCAAAAGTCTACTCACTTAGATTCGCAGCCGTCCACGATCGAGCCATTTTGTGTCTAACGGGCATCTTTCCGTCAATTACTCCCAATTTTGTCCAGTCAACGAATAGTTCAGACCGGAGTAATGTCTCAGCCCTTTGCTCATCCGAGCTTTTATCACGATATTCAGCATCGAGCATCCTGCATATGGCCTTAACGATCGCGCGGAATCTATCCTCATCCGATATCTGTCTGTGTGTCAGGAGAAGCACATCGTAGCCCATGGCCTGAAGGGCCGTCATGCGGTCAGCGTCACGCAAGCCATCCCCTGCGCGTCCGTGCGAGGCCTTTCCCTGACATTCAATGGCCACCTGTCGCCTGCCGTCCGGCGAAGAAAGAAGTAGGTCGATATATACACGGGACTTTCCCACAATCGCTCGAGCACTTGTGCTTAGCATCACTTCAACATTAAGCTCTATGCCGCAAAAACCTTCGCCTCCCAGGGCTCGCGGCAGTCCAAGCAACAAATACGCCTCGACCTCAAAAGGCGACGCGGCACCCAATGGAACGAGTTGCGATACCGCCATAAATCTATTGCCGTAACGCATCCCGCAAACATCTGAACAAAAACGGTCAAGGTCTCCGCCCAAAACCAAAGCGTCTCGACGCCATAAATTTGAGGCGGTGCCGTCCTCGGACGGGCAGCGCACCCAACCGACCGTTGTCGAAATCGCGCCCGAATCAATTGCACGCGAAAGCTCCGCCTCAAGTACCGCCGGCAGGGCACACACCGCAAACAAGCCACACATCTCCGCCAATACCAAAAGAAGCTGAAGATCCGTCAGATGCCGCGACATGATGAATGTCGTCAGTAGAGGAGACGTAACCAAAAACCCATGCTCCGTTTCCAGCACGGATTCCCTGGGAAGCTCACCAAGAAACAGCCGCTGCCTAATGCTGGCAGGACAAGTCCGTTTGTTTCTCGTCCGAACCAATGTATACAACGGAAAACCGAGCGCGACCGCAGCCGTCGGGTTGCGGGCGAGATCATATCGCTGCCGGTCTTCTTCCGGTCGTGGAAGCGGCGGACACAAAGCGCGGACTTGAGGAGGCAAACGCCAGTACCTAAAAGCTGATATGTCACAAAGTAGATCCTTCATAGGCACAGGAAAACACGAATTTCAACCCAATCAGTCACGCATTGGCGCGAACGCAGCAAAAATGGCGCCGAACGGACTGCCAAGTTTTCAACAGCCCTCCCCAACTGGCCAAAAGCTTGCCGAGAGCTGGACGAAACCCTGTTGAAAACCCCATTTTTTCTCATGTAGAAGCTTTGCGCGGCAAGTGAGTAGACTTTTTTGAACATCCCGAGCAGACCGGTCATCCTGCTTTTCAAAACCGCAGGTAGATAGCTTGTTACAAAACTGCCTGGTCGCCAAAGTGCTAAAAGTCTACTCACTTAGATTGCAGAGCGCCCCCATTAGCTGCAATTCCAAGGTATTAAGCACTTTTGGACTCAGATCATCATACTGAACAAGAATTTGACTTGAGTTTTCAGGGACAGATGCGCCATCGGCACACCAATAACAGTCACTGATATCGATAAACGGGATACTCGAGCGCGTGAGGGCCCGTGCAAAAGTGCTTCCGCCCGTTCTACGCTCCGCAACCACGATACAGTAAAGGCCCGCGTCTGCATGCTCGATCGAGACTTCCCCTGCCGGAAATGCCTTCCGTACAAGCGCCACTAGGCCATCACGCGCCTCGCGGGCACGAACGCGCACGCGGTTCACATGCCGCTCGTAATCACCCGATTCCAGCAAACGAGCCAAAGCGACCTGGTCGACAGAACTCACCGACGAGGCATAGAAACCAAGGTTGCACCTAAACCGCTCCATCAGCTCATCGGGCAGCACCATGTACGCTAGACGCAACGCCGATGAAAGGCTCTTCGAAAACGTGTTGGTGTAGATAACCGACTGGGCGGCATCAATCGACGCGAGCGCGGGAATCGGCTTCCCGGCAAGGCGAAACTCACAATCAAAGTCATCTTCGATGAGATACCGACCTGGTCGCTCAGCGGCCCAGCTCAGAAGCGCATAGCGACGCGCAATGCTCGTCACAAGACCGGTCGGATACTGATGGGACGGCATCAGGTGAAGGACATCGGTCCCGCTTTTCTGCAGAGTGCTCAAGTCCACGCCCTCATCATCCAACGGGATATGTCGAACTTTGCAGCCCATAGCCTGATAGATACGCGTCAGACGCAAATAGCCCGGATCCTCAACCGCATACACCTTGTCCGCGCCAAGCAACTGAACCAACATGGTATCGAGCAGCTGGGCGCCCGCACCGATAACGATGTTGTTGGGGTCGACATTCATACCCCTTGTCCCGTGCAGATGGTGAGCAATTGCGCGTCGCAGCCGAGCAGTGCCCTGCGCCGGTGCGGGCGAAAAGATTTCGCGCTCGTCTTCGGATGCCAGCGTCGCCCGTAGCGCGCTTTGCCAAAGCCGCGCCGCCTCCAAAGCAGAAGGAGAAAGCGCATCGAATCGCTCGACCTGTCCGTTGACATCATGCACGCTGGGGCCCACAGAGACGGCATCTCGGTCGATGCCCTCCGCAGCCGAAGCCAAAACCGGTGCATCCGGAAGCTCGCAAGCGTAGTAGCCACGACGTGGTATTGAGCAAATATAGCCCTCAGCGAGTAACTGGCTATATGCATTCTCGATGGTAATAACACTGATTCCCAGATGACTGGCAAAGGCGCGCTTAGACGGCAAATGCTCCCCCGCCACAATGCGTCCAGCTACGATATCATCTCGAATTTGCTGGTAAACATACTCATAGAGCGATGCTTCGCCGCGTTTTTCCAAATTGTAGTCAAGCATGAGCCTATCACCTGACCTTATTAAGTCATTCAATCTGGTATTAGTCTGACCTTGTAATTATCTCGAAAACTGAGTATTTTGTCATACCCAGCTCCCCGATAGGATGTTCCGTCAAGCAATGCACATGCCAACCAAGGGAGCAACCATGGCAGAACAGAACAGCAAGGCCGACCGCGTCAAACTCAATCGCGAGCTCGCGCAGATGCTCAAGGGCGGCGTCATCATGGACGTTACCACGCCCGAGCAGGCACGCATCGCCGAGGAGGCAGGCGCCTGCGCCGTCATGGCCCTCGAGCGCATCCCGGCCGACATCCGTGCCGCAGGCGGCGTCTCGCGCATGAGCGACCCCAAGATGATCAAGGGCATCCAGGAGGCCGTCTCCATCCCCGTCATGGCCAAGTGCCGCATCGGTCACATCGTCGAGGCGCAGGTCCTGCAGGCCATCGAGATCGACTACATCGATGAGTCCGAGGTTCTCTCCCCTGCCGATGACGTCTATCACATCGACAAGACCCAGTTTGACGTGCCGTTTGTCTGCGGCGCCCGTGATCTGGGCGAGGCGCTGCGCCGTGTTGCCGAAGGCGCCACGATGATTCGCACCAAGGGTGAGCCGGGTACGGGCGACGTCGTTCAGGCCGTGCGTCACATGCGCAAGATCCAAAAGCAGATCCGTGACGTTGTTGCCCTGCGCAACGACGAGCTCTTTGAGGCAGCCAAGCAACTGCAGGTTCCGGTCGAGCTGGTGCGCGAGGTCCATGCCACGGGTAAGCTTCCCGTCGTGAACTTTGCCGCCGGCGGCGTAGCGACCCCCGCCGACGCCGCGCTGATGATGCAGCTGGGCGCCGAAGGCGTGTTTGTCGGCTCGGGCATCTTTAAGAGCGGCGACCCCGCCAAGCGCGCAGCCGCCATCGTCAAGGCCGTGGCAAACTTCACCGATGCCAAGCTCATTGCCGAGCTTTCAGAGGACCTGGGCGAGGCCATGGTGGGCATCAACGCCGACGAGATCGAGATTATCATGGAAGAGCGCGGGCGCTAGTCCAGCAGAAAGGATCGCACATGAGCGATTATGCAGACCAAACGGTCGCCGTGCTGGCGGTCCAAGGCGCATTTGCCGAGCACGAGGCAAGACTATCCGAGCTGGGCGCGCGCTGTATTGAGCTGAGGCAGGCGGCTGATTTAAAGCAGGACTTTGACCGTCTGGTACTTCCCGGCGGCGAGTCTACCGTTCAAGGGAAGCTGTTAGATGAGTTGGGCATGCTCGAGGAGCTTCGCACCCGCATTGTTGAAGGCATGCCCATCCTGGGCACCTGCGCCGGCCTGATTCTGCTGGCTCACGACCTTGCCGCCCATGACGATAAGGGCACGCCGCGCCTGGCAACCATGGATGTGCTCGTTGAGCGCAATGCCTACGGCAGGCAGCTCGGCAGTTTTCGAACCAAGGGGCAGGTAGCTGGCATCGACGGTGAAGTGCCGCTGACGTTTATCCGCGCGCCCCGCATCGTCGAGGTCCACGGCGACGCAAAGGCCTTAGCGAAAGTCGACGGCCGTATCGTCGCCGCGCGCCAGGGCAACCAGCTCGGCGTAACCTTCCACCCCGAACTCGACGAAGACACCCGCCTCCACGAACTGTTCCTACAAATGTAGGCATCGAAATCAACAAGCGAAACGAGAGTGGATAATCTCCCACCTTGAGCATGAATATGGGCTCATACCGGGAGATTATCACTCTCATTTTTTGGTACAAATGATTCCTTGGGGATGCCGATGTTTTGGTACCGACAGCGAGCGCCCACCAGAGCGAACAAATTGACATGAAAAGAGGACGGCATAGACCTTCTGGTCATGCCGTCCTCTTTGAATGACAAGTTGTCGCTCTGGTGGGCGCGCAGCGTCAACTAGTTACGCGGTTCGTAGAACCGCGTAACCCCCTAGAAACGGTTACCGCGGAAGCCGCCGCCGTTGCGGCCGCCACGGTCGCCACCACGACCGCCGCGGTCGTTACCACGGTTACCGCCGAAGCCACCACGGTTGCCGCCGCGATCGCCATAGCCACCACGGTTGCCGCCAAAGCCGCCGCGACCGCCACGGTCGCCGCCACGGTCACCAAAGCCGCCACGGCCGCCGCGATCGCCACCGCGACCGCCACGGTCACCGCCACGGCCACCGCGATCGCCAAAGCCGCCGCGACCGCCACGGTCGCCGCCACGGCCGCCACGGTCGTCACGGCCGCCGCGAGGACCGCGATCCTCGTCCAGGCCCATGGCGACGAGCGGAGCGATAACCTTATCGAGAGCGGCCATCAGCTCGGTGGCCTCCTCATAAGAAAGCTCGGGCAGGAGCTTCTCCTTCTTGTTGGCAAGCTCGACCAGGCCCTCAGCGGCATCCTCGGCGGCGAAGACAACAATCTTGCGCATATCGCCCTCGGCGTCGTCGATGCGGCCGACCAGATCGGCAGCCTCGGCCTCGGCCATCAGGCCATCGAGCTCACGGAGGCGCATGCCCAGCAGGTCGGACATTTCCTTCTGCTCCATCTTGGGCTTGAGGTCAAGAAGCTTGATGGCGCGCTCGATGTTCGCCATGCGCTCGGCCTTGGCCTCCTCCTCCTTGGAAATAGCAAAGCGACGGCTACGCAGCAGGCGGGCGGCCTTCTGCATCTTGTCCATCAGCTCTTCGTCATCGTAATCAACGGCGGCCTCGACAACCTCGGCCTCCTCCTTGGCGGAAACCTCGTCAGCAGCCTCAACCTCGGCAGCTTCGGTCTCCACGGTCTCGACTGCCTCAACCTCGGCAGCCATGGTCTCGTTCTCGGTCTCGTTCATGATCTCTTCGTTCTCGGACATGAGACTCCTTCTTAGCCCTCTCGGGCATCATCGCCCCATTCGCGGGGCCCGTCGCGCACTCTTTGCGCTTTAAACATTCATACCTCTCGGCAAAACGTCCATTAGTTTATGGTGTTGCCATCCAATCTAGCTGCAGAATCTATGTGCACACATTAATGCGACATGTGCGACTCGCGACGAGCGTACACCAGCGACGTCGCGAACCCGACCACGGCAATCACAGCCGCCACACGCACGGCAGTTGCAAATCCAATCGCCTGGGCAACGTCGGTCGCAGCGCCAGCCGCGCCGGCAGTCGGCGCAGAACTCGAGAGCAGACCGATAAACAGCGATGGGCCAAACGATGCGGCAATCATGTTCCACGTGTTAAGCAATGCCGTTCCGTGGGGATGCTCAGCGGCAGGCAGCGTCTCCAAGCCGGCCGTTTGCGAGGGGCTCAGCACCAAACCGACTCCGGCATACACCACAACGGTCAGCGCCACGACGACGCCGATGTTCATACTTGCCGCCGTCATCGAGATGGCAGTCTGCCCCACGGCAATCAGGGCAAAGCCGACCGGCAGCAGCGGCCATGCGCCACGGGCGTCCATCACGCGTCCGCCCACAATCGAGGTCACGGCGTTGCAGGCAATCGCCGGCAAAATGAGCAGGCCCGCAACAAGTGCGGTCATGCCGTATGCGCCCTCAAAATAGAGCGGCAACAAAACGCTCATCGAGAACGTCGTCATCATCGACACCACCACAAGCAGGCACGCAGGCCAAAAGCGAACGCTCGCCATGGGACGCACGTTAAGCACCGGATGCTCGAGCTTGAGCTGGCGGGCCGCAAATAGGCCGAGCAGCACAATGGCGGCGAAGAACGTCACGATACCGGCAATCAGATTGGTCGAGAACTCGCCTACGGAATACACAAAAGCCGTAATACCGGCGGCGAGCAAAACTACCGACAGAATATCGAGCGTGGTGTTCGAGCGCTCTCCGACATTCTGGACATGCTTTACGCCCGCCGCAGCGACCGCAATGCCGCCCACCAGCGGCACTACGAACACCGCCCTCCAGCCAAACAACGTACACATAAGACCGCTGATCACGGGTCCAAACGCCGGCCCCAGCGTAATGCAGGCACCGCCCAGGCTCAGATACAGACCGAGCTTCTCGCGCGGGGCGCAAGACAGCACCACGTTCATCATGAGCGGAAACAAGATGCCCGATCCCGCAGCCTGTAAAATACGACTTGGCAGCAAAACGCTAAACGACGGAGCGATCAGACACAGGACTTCGCCGGCGACCATACATCCGCATGCGAAAAACAACAGCTTGCGCGTCGAGAAACGGCCGGACAGGAAGGCCATGATGGCCGTAAAGATCGACGTCACAATCATGTAGCCCGAGACGAGCCACTGCGCCGTGGTGGCACTCACCGAAAAGGCCGCCATAATGTCGTGCAACGCCACGTTAATGATGTTCTCGTTAAACGCGGCAACAAAGGCCGCAATATACATAACGACGAGAAGCGCCGCAGTGGCCGATGGCGTTACTTGAACTTGTTGCTGAGATTTGCTCCCCATGCATTTCCTTCCTCTTGGAACGACAGTTGCATCGCCCCAGAGGAACAGTCCAGGGCGAAAAATGAGCCCTAGACTTACGCCAGACGCCGTACACGACGAGTCTGACAACATGGTCCAACGTCGAAAGATTGTAACGCGGACGCACAGCTTTCCTTCCGCGCTATTATTAAAAGTCCACGAAAGCATGAGACATGAGGAGCCCGCCATGATTAAGCCCATCATGAAATCTGAGTTCTTTTTGCGCCTGCCTTCCGAAGACGCGGGACCCGACGATGCCGCGACCGGGCAGGACCTCCTGGATACACTCCACGAGCATGAGCACGAGTGCGTGGGCCTCGCCGCCAACATGATTGGCGTGCGCAAACGCATCATCTGCGTAAAGGACGGCAACAGGACACTCCTGATGTACAACCCTCAAATTCTTGAGCAGGTCAATGCCTATCAGACGAGCGAAGGATGTCTCTCGCTGATCGGCGAGCGTCCCTGTACCCGCTATCGCCGCATTAAGGTGGAGTATTTGGACGAGAACTTCGTCCACCGCATCAAAAACTTCTCGGGCTACACCGCCGAGATCATCCAGCACGAAATCGACCACTGCAACGGGATTGTTATTTAGTTCCGCCGATTCAAGAAAGCTCCCTGCAGCAAAACAACTGCAGGGAGCTTTTCATAGTGCGGAGTTTCTATCCCCTACGACTGGCGGTAATGGTCAAAGAAATCGGCGAGGTCTTCGAGGGACTCTTTGAGCACTTCCATGCGCGGCAGGTACACGATGCGGAAGTGGTCGGGCTCAGCCCAGTTGAAGCCGCCGCCACGCGTGATCAGGATCTTCTTCTCGTGCAGCAGGTCAAGGGCGAACTGCTCGTCATCGGTGATGTTGAACTTCTTCACATCCATCTTGGGGAAGATGTAGAACGCCGCGCGCGGCTTAACCACCGAGATGCCGTCAATCTTGTTGAGCGCCTCATACACAAAGTTGCGCTGCTCGTAGACACGGCCGCCGGGACGGATGTAGTCGTTAACGGACTGATGGCCACCGAGTGCCGTCTGAACGATCGACTGAGCCGGCACGTTGGAGCACAGGCGCATGTTGGAGAGCATGTTGATGCCCATGATGAAGTCGCTCATGCAGCGCTGGTTGCCCGAAAGCACCATCCAGCCAATACGATAACCCGCGATCATGTGCGACTTGGAAAGGCCGCTAAAGGTGACGCAGGGCAGATCGGGAGCGAGCGAGGCAATCGAGACGTGCTCGTAGCCGTCCATGCACAGGCGGTCGTAGATCTCATCGGCAAAGATCATCAGCTGATGCCTGCGTGCAATCTCGACGATGCCCTCGAGCACCTCGCGCGGATAGACAGAACCCGTAGGGTTGTTGGGGTTGATGATGACGAGGGCTTTGGTCGCGCTCGTGATCTTGGACTCCATATCCTCCAGGTCGGGATACCAATCCGCCTGCTCATCGCACAGATAATGTACGGGATGACCGCCGGCAAGGGTTGCGCACGCCGTCCAGAGCGGATAGTCGGGGCTGGGGATCAGAATCTCGTCGCCATTGTCGAGCAGCGCGTTCATCGAAAGCTGAATGAGCTCGGACACGCCGTTGCCCGTGTAGATATGCTCCATCTGAACGTTGGGCAGGCCCTTGATCTGCGAATACTGCATGATCGCCTTGCGCGCGGAGAACAGGCCACGCGAGTTGGAATAGCCTTCGCAGTCGGGCAGCTGCTGGCGCATGTCCTTGATGACCTCATCGGGCGTGCGGAAACCGAAGGGCGCCGGGTTGCCGATATTGAGCTTGAGGATGCGCTCGCCCTCGTCCTCCATACGGGCGGCCTCGTCGACGACGGGACCGCGCACGTCATACAGGACGTTGTCGAGTTTGGTGGATTTAGAAAAAGTACGCATGGTGGCGCTCCTTGCAATTTGAGCTGAGGGATGGGGTTCGGGCTTGGAATCGTTGCGGAGTGATGATGCCTCGCCTTGATCGGCGTCGCCGGCAAGCAGCCAGGTAACATCGACCTCCAAAATACGGGCGAGCAGCTCGGCCACATCGCGCCGCGGGATCGTCTTGCCG
Source organism: Collinsella aerofaciens (assembly GCA_048501115.1). Lineage (GTDB taxonomy): Bacteria > Actinomycetota > Coriobacteriia > Coriobacteriales > Coriobacteriaceae > Collinsella > Collinsella aerofaciens_CD. The sequence continues at coordinate 23,057 of DBFRZS010000029.1, read as the reverse complement.
CTCACATATTGGCTCATCTGACTCTTGCCGAGTTTTTTGCCGAGCATCTCCGATGCGCGGATTACGTCCGACTGGCGAACGTCGCGATTGGACATAGTCTGTCGCAGGCGATCGCTAAACGTCTCTTGGGCCACTAGAACCTCCTTGCTGGCAAAGTTCAATTTATAGAACACGAATTGAACCAAAGTTCAATTTAGCAAGCAGTATAGCGCCGTACCTCATTCGGAAGTTCAATTTCATAAGAAAACGTACCGAACTCCGAGATTTGCCCAAAGCAGACAATGACGTGCACACGTTTAGAGGTATTCAAGGAGTCGAGCGGCGGCAAGCGAAATATCAGCCGTGCGATATATCGCATTGATCTGCCGATGGGGATGTCCCTCGAGCGAACGCACGGCAACATCGAACTGACAGCGGCGCAAGATGAGCGCGGGAAGAATGCTCACGCCCAGACCGTCCTCGACCATGGCCATAATCGCATAATCATCCCAGGTCGACAGTTTTGAGCGCACTGCCAGTCCCGCCCGACGAAACAGCGGCGTTATCTCGTCATCGGTGCCTCGTTCTAGCAGAATAAACTGCTCGTTGGCCAACTCGGCTAGAGAGATAGTCTCCGCCGTGGCAAGCAAAGAGTCTGCCGGCACTACCGCCATCAACTCGTCGCGCACCAAAGACCGCGATGTCATGCCGTTTTCTCGGGGCTCACGCGGGATAAAGCCCAGATCGCAGCGCCCTTCCGCCACCCATTGTTCAATCTCTGAGTAATCACCCATCAGCAACTCATAATCGACGTCCGGGTGATCGGCGCGAAAGCGCGCAATCACCGGCGGCAGCACGTGGGTCGCCACACTCGAAAACGTACCGATGCAGATTTTGCCGCGCATGAGCCCACGCATCTCATCCACCCGTCGCTGCAAACGAACAAATTCCTCGCATAACGCCTCGACCGCCGGCATAACTTGCCGCCCGTCAGCAGAAAGCACTACGCCCTCGCGACTGCGGTCGAGCACCTTAAAGCCCCAATCGGCCTCAAGATCGGCCACCATACGGCTCACGCCCGACTGCGAATAGCTCAGCCGCTCGGCGGCGCGCGTAAAACTGCCGGCGCGCACGGTCTCGAGCAACACCTGCATCTTTTGAATATTCGTTTCCACGGCACCCCTCCATCTTTGCATGAGTTTTTGTCATGTTAGCCATGCATTATATTCGCTTTTCTTCTAAAGCCAGTTCACCCATAGTGAAGATGCTCGGATATAGAGGGGATGTCAGCGCATGAACAACGGACTGTTTACGTACTTAGCAGCATTGCTATTGTTTGGCTCCAACGGCATTATCGCCGCTGCCATCGCGCTGCCGAGCTCGGATATCGTGCTACTGCGTACGTTTTTGGGCGCACTCTCGCTTGTCACCATTCTCGCCATCACCCAACGCCATAAGTTGCAGGCGCCATCTCGCCCCCGCGAAGCCGCAGCCCTCCTCCTCTCGGGAGCCGCGCTAGGCGCCAGCTGGATTTTTCTGTTCCGCGCCTACCAGACGATCGGCGTCGGCGTATCCTCGCTGCTGTACTACTGCGGCCCCATCATTGTCATGGCGCTCTCCCCGCTCATCTTTGGCGAAAAGCTGACCGGCGGCAAAATCGCCGGCTTTGTCGCCGTTGCTTGTGGTGCTTTTCTCATTGCAGCGCAAGGTCTAGGCGGCAATATGCCCATTGCGGGTATCGTCTGCGGTATCGCCTCGGCATTTTGCTATGCGCTGATGGTCATCGCTAGCAAGGGTGCGCCACACATCGAAGGCCTCGAGAACTCCGCGCTCCAGGTGAGCGCCGCCTTTGTGACCGCGCTGGTCCTCACGCTCATCACGCAGGGCGCTCCCTCATTCCTGTCCGCCGGCGTCGCCACCAGTATTGATTGGCGCGCCGTCGTCATGCTCGGCGTCGTCAACACCGGCATCGGTTGCCTGCTCTACTTTAGTGCCGTCGCCAAGCTGCCCGTCCAGACCGTCGCGGTCGTCGGCTACCTCGAGCCGCTTTCGGCCGTCGTGTTCTCGGCCGTCCTTTTGGGCGAAGCCATAACACCGGTCCGCCTGATGGGCGCCGCGCTTATCATCGGCGGCGCGATTTTTTGCGAACTCGCCGGCAAACGTGCAAACGCCAAGGCTGGCATCGCCCAGACAGTACGTGCTTAAAAGCCCCTGTTTTGAAATACTACCTGCGTATATGAATAATCCCCAGATGGGGATTATTGTCTAAAATAACCCGATGTGCCAAACTGCTCTTGTATGTATAAAGACGGCATAAAGTTTTTTGTCCTAGACAGATAGCCGGATGTCTAAGGGAGTCCACGTGGCACACAACAAACTGGAGGCAAGCCCCCAAGACCAGCGTGGTCAAGGCGGGCATGGAGCCATTCCCCTCTCCGCTGGCATGCTGCTCGTTACGCTCGGCGTCGTCTATGGCGACATCGGCACGAGCCCCATGTACACCATGAAATCAATCGTCGCCAACAACGGCGGCATCGGTACCGTCAGCGAGGACATGATCTTAGGAGCGCTTTCGCTCGTCATCTGGACCATGACGCTCGTGACCACGGTCAAGTACGTGGTTATCGCCATGAAGGCCGATAACCACAACGAGGGCGGCATCTTCGCCCTGTTTAGCTTGGTGCGCAAAGTGGCGCCGTGGCTGATCCTTCCCGCCATGATCGGCGGCGCGGCGCTGCTCGCCGACGGCATCCTCACCCCCGCGGTCACGGTCACCACAGCCATCGAGGGCCTGCGTACCATCGAGTGGGGCCACGCGCTGCTGGGCGACGGCCAGACCAACGTCATCATCATCACCATCATCATTATCTGCGGCCTATTTGCCATGCAGCGCGCCGGTACCTCGTCGATCGGTAAGCTGTTCGGCCCGCTCATGACGTTGTGGTTCCTGTTCCTGGCAGGCGCCGGCCTGTTCAACATGCTCGGCAACCTGTCCATCCTGCGCGCGCTCAACCCCATCCGCGGCATCATGTTCCTGTTCTCGCCCATCAACCACTCGGGCATCATGGTGCTCGGCTTTGTCTTCCTGTCGACGACCGGCGCCGAGGCGCTCTATTCGGACATGGGTCACGTGGGCAAAGCCAACATCTACGCATCCTGGCCGTTTGTTAAGGCGGCCCTCATCCTTAACTATCTGGGTCAGGGCGCTTGGCTGCTCGCCAACAACTCCAACCCCCAGATGCTCGCGATGGATATCGTTAACCCGTTCTATATGATGCTTCCCGAGCCCCTGCGCCCCTTTGCCATCGTGCTTTCGGCCGTGGCGGCCATCATCGCCTCGCAGGCCCTCATCACCGGCTCATTCTCGCTGGTATCCGAGGCAACGCGCCTCAACCTTATGCCGCACCTGCGCATCCACTACCCCAGCGACACCAAGGGTCAGCTCTATATTCCGCTCGTCAATAACATCATGTGGGTCGGCTGTATCTTCATCGTGCTGCTGTTCCAAAACTCCGAGCGCATGGAGAGCGCCTACGGCCTCGCCATTACCGTGACCATGCTCATGACCACGACGCTTTTGACGAGCTACATCGCCGGCGTCCTCAAGCACAGGCTGGGCGCCTGCGTCTTCGCCCTGCTCTTTGGTGCCATTGAGCTGTGCTTCTTCGCCTCGTGCCTCACCATGTTCTTTGACGGCGGCTACCTCATGATCTTCCTGGCCGCACTGCTGTTTGGCCTTATGTACGTGTGGCGCCGCGGCACCGCCATCGAGCGCACGCAGACGATTTTGCTGCCCGTCTCCAAGTACATCGACCAGCTCAACCGCCTGCGCAACGACGAGACCTATCCCGTGCTCGCCGACAATCTGGTATTTCTCACCAACAGCCCCGACCCGCTCACGCTCGATCGCGACGTGCTCTATTCCATCCTGGACAAGCACCCCAAGCGCGCCAAGGCATATTGGTTCATCAACGTGCACGTTACCGACGAGCCCTATACGCATGAGTATTCCGTTGAGACCTTTGGCACAGACTTCCTGTTCCGCGTGCGCTTGGACCTGGGCTTTAAGGTCAACCAGCGCATCAACGCCTACCTGCGCCAGATCGTCGGCGACCTGATGGCATCGGGTGAGTTGCCGCCGCAGCATCACACCTACTCTATCTACGAGACACGCGGCAACGTGGGCGACTTCCGTTTTTGCATGCTGCGCAAGATGCTTGCCCCCGAAACGGACATCAACCGCAACGACCACCGTGTGATGGCCATCAAGTACGCCGTCCGCCGCGCCTGCGGAAGCCCGGCGCGCTGGTACGGTCTCGAGAACTCTGCCATCATCATCGAGTACGTGCCGTTGTTTGCCCGCATGCGCCCGGCCGTTAAGCTCGTGCGCACCCAGGTGCCGCTCGAGGTTCAGATTGAAGAGGCCGAGGAAATGGAAGTCGACATCTTCTCAGACGACCTGGTCAACGGCAACGAGGCCGGCAAGAGCATGAACGTCGATCCCACCGAGCTGCTCGAGAGCGTCGCCGATACGCCCGAGCAACAGCAACTCGACGGACTCGAGAGCACCCAGCTCAACGACGCCAACTTCTAACACGCCACCAGCCATTGACGACAACGGCTCCGCATCTCATAAAAGGTGCGGAGCCGTTTTATGTCGCAACGGACCGGTGAGCTACGAACGACGCGGCTCGGGAACCACGAGCCTATCGGGGCTCGCGCCCTCGGCATCCATCAGGCTCACGTAGCGAATCGACGGATCCCCATACATCGCGTAGTAATAATTGCCCGTGCGCGCGCTAAAGCATCCGGTGTAGATAGTCTTCTCGAACTTGCCATCGCCCATCCTGGACGCCCCCTCGATCATCACCACGCCCTCGAGCGAGCGGAACATGCGGACGACGTTTTCGGTCTCGCTCTCCTTTTGCGGGTAATTGGCATTGAGGTACGCCGCCTTTACAAAACGGCTCGGCGAATAGCAGTCACCCGGAATACCGCGCATGCCGGCACCCGCACCATAGGGCTTGAGCTCGGCGCCACGCCATGTCGCCGTCTGCGGAAAATCGCTTGTGGCCGTGATATAGGTGCGCAGGTTTTCCATGTGCCACGGGAAGGTGGGCTGATTGGCAAGGGTGTCGACCGGATCGTCGTATACATGCAGGCCGTCAGCCATCATCTCGACCACGATGCTACGCTGGCTGTCGCCGATAATCCAATGGAGCAGCGACACGCCCAGCCCCTCTCCGGCAGATTTGGCGACAATCACCGTGTCGCGCAGCGCGGCCTCGACCTCATCGACCGTCGAGAACGTCGCTGCCACCCACAGGGGAAACTCATAGGCCGCGATATTGGTCTTTCCATCAACCGGGCCCTCGGCATACTCGGCATAGCCGGGAAAGTTGAGCCCCGCCACAGCCAGACCCGCATCGTTACCGCAATCGAAAAACATGGGATAGTTCTTGTAATCGATGCACATACCGATCACCGCGTGCGCCGCTGTCGCGTCGTCGATAAACGAATACGGAATGTGAAACCCGCGCGGCATCACGCGAACCTGTTGGCCGTAGTCAAAGCTCCAGTCGAGATTGCGGCCCAGATACATGTGGCCAGAATTATCGGTAAATCGAATACTCGTACACATAGCGCCTCCTAGCTTTACGTTCTTGCTAATTTCATTGTCTCCAAACAAAAAGGCGCTAAACACAAAAGCCCGGACATGACAACAATGTCATGCCCAGACTATTCAAGCAGGATAAACTCAACCAAGTTAACCCCGCAGGTCGTCTAAGGGGTCAAAGTGCCGCAGATTGCCACGAAAGAGGAGCGCCGCGTACTAACGGTACGCAAGCGACGATTGAGCGGCAAGGTGCGGTGCTTTGATCCCCTTAGACCAACTTTCCTAGACAGTGGTCGATCATATGCTGGACCATTTGTGCCTCAAAGCCCGCGTAGTCGCGGCGGCACTCCTTCATCTTGCCGTCGACGATCTGGTCAAAGGCAACCTTGCACTTGATATAGCGCGTGGACTTGGTGACCTCCTCGTGCGTCAGGCAGCTCTCCTCCATCTTGCTGGCGCCCAGGCCAAACACCAGACGGGGGTTGTAGAGCACGTGGGGCTCGCCGGCATCGTCCAGGTAGACGCAAACCTTCTTGGTGACGCCAATCTGGTTAGCGGCAAGGCAGCCGGCATCGTCGAGCGACTTGATGGTATCGATCAGATCCTGAGCAACCGACTCGTCCTCGACGGTCGCAACCTCGCAACGCTGGGACAGGATAGCCTCGTCGTGGCAGAGCTCTTTAATCATACATTCCTCCATAGGGGTCGTTGTAACCGCTTTAGTATACGGTACCCACACATTATCATACGGAAAATACCGCGCGTCCGTTACAAAGCGCCGAACATCAACATGCGAGGAACAACAGCGTCGTAAAGGGGCTATAGTAGTTGAGTTCGTGTCAATCGGCCTAAACTCGGGGCCGAACAAGGAAAGGGTATGCATGGACGAACTTTTTCACGTCAGTGAGCGCAAGTCCACAATCGGGACCGAACTCCGCGCTGGACTGACAACATTCCTGGCGATGGCCTACATCATCGCCGTCAACCCCGCGGTGCTCTCGGGCGCTGGCATCGATGCGGGAGCGCTCGCCTGCGCCACCTGCCTGGGCGCCGGCATCATGACCATCTGCATGGGCATCTTCGCTAACCGCCCGCTCGCCTGCGCGTCGGGTCTGGGCATCAACGCCATGATCGCGGGCATAGCCACCACCATGTGCGGCGGTGACTGGCACGTGGCCATGAGCGTTATCTTCCTCGAGGGTATCGTCATCTTGCTGCTCGTCCTGTGCGGCCTGCGCGAGGCCATCATGGACGCCATCCCCGTGGTCCTGCGCCACGCCATCTCGGTTGGCTTGGGCCTGTTCATCGCCATGATTGGCCTGTGCGATGCCGGCATCATCACCGCTGGCGCCGGTACGCTCGTCGGCCTGGGCGACATCGCCTCCCCCACCTTTATCGTCGGCATCATCTCCATCGTCGTGACGGTTGCCCTTGCTTCCCGCAACGTGCCGGGCTCGCTGCTCATCGGCATCATCGTCGCCGTTATCGCCGGTATCCCGCTGGGCGTCACCCATGCGCCCGAGGGCCTCATCGCACCGCTCGACTTCTCGACCTTTGGCGCCCCGTTTGCCAGCACCGCCGATGGCAACATGGCCATCGTAAAGGTCCTGACCGACCCGATGCTGCTCGTCGTTGCCTTCTCGCTGCTCATGAGTGACTTCTTCGACACCATGGGTACTGCGATGGCCGTCGCCAAGCAGGGCGAGTTCCTAACCGAAGACGGCAATGTCGAGGACATCCGTCCCATCCTGGTCGTCGACTCCGTGGCTGCTGCTGCCGGTGGCTTTATGGGCGTCTCCTCCATCACCACCTTCGTCGAGTCCACCTCTGGCGCTGCCGACGGTGGCCGCACGGGCCTCACCTCCGTCACCACCGGCGTGCTGTTCATTCTCGCCGCGTTCTTCTCCCCCATCGTCACCATCGTTTCCAGCGCCGCCACCTGCGGTGCTCTGGTCTACGTCGGCTACCTCATGATGAGCGAAGCCTCCGAGATCGACTGGTCCGACGTGTCGCAGGGTTTCCCGGCGTTCATGATTGTCGCCGGCGTGCCCTTCACCTACTCCATCTCTGCCGGCATTGGCCTGGGCTTTATCGCCTACGTGATCGTCGCGCTCTTTAAGGGCGAGGCCTCCAAGATCAAGCCGCTCATGTGGATCGCAGCCCTTGCCTTCCTCGTCTACTTCTTCGTGGCGTAACGGCATAGTCTGTTAAAGCAAAACAACAAGGCTCGGAGTCGCATCGAGCGGCTCCGAGCCTTTCTTTTAGCGTCTGCCCCGTGCCAGCGTGCGACAATTGAGGCTGTCAATATCACAACACCGAGAGAAGCCTGCCTTGGAAGCGCATCATAAGCAGATAACCGTTTATTCAGAGTGTGCGGAAGGTGCGCCCGTCATCTACCTCCCCGTGGTTATGGGCGACGGTAGTGAAGTCTACGAGCGCTGCCGAGAGCTCGACTGCCCGCCATTCGCCCTTGTCGCCATTGGAGGGCTCGATTGGAATCGCGAGCTGAGCCCCTGGGAATGCGACGGAACTATACGAGATGCCGAGCCCTTTGGCGGACAGGCGTCTGAGTTTCTCGATGAACTGCTAAATCAGATAATCCCAGAGGCCGAATCATCACTTCCCTGCCCGCCCACCTGGCGCGGCATTGCCGGCTACTCGTTGGCGGGTCTTTTTGCACTGTGGGCACTTTGGCAAACAGATGTCTTTGAGCGCACGGCGAGTGCGTCGGGGTCGCTGTGGTTCCCCGGCTTTATCGACTACGCGCGCGAGCGCACGATGACAGCTACGCCCGACGCCGCCTATCTGTCGCTCGGTAAAAAGGAAACCAAGACGCCCAACCGCATGATGCGGCACGTACTCGACGATACGCGCGCGATGGAAGAGCTGTTTATCGAGCGCGACATTCCAACAACGCTGGAGCTCAACCCTGGCAATCACTTTGCCCAAACTGACCTGCGCATGGCGCGCGGCATCCACTGGATACTGACGCATTATAGATGGCGTCCGCGCGTACATACGCATGGACGCCATCTATAATTTGGCTGAACGCAGCTACTATTCAGTAGTCTCCTCAAGCTCGGAAGTATCGAACTCAAAGTCATTACCGGGCAGGATGGCGTTGAGCACAATGCCCACCAGCGAGCCCACGGCAAGGCCCGAAAGCGAAATCGTCACGCCGCCCAGCTCCAGCACGATGGCACCGGCGGTACTGTAGGCAATGCCGAGCGAGAGCACGAGCACCAGAGCCGCAACCAGCACGTTGCGGTTGTTCTGGAAATCGACCTGGTTTTCGATAAGGTTGCGAACGCCCACGGCACTGATCATGCCGTAGAGCACGAGCGACACGCCGCCGATAACGCACGCCGGCATAGCAGCGATTACAGCAGCAAACTTGGGGCAGAACGAAAGCACGATGGCGCAGCAGGCGGCAATGCGAATCACACGCGGGTCGAACACGCGCGTAAGCGCAAGCACACCGGTGTTCTCGCCATACGTAGTGTTGGCCGGAGCGCCAAAGAGCGAAGCCAGAATCGTGGCAAGGCCGTCGCCGAGCAACGTGCGATGCAGACCAGGATCGGCGATGTAGTTACGCTCGCAAGTGGAGCCAATGGCGGAGATATCGCCAATGTGCTCAATCATGGTCGCAAAGGCCAGCGGCATGATGGTGATGATAGCCGTCGTGGCAAGACCGCTATCGAACTGCGGGCCAAAGAGCGCAAACACGGTGTTGTCCCACACGATGGGCAGACCGACCCACGGAGCGGCGGCAACGCCCGAAAAATCAACCTCGCCCAGCACCGCCGCGACAGCATAGCTCACCACAACGCCCAGCAAAATCGGCACGATCTTGACCATGCCGCGGCCCCAGATGTTGCAGATGACGATCACGGCCACGGCGACAACGGCAACAAGCCAGTTGGTTTGGCAGTTGGCAATGGCAGAGCTCGCCAGGATCAGGCCGATGGAAATGACGATGGGACCGGTCACCACCGGCGGAAAGAAGCGCATGACACGCTTGGCGCCAAATGCGCGGAACAGCGCCGCCAGCACCGGATAGAGCAGGCCGGCGCAGGCAACGCCCAGGCAGGCGTAGGGCAAAAGCTCGGCCTCGCCGTTGGGTGCAATGGCGGCATAACCCGCGATAAAGGCAAACGACGAGCCCAGAAACGCGGGCACCTTACCGCGCGATAGAAAATGAAACAGCAGCGTGCCGATGCCGGCGAACAGAAGCGTCGCCGAAACGGAAAGGCCGGTGAGCACGGGCACGAGCACCGTGGCTCCGAACATCGCAAACATGTGTTGCAAACACAACACGAACATGCGCGGGCGGCCGAGCGACGATGCATCGTAGATGGCATCGGTGACGGCGGGCGTCGAGGATTGGGACATGGAAGTCCTTTCATAATGGAAGGGCGATCAGGCATATCGGATAACCCGCCCGAACGATACGATCCGAACCATTGTACGTGATACGTCATGTCTCGCGCGCGCCGTCACCTGCAAACGGTAACGTTACTTCCAAACGCGCTCAGCAATGCGCTTGACCAGCGCGATCTTTGCCCACTGTTCGTCCTCGGTCAGCTTGTTGCCAATCTCGCAGCTGGCAAAGCCGCACTGGGGCGACAGGTACAGGTTCTCGAGCGGCACATACTTTGCGGCCTCGTGGATACGTTCGACGATAACGTCCTCATCCTCAAGCTCAGCCGCCTTTGTAGTGACCAGTCCCAGCACGACCTTCTTGCCCGGGGCAACGTACTTGAGCGGCTCAAAACCGCCGGCGCGCGGCGTGTCGAACTCCAGATAGAACGCATCGACATCCTCATGCGCAAACAGGTACGGAGCGATAGGGTCGTAGCCGCCCTCAAAAGCATAGGTGGAGTGATAGTTGCCGCGGCACACGTGCGTGTTAATGACCAGGTCGTCGGGCTTGCCCTCGATGGCGGCATTGTTGAGCGCCACGCCCAGCTCGCTTACCTTTTGCAGGTCGACCGGGCTCATGCCGGTTTTGGCGACAAAATCGGTATCGCAGTAGATGCCCCAGGTGCAGTCATCAAACTGGATGTTGCGGCAGCCTGCTGCGTACAGGTCGGCGATCACCGTGCGATAAGCGGCTGCAATGGCGTCGGCAAGTTCCTCGTCGGTCTTATAGACGGCACGCAGGCCCTCCTGCTGGCCGTCGCAGCGATCGAGCGTAACCTCAGAGAACGTCTGGATAGGCGCCGGGATGGTCTGGCGTGCAACGTGGCCCTCTCCCTCAAGCGCCTTGACGAACTTAAAATGCTCGACGAACGGGTGGTTCTCGCCGCTAATGGGACCGGTAACCACAGCGGTGTCGGCCGTCGTCTCCTCGTCATGGAACATATAACCCGTGCGTGAGGTACGGCGCTCAATGCCGTTGAGTCCCCACATAAAATCGAGGTGCCAGTAGCTGCGGCGGAACTCGCCATCGGTGATGACCTGTAGGCCGGCGGCCTTTTGCTTAGCCACCAAGTCGCGAATGGCCTCATCCTCGACGGCCTTAAGGCCGTCGTCATCGAGTGTACCCGCGGTGTAGGCGGCACGGGCGTCCTTCACGGCCTGCGGACGAAGAAAACTGCCGACGATATCGGCGCGAAACGGCGCGTTCGGTTGAATCGAAGTGCTCATAGATATCTCCCTTTGCATTGGTTGCTTTACTGGGACAGAGTATGAGCGTTCATATGGCCATCGTAAAATATACGTTTATAACAGTTTGATATAGATGATTCCTATATCAAACTGGACTGCCGTAAAGAGATTTGACGCGCGCGGAGCACAGCAGCCTAGATATGCTGACGAATCGCGTCGATATAGGCCTGCCCATAGCGCGTGAGCGTCGTATTTTTGCGCGTGATAATGCCGATCTCCATGTATTCGTCCACATCGAGCGGAATCGAGATAATACCGGGGCCGTTAAGTTCATGGCTGATCACGCCCGAACACACCGTGTAACCGTTAAGGCCCATAGCTAGGTTGAACAGCGTCGCACGGTCGCGCACGCGGATATTCTTGCGACGCTCAAAGGTCGAGGTCAGCTCCTCGGAATAATAAAACGAGTTATAGCTGCCCTGCTCATAGGACAGGAATGGGTAGTCTTCCAAGTCCTCGAGCGTCACACTCGAGTGACCCGCCAGCGGATGTTCGGCGCACACGAAGACATGCGGCGCGGCGCAGAAGAGCCCCTCGAATACGAGCTCGTTGGCCGCCAGCATGCGCTTGATGACCTCGCGATTGTGCTCCGACAGATACAGGATGCCGAGCTCGCTTTTCATATGCGCGACATCCTCGATAATCTCGTGAGTCTGCTCCTCACGCAGGGTAAAGTCGTAACGCGCGGCATCGAACTCACGGATTACATCGACAAACGCGTTAACGGCAAAGGAATAATGCTGGCAGCTCACACTAAAGTGCGGCACCTGCTCGGATGCGCCCTTGTACTTGCCCTCGAGTAGGTCGGCCTGGTCGAGTACCTGACGCGCGTAGCCCAAGAAGGTCTCGCCTTCCTCGGACACAATGACGCCCTTGTTGGTGCGCTCAAAGATGTGCACACCCATCTCGTTTTCGAGATCGCGGATCGACGCGGTAATCGAAGGCTGCGACACAAAGAGCCGGCGCGAGGCCTCGGTGATGCTGCCGCATTCGGCAACCTTAACAACATACCTGAGCTGCTGAAGCTTCATGACTTTCTCCCTAGACGTTCGTGGCGGCAAGACCCGCCGCGTCCATCTGGCGCATAAACGACGGCATCTCCCCCGTCGCGGCGCAGGCGGCAATCTGATGCAGAGCCTCGGCGACCGCATCATCTGCCGCAGCGCCGATATGCCAGCGCGCCGCCGCCGTAACGACCTCGTTGGCATTAGCGACTGCAACGGAGTTGGGAACGGCATCGATCATGGGCAAATCGTTATCGGAATCGCCAAATACGGCCACCTCGTCGGGCGTCATGCCCAAAGCGCGCGCCAGCTCCAGCGCAGCGCAGCCCTTGTCCCAACCAGCCGGCAGGATGTCAAACAGGCACACTCGGTTGTTGGGAAACACAAGCGAGAGTTCCGGAACCTCAGCGGCAACGCGCTCGCGTAACTCCGCGAGTCCCTCGCGCGAACGGGCACTCCAAATATTCGCCTTAAACACCGGTGCGTTATCGACGACGGGACGGCATGGGGCCTCTTCGCCTTTGAGCCACGCGTTGCCGCCCGACCCCATAGCGCGACGCACACGCTCGGGATCGCTCGTCACGCAGTAGGCATCGTTGCCCCAAAAGCCATCGCCCAGGCTGTAGACTTTTAGAAATGTATCGTCGGTCTCTTGCTCCAGATAGTCGGCCAAGCACATCAGAGCATCGCTGTCGATTGCGCGCGAGGCGACTACTTCACCGTCGACAAACATCACCTGGCCGTTACAGAACGCACCGGTCGAAAAACACTCGGAACGGTTTTTGAACATCCAGCCCATCGCGGACGGCTGACGACCCGAAACCGGGCCAAAGTGCAGACCCGCCGCCTGCATGGCATGAATGCCTTCGATGGCATAGTCGCTGGCGCCGTCATGCCCGGCTGGAATCAGCGTATCGTCCATATCGGTCAGCACAAGTTTGATCATAGAGCCCCCCGTCATTTTCACCGTAACCATTGTAACGACCTGCCAATAAGGGACAGGTTTATTTTGGCAGGTTTTATCTGGGAAAATGCAACGCCCCTGTTGCCACCTGCCAAAATAAACCTGTCCCTTTTTGGCAGGTGCGCTAGTATAGGGAACAACAGATTCGATGCGGGAGTGCCGGCGGTGCAAACCACAAGGCTGAGAGGGCATGGGGCCCAATCCTTTGAACCTGTCAGTTAATGCTGGCGTAGGGAGCATGCCGCCTTTACAGGGGCGCTGTCTATGCACAGCGCCCCTTTTCTATGCCAAGGAGGCATGTGCAGTGATTGATTCGGAACAGCTTAAACAACATATGGTCAAGACCGTGGAGGAGATTCGCGCCACCAATCCGATGGCCGGTTCCATCACCAACACGGTGACGATCGACTTTGTCGCCAACGCACAGCTCGCCGTGGGCGGATCGGCCGCCATGGTCTATCTGCCCGACGAGGGCGAGGCACTCGTTGCCGGCGGCGGCGCCATCTATCTCAATATGGGTACGCTCTTCCCCATCTACGAGCAAACGATTCCCCGCGCGGCCAAGGCGGCACACGACGCCGGCAAGCCCTGGGTGCTCGATCCGGTGGGCCTGGGCATCGGTAGCCTGCGCACCCAGTTGGTAAACGAGCTCAAGCAGTACAAGCCCGCCATCGTGCGCGGCAACGCCTCCGAGATCATCGCGCTCGCCGGCCTGTGGGGTCTTGAGGGCGAGGCGGCCGATCTGAGCCGCGTACGCGGTGTCGATACCACCGACACGGTAGACGCCGCCCGCGATGCCGCCGTAGCGCTCGCCCGCTACACCGGCGGTGCCGTAGTGGTCTCGGGCGAAGTCGACCTGATTACCGACGGCACGACCGTGGCCAAGTCCCACGGCGGCAGCCCGCTCATGTCCAAGATCACCGGTTGCGGCTGCTCGCAGGGCGGCGTGCTGGCCGTGTACGCCTGTGCCGCCGACCCGTTTACGGCAGCCATCTGCGGCACCGCCGTCTACAACGTTGCCGGCACGCGTGCCGCCGCTGTCGCCGATGCCCCGGCAAGCTTTAAGGTCGCCTTTATCGACGAACTCTACCGCGCGACCGCCCAAGACATTGCCGATAACCGACTCGAGCTCGAGGAGGCATAGGCCATGTCCGAGCCTGCAACCAATACCGGCATGAACACGCTCGTCGCCGTGGCCATCGCCCCGTGCGGCACCGGCGACGAGCTGTCCGCCGAGGTCGCCGAGGTCGTGCGCGTCATTCGCGAGAGCGGCCTTCCCAACCGCACCACCTCGATGTTCACCGAGATCGAGGGCGACTGGGACGAGGTCATGCAGGTCGTGCGCGACGCAACCTTTGTGTTGGCGAGCAAGGGCATCCGCACCGAAGTCGTGCTCAAAGCCGATATTCGACCCGGATTTACCGACACCATGACCGGCAAACTCGAGCGCATGGAAGCACAGATCAAAAAGCAGGAGGAAGCACGATGAGCATCCGCGACAACCTTGATATCTCGGCCTATCTGGTACTCGGCCCCGAAAACACGCTGGGACGTCCCGTAGGCGATGTGGTGGCCCAGGCGCTCGACGCCGGCTTTACCTGCATCCAGGTGCGCTCCAAGGTGGCAAGCGCCCGCGAGATCATCGCGCTGACCGGCGACGCCGCGCAGGCAATCGCACAGGCCGGCAAGACCGGTCAGGTCGCCCTGCTGCTCGATGACCGCCTGGACTGCGTACTCGCCGCACGCGAGCAGGGTATTGCCGTCGACGGCGTGCACGTGGGCCAGAGCGATATTCCCGTCGAGGTCTGCCGTAAGCTGCTGGGCCCCGATGCCATCGTGGGCCTTTCGGCCCGTTGCGAAGAGATGCTCGAGTACGTCAAGACCGCCGACATGAGCCTGGTCGACTACCTGGGAATCGGCCCGCTCCACGAGACCGAGACCAAGCGCGATTGCGGACGCGCGGCCGACGGCTCAATCATTACCAAAAGCTTTGAGGACCTGGCCGCCCTCCACGCGGCAAGCCCCGTGCCCATCGTGGTGGGCGGCGGCGTCAAGACGGCCGACCTGCCGCAGCTCAAGGCCACCGGCGTCGATGGCTTCTTTGTGGTGAGCGCCGTCTGCAGCGCCGATGACCCCTACGCCGCGGCCAAGGAGCTCGTCGACACCTGGCAGCAGGCATAGGCTCAGGCCGAGCAACTGATTCGCGGCCTCATATCTTCAGCAATGGAAAGCGCATCCCAGTTTGGACCTCCATTCCGGGATGCGCTTTCCGCCGAGCCGGCAGCCGATGCCTTACCCCGCCAGATACGCTTCCAGCGCGGGCAAGGTCGTCTCCGCATCGCGACGACCGATCTGGTAGATGCGCTCGAGTTCATCGGGCTCGCGGCACAGCGACGGCACCTTCACCGATTCGCTCGGACGCACCACAAAGATATCGCCGGCGGCCTCGCGACGCGCCAGGTCATCGAGCGTGGCATTGTAGACCTCATGCCGATGCTCAAGCGCTGCGACAAACTCCGGGTAGTGACGGAACACGCGCCGCAGCATGGGCATCACGCTGTTGGGTTGCTTCACAAAACCCGCTGGCTGCGTGAGTACCACGATATTGCGGTCATATCCCTGCGCAAACAGCCATGCGCTGGGAATGGAATCAGCCACGCCGCCATCCAGATACTTATGCCCGTCAATAGCAACGGGACGCGTCGCCACGGGAATTGCCGATGACGCCCGAATCCACTCGATATCCCGCTCGTCGCCATAGGGCAGATCGTGGTAGACGGCCTTGCCCGTCTCGATATCGGTACACACGCACGTAAATCGCATGGGGCAGGCACGGTACGCCTCCAAATCGATGGGATCGCGCTCGATAGGCACCTCGTGATAAGCAAAGTCGGCATTGTACATATCGCCGGTTCGCAGCCAGCTGGTCACGCTCGCATAGCGCTTGTCGGCGCAATAGGCCTTGTTATAGCGAATGGCGCGGCCGATCTGGCGCGATTTAAAGTTGTAGCCAAACGCCGCGCCCGCCGAGACGCCCACCATATGGTCGCAGGTCAAACCGTGCTCCATCCAAACGTCGAGCACGCCCGCCGTATACATACCGCGGTAGCCGCCTCCCTCGAGCGCCAGCCCCACCGTGCGCGTCATATTTGACTGTGCCATGCGACCATCTCCGTTCCTGCGTTTTAAAACGGGACAAGTATACCCGTCAACATATATCGTCCCAGTCGCATTTTTATCGAACATCGCATCGTCGCGCTACCGCTTGTCGAATAATAGCCGCCCACAGCATGTGCACCCATATATAATTGTGCACTATTGTTTACACTACTCAGCTGTTATCAACAGCGAACATTAGCCGACAAATTAACTCAACAACGCGGCAAGGCGGGGGCCTGGATACATGCAAAGCGCTGGGCAACGACGCGTGTACACAACGAGCTCGCCCGACGCAATCCGCCCCGACCTCAGAAAGCCGCTTAGAACATGGATACTGTCAGCAATTACACCGAAACGCTCGAAAAGACCGTCCGTGACCTTCTCGAGCGTCAGGAGGATCTGATCAGGACGGCCTTTACCGACCAGCTTACCGGGCTTGGCAACCGTGGCGGCTTTGCCCGTTCCCTCGAGGAGCTCTGGGAGCAGGACGCCCCCGTTACCATGGCGTTCATCGATATCGACAATCTCAAGCACTGCAACGACGTCTTTGGGCATGACGAGGGCAACCGCTATATCTTGCAGGTAAGTCTCTATCTTAAGCTGTATATGAAGGTGGGCGAAGCGGCGTTTCGCATAGGCGGCGACGAGTTTGCCATCCTATCTACGATTGCAACCGAGGACGACCTCGCCGAACGTCTGAAACACTGCCGAACGGTTCTGCTCAAAAACAACGATTCCGAGATGCCCCACTCGTTTAGCTACGGAGTGTCACATGCCGACCCCGCCCTGGGCGAAGCTTCCAATCGCATGACGCTCGATGCCGACCATCGCATGTACGACTACAAGCTACGTCACGCCATGCACCTCGATCGACGCAATATCACGCAAGTTCACGCCGACGACTTCGAAATAAGCGATCGAATTTTTGACGCCTTTTCGATGCTCAACGAGGGCCGTTATTTCTTTATCGAGAACTTGGACAAACATCGCACCCTTTGGTCACAAGGCGCCTTGCGCGATCTTGGCCTTCCCTCGGAGCACATAGACAACTGTCGCGATTACTGGAAAACGCGCGTCCATCCCGACGACCTTGAGGCCTGCATCAACGACATCGACCAAGTCTACAACGGCACCAAGCACCGTCGCGTCATGCAGTATCGTGTGCGCAACGCCGTCGGCGACTACGTCCTTTGCCGCGCTCGCGGGTTTCGTATCGACGGCGACGGAAATGTCCCCTCGCTCTATGTCGGCGAGCTCGTCAACCACTCACTTGCCGAAACCGTCGACGCCGCCACAGGCCTCGGAACGCAGCGCATGCTGGCCAACGCCATCGACGCCTGCCGCCGCGATCGTTGCGAGACAGGGCTTATAGCGGTGCGCGTTCGTGGCACGACAAAGCTCAACGAGCTCTACGGGGCCGAGGCTGTTGACAACATGCTTGCCGAATACGCTGGCCGCATGCTGTCGATCACCCGCGGCAGGAGCCGGGTCTACCGTTCACGAAGCGTCCAGTTCGTCGTGCTCAGCAACGACCTAGACCACAAGGCATTCGAGCAACTGACCCGCCACCTTAAAGAGGCCGTTTTCGCTCCTGTTCGAATCGCAGGCGACACCATTACTCCCGTCTGCCTTGTCGTCCCGGCCTTTTACGAGCACTTAACCCATCAAGCGACCGCCGTTTTAGGCGAACTCGACCGTCGCCTTCGCACGGCCGGCGGGCTTGTTCCCAACGACAGCCTCCCCATACCCGAGGCGGAGCGCAAAAGCGCCATAGCCGAACGTATCGACTCGCTCACGGGCCTCTATCGACCCAGCGAGTTTATGCGGCGCGCCAACGCATTTCTCGAGGCAAGGCGCAACGGCACCTGGTGCATCGCCACGGTCGACATGGGCCACATGCGCCTGTTTAATGAATGGCACGGCCAAGCCGAGGGCGACCGCGTACTCGCCGATGTGGGCACGGTCCTCAAGGACATCGAGAATGCCGATATGGGCGTCGCAGGGTACTGGGGCCAAGATGACTTTTGTGTACTCATCCCCTTTAAGTACATCACCGTCCATCAAATCTACAACCGCGTTCGTGAGGCAGTAGCCAGACATGATGACGGCGTAGGTTTCTGGCCGTCCATGGGCGTTTACCCCATCGACTCCAATGAGGAAATCACCATCGATGCGCAGGCAAAGGCCATGTTTACCAATCGACGCGAAAAAAAGACTTTAAGGAGCGCATTGCCATTTTCTGCCCCGCGGAGTACGAGCGCGAAGTCGTGTTCCACCGCACGCTGACCGAATTCCAGTACGCGCTCTCGGATGGTCGCATTACCTACCACTTGCAACCCCAGGTCGATATGGAAACCGGCGAGATTATTGGTGCCGAAGCACTCACCCGCTGGATTGACAAGGACGGCTCTCTCATTTCTCCCGCAACGTTTATCCCCGCACTCGAGGAAAGTGGCTTTGTAGTGACGCTCGACAAGTACATTTGGCAGGGTGTCGCCTCGTGGCTGCGTGAGCGTCTCGATCGCGGTCTTCGCGTGGTTCCGATCTCGCTTAATGTGTCGCGCGTGGATATCCTTGCCTGTGACGTTGCCGAACATATGGGGGCGCTCGCCGCCCAATACAACCTACCGCCCGAGCTCATGCGTATCGAGATCACCGAGACGGCTTATACGGGAGAGTCCGAGGCCGTGGACAAACTGACAGCCGACCTGCACACCCGCGGCTTCTCGACCTATATGGACGATTTTGGCACCGGCCAGTCCACGCTCGCGATGCTCAAGAACGTCAACGTCGACGTCATCAAGCTCGACCGCACGTTTGTGTCCATCGACGGCGATCATGGCCGCAGCACGCAAATCATTTCATCGATGCTCGAGATGGCGCAGTCGCTCCATCTGCCCGTCGTGGTCGAAGGCGTCGAGACAAATGAGCAGGCGAACGTGCTACGGCAAATGGGCGCCCGCGACGCTCAAGGCTTCCTCTACTACCGCCCCATGCCAGCGAAGGATTTTGAGGCATTGCTCGATGGTGGCAATAACAACTGATACGCTCGCGCGCAAAACACCACCGCCGAAGGGGGAATTTGCCTCCATTAGTTAACTTATATCCCCAATTCAAACCGAATTGGGGATATGATACAAACCGTTGTTCCGCCCAAGGAGGTTATCCATCATGAACGAATCATATCGCCTGGGCGAGCAATCGATTATTGCCTATCTTCAGCGACTTGCGAATGGCATCTCGACCGCCGAACTCGATGTTGCCGCGCTGCCTGCTGGGCTACGCGCCGTTGGCGAGCAACTGCAAAAGACGCATGCCATCCTGCAACAAGAGCGCCAGCTGCTTGAGAGCAGCGCCTATATCGACCCGCTCACCAACTTGGGCAACCGCAACGGATTCGACCGTCACGTCGAGCAACTCTGGCACAAAGGCGACCCCTTCACCTGCGCCTATATTGACATCGACCATCTCAAACATTGCAATGATAGGTTTGGCCACGCCGAAGGCAATCGCTATATTCTGGGCATCTGCCGCACGCTCTCCGAAACCATGGAGCACGATGAGATGCTGTTCCGTATCGGTGGAGACGAGTTTGTGCTTATCTCGCTCTCCGCAAACGAGACTGAACTCGAGCAGCGCTTGGAGCAGGTACGTGCCGGGCTGATCGAGGCGAGCTCAGGTGGCAAGGCGCCCATGATCGGCAGCTTTAGCTTTGGCTGCTCGCGCGTCGATCCACTTGCTGGCGACACGCGTCGCCAGATGACGATGGATGCCGATCGCAAGATGTATCGCTATAAGCTTATGCATCGTGTGCAGCAACCGAAAGACGATGACGCGCCGCAACGCCCAATCGTCGAACAGCTTCCCTGCAACGACCGGGTGTTCCAAGCGATCTCCATGAGCTCCGAGACGCGCTATCCCTTTATCCTCAATCTCGATACGAGCGAATCGCAATGGTCGGTTAACGCCGTGCGCGATTTTGACCTGCCCTCCCAGCACCCTTTTAACTCACTCGACATGTGGCTCGCCCGCGTTCATCCCGAGGACCGCGACAACGTACGCGCCGAGCTCGACATGGTGATAAACAGCACGTGGCACTTCCACTACATGCAGTATCGCGTAATGGATGCCACCGGAACGTACGTGCTTTGCGACTGCACGGGCTACCGCTTGGACGGCACCGATACCGAGCCCAGCATGTATGTGGGCATTATCGTCAACCGAAGCCTGGCGGATACGACCGACTCGGTAACGGGCCTGGGCGATGTCCACGCACTGGTCAACGCTATTGGAGAGATGCGCCACGTGCCGCACGAGGCAGGCTTTATTGCCATTAAGGTCGACGATATCGCCGAGGTCAATGCCCGCTTTGGATTCGATGCGGGCGACCGTGTGCTCGCCGAAAGCGCCGCCTGTCTCATGGATTGTTCGCGCGGCAAGGGCCGCCTGTTCCGCTCGACGGGGCCGATGTTCGTGGCGCTTTTCGATGAGCTCGGCCCCGAGGCAATCGACGAGCTCGCAAACGAAATCGAACGATTCCTGGGGTCTCCCGTGCTCATCGGCTCGCTTGAATATCAGCCACCCATTCGTGTGGCGACGCTCCATCTGGACAGCGTTGACCGACAGCCCGTTTCCATTTTGAACGAGCTCAAAGCGTTGCTTGAAGAAGCACCGCAGGTACCGGGCACCAAGCTGGACTAGCGACGTGGGGCGCATGATAGTTAATTTCCGATCTCAGGCGAACACATTGGGCAAATAGGTCGTACCCGCAGTTAGCCGAACGCCCCCCGCAGTCTCTCCAGAGCCCGGGGGCACCGTTATCCCAGTTGAAAGAATGGCGGAGATGCGGTTCGATGAGTCCGGTGGCCATACTCCGTCCACCGCCCGACATCTTTTCCCAGGCAAAGTCGAACGGTCGGTCCGTCTATTCCGTTTCCCCTAGGCCAGGACAGCGGGGGTTCCGGAGCCGCCCATTACATTCATTCGGGAGGCGCTAAATTCATATGGGACGAGAAAGAGTTGATCACCCGATTATTATGCCCGCCTTAAAAAGCAACCAAATATACGTCCCAATATCATTCCAGCACAACCAGGAATCCATTATTTGGCTAATTCAATAGCCCCCTCACCGCTCATTACCAAAATATGATCGGCGACATCGAGCAATCTAGAATCATGCGAAACAATCAAAAAGGCCTGACCTCGCTTATTTTGTTTAATGTACTCTATCAGGCAGCCACATGCCGATCCGTCAAGATCATTGGTCGGCTCATCGAGAATTACAAAATCCGCTTTTCGGCATAACGCCATAGCCAAGCGTAACCTTTGCAGCTCTCCTCCAGATAGATTAGAACATTTTTCCCATCTTATTTTATCAATTGGTTCGAAACCGCATTCCTTGAGAAACGACGCCATTAACTCATAGCTGATGCCGTATTCATGCAAATAGTCTTCAACTGTGTCACCGGGGACGAAAGCCGTTTGCTGCATAGCAGAGAAACACTCCGACCGAACTCGGTCAAGATTGATAGCGGTCAACTTTGTGCAATCGTACTCGATATTGTCATTTGCATGCTCGTAAAAACCCAGGAGCAGCTTTAATAGTGTGCTTTTTCCAACACCATTAGGGCCTGTAATTACATACGTTCTGCCCACGTCAAATTGAAGATTCACCCCGCAAGTTATATCAACCAGCTCTTCGTCGCGAATTAAACTGAAGTCTAAATCTAGGACCTGTATGCGGCCCACATTATTAACCGCAAGACAATTTCGGTAATCCCGTTTTCGCGCCTTTATTTCATTCAGCCTAGCTATTGATGCCCTCGTTTCCTGCAAAGACTGAAAGACGCCGATATAGTATTTGCCACAGCTCATCAATAGGGAATAATAAGAATTTATCATGGTAAATTCCCCAATTGTCATAGCTCCTGTGGCTATTCTTGCTCCCGAAACCAGCAACAAAACAGCTTGAAATCCTGCCGCCGCCATACGATCGCTAGAACTCACTATACTTTGTACTTTCGCGAGTGCAAGAACTGAAGGATAGTACGCAGCATCAAACTGTTTTTCTACATGTTCGAAGCTGCTCTCATAACCGGCTAGCAGCTTAATCTCGAACGTCCGTGCGATACGTGATGCTATGGAGCTGAACAGGAACCCATCTTCCTCTTTCTTTTGAAATGAAGCGGCAAGCAGTGAAGGTTGAAGCATAAGCACCATAATACAATACGCCCCAAGAAGCGTTATGCCGACGGTGCATATCGATAAATCGAGAGAAGCGATTAGCAAAAAAACCGCAATCATTGTAATCGCATTCATGAACAATGGAATCATGTTTATGACAACAAACGATGTTATTGAAGAGGTGTCCGAGTTTATTTTCTGAGCAGAGTACAACGGGGAAGTCGACTCTATGTCCGTAAGTGGCAAATGTTGAAAGTCTGACACGATTTCTTTTAAAAAACTGAAATACGAGAGGTTCAGGACTGACGTCTGGAGCATCTTTGCAAAGTAAGAGAAGACCGGGTTGATTTCCGATCTCAGCCGAACACATTGAGCGGATAGGCCATTCCCGCAGTTAGCCGAACGCCCCCGCGGCCCCTCCTGGGGTCCGGGGGCGCCGTTTTCCCAGTTGAAGGAACGGTGGAGATGTGTTTCGATAGGT
>DBFRZS010000028.1:0-31400 GCA_048501115.1 Collinsella aerofaciens | reverse complement strand
CCATTGGAACGCGCGGCGCAGGCAGGTAAGATTGAAGGGCCTGACGCCGGAGGAGTTCCGGAACCAGGCCCTTGCGGCGTAGTCGCTATTTATTCAGTCCAAGTTTCGGGGCGCAGTTCACTGTCCCCTTTGCGGTGGTTTTGGTGGTGGTTATTTGGCGCCTTGCATGACCTCGTCGAGGGTAACGTTGACGGCGTGCTGGGTCGGCACCCAGTCGACCTTTAGGAACAGCGCCGCCACCGTGATGGGGATATAGCTGAACATAAAGATCGGGAAGGTAAACAAGTTGGTCACCAAACGCCACTTTTGCGCGCAGTGAATATGCTTGTACTCAAAGATGGTCGTGAGCAGCGCAAGGATAAAGAAGGTCTGGTACATCATCGCGAAGGTCATGATGAGCGAGGCGGCGCACGCCTGCATCTCGACCTCGGTGGCCAAAAAGCCGTGCGAAAGACCGCCCGCGACGAGGAAGGTCACGTTGGCGAGCATGGAGATCAGGGACAGCAGCATGCCCGGTGCGATCGTCATAAACATGTCGTAGGCAGCAAAGCGATGATAGCGGAAGGTCGACTTGACCAAGTGCTTACCATAGGTAAAGAACACCTGGTAAAAGCCCTTAGTCCAACGCATACGCTGTTTCCAGGAGGCCTTAAACGTCACCGGCTGCTCGTCAAAGAACTCCGCCGGCGCATAACCGATGCGGATGCCGTGAATGGCGCAGAACGTGGTGAACTGGATGTCCTCGGTCAGTGTATGGAACTGCCAACCGTGCATGCCCTCGATAACGCTGGCGGAGATGAGGTAGCCCGAACCCGAGACGGCGCAGGACGTCTTGCAGATATTACGCGCGTTGTTGAGGAAGCGGGCCTCGCGCAGATACCAGGTGGCGTTGGCAGACGAAATCCACGAGCTGCCAAAGTTCTTGGAATTGCGATAGCTCGTGACCACATGGAAGCCCTGGTCAAAGGCATCATTCATCTTGGAGACGTAATCGCGGGAGATAACATTGTCGGCATCGAAGATAAAGTAGCCCTCAAACGTATCGGGATACTCGTTGAGAATGCGATCGAAACCAAAGTCCATGACCCAGCTCTTGCCCTTACGGGCCAGGTCATTGCGCTCATAGACGATGGCGCCCGCCTCGCGCGCGAGCTGTGCCGTGTTATCGGTACAGGCATCGGCAACGACAAAGACCTCGATGAGCTCGGACGGATAGTCCTGGTCCTTGATGGAGCGAACGAGGTTGGCGATCACGGCCTCCTCGTTATGCGCCGCGATAAAGAAGGCATAGCGGTGGAGTTTTTTGGCCTTGGGAGGCGCGACCTCGCCACGGAGAGCGCCAATGACAAAGAAGACCACCTGGTACAGAAAGCAGACCGTGAGCAGCGTGACGACAATCTGGTTGAAAATCACGATGGGTGTGTTGGTTTGTAAAAAGGCGAGCATGCAGGCTCCCAGGAACGCGTTACGTAAACAATCGTATATCTTACCGCAGGCTTACCGAGTTCAAGAAACCACCTAATACTGGTTAGGATTCGAGAAGACCGAGCTGCGGGACGATTTCGTCGCCGGCAGCGGTGCGGCCGAGCGAATGCGGGGCCAAATCATCCAGAACCGCCGCAAGGTCCCACGGCAACTCGTCGCGGCACTCAATGCGCTCCCCCGTCACGGGATGGTCGAACGCGACGCGCCAGGAATGAAGGAATTGCCTGGTCAGACCCTGATCGGCGCGTGCATCGCACTTGCCGTAGAGTGGATCGCCCACGCAGGCGTGGTTGATATGGCGCATATGCACACGAATCTGATGCGTGCGGCCCGTAAACAGGTGGCACTCGACGAGCGTATAGCCGTCGTCAAATCGCGTGGAATCGAAGCGCTCGAGCACCTTAAAGGTCGTGATGGCCTGGCGAGCGAAAGGATCGTCCGAAACCGCCATCTTGACACGGTCGCGCGTAGAACGGGCAATGCCGGTGTTAATGGTGCCCTCATCCATAGCGATATGACCGTGAACAAGCGTGATATAACGACGATCGAGCGTACGCGTGCGGATGAGATTTTGGAGCGCGCGCTGGGTGTCGTCGTCCTTTGCCGCAAGCATGAGACCCGAGGTATCGCGATCCAAACGATGCACGATGCCGGGGCGGTCCTCGCCCTGCACGGTGCCCAGATGGTCGATACCGCAGTGATAGACCAGGGCATTCGCGAGCGTACCGCTCTCATGACCATGTGCAGGATGGCACACCAGGCCGCGCTGCTTGGAGAGCACAATGAGATAGTCGTCCTCAAAGCGAATGTCGAGCGGGATGGCCTCGGGAATCACATCGGTGGGATCGTGCGGCTCGGGCAAATCGACCGAAATACGATCGCCGGCTCGCACGGCGTACTTTTTGGAAAGGCAGGTCTCGCCATTGACACATACGGCACCGCCCTCAATCAGATGCGCGCAGGCAGAGCGCGTAGGGCAGCCGTCATTGGCGCCCAGATAAGCGTCAAGACGCTGACCGGCGGCATCGTCGGCAACAAGAATATGGATGTCAGCCATTAGCGCTCGTTCCTTTCGCGAATTTTGCGGGCACGCTCCCCGCGTTGCTGGGCCTTGCGCTTAGCGCGGGCCTCGTCACGGGCGTTAAGCTCGGCGGTCGCATCGACCTCACGGGCAGCGGGGCTCAAGAACATGTAACCGAAGAGGGCGAGCACGACACCCAAGGTAATGCCGATATCGGCCACATTGAAGACGGGGAAGTCAATGAAGGTGGTAGCAATAAAATCGGTCACGAAGCCAAAGGCCAAACGATCGATAGCGTTGCCGATAGCACCGCCCGCAACCATCGCCATGCCCACAACCTCAAGATGGGCGAGCTGGGGTGCACGAACGAGGTACACGGCAATAGCGATAATGACCGCCAACGCCAGCACGGCAAACGCGATGCCATGCCCCTCGCCCATACTAAAAGCAGCACCGATATTGCGGACAAACATAAAGTCGATGACACCGGGGATGACAGTCACATGCAAAGCTTCGCCCACGGCACGAACCGCAAGCTTGGTCAGCTGGTCAACAAGCAGCACAACGAGCGCTACCCCACCAGCAACACCCAACCGCCAACGCAAAGGCGGCGTCATATCCCCAGTGCGACCCAAAGAAATCCCCTACCCTCAAGAACATCGAATTCCGTTTAACGCAATTAACCATCTTATATTGCCACAAGCAGAGCGCACGACATATCCACCAACGCAAGCGAAATAACCAGCTAAAAACGAAAGCGGCATTCCGAAAAACAGAATGCCGCTTGAATGTGACACAGGTAGTCAATGGGGACGTTCTTGTTTGACTAGTCGTTTAAGAACGTCCCCAACAACTAAACAATAGAAACGCCGCATTACCGTCGCCAACAGCGAAAACGTCCCTAAGCGAGCAAGGTGACGTGAAAGAGGAGGGAAGCGTACTTTGGTACGCGACCGACGATTGAACGTCAGATTGCCGCTTAGGGGCGTTTGCAGCGTCGGTAGGTTACGGCGTTCTACGAACGCCGTAACCTACAAAGCATCGGCGCAGCGCTTGCAAATATGAGCATGGCCGTTGTACTCGCCGACGGTGGTGCGGTAGTTCCAGCAACGGTCGCAGCACTCGCCCTCGGCAGCCTCGATGGCAACGGAGAGCTCCTCGCCCTGGGTCAGCTCAACATCGGAGACGATGTAGAACTCGGCGAGGTCGACGGCCTTGTCGCCGGTCAGCAGCGCGTACATCTCGGCGGGAACGACCGCCTTGACGCGAACCTGCTGGCTCTTGGTGAAGGTGCCGGCAGAACGGGCATCCTCAAGGGCCTTGGTCACGGCGCTACGGAGCTCGAGTGAGGCCTCGAGCACGCCCTCAAACTCATTGGCCTCGTCGACCGTGATGGGCGACTTGTACCAATCGAGCAGCGCGGCGTACTTCTGGTGATCGACGCAGCCGGCAGGTGCATAGGCCATGGCCTCGTCGACCGTGTAGGACAGGATCGGCTGCAGGTCGCGCATGAGCATCGAAAAGAGCTCGGCCAGCACGGTCTGGGCGCTGCGGCGCTCGAGCGAGCCGGGCTTGTCGCAGTACAGACGATCCTTCAGGGCGTCGAGGTACACGTTGGAGAGCTCGGTAACCACGAAGTCGTAAAGCGCACGGTAGGCGCGCGGGAACTCGTAGCTGGCGTAGGCATCGTCGACCTCGGCCTGGACCTGGGTCAGGCGGGCAACCATGAGCTTGTCGAGCGGCAGCAGGTCGGCAAAGGCGACACCGTCGGTCTCGGGCTCAAACTGACCCTCGAGCTCGGAGAGCAGGAAGCGCAGCGTGTTGCGGAAACGACGGTAGGCATCGGACGTACGGGCAAGGATCTCATGGTCGATGGAGACGTCGGAGCTGGTGTCGACGGAGGCAACCCAGAGACGGATGATGTCAGCGCCCATCTCGTCGCAGACCTTGTTGGGGTCGATGACGTTGCCGAGCGACTTGGACATCTTGCGGCCCTGGCCATCGAGCGTGAAGCCCTGCGAGACGACCGCCTTGTACGGAGCATGGCCGTTGGCACCCACCGAGGTGAGCAGCGAGCTCTGGAACCAACCGCGATGCTGGTCGGAGCCCTCGAGGTACACATCCGCCGGGTACTCAAGCTCGGGGCGGTACTCGCAGACGGCCTTCCAAGACACACCGGAGTCCCACCACACGTCGAGGATGTCCTTATCGGCCTTGAGGTGATGGCCGCCGCACTTGGGGCAGACGCAGGCCTCGCCCAGGTAGCTCTCGGGAGCATCGGTGAACCAGGCGTCGGAGCCCTTCTCGTGGAAGAGCTTGATGACGGCGTCGAGCGTGGCGTCGTTCATGACCTTCTCGCCGCAGTCGGCGCAGGTGTAGCTCGGGATAGGCACGCCCCAGTTGCGCTGACGGCTGATGCACCAGTCGGGACGCTGCTCGACCATGGCGCCGATGCGGTTGGCCGCGTGGGCCGGATACCACTTGACGTTCTCGCGGACCTCCTTGCCAGCCTGCTCGCGCAAGCCGGTCTTGTCCATCGAGACAAACCACTGGTCGGTAGCACGGAAGAGCACCGGGTGCTTGCAGCGCCAGCAGTGCGGATAGCTGTGCGTGATCTTTTTCTCGAGGACCAGGGTACCGCGCTCGCGCAGGAACTCGATGATGTGCGGGTTGGCCTCGTCGGTATCCATTCCGCTGAAGGGGCCACCGGTACCAAACTCCTCGCCGGTGTAGAACTTGCCGTCGTCATCGACCGGCATGCAGATGTCGGTGATGCCCTCCTTGAGGCAGGCAAAGTAGTCGTCGACGCCGTGGCCGGGCGAGTTGTGGACGATACCGGTACCGTCATCGACACCGACGTAATCGGCCAGCAGCGCCACGCCCTCGACACCGTCAAAGATCGGCTGCTTGTAGTGGATATGATGGAAGGTCTCGGCGGGAACCACGTAGGGCTTACCGTCGACCATGACCGGGGTGTACTCCCAGCCAAACTCCTCGCAGCACTTGGGAGCCAGGTCCTCGAGCATGACCTCGGCGCGGCCGTCGTGCTCAACGGCGACGTAGGCGGCGCCGGGCTTGAGGGAAACTGCCTGGTCGGAGGGGATGGTCCACGGCGTGGTCGTCCAGATGATGAAGTCAACCGGGCCGTCGAAGTTCTCGAGGCCGGCGGGCTTGGAGGTCATCTCGAAGCGCACGAAAATGGACGGGCTCGTCTCGTCGGAGTACTCAATCTCGGCCTCGGCGAGTGCGGTGTGGCAGTGCTTGCACCAGTGGACGGGCTTATGACCGCGATAGATCATGCCCTTGTCGAACATGGCCTTGAAGACCTCAATGTCGGCGGCGTCATGCTGGTGATAGAGCGTCAGATACGGGTTGTCCCAGTCGCCAAGCACGCCAAGGCGACGGAAGCCAGCCTTCTGGAGCTCGATGTTCTCGACAGCGAACTTGTTGCAAAGCTCGCGGATCTTAGCCGTGGAGGTCTGGTTGAACTTCTCGGTGCCGAGCTTCTCCTCGACCTTATGTTCGATCGGCTGACCGTGGCAGTCCCAACCGGGAACATAGGGAACCTCATAGCCCTGCATCATCCAGTAACGGTTGATCATGTCCTTGGAGATCTTGTTCATGGCGTGGCCGATGTGGATCGGGCCGTTGGCGTACGGAGGGCCGTCGTGCAGCACGAACTTCTTGTGACCCTCGTTCTTCTTTAGAACTTGCTCGTAGACCTTGTTGTCCTGCCAGTCCTTGAGTCGCTTTGGCTCGGACTTGGAAAGACCGGCACGCATGGGAAATCCGGTTTTGGGCAGATTCATCGTCTGCTTGTACTCGTTTGCCACGGTACCCCTTTCTTGTCATGGGCGCGCACGCCCTCTGGGCACCAAAAAAGCGCCCGTCCCTACAAGCTGGGACGAAGCGCCACAAAACGGACAGTCTGTCCGTAAAAGCTCTTCGCTTAACCACCCAGCTTAGATGCCCTCGCTCGCGTCGCCGCGCGCTCGCATCCGTTACTCGGCTGGTCTGTATCGACGACCATCTCGGCGATGTCTACTAAGACGAACCTGCGCGGCACGTCCGTTGGGACCGCAGCTCCGGGGTGATTTTCATCGGTCGCATGCACGGGTTCTCAGCGCTCCCCGCTCTCTGTAGCATGCGGACGGCCGACTACTCGTCCCCATCAACGCTTATGCGGAGTATGCTAGCACGTTCAGCGCCGGCGAAAAACCCTCAACACTGGTTTTATACGTTCGAAATTTCTCGCGGCTGTGGACCTTCTCTTGGAGC
This sequence comes from Collinsella aerofaciens, assembly GCA_048501115.1. Lineage (GTDB taxonomy): Bacteria > Actinomycetota > Coriobacteriia > Coriobacteriales > Coriobacteriaceae > Collinsella > Collinsella aerofaciens_CD. The sequence goes on along the minus strand of DBFRZS010000028.1, from coordinate 24,616 downwards.
AAAATACCTGAAAGCACTTTATCGAACGAAAGAAGGTTGCTATGCGCACGATTGGAATGAGCGACTACACCGTTGGCGAGGATTGTTTTACCGAGTTGCCCGCCGCGCTGGCAGAGTACGGAGCGACCAAGGTCGCCATCATCGGCGGCAAGCGAGCCCTGGCTGCGGCGCTGCCGGGCATCGAGGCTGCGCTGGCAGGCACCGACGTCGAGATTCTGGAGACGCGCGTCTACGGCACCAACAGCACGCGCGCCAATATCGCCAAGGTCGTGAACTCCCCCGCTTGCCAGCAGGCAGACGTGCTTATCGCCTGTGGCGGCGGCAAGGCACTCGACACCGTGAAGACCGCAGCCATCGAGCTCAAGAAGATCGTCTTCACCGTCCCGACGATCTGTTCCAACTGCTCGGCCGCGACCGCCATTGCCGTCGTGTACAACGACGACGGCTCGCTCGAGGGATATTCGTACCCCAACCGACCTGCGCATATCTTCATCAACCCCAAGATTATCGCCGAAGCTCCGGCGGAGTACTTCTGGGCCGGCGTGGGCGATGCCCTGTCCAAGCAGCCCGAGGTCGAATACGCCACGAGCGCCGGTAATTTGGAGCATACCGCCGGTCTTGGCCTGGCACTCGCCCACACCTGCTCCGAGCCGCTGTTTACTTATGGCGTCCAGGGTCTTGAGGACGTGCGCCGGAATCTGTCGAGCGAGGCCGTCAAGCAGATCGCGCTCGACATCGTGGTCAACACGGGCTATGTCTCGAACCTGACGAACCAGAACGATTACTACTACAACTCGAGCGTGGCGCACGCGTTCTACAATGCGACGTGCAGCATTCCGCGCGAGGGAACCTATCTGCACGGTGAGGTCGTGAGCCTGGGCGTGCTCGTGCTGTTTGCCTATACGGGCGATACCGAGAGCCTTGAACGCTACGCCGCCTTTAACAAGCAGATGGGCCTGCCCGTAACGCTTGAGCAGGTCGGACTTTCCGAGGCCGACATCCCTGCCCTGTGCGAATACGCACACGCCACCAACGAGTGGAAGCAAGGCAACCCGGAGCCCTTCACCGACGAAAAGTTCGCCGCCGCCGTCAAGGCTGCCAACGCCTACGGCCACACGCTCTAGGCCTAGCCCAAAACCACCACAAGGGAGCAGTGCCCTTGTGGTGGTTTTTTATTGCTCCAGCATGCTGGGGTCGAACTCGCAAGCTGGTATAACGCGATAGCCGTGACGCAGCAACAGATCAACGAAGACGCCGTTGCCCGCGGTGAGCGTACCGCTAAAGGTACCGTCGTAGATGCGACCCGCGCCGCACGAGGGACTACGGTCCTGCAGGATGCACGCGGCGATCTCTTCCGGCCCGCCCGCCTGCTCGCACATATCGAGCGCACGTTGGGCACCCAGGCGAAATTCGCGATCAACCGAGATGCCCTCGCAGGTACGAACCTCGCCGTTCACAATCTCGGACGGCTTGCGCGGCGTGGGCAGGCCGCCAAAGACCTCGGGGCACACGAGGAGGACCTCGGTCCCCGTGCGCTCGCAAGCCTCGACCAACGCGCGGTGGTAGTTATCGAGCCCGTTATACTTGCAGCTCTCGCCCATCAAGCAGGCGCTCACCACGATCTTCATTTCCATCCCTCTCAAGCAAAACGCCCCATTTGAGAAAGCTGCTCAAATGGGGCGTCGGCGTTTACTGGCTCGGCCGCGGCGTTACTGCTGCTTGGGCATCAGCGGGTTCTCACGCGTGAGGAGATTCATGAACTCCTCGCCCGTGATCGTCTCCTTCTTGTACAGATAACGAGCCAGCTCGTGGAGCTTGAACTTGTTTTCCTTGAGGATCTGCAGGGCGCGGTCGTGCGCATCCTCAATCAACTTGGCGACAATTGCGTCCACACGCTCGGCCGTACCGGGGGCGCAGGTGAGCGACGTATCCTGGTTGAGGTACGCATTCTGGACGGTACCGAGCGCCATCATGCCAAACTCGTCGGACATACCAAAGCGCGTCACCATGTTGCGGGCGAGCTTGGTGGCCTGCTCGATATCGTTGGCGGCACCGGTCGTCATCTCGCCAAAGATGAGCTCCTCGGCCGCGCGACCACCGCAGTAGACGGCGAGCTTGTCCAGAACCTCCTGGCGCGTCGTCAGGAAGCGCTCGTCCTCCTCCACTTGCATGGTGTAGCCCAGAGCACCGCTCGTGCGCGGCACAATGGTGATCTTCGTGACCGGCGCAGAGCCCTTCTGGCGGGCGGCAACAATAGCATGGCCGATTTCGTGATAAGAAACGACCTGCTTCTCGTGGTCGGACAGCACCGTGGACTTGCGCTGCTGTCCGGCGATGACGACCTCAACCGACTCCTCAAAATCGTCCTGCGTGGCACGCTTGCGACCCTCACGGACGGCTCGCAGGGCGCCCTCGTTGATGATGTTGGCCAGGTCGGCGCCCGAGGCACCGGGCGTGGCGCGGGCAATCGCGGTCAGGTCGATCGGCGGCTGTGTCTTCACGCTCTTGGCATGCAGCTCAAGAATGTTCTTACGGCCGGTCAGGTCGGGCAGCTCGACGGGGATGCGGCGATCAAAACGACCGGGGCGCAGCAGAGCGGGATCGAGGCTGTCGGGACGGTTGGTGGCAGCGAGAACGACGATACCCTTGTGGTTATCGAAACCGTCCATCTCGGTCAGCAGCTGGTTGAGCGTCTGCTCGCGCTCATCGTTGCCGCTAAAGCCGCCGCCATCGCGCTTCTTGCCGATGGTATCAATCTCATCGATAAAGACGATGCACGGGGCCTTTTCCTTGGCCTGCTTAAACAGGTCGCGAACCTTTGCAGCGCCGCGACCAACAAACATCTCAACGAACTCAGAGCCCGAAATGCTAAAGAACGGAACACCGGCCTCGCCGGCAACAGCCTTGGCAAGCAGGGTCTTACCGGTACCCGGAGGGCCAACAAGGAGAGCACCGCGCGGCAGCTTGGCGCCGATCTCCTCGTAGCGCTGCGGCTTCTCCAGAAAGTCGACGACCTCCTTGAGAGACTCCTTGGCCTCTTCCTGGCCAGCGACGTCCTTAAAGGTCACGCCCACGTCCTTGGAGGCAATCACGCGCGCGCCGGACTTGCCCAGTCCGCCGCCGCCAAAGCCACCGCCGCCAAAGTTCATCGAAGGACCGTCATCACCCATGGCCTTCTTCATGCGGCGGTTGAGCCACCAGCCGATCAGGAAGAAAATCGCCATGGGAAGGATGAGCGTAAGCAGGTAGTAGGTCATCAAACCCGAGTTTTTATCGGGAACGACCGATTCCAGCGAAGCGCCAGACTCAAGCACGCGATCGGTAAAGCCCGTATCGTTCGGCACACCGGTCGTCTTATAGGCGATGTTCTCGTCCTCGCCCTTCTTGGTGTAATAAATCGAGTAATCGTCCGTGTTGTACTCGACCTTGTCGACGCTCTTCTTATCGAGCGCTTTGACAAACGTCGAGTAATCGGTCTTCGTAATCTGCTGCGTGTGACCGATGTTGGGGAACAGAACGGTCGAGAGCACGAGGTAGACGACGAAGGCGATGAGCACGTAGAGAATCATATTCCGTCTACGTTTGTTGTCATCCATCTCCATCTGCTTGAACTCCATCTACTGGGGTTGATAATGCTTTCTAGAATACCCAACCCGGACGGCGATAAACCGACGCCGGGCACGAAAGGACAGAGATGGCATCACTGTAAGTCGGCAAGGTTCAAATCTATACAGGCGACGGCAAGGGCAAGACGACGGCTGCGCTGGGGCTCGCGCTGCGCGCGACGGGCTACGGGCTCGACGTTCTTAGGCTGCAGTTTGCCAAGAAACTGCACTGCGCCGAACACGATGCCGCGCCGCGCCTGGGGCTGCGCATCGTACAAGCTGACCGCGACACGCCCGAGGCTTGCGCCGCACAGATCATGGAGCTCGCATGCGAGCAGATATCACAGGTCGACGTTCTGATTTTGGACGAACTCGGCGAGGCCATGCGCCGCGGCTTCGTGACACGCGAGGATGTCGAAGCGCTGATCGCGATAAAGCCCGCCACCACGGAACTCGTGCTCACCGGCCGCGGGCTGCTGCCGTTGGCCGACCTCGCGGACTTAGTCACCGAAATACGTCCCATCAAACACTACTTCGACGAAGGCCTCCTAGCCCGCCAAGGCATCGAATACTAGCCATTGGGGACGTCCCGAATGGCTAGGCGGTGGCGCGGCCGAGCCAGTTGCCGCTGTGGTGGTAGATGGTGAACATCGTGGCCGTGATGAGCCAAGTTACGGGGTAGACCAGCAGTAGGTGCTCGAGCGACGGATCGAAGGGCATGATCGCAAACACCCAAATCACTCTGAGTACGACGGTGCCAAAGATGGTGAGCATCATAGGCTGCAGACTCACGCCGGCGCCGCGGATGGAGCCCGACGCGTTCTCGATAATCGAGAAGATCGCGTAGAACGGCGCGATGAAATGAAGAATCGTCGTGGTGTACGCCGAAATCGAAGCATCGTCGACAAACAAACGCGACAGAGGACCCGAGAACACCAGGAGCACGGCAGACAGGCCACCAATGAGCATAAACGACAGCACGAGCGACGTGTGATATCCCTTGCGCATGCGCTCGTAATTGCGCGCGCCAAAGTTCTGCGCCGAGAACGTGGTGATCGATACGCCGAGCGCCTCGGTCACCATCCAGATAATGCCATCCAGGCGCCCAGATAGACCCCAAGCAGTTGTGACATCGGCGCCAAACGAATTAACCGACACCTGGATCAGCACGTTCGAGATCGAATAGGCAGCCGATTGAAAACCGAGTGGCAGACCACACGAGATCATACTCTTGCAAATATCGCGATCGATGCCGAGCTTAGACAGCGAAAGACGCCATGCACCCGGAGCGCGCATCATGCGCAACACGATCATCGTTGCATTGGAGCAAATGGTCAGCGCCACTGCGATGCCGCAGCCCAGCGCCTCCATATGAAGCACAGCAACGAAGATGACATCCAGCACCGCATTAACAAGGCAGCCGGAAGCGATAATCACAGCAGGCCCGCGCGTGTCGCCCACGGCACGCAGCAGTGCGGTTCCCATATTAAGCAGCAGCGCCGCAACCATCGCGGCAAAATAACAGCGAGCATAGGCAACGCCCTCGGCAAGTAGCTCGTGCGGCGTGTTCATAAGCACTAGCATGGGCTCAACGAACACTATGCCAAGAATCGAGAAAACGATACCGCCCACTAGCGCGAGCGTCATGGCCGTATGGACCGAACGACTCAGTCGCTCATCATCGTGCTGGCCAAAATACTGACCGGTAATGACCGCGCAGCCGGCGCCGACGCCAACGCAAAAGCCAATGCAGAGCTCGGTGAGCACCATCGTGGCTTGAATGCCACCCAGCGCGAGCTTGCCGCCAAACTGACCGACGATATACGTACCGATAAGCGTGTAGGCCTGCTGAAAAAACGAACTAAAAAAGATGGGAACGCACAGCGACAGTAATTGCTGCCAAATGACACCTTGCGTTACATCGATAGCCGTAGATTTCTTAGCCACACGCCCTCCCCACACGCATACGTCAAACAGTAAAACAGCAATTAAAAACCAAAGCCAAATCCAGCTTAGCACCGACTGGCGGCGACCGAAACACCCCGAATTAGAGCACAGTGCGGAATAACAGCCTAGTGATACAAACCCGGCTGGTAGTGATACTCATTGCTCACGTGCGGGCATAGCTGCCAAAAGGCGACGGCGCTCGCCGCGGCCACGTTGAGCGAATCGACCCCGTGCGCCATCGGAATGCGCACCGCGTGGTCACAGCCGGCAATGGTCTTGGCGCCCAAGCCGGCACCCTCGGTACCCATAAAGATTGCCAAGCGGTCAATCTCCTGCAGCACGGGATCGTCCAGCGATACGGAATCGTCCGTCAACGCCATAGCGGCACACGAAAAGCCAGCATCGTGCAGCGCGCTCAGGCCATCATGCGGCCACACACGAGCCTCGCTGCCAATGCGCGTCCACGGCACCTGAAACAAGGTGCCCATGCTCACGCGGGCCGAGCGACGGTACAGCGGGTCGCAGCACGTCGGGCTGACCAAAATACCGTCAACGTTCAATGCGGCAGCAGAGCGGAAAATCGCGCCAACATTGGTGTGATCGACAATACCCTCAAGCACGCACACGCGCACCGGACGATTCCCCGCCGCCTCGACGACGCCGCCCAAGAACTCATCAACCGGAATCTGACGCGGGCGACGGAACGCCGCCAGCGCGCCGCGCGTCACGTTAAAGCCCGTCAACTTCTCCATGAGCTCCATGGAGGCCACGAACACGGGAACCGGACCCGCTCCCTCGCGCACGACAAGCTGGTCAAACAGCGGCATCATCTGGTCGAGCCAGCGCTCGCCCAAAAGAAAGCTCACCGGCTCATATCCGGCGCGAACCGCACGCTCGATGACCTTGGCACTCTCAGCGATAAAGATGCCCTTTTGCGGCTCCAACACGCAGCGCAGCTCGCGCTCGGTCAGGCGCACGTAGGCATCGAGCCGGTCGTCCTCGAGCGAATCGATTCGCAGAACCTCAACGGCATCAGTCATAGCAGCCAGCCCGCACCTTTCTTTACAGCACATCTATACCAAACGAGGCGACGCTAAGCGCCGCCCCATGCATTCAATCAACCCGATGATACCGTTCACACCAGACGATTTACGCCTCAACGCGACGATACGTCACGAACTCATAATCGATGCCCTCGTCACCCTCACCGGCGGCAATCGTCGCGACCCCGCTACGCTGCGCAATCTTCCACGCAGGATCGGCTTCCAAATCGGGAAAGTACGTATCCACAACATGGACGCAGTGGTTATGCGTGACCTCGGCCTCGACGCAATACGGCAAAAACTGCCGATAGACATCGCCGCCACCGATCACCCAGGCAACGGGCTCATCGGCAACCGCGGCGAGCGCCTCGTCGATGCTATGCACCACGTCGACGCCCTCGCGGGCAAAGCCCATATCGCGCGTAAGCACGATATTGCGGCGGTTCTTGAGAGGACGCCCGCCGGGAAAACTCAGCAGGGTCTTACGCCCCATAATAACCGGGCAACCTTTGGTGCACGCAACAAAATGGCGCATGTCGGCGCGATTGGACACTACCATGTCGCCCTCGCGCCCAATGCCCCAGTCGTCACACACGGCGACAATGGCAGAAAGCTTACACGTCATGAGTGCCACCTACACCGCAATGGGGATGTTCTTGACCTGCGGACCGTGCTCGTAGCCCTCCACGATCAGGTCATCGGTCGTAAACGCATAGAAATCGTGCACGTCGGGGTTCAGCGTTACCTTGGGCGCCGCAAACTGCGGGCGCTCGATAAGCTCACGGACGATATCGACGTGGCGGTCGTAAATGTGGGCATCGGCAATCACATGCAGCAGCTCACCCGGAATCATATCGACCGACTGTGCGACCATCATCAGCAAGATGGCGTACTGGCACACATTCCAGTTGTTCGCGGTCAAAATGTCCTGGCTGCGCTGGTTGAGAATCATATTGAGCGTTGGCTTGTCGTCCTGCGGACGCTGCGTCACGTTATACGTCACGCTGTACGCGCACGGATACAGGTGCATCTCGGACAAGTCGCTGAACACATAGGTATTCGTCATAATGCGACGGCTATACGGCGTGTTCTTGAGGTCGTACAGCACGCGGTCCATCTGGTCGAAATCGCCCTCGGCATAATGGCTTTTCTGGCCAATTTGGTACCCGTAGGCCTTGCCGATGGAGCCAGTCTCGTCGGTCCACTCGTCCCAAATATGGCTATTAAGATCGTGGACGTTATTAGACTTCTTTTGATAGATCCACAGGATCTCGTCCATCGCAGACTTAAGAGCCGTGCGGCGCAGCGTAAGCGCAGGGAACTCTTCGCGCAGGTCGTAGCGCGCCGTGACGCCAAAGTTTTTAATGGTATAGGCAGGGGTGCCGTCCTCCCACACCGGGCGGACCTTTTGGCCCTCGGTCGTGGTGCCATGGTCCAAGATATCGCGGCACATGGTTACAAACTGTTGATCAGCTTTGCTCATTGACCCTCCTGTCAGTCGCCTACAAGCGAGATTCATTGTAGCCCAGGCGCACGCGGCCCCACAGCCCAAACATAAGCCCTCATTTTCTGACATATGACGAAAATTCCTTGCGCAAATCCGCACGTTCGATATTCTATTGTTGACATATGTCAGATTTGGAGAGTGCATGGCAGGAAGACGCGAAAAATTGCGCCGCGTCGGGATCATCCCCGAATATCGCGGTTTTACCCCCGATGGCCTGGCGAGCGGAGACGCTATCGATATGACAGTCGACGAGCTCGAGGTCTTGCGCCTATGCGACCTGGAAGGCTTCAATCAGGAGGAAGTCGCCCAGTGCATGGGCATTGCCCGCGCCACGGTGGCGGCAAACTGTCCCAGGGCGTAATCGCAAGGTGGCAAACGCGCTGGTCAATGGACGGGCGATCGTCATCGAAGGCGGAAACATCGCGTACTCCCCCATCACCACGACAACGCCCGCATGGCCAGCAAAGGAGGCTGACACCATGAGGGTGGCAACGACGTACGACAACGGCAACATCTTTATGCACTTTGGCCGCAGCGAACAGTTCAAGATCTATGACATCCAGGATGACAAGGTGCTCAACGAGCAGGTCGTAGGCACCGGTGGCACCGGCCACGGCGCCTTGGCGGGCCTGCTTGCCAACGGTGGCGTTGACACGCTCATCTGCGGCGGCATCGGCGGTGGCGCTATCAACGCGCTTGCTCAAGCCGGCATCACGGTATACGCAGGCGCCCAGGGCAGCTGCGATGCGTGCGTCGAGGCCCTTATCGCCGGCACGCTCGCACAGAACGGCGAGGCCACGTGCGGCTGCCACGGCCATGACCACGAGCACGCACATGAGCATGGCGAGTCCTGTGGTTGTCACGGCCATCACGAGCACGAGGGCCACGAGGGCTGCGGCTGCCACTAGCGGCACGGCACCGCAAACTCGGGGCGCGACACAGAACGCAACCCAACAATCAAAGCCAACAACAAAGGCCACCCGGTAGCTTCCGAGTGGCCTTTGCCATATCAAGCTGGAATTACAGCACTATTTCTTATTACGCATCTGCGCTTCCATTTGACGCAGCAGGTCCATATCGGACTTGGGGCCGCCCGTTCCCAGGCCGCCCATGCCGCCCAGCCCCATGGCATCCAAACCGGGAATATTGGGCATGCGCATCTTTTTGCCCTTCTTACCCTTCTTGCCCTTCTTGCCGCCGGCCTGCGCCTGATTGGCCATCGTGCGCATGCGGCCCATCATCTTATTCATCTCGCCCCACTGCTTCATAAGGCTATTGACCTCGGTGGGGGTCACGCCGGCGCCCTTGGCAATGCGGGCACGGCGCTGGCCGTTGATGATGGAGGGGCGAAGGCGCTCCTCCTTGGTCATCGACATGATGATGGCCTCGTTCTTATCGAAGATACCTTCGTCCAGATTGCCACCCATCCGGTTAAGCGCACGCTGGCCACCGGGGAGCATGCCCAGAATGCCCTTCATGCCGCCCATCTTCTTGACGGCCTTCATCTGGTCGAGCATGTCGTTCATGGTGAAGCCCTCGCGCAGCATGCGCTCGGCAGCCTCGAGCTGCTCGGCGTCGGCCGCCTCCTGGGCCTTCTCAATAATGCCGACAACGTCGCCCATACCCAGAATGCGCTTGGCCATACGATCGGGATAGAACGGCTCCAGCGAATCGGGCTTCTCGCCCATGCTCACGAACTTGATGGGCTTACCGGTCACCTGGCGCACGGAAAGCGCGCCGCCGCCACGGGCATCGCCGTCGAGCTTGGAGATGATCACTCCGTCAAAGTCGGTGCGCTCGGCAAAGGTCGAGACGACGTTGACGATATCCTGGCCGGTCATGGCATCGACGACCATCAGCACCTGATCGGGCTTAACGGCCTTCTTGATGTCCACGGCCTCCTGCATCATCTGCTCATCGATCTGAAGACGTCCGGCGGTATCGACGATGACCACGTCGCGCAGGTGGTCGACGGCCTCCTGGATGGCGCCCTTGGCGATATCGACCGGGTGCGCACCGTCGCCGCGGAAGACCGGTACGCCGATCTCGCCACCGAGCGTGGCCAGCTGGTCGGCAGCAGCGGGACGGTAGACGTCGCACGCGGCGAGCAACGGCGAGCGACCCTGCTTCTTGAGCAGGTAGGCCAGCTTTACGGCAGCCGTGGTCTTACCGGAGCCCTGCAGGCCCACGAGCATGATGACATTGGGAATACGGTTGCTAAAGACGAGCTTGCTCTCGGTGGAGCCGAGCATCTCGGTAAGCTCGTCGAGCACGATCTTGACGACGTTTTGCGCCGGAGAGAGCGACTCCATGACCTCTGCGGTCATGCAGCGCTCCTTAGTCTTGGCGACGAACTCCTTGACAACCTTAAAGTTAACGTCGGCCTCGAGCAGCGCCATGCGAATATCGCGCATGGCCGAAGTAATATCGGCCTCGGTCAGCTTGCCCTTGCCGCGCAGGCGGTCAAATGTGTCGTTGAGGCGATCGCTCAGGGAATCAAACACTAGTCACTCCTTAATTGGACTCGCCCACCAGGGCGCGGCAGAAATCTTTGGCATTGAACTCCTGCAGGTCATCGACCTGCTCGCCCACGCCGATGCGCAGGATCGGGAGCTTGAGCTTCTCGGCCACGGCCATGGCGATGCCGCCCTTAGCCGTGCCGTCGAGCTTAGTCATGATAATACCGTCCAGGCCCAGCGCCTCGTTAAACTCGAGCGCCTGGTTCAGACCGTTTTGGCCCGTCGCGGCGTCGATCACAAGCACGACCGAAACCGGCATGGGACCGGCGGCCATATTGGCGGCGCGCTTACGGGTCACATTGACCACCTTGGCAAGCTCGCGCATGAGCTCAGGGCTCGTGTGTAGACGGCCGGCGGTATCGATAAGCACCAGGTCGCTGCCGCGCTTGTCGGCCTCGTCGAGCACGTCGTAGCAAACACTTGCCGGGTCGGAGCCGCGGTCGCGCTTGATGACGGGGACGCCAGCGCGCTGGCCCCACACATCAAGCTGCTCGATGGCGGCGGCGCGGAAGGTGTCGGCCGAACCGATCACCACGTTCTTGCCGCGGGCAGCCATGGCGCTCGCGATCTTACCGACCGTCGTGGTCTTGCCGGCACCGTTAATGCCCACAAACAGCACGCAGCTCGGCGTATCGGAGAACGGATCTCGCTCGATGGGCACAAAGTGCTGCTCAAGCTGCTCGGCCAGGGCGCGGCGAAGCTGCGGAGCGGTCTTGAGGTTCTTCTTGGCCGCGGCATCGCGCAGGTCATCGGAGACCTTGATAGCGACCTCGGCGCCCATGTCACCCATTACGAGGGTGTCCTCCAGGTCCTCCCAAAAATCCTCGTCGACCTCACCGCCAAAGTAGAAGACCTCGTTGAGGGCCTCGCGGCTGCGCTCAAGTCCGCGCGAGAGAGCATCGAAGAATCCCATTATGCATTCACGACCTTTCCGGTTTCGCGATCGAGTTTTTGCGAGACGACGCGACTGACGCCGTCGGCTTGCATCGAGACGCCATAGAGGACGTCAGCGTCCTCCATAGTACGGCGCTGATGCGAGATAACCAAGAGCTGCGTATCGGAACGCAGCACATCGAGGGCTCCGATGAGCTTGGACAGGTTAGCGTCATCAAGCGCCGCCTCGACCTCGTCCAGCACATAGAACGGAACCGTACGTGTGCGGTACACGGCAAAAAGCAGGGCGAGCGCCGTCAGACTCTTCTCGCCGCCCGACATGAGCATCATCTTGGTGATGCGCTTGCCGCGCGGCTGCGCCACGACCTCGATACCCGTCTCGGCAGGATGCTCGGGATCGGTCATCTCCAGATGAGCCTGGCCGCCCGGGAAGAGCATAGCGAAGATCTCGCGGAAGTTCGCGTCGACCTTCTCAAACGTCACCAGGAAGGCCTTCCGCATCTTGCGATCAATGGCCACCGTGATCTTGGTGAGCGCCTTGCGCGCGCTCTCCAGATCGGCCAGCTGCTCCTCGATGTAGTCGGCGCGGCGCTTGAGCTGCTCGTACTCCTCCATGGCAACTTGGTTAACGGGACCAAGGTTGTTGATCTGGCGCACAAGCTGGTTGAGTTCGCGCTCGGCGGCATCGCGGTCCGTGGGCGCCGGAAGCATGAGCGCTTCCTCGAGCACCGTCGTGCCATCGGCGGTAATGGCCTTGATGGCAGCCTCGACCTGCACCTCGAGCTTGCCACGCGCGACCTTGAACTCGTTTTGCGTCGCCGTGGCGGCATCAACCCGCTCCTTGGCACGGGAGACCTCGGCCTTGGCATCCTCGATGGTCTTCTTGAGCGAAGCGGAGTCCGCCTCCTCCAGAGAGGCCTGGTCACGCAGGCGCGCTGCCCAATCCGACGCGCGTTCCAACAGGGCAGAATAGCGTTCGTGCATGGGATCGACGCGCAGGCGCAGCAGCTCGAGCGAGCGCGAGGCCTGGCGTGTTCCGCGGATACGACGGTCGATGCCCTCAAGACGATGCTCCAGGTCGGGCACGCGGCCCTTCAGCGAACGCAGGCGTTCACTCGTCTGGGCTAGGCGAACCTTGGCGTCGGCGAGCTTGCCGGCAGCTTCGGAATCGTCACGGCGAACGCGGTCGAGTTCGTCGTTGGCCTCGGCAATCTGCAAGCCCAGATCGCTTGCCTGCGCGCGGGCCTCGTCACGCGAACGGGTGAGCTCGTCAACGCGCGGGCGCGCAGCGCGAACGGCTTCGGCGGCCTGCTCGCGGCGCTTGGAGATGCGCACGCGCTCGACCTCGGCATTGTTGGCGCTTTGCTCCAAGCGGCCGATCTCGGAGAGCAGCGAGCGGCGCTCGCCCTCAAGACGGGCAATCTCACCGGCGGCATCGCCCTCAGCGGCACGCGCTTCCTCAACGGCCGCATTGGCCTCGATGACCTGATCCGACACATGCTCAAACACAGCGGCCAAATCGGGCTCAAGCCCCTCCAGCTCACGGATGCGGCGCTTGCGCTCCAGCGCACCCGAAGCCTCGCCGGCATCGAGGCCCACGCGCACCAGGCCGCCGCAGGCGACGCGGGCGCCATCGGGGGCCACGTAAGTCACGCCGTCAACGACCGGCGCCGACAGCGCGGCAGCGAGATCGTCCACTACGTAATATCCGCCGAGCAGCGCCTCGACGACGGGACCGTAGCCTGCGCGAACGGACAGATGATCAACCAGGCGGGTACCGGCAGCGCCCTCGGCGGCAGCAGAGCCGCTCACGCCGCGCGCCACCAGCAGCGCCTCGCCCGAGGCCTTCTTCTGGTCCAGAGCGGCACGACCGGCACGCTCAAGCGCGGACGTATCGTCGAACAGCAGCGCATCGATATCGCCGGCAAGTAGCTGCTCCACCAGGCCCTCAAGCTCGCGCGGGGCCTCGAGCACGTCGCCCAGACGGCCCGAGACATCGTCGCCCAGCGCACCCACCAGACGGCTCACGAGCGGCGAGCTGTCGGCCATGCGGGCATCGAGTTTCTTTTGGCTGGCAAGCTCCGAGCGCACCTCGGACAGCTTGTTGCGCGCCTCGCTCTCGCGGGCACGCAGGTCCTTCAGCGCCGCACGGGCGACCTCGGTGGCCTCACGCGCATCGACCTGGGCCTGGCGCGCTTCCTCAAGAGCACCCTCAAGCTCCTCTGCGCGGTTGCGACGGCTCTCGAGCGAGGCCGTGACCTCCTCGAGCTGCTCGTCAATCTGCTCCAGGCGCGAGGCATACATGTTGTCCTCGACCTCGGCATTGCTCAGCGAGTCCTTCACCTTGGCGAGCTCGAGCGCGGCGTTGTCGGCCACGCGCTGCACATCGCGTTGCTCACGCGTGAGCTGCGAAATCTGATTGTCGAGCGCCACGCGCCGCTCGTGGAGCTCAGCGGCGGCAGGACCAGCGGCGTCGACGTCCTCCTGGGCCTGCATGTGCGCACCGGTCACTTCCTCAAGCTGCGCACGCGCGTCCTCGAGCTCCTCGACCACGCGACGACGCTGATGCTCGGAGCTCGAAATCTGCCCGCGCATGTCAGACAGGCGCGACACCATGTTGTGGCCCTTTTCCTCGAGCAGGCGCATGTCGGAGTTAATGCGGCCGACCACATCTTGCATATGACGGCGTTGCTCGCCCAGGTCGCCCACAAACAGGCCCTTTTCCTCAAGCATGACCTGGAGCTTCTCGAGCTCGCGCTCCTTTTCGCCCATGCGGTACTGCGCAAGCTCCAGCTCGGCCGCGCCCTCCTTGGAGCGACTCTCCAGGTCGTTCCACTGCGACTGCAGCGAACGCAGCTCGTCGACGGCTAGCATCTGCGTAAGCTCGTTCGCGCGCGAGGACAGCTCTTTGTACTTGCGCGCACGATCGACCTGACGCTCCAGCGGTCGCAGCTGACGGGCGATTTCCTTATTGATGTCGCGGGCACGCGTCAGGTGCTCGTCCATTGACTTAATCTTTTTGAGCGCACGCTCCTTGCGGCGCTTGTGCTTGGAGATGCCGGCGGCCTCCTCGATAAGGGCGCGGCGCTCCTCCGGGCGGCTCTGCAAAATGGCGTCGAGCTTGCCCTGGCTGATGATGGAATGCGTATCCTTGCCCAGGCCCGAATCGTGCAGGATGTCCTGAATGTCCATCAGGCGGCACGGACTCGAGTTGATGAGGTACTCGCTTTCGCCCGAGCGGTACATGCGACGGGTGATGGCGACTTCGTCAAAATCGACAGGCAGCATATGGTCCGAGTTATCGAGCACCAGCGTGACCTCGGCAACACCCACCGGCTTGCGCGCCGACGAGCCCGAGAAGATAACATCCTCCATGGCCTGGCCGCGCAGCTGCTTAGCGCTCTGCTCGCCCAGGACCCACAGAATCGAGTCGGAGATGTTCGATTTTCCCGAGCCGTTGGGACCGACGATGACGGTCAGGCCCGGCTCAAACGTCATATGGGCGCGGTCGGCAAACGACTTGAACCCTTTGAGCGTGAGGGACTTGAGATACACGGTTCCTCGCTTACACGTGCTTCTTGTTCAGAATCACGCCGTTGGTGGTGTAACCCATGCGGTCGAGCGCTTCGAGCGCGGCGGCTCCCTCGGCTTCCTTCTTTGAAGAGCCGGAGCCGCGACCCTGGCGAATACCATCGATCAAAACCACAGCGGTAAAGGTGGGCGCATGCGCCGGGCCCTCGGAGCCAACGAGCTTGTACGCCGGGGGCTCGTGACCGTCGGCTTGCACGCACTCCTGCAAGAACGATTTGGGGTTCGCGGGGTGCTCGGCGCGCTCGGAAGCCAAATGCGGCTTAAGCGTACGGTGAATGAACTCCGCCGCAACGTCCCAGCCGGCATCCAGATACAGCGCGCCCACGAGCGACTCATAGACGTTCTCGAGCGCCGAATGCAGGCCGCGTGCGCCCGTACCGGTCTCGGAGGCACCAAAGATGATGATGTCGTCGATGCCCAGCTCATGGGACACCTCGGACAGCGTGGCGCCCGAGACGAGCGACACCTTCAGGCGCGTAAGCTTGCCCTCGTCAAACTCCGGATAGGACACAAAGAGCGAGCGGGCAACCACGGCGCCCAAAATGGAATCGCCCAAAAACTCAAGGCGCTCATAGCTCGCCGAGACGGGCTGACATTCCACGGCAGAGGGGTGCGTGAGCGCCGCGCGCAGCAGCACCTTATTGTTGAACTCGTGGCCCAGGATTTCCTGGGCACGCGTAAGTCGTTCGGATAAAGCCAAGACCTAGGCCTCCCTGGCGTTTTCGATCGCGTCGACGGCGTCGGCGACAGAGTTGAGCGAGAGCAGGGTCTCGTCATCGATCTCGAGGTTGAACTCGTCCTCGATAGCCGTAACCAGCTGCAGGCGCTCGAGCGAGTTGGCATCGAGGTCGTCAAAGGTGGTCTCATCGCTAATTTCGGCAACATCGACGCCCAGAACGTCAGCAGCGACCTCGGCGATCTTGTCGAAGATTTCGGAGCGGTCCATAGCGCTTCCTCTCATAGTGCATGAATACCAAAAGAATGGTACCGCCCGGGCGGTACCAAGACACGGTTCTGATTCTACCCCACGACGTGCGCCGCGAAGCACATAACAGCACTCTTACTCGCTCTTATAAAACGATACCGTCCATAGAGTTGGCGACATTCTCGACCAGTCCGGCACGTACGGCTTCGGCCGCCGCAAGCGTACCGTTTTTAACAGCCTCGACCGAGGTGGCACCATGGCCGATCAGGACCACGCCGCGCAGGCCCAAAAGAATCGCGCCGCCCTTGGCGTCGCCCGAAAGCTTGGCTTTAATCTCGCGCATCTGCTTTTTGATGAGCAGCGCGGCGATCTTGGTGCCGAGCGAGGCCATAAAGGCACCCTTGAGTTCCTGCAGCAAAAACTTGGCAGCGCCCTCGGTGGCCTTGAGCGCGATGTTGCCCGACATGCCGTCGGCGACCACGACGTCAAAATTGCCCGACGTAAGATCGGTGCCCTCGCAGTTACCAACAAAGCCGGGAACGGCGGCTTTCATGGCCGGGAAGCAGGCCTTGGTAAAGTTGGAGCCCTTCTCGTCCTCGGTGCCGTTGGCAAGCAGGCCCACGCGGGGATGCTCGATGCCCAGGACGACGCGGGCATAGGCGCTACCCATCTGAGCAAAACGCACCATGTCATCGACCTCGACATCGGGGTTGGCGCCCATATCGCACAGCACCGTCAGACCGCCGGCGCGATTGGGCAGCGCATTGGTCAGACAGGGGCGCACCGGCTGCTTCTTGCCTTCGGCCTGATACCTAAACGGCGTCACGTAGGCGGTGGCAGCGGCGGTCATGGCGCCGGTGGAGCCGGCAGAGAAAAACGCGTCCGCATTACCCTTCTTAATGGCGCGGCAAGAAAGCACGATCGACGACTTACGCTTGGTCATCACGGCGCGAATGGGATCGTCATCCATGGCGATAACGTCAGGCGCCTCAAGGGCCTCAACACGTGCATGGGAAGCGGCAAAGGGATTGACGATTTCGGCGGGACCAGCTGCCAAGACCTCGATATCGGGATCGGCGGCAAGCGCAGCCTCGATACCATCGAGAACAACCTGAGGTTTCTCGTCTCCGCCCACAACGTCTACACAAACGCGAACGTTACTCATATACATACTCCTTATACAAAAATGGCCGACTCATTGAGCCGGCCATTGTGGTTCCATTTGGAACGGCATCGCATCCAGAGTATACCGTTACTCGGTAACGATAACCTCGCGGTCCTTGTAGAAACCGCAGCTGGGGCACACGTGGTGCGGAAGCTTAACAGCGCCGCAACGGGGGCACGTGGACTGAGCCGCAGCCGAGATCTTCATGTTGGCGGAACGACGGGTGTGAGTGCGGATACGACCCTGCTTTTGTTTAGGTACGGGCATAGTGACCTTCCTTATGAACTATCCAGTGTGGCGATTACGCGCAAGTAGCGATACTACCACAGTTTTACTCATCGAGCTTGAGATTCTTCAATGCTGCAAATGGATTTTCCGTGGCAGCGGCCCATTCTGCCTCTGCCTGGGCGGCGCAATCGCATTGCTCGACGTTGAGATTGCAACCGCAAGTGGGGCAAAGGCCGCGGCAATCGGGCTTGCACAGGACAACGAACGGCGTGTCCATGACGACCGCGTCGTTGATGGGCTCTCCCAGATCGACGATGCGATCCTCGCCCAGGAGCTCGTAGCCGTCTTCGTAGGCCTCGGGATCCTCGGGCTCCTCAAAGAGATAAAACTCCTCGATCTCGCCGGCGATATCAAACGAGGCGGGCTCCAGGCAACGGTCGCACTCGCCGGTGGCGTGCGCGCGAACCATGCCCGTGAGCAAGACACCGGTACCGGCATTGGTAAAGACAACGTCGTAGTCGATGCCGTCCTGTAGCTGGTACTCCTTCTCGCCCACCGTGTAGGTGGCGACATCGACCTTACCGGTCAGCGGATACGAATCTCCAGGAAACTCGAGCTGCTCGGAAAGATCGACGGTAACGCTCGGGAACTCAGCCATTACCACTGACCATTCTGCTGGGCGGCACCCTCGTTGAGCTGCTGACGGCAACGGGTAACGGTGCCGGTCAGGCTCTTGAGGTTCTCCTCCAAGTGCGTAAAGACCTGCTCTGCGTAGTCCTCGGCAGCATAACGCGTCTCGCGCTCGTACTGCTGGGCACGATCGCGGATGTCGTCGGCCTGCTGCTGCGCAAGGCGGACGATCTCCTGCTCACCGGCAATGGTGAGGGCCTGCTGCTGAGCGTCGGCGATGATGGAATCGGCCTGAGCGGCGGCGGAAGCCATAAGCTCCTCGCGCTCCTTAAGGATACGGCGGGACTTCTGCCACTCCTCGGGATAGCTCATGCGGATCTCGTCGAGGATGTTGAAGAACACGTCGGCGTCGATGACCTTGAACTGAGCGTTCTTGCCGAAAGGCGGCTTGGCTTCCTCGATCAGCCCTTCGAGCTCATCGACCAAGCTGACGATCCTATCGCCAGGAAAATTCTCGCCCGGCATCCGGTCTCCTTTCATAGGTAACATATCATCGTGCTAGTTTACCACATGCCACCAGGCAATAAGAAACGTCACGAAAAGCGATGTTTGAGCGCTTCGACCACGTTGGACGGGACAAACGTCGATACGTCACTGCCGAGCGAGGCGATCTGGCGAACGACCGAGCTCGAGATATAGCCGTACTGCGGCGCACTCATGACAAAGATGGACTCCAGCTCGCTATCCAGGCGATAGTTAAGGTCGGCCTGCTGCAGCTCATACTCAAAGTCGGTCATGGCGCGCAGACCCTTGACCACGGCCCCCGCCCCCTGCTCACGAGCGAAGTCGACCAAGAGGCCGGTAAAGGGCAGGACCTCGACGCCGTCGATATCACCGAGCGCCTCGCGGGCCAGCGCCACGCGCTCATCGAGCATAAACGTGGTGCCCACACCGTTTTTACCCTGCGACTCGGCAACAGCGACGATCACGCTGGGAAAGATGCGGCGGGCGCGGCGGATCACATCGATATGGCCAAACGTGATGGGATCGAAGGTGCCCGGGACGATCACGCGATTAATAGTGTCACTCATGGGCGTCCTCCGGGGATACTGCCTCGTCATTTTCGTTAGCATCAGTGCCGCCGTCCTTGCTATCGCCGACCCAACGGAGCAGGTCGACCGAGGTAATGCCGTAGCGCTTCTCACGTACAGTCTCAAAGTCTGCCGGATGCGCGCCCGCATCGGCGGCGGCATGCTCAAACAGGGCGTAAGCGCCAGACGCAAGCAGACCCTGCTGGGCCAGATTCTGCAGCAGCTCCTCGACCGGCTCGGCGCCAAATGCGTAGGGCGGGTCGAGCAGGACCAAGTCGAAGGGACCACCCGGCACGCGGCCGCGCGAGGCGCTCGCCAGCATGTCGCCCGTGACCACGCGCCAACGCGCGCGGTCACGGCAGAGCGACTCGATATTCTTGGTAATGAGCCGCGCGGCGTTGCGATCGATCTCAAACGTCGTGAGCGAGCGGGCCCCACGAGAGAGCATCTCGATACCTAAGGCACCGGAGCCGCCAAAGGCGTCCAGCACACGAACCTCGTCCAAATCGAAATCGAATGCCGACATGACCATAGATGCGCACGCCTCGCGCACGCGATCAGTCGTGGGGCGGGTGACATCGCGACCACGGGGCTCCTCGATCTTACGACCGCGCCATTCGCCGCCGATGATTCTCATCCTCCGCTGACCTCCTTAAAAATGTGTCGATATCGCATGGCGACCGCATCGCGCAGGGGGCGCGTCGCCACGGAGTCAAGGGTGCAAGCATACCGCAAGAGCTCGACCGCGTCCAAATGGGCCCATTCGATAAGATCCTCGTCGGCATCCAGGTCGACAAAGCGCAGGGACACACCACCATGCTGGCGATAACCCAGGATCTCGCCTTCATGGCGCAGACGCAGGTCCATCTGGGCGAGTGTAAAGCCATCCGAGGTCTTTTCGAGCGACTGGAGACGTTCTTGTGCCGCCGAGGCGCCGCCATTGCCCTTGGAGTGCGTCATGACCAGGCAGGTGCCCGACACGCTGCCGCGGCCCACACGACCGCGCAGCTGGTGCAGGGCCGCCAAGCCAAAGCGCTCACCGTTCTCGATGACCATGACGGTGGCGTTGGGCACGTCGACGCCCACCTCGACCACCGTGGTCGATACGAGCACGTCGATCTCGCCGCGCTTGAAGGCATCGATCACGCGGTCCTTCTCCCCCGCCGGCATGCGGCCGTGAAGGCGCTCGATGGTAAGTCCCGGCAACGCCAGACGCAGTCGTTCGAGCTCGGTTGCCGTATCGTGCAGCGGCACGGGCACGGTCACGCGGCCCTCGTCGTCGCGGGCGATACCGGGCACGTCTTCCAGCTCATCGGCCGAGTCACTCGGCTCCACGAGTGGGCAAATCACATAGGCCTGTTGGCCCTTTTCGTGCGCCTCGCGAATGGCGCCGTAGGCCAGGTCGCGGCTCGACTCGGTGAGCACGCGCGTCGTGACGCCCGCTCCCGGAACAGGTCGATGGCGGATGATGCTCGTGTCAAGGTCGCCGTAGACCGAGAGCGCCAACGTGCGCGGAATCGGCGTCGCCGTCATAACGAGCAGGTCGGCACCCGGGCCCTTGGCACGCAGGGCATTGCGCTGGCCCACACCAAAGCGGTGCTGCTCGTCGATGACGACAAGCGACAGGTGATTAAACGCCACGTCATCCGAGAGGACCGCGTGGGTACCAAAGAGGACGTCGAGCTTACCCGATTCCAGCTGGGCATGAATCTGCTCACGCTCGGCCGCCGGCGTGGCACCCGTCAGGAGCGCCCAGGACATGCCAGCCTGCGAGAGCAAGGGGCCGGTCTTGTCAGCATATTGGCACGCCAGAACGCCCGTGGGCGCCATAACGCAGGCCTGCGTACCGCTATCGGCAGCCACAGCCAGCGCGCAAGCGGCAACGGCGGTCTTACCGGTACCGACATCGCCCAGCAGCAGGCGGTTCATCACGCGCCCGCCATCGCACATGTCGTGCAGAATGTCTTGGAATGCGGCCTCCTGCTCGTCGCTCAGCGAAAACGGCAGGGCTTGCTTGAGCGCGGCCAGGTGCTCGCCCGCGGTGTGGGCATAGGGCACTACATCGACCAGACCGCCGTCGTTGCGCAGACGCAGCGCCAGCTGCAGGTAGAGGCACTCCTCGTATGCCAGCCGTGCGCGCGCGATATCGCGCTCGGCCATGCTCGAGGGAAAGTGGATCGATCGAAGCGCACGGGCGTTGCTCATCAGGCGACGCTTAACGCGCAAGCGTGCCGGAATGGGATCGAACGGATTGCCGACGACCTCGAGCGCGCCGCTTACGATGCGGCGCATCCACGCCTGGCTCACGCCATCGCTCACGTAATGGACCGGCAGAATAGTGCCCGCGGCACGCCCGTCCTCGAGCTTTTCGAAATGCGGCGAGGCCATCTGCTTAAAGCCGTAGGCAAACTCGACCTTACCCATCACGGCCAGGCGGTCGCCCTGCTTAAGCTGCTGGGCAATCCAGGGCTGGCGGAAAAAGGCGACCTGCAGCACGCCCGTCTCGTCAACAAGCGAGACCTCGGTCACCTGCATGCGCGGACGCGGCTGCTTTTGGACGATACGGTCGACCGTGGCGACAATCGTGCAAACGGTACCGATGGGAGCCATCTCAATGGACCAGGAGCGCGTAAAGTCGAGATATCGATGAGGAATATGGAGAAGGAGGTCCCCCACCGTCCGAATTCCCAAACGGCGAAGGGCCTCCTCACGTTTACCCGAAACATATTTGAGTCGCGCGATATCCTCGTCGAGCGCATTGCTCTGGGCAAAGCGCTCCGAGACGCGCGGCACGGAGCACAGCTCGGACATGGGCAGTTGCCTACTCGATCGAGAAGATCACGGGATAGAGCGGCTGCTCGCCACGATGGGCGTCGATCTCCAGGTCGGGCTGAGCCTCCTCGATAGCGTCGACGATCTCCTGGAAGGCCTCATCGGACAGCTCCTCGCCGGCCAGAATCGTCAGTGCGTCGCCCTCCTCTTCCTCCTGCATGCGGTTGATGCAGTCGAGCGTGACCTGCTTCACGTCGGAGCCGACCACGTCGATGGAGCCGGCGATGATACCCATGACGTCACCGGAGTGAATCGGAGAGCCGTCGGAGGCGCTGGAGTCGCGCACGGCGAAGGTGACCTCGCCATCGCGGACCTCGCTGATGGCGTCGACCATGGCGGCGACGGCGTCCTCGAGCTCGGAATCGGGCAGGACCGCGAACAGCGCGGAGAAGGCCTGCGGAACGGTCTTGGTGGGAACGACGGCAACCTTCTTGTCCGTGCAGGCAGAAGCGGCAGCCTCGGCAGCCATGCGGATGTTGCCGTTATTGGGCAGGATGATGACCGAGGTCGCGTTGACCTGGTCCACCGCGCCCAGCAGGTCGGCGGTCGAGGGATTCATAGTCTGGCCACCGGAGACGACCACGTCGACGCCAAGGGACTTGAGGATGTCGGCCTCGCCGGAACCGGCGGCAACGGCGACAAAGCCCAGCGCCTTGGCGGGCTCGGCGGACTTTTCCTGATCCTCGTGGATCTTGGCGGTACGGTCGTGGGCCTCCATCTCCATGTTGTGGATAAAGACCTCATAGATCTGACCGAGCTGCAGCATGTGCTCGAGCACCAGGTTGGGGGTGTTGGAGTGCACATGGATCTTGTAGTCGGGATAGGCGCCCACGAGCAGCTCACAGTCGCCCATGGAGCCTAGGAACTTAAGGCACTCGTCCTCGTCAAACGGGGCGTCGGCCTTAAAGAGGAACTCGTTGCAGTAGCGGAACTCCGAGCCCTCCCAGTCGTCGTTAGCCTCGATCTCAACACGACCAAGAGCGGCATCGCGGGCAGAGCCGGCGGAGTCAAACGTAGCGGAGAAATCCTCGACCACGGTGCTGCGACCAAGCGCGGCAGCCACAAAGTTCTCGAGGAAAATGGCAAATCCAAAGGCGCCGGAGTCGACCACGCCGTTCTCTTTGAGGACGGGCAGCAGGTCGGGCGTGCGGGCGACGGACTGGTACGCCTCGACGACGATAGCATCGAGCGCATCCTCGGCCGAGAACTTCTTCTTCTCGCACTCGTCGGCCTTGGTCGAGACATCGCGCAGGACCGTGAGGATCGTGCCCTCGATGGGCTTGCGGACAGCCTGGAAGGCGACCTTGACGGCGCGACGGAAGGCGAAGGCAATGTTGGCGGACGTAATGGGCTCGTCGGCAGAGACAAGGCCCTCGGCCACGCCGCGCAGAATCTGCGAGGTGATGACACCGGAGTTACCGCGGGCACCCATCAGGGAGCCGTGGGTGATGGCGCCGGCGATGGCTTCCATGTCGGCGTCGGCAGGAAGGGCGGAGAGCTCCTTGGTCACCGAGGCGAGCGTGAGCGACATGTTGGTACCGGTGTCGCCGTCGGGTACGGGGAAGACGTTGAGCTTGTTGATCTCCTCGGCCTTGTCGGAAACGGCAGCCGCAGCGATCGGAAAACAGGTGCGAATGGTCTTTGCAATCATGGGTATTTGAATCTCCGTTTTCGGATGCTAGTTCAGACGGCTCTTGAGCGCGTCGATATGGATGCCGATCTTAAGGCTGGCGGGATCGATCTGGGCGATCTCCTGCAGAGTGAAGGCAACGGAGCTC
Source organism: Collinsella aerofaciens (assembly GCA_048501115.1). Taxonomy (GTDB): domain Bacteria; phylum Actinomycetota; class Coriobacteriia; order Coriobacteriales; family Coriobacteriaceae; genus Collinsella; species Collinsella aerofaciens_CD. Next base: position 861 of record DBFRZS010000028.1, on the reverse strand, counting down.
GAAAGATTGTGGCAGACGGACTTCATGTTGACGCCGTTCTCGAGCACGACGTGAAGATCGACCGTAAGGCCGTTCTCGTCGGCGGAGACAAGCACGCCCTTGCGGAGGCGCTGACCGGCAAGCAGGCGCACGCTCTCGGCGCCCTGGAGCTGCTCAGCCATACCGACAACGCCATAGCACGTCATCGCGGCATAACCGGCAATATCGGCAATAACGTCGTTCGAGACGCTCAGGCTGCCGTTAATGGTCTCAGACACAAGAATCTCCTTTTCTTGGTGCTCGCGGCACCATGTCGTGGGAGCAATCATTGCAATATTCTACAACGACCGCGGCATGTTGAGGTGGCGGGCCTCGGGATTACATCCTCGACACGAAATGTTGATATGGTAACGTTCGCGAACGGCGATCGCGGCATGAAAAAACCCGCCGCATAAGCGACGGGTTTTACAACCTGGCTCCCCGGGTAGGACTCGAACCTACAACAGCGCGGTTAACAGCCGCGTGCTCTACCATTGAGCTACCGAGGAATTTAAAGCCCAACAGAAAGGGCTGGAAAATTCTGGCTCCCCGGGTAGGACTCGAACCTACAACAGCGCGGTTAACAGCCGCGTGCTCTACCATTGAGCTACCGAGGAATAGGTGCGTGCTCTCAAGCAACGAAGTTTATTATACGGGCGAATCAGCTCAGGGCAAGAACTTTTTTAAGAAATTTTCCGACCCAGTCATTGGGTTCCTATAGTTTTGTCAACCGTCGGGGCTACTCCCGGTAGGGCACCCGGTCGCGCATCACGGCGTATATCGCCCTGAGCCGCTTCCTCGCGACGGCCTTGAGCGCCCGCCCGTGCCCCATGCCCCGCGCCC
>DBFRZS010000027.1:0-75403 GCA_048501115.1 Collinsella aerofaciens | reverse complement strand
GGGCAGGTTCTCCACGTGTTACTCAGCCGTTCGCCACTCGCTTCTATCCGAAGATAGGTGCCGTTCGACTTGCATGTGTTAGGCGCGCCGCCAGCGTTCATCCTGAGCCAGGATCGAACTCTCCGTCCAAAATATATGGGCTTCGAGCCCGTCCGGTCCTCACAACTATTAGCTGATCGGTTCCGTTCGATTCATATGGTTCTAGTATAGGAAAAGGAATTTCTCGGGGCCGCCTCTCGGCGGCCTTGCGAAAAACAAATCCAAGTTAGACCATTTCAAATGGTTCGATGTCTGCCCGGATGCGACACTCGATGTGTCCATCCTCGCAGTATCCGGTTCTCAAGGTGCACGCCCCGCGGCTGATCCGGTCCGACCGGGCCGCGCGGCAAGGAGATATATTGCCAGACCGGAGGGGCCCCGCGGGCGGGAATCGCGCACTCCATATTTTGTTCACAAATGAATATGTCCCTCAGTCGCGTCCCTGAGGTTATAACTGAAGCATTGGCTTCTGATATTGGCGATGACCAGCTGGTTTATAGGTGTTAAGGCATCGGTCATCTCTGGAGCGTCACTTTACTCCAAAAGCATCAGCTATTTGTTTCCCGTCGGTAAAAGGCAGGTTTTGTTCGCCAAGCGTTCTTATATATAGAGAAGTTCGGGTTCGAACCCATGCACCGGCAACAAAAAAGCGATCAACCGGAGTTGACCGTCTCAACAATCTTTGGGTGGGCCGTCAGGGGTTCAGCCTGCTTCGCAGGCGGCCGCTGCGGCGCTTTCGCGCCTTGCGCGCTGCGCTGGCAAACGCTCACGCGTTTACTCAGCTCCGCGCCCCGACGGGTTCGAACCCATGAAAGGGCGACAAAAAAGACGGCCAACCGAAGTTGACCGTCTCAACAATCTTTGGGTGGGCCGTCAGGGGTTCGAACCCTGGACCTTGGGATTAAAAGTCCCCTGCTCTGCCAGCTGAGCTAACGGCCCGCGGGTGGCATTGTACCACGGTCTGGGACTATTCCCAACTCCATTGGCCGTTCTGGAAAATCACAACTTCACGTCCATCAGGCGTAATGCCCACAATATCGATGTCGTCCGTGCCGATCATAAAATCGACGTGCGTGCTCGAGACGTTAACGCCATGCTCCAGAAGCTCCTCCTTGGACATGTCATACCCACCCTCGATGCATTCGGGGAAACCGACACCTAGCGCGAGATGGCAGCTAGCGTTCTCGTCATAGAGCGTATCGTAGAACAGAACACCACTTTCGCGGATCGGCGTGTTCTTGGAAATGAGCGCGACCTCTCCCAGGTGAGCAGCGCCCTCGTCAGTATCGATGATACTTGCGAGCGTTGCCTTGCCCACGCGGGCGTCGTAGTCCACCACGTGGCCGCCCTCGAACTTAATCCAAAAATCTTCGACCTTATTGCCGTGATGGATGAGCGGCATGGCCGAGTACACGATACCGTCGGCACGCATGCGATCGGGCGAGGTGAAGACTTCCTCGGTGGGAATGTTGGGGAAGAAGGGGTGCCCATCGGGCGTCTTGCCCTTGCCGCCGGCCCACTCGTGACCTTTCGTCATGCCAATCGTCAGATCGGTTCCATTTGCCGCGGTGTAATGCAGGTAGTCGAAACGATTGTCGTTCAGGAAACGCAGGTTCTTTTCGAATGCGGCGTCATGGAGTTCCCAGTCGCTCTCTGGGTCCTGGCCATCGGCGCGCGCGGTGTGCAGAATCGCATTCCACAGCTTATAGATTGCAACCTCATCGGCGTCTCCCGGGAACACCTCGTGCGCCCAAGCCACGACCGGAGCGCCGGCGATGCACCACGGATTGATGTTGTAATCCAGTCCACGGCGGAAAACTTTGCACTGCGTATTCCTCGCCTTTGATGCCGCGGCCGGCTTGGCTGGATCGATGCCCTTGAGGGCCGCAGGATCCGCACCCTCGATAAAGACAAAGCAGGCACCATCCTGGGCCAAGGAATCCAGCTGCATGCGCTTCCACTCGGGCGTCTGCTCAAAATAGCTTTTCTCGACATGCTCGTACGTGAGCCTCGTCACGGCATCATCGGCCCAAATGACCGTCACGTGGCCGGCGCCGGCAGCATAGGCCTCCGCGACCACCACGCGCGCAAACGGCGCGCACTCGACCGGAGACTGAACGACGACCTCCTGGCCGGGCTTGACGTTTACGCCCTTGCGGACGACCAGGCGCGCGTAGTTTTTAATCTTGGGCTCCAGGGCCTTCATGCCCTCCAGAGCCTCTTCGACCGTCAGGGCAGCTCGAATCATGTGCCACTCCATCTATCTATAGAACAGTAAAAAGGCGCGCCGCAAAAACGACGCGCCTTATATCTTAGCGATAAGTATGTATGCAAACGCTACTTCTTCTTGGAGTCCTTCTTGTCCTCCTCGGCAGCCGCGCGCTCAATAAGAGCGTTGAGCTTGTTCTCGGACATGCCCTCGGCCTGCGCGCGGTACATGTTGCGCAAGGGACGAATACGAGCGAAGTCATAGATAAAGTCGCCCAAAATGATGACGTAGGACAAAACAATGCCGACCATCTGGACAGGGCTGGACACCATGCCAGCGGGAGCGAAGTACAGCGAGGCCCAAATTGCCACGACGAGCACCATGCCAATGGCGAGCGCAATCCACCAGATGCGACGGCGCTTGGTGTAGTCCTCGTCCTGCTTGAGGAGGATATTCGACACCGTATAGATGCGGTCCTCCTTGGCGCGCTGCTTAGCCTTGCGGGCGCGCTTCTCCTCTTTAGAGAGGCCCTCGAGGTTCTCGCCCTTCTCGAGCTCTTTGCGGCGTGCCTTAGACGAAGCCGGCACGACGCGAACGGAGCTCGCTGCTTGGCGGGCGGGCTTAGCAGATGCGGCAGACTTGCGCGCAACCCCGGTAACTTCGTGGGATTGCGTGCGCTTGTTCGTGGCGCTACGGGTACTCACTTATGCGTTCTCCTTCATGCTTGTGAACTGGGAGCCAGTGATGATCTGGAAGGCCTCGCGATAGCGCTCGGACGTGCCATCGATGACCTCGGCGGGCAGGTGCGGGGTCTCCCCCGTCATATCCCAGTTGGCCTTGAGCCAATTGCGGACGAATTGCTTGTCGTAGCTAGGCTGGATCTTGCCCTCCTCGTAGCTGGCAGCAGGCCAGAAACGGCTGGAGTCGGGCGTGAGGCACTCGTCGATCAGCGTGACCTTGCCATCGATGACACCAAACTCGAACTTGGTGTCGGCAATGATGATGCCACGGGTCGCGGCGTACTCGGCAGCGGCCTTGTAGATCCTGAGGGACAGGTCGCGAATCTGCGCGGCGATGTCCTCACCCACGATCTCGCAGCAACGCTCAAACGAGATATTCTCGTCGTGGTCGCCGATCTCGGCCTTCGTGGACGGCGTGAACAGCGGCTCGGGAAGCTTTGAGGCCTCGGTCAGACCCTCGGGCAGCTGAATGCCGCAGACGGTGCCGTTCTCGTCATAGGTCTTCTTGCCCGAACCGGTCAGATAGCCGCGGACGATGCACTCGATAGGAATCGTCTGGGCCTTCTTAACCAGCATGGCGCGGCCAGCGAGGTAGTCACGATACTCAGCAAACTCCTTGGGGAAATCCGCCGGGTCGATGGAAACGAGATGGTTGGGGACGATGTCGGCAAACTTATCGAACCAGAATGCCGAGATGCGATTGAGCACCTCTCCCTTAAACGGGATCTCGTCGGGAAGAATGAAGTCGAACGCAGAAATGCGGTCGGTGGCGACCATCAGCAGGTTTTCACCGGCATCGTAAATATCACGAACCTTGCCACGGGAATCCGGACGACGCTCCATCGTTGTCACGTGAGTCACTCCTTACCAAAATACGACAGTAATGCGGGTTCTTTCCCGCACGTTTTCGCAAACTCGGAGCGGCAGGGACGCGGCCCCTCCTTCACCGAATAGCGAAAAGCTAGTGCTCCATTGTAGTAGATGCCGCGTCCGCCGTGTGCTCGCGGGGCAGATGAATTGTAAAAGTCGTACCCTTTCCAAGCTCCGACTCCACGGATATGTAGCCATGGTGACGCTCGACGATCTGCTTGGTCACGGCGAGGCCGACGCCCAGGCCGCCAGCTTCGCGGGCGCGGCTGGCATCGGCGCGCCAAAACCGCCCGAAAATGCGCGACAGATCGTCCTTGGCAATACCGATGCCGGTATCAGAAACGGCAATGCTGACGTGCCTGCGGTCACTGAGCACCGATACCACGACCCAACCGCCCTCGGGGGTGTAGCGCATGGCGTTGCTCATGAGGTTGATAACACATTGCGTGATCATGTCGGGATCGGCCTCGACGACATCGTCGTGCCCTTGGGTTTCATCTGCAAAGCGAAGACGAAGGTCACGGTCGGCAAACAGACGCTCCTGGCCGTTCACAATCGATCGCACGAACGGAACCATGTCCACCGGTTCTAGATTGAGCGGAGCCGTGCTGTTTTCCATACGCGATAGGTCGAGCATCTGCTGCACCAGACGAGCCAGGCGACGCGTCTCGGAAGCAACGGTCTCCAAATGCTCATCGTCGGTGGGATACACGCCATCCTGCATGGCCTCGACCGTTGCGAGCATGGCCATAAGCGGCGTGCGAAGCTCGTGTGCAACGTCTGAGGTCAGGCGCTTCTCGTGTTTCATATCCTTCTCGAGCGAGGTGGCCATCTCATCGAAGGTCTCACCCAGCTGATCGATCTCGTCATCACCGCGCAGCCCCGTGCGAGCCGACAGGTCGCCGTCACGGATTTGCTTTGCGGTACTGGTGATGCGATGAATCGGTTTGGTGAGCATGCGCGACACGAGCGATCCGATAACGACCGAAATGCAGATTGCAACAACCGCGGCGAGGGCCATGGCGTTAAAGGTCTTCTCCCTAAACGCAGAGTCCGCCTTGGTGAGCAGAGCGTCGGAGCCGATGGCCCACAGCTTTACCTGTCCGACATGCTCGCCGGAAGACGTTACAATCTCGACGTTAGCAACGCTATCGGAGTCGGTTGGAGCAGACGAGACCGGGCTATGCGATGCCCTCTTGCCGCTCGTGTCGTCGGTCGTAGCCTGGTTTTCGCGTACATCGGCGGTGGCGCTTGCCGAGGGCCAGGAATCGTCATAAACGATCACACCCTTTTTATTGACGACCTGCATGCCCAGATCGTCGGAAACCAAACTCGACGTTGCGACCGTGCGCAGTTCTCCCGCGGTCCAAGAGCCGTTTTCCTCATATGAGGTCGCCAACTTCTCGGCAGCGGAATTTGCGATTTCGACGATATTGGAGCGTGTGTAATCCGAAAAGACCGTGCCCCACACAACAGAGACAACGCCCACCAGCACCAATACCGTCATGAGCGATGTCAGAGCAAAAGCAAGTGCCATGCGCGAGGGATAGCTCATCGTTGGCCGTGAATCGGAACGAGGCGTGTTCCAACTAGCCTTGGAACCCGCCTCGCTCTCCTGCTTGTGCTTTTGTCCGATTTCAAAGCGCGCAGGTGTCATATGTGATTTCCCTATTTCTCGTCCGACTTATCGGTCTTGGCCGGAGCCTCGAAGCGATAGCCGACACCATGGACGGTGTAGAGCCACTTGGGCTTCTTGGGATCATCGCCCAGCTTGGCGCGAAGATTCTTCACGTGGCTATCGATGGTGCGCTCATAGCCCTCAAAGTCATACCCGAGCACTTTCTCGACCAGCTCCATGCGGTTATACACACGGCCGGGATGACGGGCAAGCGTGGTGAGCAGCTTGAACTCGGAAGCCGTCAGATCGACTTCCTTGCCCTCGACCAAGATCTTGTGGCCCGAGATATCGATGACCAGATCGCCGAAGTCGAGTACCTCGACGGCGGGCTCGTCGGCCTGATGGGCACGGCGGAACAGAGCGCGAACGCGGGCGACGAGCTCGCGCGGCGAGAACGGCTTAATCAGATAGTCGTCGGCGCCGAGCTCAAGACCGATAATACGGTCCTCGATCTCGCCCTTAGCCGTCAGCATGATGATGGGGACATCCGAGGTATCGCGAATGGTGCGGCAAACGCGCTCGCCGGGGATCTTGGGGAGCATAAGGTCGAGCACGACCAGGTCGAACTGATGCTTCTCGAACTCCTCGATCGCGGACTGGCCGTCGCCGACGCCCACAACCCAGTAGCCTTCGCGCTCGAGATAGGCAGCGACGGCGTCACGGATTGCCTTCTCATCCTCGACCAGCAGAATCTTTTTTGCATCTGAAGCCATAACACGGCCCCCCTGTCTCAATTAGCTAAGAACAAGCCCATTTTAACGCACCTGAGCCCGCCGGATGCCGCTATGACGCGGCAGCTCGGCGGGCGGTACTCACAATTACAACGCGTTTATTCCCCTGTTGGCGCCTTTTTAACCCCTCTAAGCTTAAAGAGAGAATAGACGTGCAGTGACCGTCTCTGGTATACCCTGGCTGTTGCGCACCGTGGCGTACGTAAGGAATGAGTCCGATTTTCCCGCCGTAGCTGGATAATCGCCATACTCCAAAGCGCGGTCGGGCGACAGCAGCGAGCCATAGGTCTTGGCAGAGGTGTCGATCAGGAAATGCGACGCCTGTACCTTAACAAGGTATTTATTCTTCTTGCCAGCCGCACATGCGAGCGGCTCGCGGGACAGGAAGAGGTACGGCCCTCCCTCATTACCGATATATGTGCCCATATTGCCCAGGCTGCCCACGCCACTATAGGCCGCCTCGATAGAAAACACGAAGGTATCGCCCATATATACGGCCTCGAAAGGCGAGACTGACGAGGGAAGGACTAGCTGGGCACGTTTGGTGTTGTTGCCGTCGGTCAGATCGATTGCCGTTATGCCGTAGTAGACGCCCTCGTCGTTGCGGACACGCGGCGAGATGGTCAAAATGCCGTCGCTCGCGCGCGGGGCCGATGCAAAGCGGCCCGTCGATTTCCAAATTACCTCGGCCTTGGATTCATCAAGCGAGCGACGATAGCAAAACGAATCACTACTCGTTTTATTGCCGCCTGCCGAAGGCATTTTATACCAGATGACTGATGCCCCGAACGCCGTAAACAGCGGCGGATCGTAGTCCTTGCCACCTCGATCGAGCTCAACCACGTCGCCAGAGAGCGAAGCGCCCGACAGATTTTGAGCGTAGAGCTTCCACGATGAATTGGCAAAGTTCATCTCAACCCACGCGAATACGCCGTCGCCGGCACGGACATCGTAGAATGCATATCCCGTGCCCTCGATAGGATCCTCGATTAATGTGGTAAGCGAGCCATCGCCCAGGTTGAACACACCGAGCGTGTTGGCGTGCAGTGCCGATGCGGGCGCCATCATTGCCGCGGCGTAATCGCCGTCGCAGTAGTACAGCAGCGTACCCAGAGGCAGCGTCCACGACGCCGCCGGCTCAAGATCGATGTCGACTGCCTCGTACTCATCCGTAATCGAGATGATTTTGGAATCATCCTTGATAACCTGCGGCTCGCCGGCGGCATCATCGCTGGTGCCCGTTTTTTTCGAGCATCCGGCAAGCACCGTGGCAGCGCCCGCGGCAGCCCCACCGAGTACAAAGCCGCGACGCGATATTCCGTTCTTGATGTGATCGGCGATACCCATTAGGCGATCTCGGTGCGAGCGGCCTCGATAGCGCGTGTAAGCTGGTCGGCGCAGGAGGTCTTTTTCATACCGCAGGTATTACCGGCGAGAACCTCGATTACGCGATCGGCAGGAGCGCCCTCGACCAGCTTGGAGATAGCCTTGAGATTGCCGTCGCAGCCGCCGGTAAACTCAACGCCCATCACCTTGTTGCCGTCATCGGAAAGATCAAGGTGAATATTGCGAGCACACACGCCCTGAGGCTTGTAATCAAACGAAATCATGCGATCCCCTCTCAGAATGTTATTCGAGACGACTATTATCCCCGTCTTTCCCTAAATGCAACGAGGCGCTTTGCCGGCAACACACATTACCAGCAAAGCGCCCTAAAAAGCTAACGTTATGCCCGAACCTACTCGAAGCTCAGCTGCTCCAGACGATCAAAGACCGTGTCGATACGGGTGAGGAAGTCCCACGGATCAAAGATCTCGTCGAGCTTCTCCTGACTGACGGTGCAGCGCGGGTCGGCCTCGAGACGCTCCTTAAAGGTGGGGCCGGAGACACAATCCTGTACCTCGTGCCAGGTTGCCATAGCGTTCTCCTGCACAATGGCGTACGCGTCCTCGCGGGTGATGCCCGTGTCGACGAGGGCGAGCAGTACCTTGGAAGAGAAGATGAGGCCGCGGGTCTTATTGAGGTTGGCCATCATGCGGGCGGGATACAGTTGCAGGCCGTCGATAACGCGAATGAGGCACTGGAACATGTGGTCGAGGGCGATGAAGCTGTCGGCCTGGGCGACGCGCTCGGCAGAGGAGTGCGAAATGTCACGCTCGTGCCACAGGGCGACGTTGTCGAAGGCAACCTGCGCGTTGGCCTTCACGACGCGCGACAGGCCGCAGACCTTCTCCATGGTGATGGGGTTGCGCTTGTGCGGCATGGCGGAGCTGCCCTTTTGACCCTTACGGAACGGTTCCTCGGCCTCGAGTGTATCGGTCTTCTGCAGATTGCGAACCTCGGTAGCGATGCGCTCACAGGTGGCCGCGGTGGTGGCGAGAACGCCGGCGAGATAGGCATGGTGATCGCGGCTGATGACCTGCGTGGACAGAGGATCGTGGACCAGGCCCAGGTGCTCGCAGACGTACTCCTCGACGAACGGCTCGATGGAGCTGTACGTGCCGACAGCGCCCGAGATAGCACCGAAGGCAACGTTCTTGCGGGCATCCTCAAGACGGTCCAGATCGCGCTTGAGCTCCCAGGCCCAAGAGCCAAACTTCATGCCGAAGGTCATCGGCTCGGCATGGATGCCATGAGTACGGCCGGCGCAGAGCGTGTTGCGCTCCTCAAAGGCGCGACGCTTGCAAATCTCGCCGAGCTTCTTGACATCCTCGATGATCAGGTCGCAGGCCTGGGTGAGCTGGTAGCACAGGGCCGTGTCGCCCAGATCGGAGCTGGTCATGCCATAGTGAACCCAGCGGCTGGGTTTGGGGTCGCCCTCGGGAACATCGGCATCGATGTATTCCTTCATGTTGGTCAGGAAGGCAATGACGTCGTGGCGCGTGACTTCCTCGATCTCATCGACCTTCGCCTTCTCAAAGTTGGCATGGTCGCGGATCCACTGGGCCTCGTCTTTGGAAATACCGATCTTGCCGAGCTCCGCCTGGGCCTCGCAGGCCAAGACCTCGATCTCCTGCCAAATGGCGTACTTGTTCTCGAGGGAGAAAATGTGTCCCATCTCCGGGCGGGTATAGCGATCGATCATAGCGGCTCCTTTTTGGTTATTGGCACGTTGGTCGTAACCCATCCATTGTACCGTGCGCAGGTGCAAGTATGGGCAGCAGGCATTAACCTAACATTTTGGAATTGGAGCGAGCAACGGGACGTCTGCGTTATTTGCTTCGCAAATCCGCACCGGCTGCGGTCGATCCCCTCGGATTCACGGTGACGATGGGGAAGACTTTGTTGAATTGGCCGTCCCGAGGTCTTCTGTGCTCCATGGAGCGGACAACGGGACGTCCGCGTATTTGCTTCGCAAATCCGCACCGGCTTCAGGCGCCTGTCGGCGCCTTCGCCTGCTCGCTACAAACGCTTCGCGTTTGCTTAACGCTCGCACCCTGGCGGGTTCGAGTCCCGGCGCTTGGTAGTAAAAAGCACGGCAACGTAACGCTGCCGTGCTTGTGCTTTTTACTGGAGCGGGCAACGGGACTCGAACCCGCGAGTGTCAGCTTGGGAAGCTGATGCCTTACCACTTGGCGATGCCCGCATATGTGGGGGATAGTATAACGCGGTTGTCTTGTTCGATACAAGGGTGTCGATGCTTGTTTTAGCTGTGGAGAATCGTTTGAAAACCGCGCCAATTGTGGAGATGAGGACCTTTGTCTTTCTTTTCTTACCATCTTCTACCTGCATTTTTATCTGATTGTTGTATTTGAGCTCGATTTGTCAGAAATCGGGCAAGCTTTTGGTCAGGCTCCGGTACTTACCCGCATGAACCTCGGGGGTAGCCTCATCCTACGCGTCGCAACCTCCCCATGCGGCGCACGAGGGATAAGGAGCAGCCATGTCCAACGCACCCACGCACTCTGTCCACAGCGCAATCGCAACAGGTCCGCTGCTCCTGCTCCTCTTCCTGCTTTTCGGCTGCCTGACACCGGGAGCCGCATTTGCCGTCGATGGCTACGATCAGCTCGGCTTCCGCACTATTAGCGATGATTGTGGGCCCTTCTTCATCGGCAAGTATGAAGCTCAAGACGCCTCGATTGCCTACTGCATGAACCAGGAGCGCCCCGGCCCCACCAAGCCGGGCGGCCCATGGCTCAACTTTGATCAAGGCTGGGTGTGGCTCGACGACGAGTTCGCGGCAATCGTTTGTCACGGATATCCTACCGCCACGTCGTTTGGCGGTTACCATCTTTCACCCGATCGCGCCCGCGCCGCAACCCAGCTTGCCGTATGGATGCTCAACGGCACTACCCATGTCGACGGTACTTACTCTTACACGACCGCTCAGGGCAAAACCAAGAGTGGGCACTTTACCACTGACAATGAAGTCGTGGCGGCGGCGCGGTGGCTCCACGACAGCGCAAAATCAGGAAGCATCAAAGCCGCTCCGCACCGCGCGCGACGCTATCTAGGAGCCGTATCGGGCGGCAGCAAACGTCAGGACATGCTCTATGTACTGCCGGCGGTCTCTGTTTCCTTCAAAAAACAGTCTGCAAACGCCGCCATTACCAGCGGAAACAATACTTATCAGTTTGACGGGGCAACATTCGATATTTTTGAGAGCGCCAGCGGCGCGCATGTCGGCACCATCCAGATGGACAGCAACGGTCGGGCGCAAGCAACACTTCTGCCCAACACGGCATACTACCTAGTTGAAACGAAGGCGCCGGCCGGCTATGTCCCCCGTCGTGATCGCATCGCCTTTACCACGGGGAATGACGGTGGACAGGTCGCCATTGATGAACAGCCCGGCACCATCAACCTGCGTATCGTAAAACTCGATGCCGCGACGAATGCCGGCCCCCAGGTGGGATCTTCACTCGCAGGAGCAGAGTTCACGTGTGTGTCGCAATCAACCCCTGGATGGGCGCAGATCCTCACGACCGACGAAAGCGGTCGGGCTACCCTCGTCGATGTCCCCTTAGGAACCTTTACCATCTACGAATCAAAAGCCCCCGAGGGCTACCTGCCATCCAACGACAGCTGGACCTATACCGTTGGAGCCGACCAGCTCGGCGATTCAGGCGTAGTCGAGATCGAATCTCGCATTTCCGATATCCCCATTGCGTTTGACCTTGAGATTTCCAAATTCAAGGATTACGGCAATAGCGACCAATCCGGCCTGGAGCAACCGGCGGGTGGTGTTGTCTTTGAGGTTGTCAGCAACAGTTCTCAGCAGGTTGTTGGCACACTGACCACAAACATCTATGGCTTTGCCTCCACCAAAGATCAGCCCGAAGCATGGTTCGGCACAGGCAAGCGACCCGCCGGTGTCCACGGAGCCGTCCCATACGACCGTGCCGGCTACACGATTCGCGAGGTTCCGGAAACCGTCCCCGAGGGTTTTAAACGTGCAGGGGAATGGACCGTCGGGGCCAATCAGATTTCCAACGGCGCCGAGCTTCAATATATCGTGGACAACCACGCGCTGTCGACGCATCTCCAGATTGTAAAACGCGATGCCCAAACAGGCGCTTCTGTTCCACTAGCCGGATTCACCTTCCAACTCCTCGACAGCAATCACGAACCTGTCTCACAAACTTGCTGGTATCCAGCACATAACGTAATGGACACCTTTACGACTGACGCGACCGGGACCGTCACACTGCCCGAATCGCTCGTGCCGGGCACCTATTATGTACGCGAAACCTCGGCCAAAGAGCCCTATCTTGTCGGCGAGGAGATCGAGGTAAACATACCCGCCGACATGAACCTAACGCCCGTTGCAATCGCCTCGTATTATGACCACGCCGCGACCGGAAACATCAGGATCGTTAAAACCGATGCCGTAGACGGCAGCAGCCTCGCGGGCGCCGTCTTTGAGATCCGTGCCTCGGGTGATATCGTGCGCCCCGACGGTAGCATTGCCGCGCTCGACGGTGAGACTGTCGCTACCGTCACGACGGATGAAACTGGAGAAGCACGCGCGGACGACCTCCCGCTGGGATCTGGCACCGCACGCTACGAGGTTGTCGAGACTCAAGCGCCGGCAGGCTTCTTACTCGATCGGACATCCCATATTGTCGACCTTACTTATGCCGACCAGAAAACACCCGTTGTAGAAGCACGGCTTAACGTATCCGACGATTACACCAAGGTTGATGTCTCCAAGGTCGATGCAAGCGGTGAGCAGGAAGTGGAAGGCGCACAGCTCACCTTATATGGTCCCGATAAAACCGAAATAGACTCCTGGACCTCATCCGACAAGCCGCACCGCGTCGAACATCTTGCACCCGGCACCTACTCGTTGCGCGAAATGATGTCTCCGCGGACCTATGACCTTGCCGAGGAGATAACGTTTGAAATAAAAGATACGGGAGAAGTCCAATCCGTCGCGATGAAGGATGCGCCCATCGAGATCAAGGGGCAGGTCGACAAGCGTCAGGAACTTGTCCAACCTATCGAAAAGGGCCTGTTGGCTAACGGCGATGGTAAAAACCGTGCCACGACGCAAACCAATAGTGATGGGCTTTTCTCCTATACCATCGATGCTCGAAACGATTCCGCTACTTGGGTTGATGAGTTTACGATTACCGATGATCTTGAGTGCGCCAAAGACGGCACGGCGAGATTCATCTCAATCGAAACCCCCGTCGCCATCGGCGACCTCAACGGTCTGTGCAACGTATGGTATCGCACGACGCCGTTGGACTCGACAGACGTCGATGAGCCGGCGAACGCGACACTTGACGATGGGCACGAAAATCCTTGGCTTGAGTCCGACGAAGTAAAAGAGAGCCTGGGTGAGGACTGTCGCCTCGTCGATTACGACGGTTGGCACCTCTGGAAGGCGGATATCTCGACCACGGAATCCACCACACTCGAGGCGGAAGAGCTCGACCTTGCATCCAATACCGTCGTAACGGGCATTCGAATTGAATACGGTGCGGTAGCCGCCGACTTTACGACTCGAAGCGATGCGGATTCTTGGACCCGCGATGATCTCAAAGATGAGCACGACGACCTTGACGATGCAAAAGCAATCCTTGGTGCAGACGCTCGGGGCGCAGTCGTGCACATGCAGGCAACATCGGCTTATACGCCCCAAACCGCACTCACCAACAGCGCACGCGTCGATCTTTGTCGCAACGGCGGCGGCGATAAACTTGAGTCACATGACGAGGACTGTGTCATTCAACGCTGTACCCTACCGCAGGACCTACCGGCAACAGGACCAGTTCCCATCGCCGCTTGCATCACCGCGCTCCTGACCTCGGGTGCCGCAGCCCTATGGTTCGCTCGCCTTAGGTCGATCCCAAAGAAGCGCTAGCGCGATGAAAAAGCGGGCGAGCCAGTCCCCTGGCTCGCCCGCTTTCAATCATTTAAATCGCCGTATCTACTCTGCAGACGAAGATCCACCATCAACGATTGCCTGCTCGGACTCAGGAATCCCATCGGCACCCGTGCTCTGTTCTTGCTCCACCTCTTCGCTGATTGCGGAGGCGGGGGTCGAGCCCTTCGCACCCACGATGTAGGCAGCCCCAAATCCTAACGCAATGGCAATCAAGGTCAAAATCACGTAGACAGGCCAATGGCGCTTAATATACGAAAACACGTTGACTCCTTAGAGCTCCGTCTACGAACGGCGGATAACCTCGGTCACGACCTCGGATACCGTAGCAATGTTCGTCGGGTTGACATTGTGGGGCAGGTCGTCCTCGGTACGAGCGCAAGCCAGACGCGTGCCGTCCACGCCGGCGATGGTGAGGGCTCGACGGCTCGCCTCGAGCGCGGCATAGGCATCGGTCTTGGCATAGGGCATCTCGAGCGCACCACAATCGACATGGAACGACTTGCAGACCTTGCTGACCAGGTTCATGATGCGGCGATCGCCCTTGAGCAGCTGCTGTTCGCCCTCGACCGTCACCACCGAAAGCCTACCGGCGCCGACGGATTCAAGATTGATGAAGAATACGCCGCGGAGCTTATCGCGATGCGAAGCCAAGAAGGCCTTCATGCCGGCGCCATCACAATCCGAGGCGCCCGTTGCCACAAACCAGATATCGTGACCGAGCAGCTCATCATCGCCCATAGAGGCGACAGCCGAGAGCATATCTTCGGAAGAAGCGCCATCGGAAGACGTAGCGCCGCCCTTCCAGCCATCGTTATCGTCCTCGAAGTTATCCCACGAACCGATACCGCGACCGGACTTCTTGGCATCGTAATCGTCTTCGACGCCCAGCCAATCACTCATGCTGTCCTGCTCGTTTTTCCTTTTACGACCGAACAGGCCACCCAGGCCGCGTTTGCGAGACTTGGGTGCCGCTGGGGCGGGAGCCGAAATGGTCTCGATCGGCTGCGCGCCCGACGCAACGGGCATAGAAGGCGCAACGGGTGCCGATGTGGGTTCGGGACCCTGGGCAGTAGCAAAGGGGTCGTTGACCTGGGCAGAGGGATCGGGAAGGTCGAACAGCGACGTGCGAGACGCAACGTTTGCCTGCTTCATAGACGGCAGCGACGGATCGGGGACCGAAGCCAGCGGAGACGAGGAAGGTGCAGGCGACGGTGCCGACGCCGGATCGGGAACATTCATCTGCGGACGCGGCGATGCCTGGGAGGAAATCTGGGCCATAAGGGAATCGACCGTTTCGTCCTGGGTGGGAGCGACATTGGCAACCGTGGCACCGGAACCACTCGGGGTCGGCATGGTGAAAATCTGCGTGGAGTAAGGCCTCGACTCATCCGTCTCGGGAGTCTCGGAAACCGCAGGCACTTCCTCCTGCTCGACCTCGGTCGAATCACCTTGATCGGCTGCCGCGTATTGCTCTTCGTCAGAGTTGGCCTCGACGGACTCGTCCTTGGCGGCATCTTGGATTTCGGCAGCATCAATGGGCTCGTCATCGTCTGCCGCGTCGCCCTGCTCATCGGAAACAGGAAGGGGCTCGGCAATTGCGGTGCCTTGCTTTTCAAACGTTATCGTGGAATCGAACTGCGCGGCATCAAACGACATGGTGCTATCGACGTGCTGCTGAGCCTCGAAAGATGTTGTTGCCTCAACAACATCCGCTGACGTCGGTTGCTGAGCCTCGAAAGACATTGTAGCTTCGGCGGCGTCGACGGGCGCGGACTGCATAGCCTCGTTCTGCTCGAACTCTTGCGCCGCGTGCTCACGTGCCGCCTCGGCTGCCTGCTGCTGAGCGATAGCCTCCTGCTCGGCAGCCTCGCGTGCGGCAGCGCGCTTCTCCTCGAAATCGTCGACAAATTTCTTGCCCTTTGCAAGCGCACCCTTAAAGAAGTTGGAAGCGCTGGCGCCAATCGACGAGAACGCGGATGCAATGTCGGCATGGGGCGTTGCCGCGGGAATCTCGGCCGAGAAATCAGTATCGCTCTCGTAAGACACGCGCCTCGGCTGTTCAACGTAATCGTCGTCAGACTCGTCCGCAACGTCTTGCGCCGGCGCGGCGGGAGCCAAAACGTCCAGTCCTGCCGCGGAATCGATCGCGGACACCGCCTCGGGCTCGGCAACGGCAGCGGTAACCGCGGCAGACTCATCATCCGCAGCGACAACGGGCGCAGGCGCAGCCACGACGGGGGCAGGCTCGGGCTCAAACGTCGGCTCCTCGCCCTCCTCGTAATCGAGCGCGCAGGACTCGGGAAGCATTCCGAGCGCACGGATGGCATCCGAACCAAAGCGGATGTTGCCGGCGGCGTTGCGATAGAGCTTGGGCTCGGCCGCGGCAGGCTCCTCCGCCGGCTCAGCAGCGGGAACCTCGTCATTGAACTCTTCGGCCTGGACAGCCTGATTCTGATCCTCGGGCACGATGGCGCCAATCAGCGTCTCGTCGGCAGACGCACCCTCAAAGCCCTCGATCTGCTCGTCAAAAGCCTCGCCCTGTTCGGGCTCGGTTTGAGCGTCGGGAGCAATCGGCTGACCGAACTCGTCCTCGGCGTAGGTAGGCTCTTCATACTCGATGGTGTTGCCGTAGTCGTTTTGCTGCTGGGCCGCGGCATACTCCGCCGCCGCGCGCGCCATTTCCTCGGCACGACGTTTCTGCTCCCCAAAATAGGTATCGAACGGAACATCGTCGGGAAACTCGTTCTCGCCCTGGAAGGGAGCAACGTTGTCCATAACGCCGAGCATAGCGGCGACAGAAGACTTGTTGCACACCGCGCCGGACGTATAGGGAAGAACGTGGCGGTTAGAGATGATGTTTGCCGCGTTGGCAAGTGCAACGAGGGAAGCGAGGATCGCGACAATCCACAGCAGAACCTTGAGCGCGCCGGGGAGCGG
The DNA here is from genome assembly GCA_048501115.1 of Collinsella aerofaciens. Taxonomy (GTDB): domain Bacteria; phylum Actinomycetota; class Coriobacteriia; order Coriobacteriales; family Coriobacteriaceae; genus Collinsella; species Collinsella aerofaciens_CD. Next base: position 58,860 of record DBFRZS010000027.1, on the reverse strand, counting down.
CAGGATACGCAGGATGGCAACGGCAGCAGGGGCAACCGTGGCAACGGGCAACAGCTTGGCGATGAGCGCACGATACGAAGCATAGGGCTCGCGGGCGAGCAGCTCAGCACGGGGAGAGTCGTAGTGTGCGACAACGACCACCGGGCGGTTGCGCGGAGACGCGAGCGGGCCCGAGGCCTTGTGGTAGGCGATGACATTTTGGCTCACGCCCGTCTTGCCCAGGCGCGAAACCACGGGGTGGCCCGTGCGCTCGAGCACGTAAAGAACGGCGCCGACAATGGCCAGCAAGGTGCCGACCAAGCCGATACCGCCGCCGATGCCCATCAGCAGGGCGCCGGCAAACGCAAGAATACCGGTAACGGCAAATGCCAATCTACTGGGCGCCGGGGCATTGAACTCCTGAACCTCGGGGTCAAAGCCGTGGTTGCGGAAGATCTGAGCGATATCCTCGGCAGCCAAGCGCTCTTCTTCGCTGCATGCCGGCATAATGCCGGTGTTCTGCAGCAGGTGGTTAATATAGTTCTGGGTGTTCGCCATGTGCGCTCCACATCCATAATCCGACAAATAGGCCCAATGCATGCACATTAGAACCGTATATAGTCGAAAGTATACCCCGAGCGAGCGCAAACGACCGAATTCGGGCCATCTTAACGCCTCGAGCGGACAAGGATATAGCCTAATCTCCATATCGGACTAAAATCATGGCAGCAAACTACCTTCTCATGCGAGGATTCTATGACGGCAAGCGACGCGACCGCGACAATTAAAAAGGGAAGTTCGGAGCCCGGTTTCGATAAAACGGCTCAGCGCATCCTCAATCTTTTCTTTGTGCTCAACAGCTCCCCCGAACCGCTGACGACCGAGCAGATCGTCTTGGATTCTGACCTGGGATATGGCTCGGGCAGTATCGACTCGGATAAGCGCAAGTTTCGGCGCGATCGTGACAAACTGCTCGAGCGTGGCATCTTAATCAAGGAGGTTCGCCCCGCCGGTGCGCAGGAGACCGAGGAAAGCTCGTGGACAATCGACCGCGAGCACACGTTTGCTGCAGGTGGCCTCATTACCGCAGACGACGCCGATATCCTGCTCAACGCCATCGACCAGACGCTAGCGGCCGGCTCTTCCACCTTTGCCGCGCCGCTTGCCGATATTCGCTCCAAAATTGCCTACCTCACCGGCATGTCGGCGGTGGACGAAGTACCGATCCGCCGCTCTCCCACCGTCGATGCGGTATGGAGCGCCTTTGCCGAGCGATGCGCGCTGCGATTTTTATATCAGAACGGACGCGGCGAGCAGAAAGAACGTACCGTCTGTGTCTACGGCATGTTCGAGCGCGAGGGCGTGGCGTACTTCTGCGGCCTCGACAATGTCACCGACGACATCAGGACATTCCGCTGCGACCGTATCGTTCGCGCATGGCGTCCTTCGAAGGCCTACGCCATCCCTGCGGACTTCAATCTCAACGACTATCTGTTCTTTGAATTCGATTTCGCCGACCGACCGCCCGTTGCAGCCACGTTCTCGTTCGCCCCTCAGACGCAGATCGATATGATCAACGGCCTCACGCGCGGGCGAGGTGAGCTCACACACACCGATGCGGGATGGATCTGGACCGTTGACGTGCGCGACCTTGAAGCCGCCGCCTCATTTTGCATGGCCCACGCCATGGACGGCATGAGGCCCATGGCCCCCAAATCGCTCAAGCAGGCGTGGAACCACCTCATAGAAAGGACGGTGCACGAGCATGCCCGTGCGTAAACTCACCAGCGAGCAGAGACTCTCGCGCGCCATCGACATCATGGAGGCCCTCTACGCCGCCGGCGATGGCGGCATGACACGAACCGAGATTTGCAGCCGCTTTGACATCACGGGGGCGTCGCTCGACGAGATTCTCGAGATCGTCTCGACGCTCGCGGACCGAGAATCGGGCGCGCGCATCATCTGCGAATGCCGCGGCGAGCGCGTGACCCTCACTGGTGACGCCGGGCGCGTGCTACCGTTGCGCCTGAGTGCCGCCGAGGGCGCCGTGCTCAACCATGAACTTGAATCGTTGGGGATCGAGCCGCAGACGGCAGCTCGGATTCGACATGCCCTTCTGCCCGAAGAGCTCGGCTATAACCAGCGCGTCTTTGACACCGTCAACCACGGGTCGCACTGGCAGCAGCTGAGCTGCGCCATTCAGGACGGTGTTCGCTGCCGCATCTCGTATCGCTCGATGGACGATGCACGGCCACGTGAGCGTCTGGTCGACCCCTTGCGCATTACGGCAAACGGCGACCAAACATACCTGATTGCCTGGGACATCGCGGTCGATGAGCAGCGCACCTATCGCATGGATAAAATCGAGGGACTCGCCTTGACGGAAGACTCCGTCGTGCCTCATGCACCGGACGTCACATCCCTCCACGATTCCCTTGCTCGGACGCAGCGTAGCGCAAAGCTCTTGATGCCATTCGATATGGCGGAGCATCTGGACTGGGCCGGCATCACCCTAATCGAGCGCAGCGGGGCAGACATGGCAACGGTAACCGTGCATTATGGCTCTGAGCGTTGGCTACTGAGCCAGGTAATCGCAGCGGGCGGAGCCATCCGCATCTTGGATGACCCCGCCCTGTCAAAGCGTCTGTGCGATATGGCAAAAAACCTCGTCTGTCCGCTTTAGCGCCGCCGCTCGTGGCGTGCACGCCACAGTTGCAGATAGTGCCCGATCTGTGCCGATTCGATGCGCTGGTAGGAGCTCGTGGGCAGCGACGTTAAGAACTTCTTTCCGTAGCCCTTCGTCACCAGGCGCGGGTCGGCCAGAATCAGCACGCCGCAATCGGTCGACGAGCGGATAAGGCGGCCGGCCGCCTGCTTGACCTCGAGCACCGCCTCGGGCAGCGAATAGCGCGCCCAAGCGCGGTCTTCACGCAGGTTGCGCTCGCACGAGAGCGGGTCCGTGGGGCTCGAGAACGGCAGCTTGGGAATGATGACGCAGCGCAGCGTCTCGCCGCTGGCGTCGAATCCCTCCCAGAAGGCCTTAAGCGCAAAAAGCGATGAAGTCGGCTCGCTGATAAACCGGTCGCGCAGGCGACGAGGAGATGAGTTGCGCTGCTGGCAGTTGAGTTCCAGACCCGCACGGGCCATCTTGGGCTCAACGCGGGCGTACAGGTCTTCCATGTCGCGCCGATTGGTGAACAGTGTGAGCACCGATCCGCCCATGGCAAGATGGGCGTCGACCAGCACGCGCTCGAGCGCCGTAAGATAGCTCTCACGATCGCGCGGATCGGGGATATCACCCGCAACGACTACAGCCATGTTCGAATCGAAGTCGTAGCTCGAGTCCAAGTGCAGCGATGAGGATGTTGAAGCACCGATGCGATCGAGGCCGACCGCGTGGTTAAAGTGTTCAAAGCTTTTGGACACCGTCATGGTCGCCGAGGCAAAGATAGCCGTGTGAACCTCGGGCAGCCACTCGGTTGCCAAGGCCTCGCCAATGTCGATGCGCTCTGCGGTCATTGACTCTCCGCCGGCACGCAACCTGCGATTGACCTGCAGCGAATACACGTAGTGTTCATCGGTGCCGTCAATGATGAGTTTGAGGTTCTCGGCCAGCTCGTGCAAGCGGCGCGAGATATCACCCAGGTCGACAACAACCTCGGGCTTGTCGGCGGCGACGGCTTGCACCAGCGCGTCGACGCTCTTGTCAGCCTGTTCCAACGCGTCGATGGCAGCGTAGGCCGACTGTAAGAAATCATGCCAGTCGTCAGATTCGCGCAGTTCGGGGCCAATCCATAGATTGGCATTGTCATAACCCCCACGGGCACGGCGGCCGAGCTCGCGAACGCCATCGAACACGTCGGCGATTGCCATGCTCGCGCGCGCAACCGTCGACGTCGCCTTGGCAGTAAGGCCCAGATAGAGCGTAGAGCCCCCAGAGGTTGCCAAATCACGGGAAACCTGGCTTAGCGCGCCGGTGCTCGAGCCACCCAGGCGCTCAAACAGAACGCGTGACTCGTCCGCCGACACCACGCGCGCCCACTGGCGGCGCGCCTCGCGCTCGATGGAATGGGCCTCGTCGATTACCCAATGACGAATCGGAGGCAAAATCCTGCCCTCGGCCGCAACGTTGCGGAACAGCAGGGAATGGTTGGTGACCACCACATCGGCATGCGTCGCACGACGGCGAGCGCCGTGGACCAAACATTTATCAGGGAAAAACGGGCAGAGGCGACGAGCACACTCGCGCGAGGCCGTCGTAAAGTCGGGGCGGTTGACGCTGCGCCACCGAATGCCGAGCGAGTCGAGGTCGCCATCGGCTGATTGGCAGACGTACGCCATAATGACCGCGACCGCCGTGAGCGTGTCCGCCGGATCGCGCTTGGTGGTAATCTCGGCCTGGCCGCGGCTCATGCGCTCAAGCTTGCGCAGGCACGGATAGTGGTCATACCCCTTGAGAGCGCAAAATGACAGACCACCGTCCAGTTGCTCGGCAAGTTTTGGCAGCTCATGGTACATGAGCTGGTCGGCAAGATTGTTCGATTTGGTCGCAATACCAACCGTGATGTTGTTACGGCGTGCTGCCTCGGCAAAAGGCACCAGATAGGCCATCGATTTGCCGACGCCCGTGCCCGCCTCAATTACACGATGAGTGCCCGTGACCAGCGCATCGCGGACCTCGAGCGCCATCGCAATCTGCTCATCACGCGGCTCGTAAGTGGGATACATGCGATTGACCAGGCCACCTGGCGCATAGTCTGCCTCAATCTCCTCACGACTCGGCATCTTGAGGACCGGCAGTTCGTCGGCGTCCACCCGATCGTCGGCGCGATCGGCCTTGAGAACGTCAGCACGAGCGGCGCTGAGAGAGAAGATAGAACCAGGGTTCTGCCCTGCCAAGAATGAGAAGATAGGACGATAGGACCAAGGCACATCCGGATGCATGTCGGCTAGGCGCGCCATGAGGCCCTGGGGCAAGTCGGTGAGCGCCACGAGCAACACGCGCCATACGCCACACAGGGCGTCGACGTCGGCATTGGCACGGTGTGATACCGAGTCACAGCCAAACAGATCGGCCATAAAAGACAGCTTGTGCGAGGCCAGGCGCGGAAGCGCGATTCGCGACAGCGCCAGCGAATCGATCCAAATATCGCTCACGTTGACGCCGCCTTTGACCGACTCGATAAACGAGCGGTCGAACGTGGCGTTATGTGCGATCACCGGGCAACCACCGACAAAATCGGCGAGAGCGGCGACGGCCTCAACGGCCGACGGGGCATCTGCCACATCGGCATTTGTAATGCTCGTGAGCTCGGTAATCTCGGCGGGAATCAGCTGCTTGGGATGCACGAAGGTATCGAAACGGTCGACGATCTCGCGGCCCGAAAGACGGGCCGCCGAGATCTCGATCAGTTCATTGTCCTGCACCGAAAGACCTGTGGTCTCGGTATCGAGGACAATCACATCTTCCTCGATAAGACCAAAGGACTGCGTTTTGGCGCGTTCGGCAAGCGTGGCATAGGAGTCGATGACAAACTGCGGCGTTCCTGACGAAACCGCGTCCTCGATTAGCATGCAATGCCCGCTCGACGAAGGCCCATACGGATCAGGCTGTCACAGACCTGCGGGAACGTCATGTCGTCGGTGTGGCGGATCTCGTCCGGATACAGCGACGTATCGGTCATGCCGGGAATGGTATTGGTCTCGAGGATGACGGGGCCGTCCTCACTCACGATAAAGTCGCTGCGCGAGATACCCAGGCAACCGAGGGCCTTGTGAGCAGCACAGGCAAGCTCCTGGGCACGAGCGTAATTCTCGGGTGAAATCTGCGCCGGAATGCGATGGATGTCCGTAGGGTCGACATACTTCACGTCCAGATCGTAGAACTCACAGTCCTCGGGCTTACGAATCTCGACAATCGGCAGAGCGCGCACGTCATCTTCGCCGTATACGCCGACGGTGATCTCGGTACCCTCGATGCACTTCTCGACCAGTACTTTGTCGCCGTACTCAAACGCCTTGGCGATTGCCGCGGGCAGCTCGGAGGGCTCATGGACCAGGGAAATGCCATAGCTGGAACCGTTGACGGCCGGCTTCACAAAGCAGCGCTCGCCACAAACCTCGACGATATGATCGATATCGACTTCATCGCCCACCTCGAGCGCAAGGCCGGGGGCAATGGGAATGCCCGCCTTGGCGTACAGGAGCTTAGAGACCTCCTTGTCGGCACCGCAGGCGCTGGCAAGCACGCCCGAAGCCGTGTAGGGGATACCCAGGGTCTCCATGGCGCCTTGCATGGCGCCATCCTCGCCGCCGGCACCGTGCATGGCGATAAACGCCACGTCAAAGCCGCCGGTTGCCATGGTTACCATAAAGTCATCAGCGGCCGTATCGAGCAGCTCCACCGAGGTGTAGCCGGCTTCCTTCAGTGCCACCACAACGTTCTTTCCCGAATTGAGCGAGATCTCGCGCTCAGCGGAATGACCGCCCGCCAAGACCGCTACGTGCATGTTCTCTAGGCTTTTACCCGGCATGGGCAGACTCCTCCTCTATAATTTCTGCAGCTGATACCATATTGTAGCGATACCCTCTACGTTTCCCCAAAATCGAAAGGCTTCCATGAATCCCAGGACTAAATCTCAGGACATTCGCGACTTGAGCCAAAACGATATTCGCGAGCTCGTGGCCGAGCTTGGCCAGCCCGCCTTCCGCGCGAAGCAGCTCATCGAATGGGTCTTTGAGAAGAACGTTTGTTCGTTCGACGACATGACCAACCTTCCCAAGGCTTTCCGCGAGCAGCTTAAAGAGGCTTTTGCCTTTGACACGCCCACTGAACTCACCAAGCAGGTTTCCAAAGATGGCTCGCGCAAGTATCTGCTCGAGTACCACGACGGCATTTCCGTCGAAACTGTCGGTATGCCCCGTCGCAACAAGCTTTCCGTCTGCGTTTCCACCCAGGCAGGCTGCGGCATGGGCTGTGCCTTTTGCGCTACCGGCCTCAACGGCCTCAAGCGCTCTCTGACCGCTCAAGAGATCGTCGACCAGGTACTTCATGTATCCAACGACTTTGGCGAGCGCGTCACGAGCGTTGTCTTCATGGGCCAGGGCGAGCCGTTTGCCAACTACGACGAGGTTCTCAAGGCGTTGCGAATCCTCAACGACCCTGATGGCATCGGTATCGGTGCTCGTCACCTCACCGTCTCTACCAGCGGCGTTATTCCCGGTATTCGCAAATTTGCGGACATCCCCGAGCAGTTCACGCTTGCCGTTTCCCTGCATTCCGCCATCCAGTCGACACGCAATAAGCTAATGCCCGGTGTTAAGAAGTACACGCTACTTCGCCTTCACGAGGCGCTTCAACTCTACACCGAGAAGACTGGCCGCCGCCCGACCTATGAGTATGCCATGATCGAAGGCGTCAACGATACGAATCCCGAGATGCAGGCGCTCTGCGACTTCTGCGAGGGAACGTTGTGCCACGTTAACCTGATTCAGCTTAACGACATCGAGGGCAGCCCGCTCAAGCCGTCGCCGATTCATAAGGTTGAGGATCTTCAGCGTCGTCTTGAGTCCCGTGGCATCGAGACCACGATTCGTAACTCCCGTGGTAACGATATTGACGCCGCTTGCGGACAGCTGAAGCAGCACTTCAAAGTTCAGAAGAACGCATAGGGGAGTCGCACCCCAAAACGTTTCATGTGAAACATCGAACGGCCCCGGTTACAGGAGATGCAACCGGGGCCGTTTTATTTATTGACCTTAATTTTGAATCAGCTGCTACCTGTCCCATTTTTTACGGCCAAAATAAGGGGTCCTTGCCTCGTGAATCAGACAAGGACCCCTCAAAATATGCTAAGTAATTATTAGGTACCTAATAGCCTACATTTTCCCATTGGTTACTAACCCAACCTTGATTAATCTTGGGATTCTTCGTTACCTGAGCCGTACGCATGGCAACATCTTCTGTCATAACATCCATTTTCTTCTTGGATGTATCGACAATATCTTGCGCACTACGAAGCAAACGACCTCGAAGTTCATCGTCTGTCGCGATCTTATAGCCAGCAAAGGCACCAGCCGCGACAGTCGTCGCCAATGCAATCGCAGTTAAAATCCTATTCCTCATCTTGGCCTCCTTGATCAAACTGAATCATTTCGCCAAGAATACGAGAGAGCTCTTCCTCGTCTTTAAACTCAATCTCAATCTTATTCTTTCCACGCGAGCTCTTAACACGCACATTGGTATTAAAAACCTGACGAAGCACGCGGGCAGCCTTTTTAAAAGACTGAGGCGTTGCAGGCCTCGGCGTCTTAGGTGTCTCTCCGGCAGAAAACAACGGAGCAAGATTTTCTGTCGCTCTTACGGAAAGGCCCTCTGCAACAACCTTCTCTGCAAGTCGAATTCGAGCGTCCTCATAGGGAACTGCAAGAATCGCACGTGCATGACCAGCAGTAAGTTTGCCCTCAAAAATCATCTGCTGAACAACTTCAGGGAGATCGAGAAGGCGCAGCGAGTTTGTAATTGCAGAGCGTGACTTGCTGACTGCCTTCGACAATGCCTCCTGGGTCATACCGCTGGCATCGATAAGCTGGCGATAGCCCTTAGCCTCTTCGACGGGATTCAGATCAGAACGCTGAAGGTTTTCGATCAGAGCAAGAGCCAGCATCTCTTCATCATTAACATCTTTAATGATGACGGGCAGCTCCTCAAGACCAGCAAGCTTTGACGCTTGGTAACGACGCTCACCAGCGATGATCTCATAGCCGTTTCCATGCTTGCGAACCAAAAGCGGCTGCAAGACGCCATGTTCTTGGATTGATTCGCTCAACTCACGAAGTTCAGTTTCGTTAAAGTGAATTCGCGGCTGATTAGGGTTGGGAACGATATCCTCAATAGGTAGTTTTGTTTCAGATGCGGCATTCGAAGCCGATGCAGCCGAACCACCGGTCTCATACTCGGCCTCTGAGACCAAAGCATTGAGTCCACGTCCCAATCCGCCACGTTTCTTTACACTAGGCACGCTTGATCACCTCTTTTGCAAGGTTCATATATGCTTTTGCACCCTTATTTTGAGGTGCATAGGTAATTACCGGTTCCCCAAAAGACGGAGCTTCGGAGATTTTAACCGTACGGGGGATCAACGTCTTAAATGCCTTATCACCAAAGTACGATTGAACCTCCTCAACAACCTGATTCGATAGAGAAGTACGCGAGTCATACATGGTCATAAGCACACCGTAGGTGTCTAAGCCCTTGTTCAGACGAGATTTGACCATCTTCATTGACTCAAGCAGCTTCGTAACGCCCTCGAGTGCGTAATACTCGCACTGGATCGGAATCAAAACGCTGTCTGCTGCGGTCAAAGCGTTGATAGTAAGCAGGCCGAGCGAAGGAGGGCAGTCAATGAAAATAAAATCGAACTCGTCCTGAATCGGCTCAAGCAAATCTTTGAGACGGGTTTCACGAGCAATTGCGCTTACGAGTTCAATTTCCGCGCCTGCAAGCTGAATTGTAGCCGGAATTACGAATACCTTTTTGCAATTTGTATCAAGAACAAGCGATTCTGCCGGCACATCATTCAGCAATGCATCATAGATGCAGTGATCAAGGTCTTCTTTTTCAATTCCGAATCCACTGGTGCTGTTTCCCTGCGGATCAAAATCAACAATCAGTGTCTTACGACCCTGCTCACCCAGTGCTGCTGCAAGGTTTACAGCCGTCGTTGACTTACCGACGCCGCCTTTTTGATTGATGATTGCAATGATACGCGTGTCTTTTGCGCTCTTAGAACGCTTAACGTCGCGAAATCCCACGGTCCCTCCTGGTGTGTATTAAAGCTGTCAAACGGAGGATGTTTCACGTGAAACATTCCGAATCGATATCAACCGCTATGTTTCACCTGAAACACTGCAAGCTGTTAGTAACCATTATGTTTCACGTGAAACATCTAGGCAAGCGGATTCTTTTTTGCCATGCCATTTGCACGAGGCAATGAAACGGATGCTGAATGACTCTTCTTAAGAACAATGAACTCCCTGTGACCCAAGCCTTCAGGCAAATCAATTGCGTCATTCAGAAGCAAAGTGAAGCCGCAAATCTTAGCTGCTGACATGCCGGAAGCAAGCTCCTCATCCGAAGGATTGCCCTTGGTGATAACAAATAGCCCTCCATCCTTCAGATACGGAGCCGCATACTCAACAAGAATCGGTAGAGGGGCCAGTGCGCGGGCGGTTACAACAGAGAACTGCTTCTTATGGCTCCGAGCATATTCTTCAAGACGATCATGAACCGCATGAGCATGTTTCAATCCAAGAGCATGGACAAAGGAATTAACCGCATCAACCTTCTTGCCAACAGAGTCAATATAAGTAGCTTTACGATGCGTGGTTATGGTTAATGGAATACCAGGGAAGCCCGCACCTGTTCCCATATCGAGCAAAGCTCCCTCAGGAGCCTTATTGATATAGGGGAGCAAAACAAGTGAGTCGAGGATATGAAGTACGGCAGCATCTTCTACGTTAAGAATACGGGTGAGATTGGTTGTCTTATTTGTTTCTAGAACCAAATCCAAATGCTGGATACATTTCCTCAGCTCAATATCAGTTACGCTCAAGGGATATTCTTTGCAATAGGAAGTTAGGCGACTCAACATCTCGTCAGCCTGCTGATCGGTAAGTACAAACAACAGAAGCTCCTTTCTGACAAAAATCAGCGTATCGAGAACTTTTGACAAAAAAAGGGGACGTGGAAACCACGTCCCCCTAGCATAAGCTCGAGTAGATTATCGAGCAACAATCACCACATGGCGATCAGGGTCAGAACCCTCAGAATGAGTATCGACTGCATCGTTGCCACGAAGTGCAATGTGAACCAGTCGGCGCTCGTAGGCATTCATGGGCGGAAGCGAAACACTCTTATGAGTGCGGATGGCACGCTCGGCAGCAGACTGAGCCATGGAGGCGACCTTATCCTGACGGCGACTCTTGTATCCCTCGACGTCCACTACAACCGGATACCTAAAGCCAAGCTTGCGGCTCACCAGCAAAGAGAACATAACCTGAAGAGCATCAAGAGTGCGACCATGACGGCCAATGAGAACAGCAAGGTCGGGAGCCGTTACATCCAAAATCAGCTCACCCTCGTCGCCCTCATACTCATCGATAGGAGAGTTGGCGGCATCGAAGTGCGAAAGGATGGAACGCAGGATGGAAATCGCAACATCGGCAATGGTGTCGAGCTCCTCATCGGTCAGCTCTTCACCAGCCTTGTAGCGCTGTGCAATCTCGGGATAATCGCCCGCGACCTGCGGGGCAACCTCCTCAAGCATATCCTCGATGATCTCTTCAGACATAACGTACTCCAAAAGTTAGGTACCTAAATAAGATTGATATCCCACTACTTCTTCTTGTGCGGGCGCGGCTTCTTCTCGCGACGAGTGACCTCAACCTGCAGCGGAGCGTTCTTAAGACGCTCCTCCTCATCGGCCTTCGCCTTGTCGATGACCTTCTGCGTCACAAAAATCTGCTGGATAACCTGCCAAGCAGACGAGACGTCGTAGTACAGCAGAACACCAACGGGAAGGCTCCAGCCCATCCAAAGCATCATGACCGTCATGACAACGGCCATCATACGCATGCTCTGAGCCTGCTGGCCGGTCTGGTTGCGCGACATATAGAGCTGCGGAATCAGGGTCAGGACGGCAAACAGGATCAGGCAAACCAGCGCAGGCAGTGCAACCATAAAGCCATCGGCAAAGGAAGCGCTCGGCGTGGTGGTCAGGTCGGGCAGGATGTTGAAGAACGAGAACGTGCCGTTGTTAAAGTACTGCGGCAGGTTGCGCAGCAATGTAAACAGGGCGAACAGGATAGGCATCTGAATCAGCAGCGGCAGACAGCCAGCCATGGGGTTGAACTTGTTCTCGCTGTAGAACTTCTGCATCTCCTCGGCCTGACGCTGGGGATCGTCGGCATAGCGCTCCTGGATCTCGAGCATCTTGGGCTGCAGCACCTGCATGCGAGCCGTCGACTTGGTCGACTTGAGCATAAGCGGCGTCAGCAGCAGACGGATGATGACCACCAGGATGATGATGGACAGGCCCCAGTCGACCGCAAAGGTCTGGATGAGCTTGAGCAGCTCGAAAAGGATGTTAACGATCCAATCCCACATGTAAGTTTTCCTCCGATAGCGAGTGCCCGCTAGGGCACAGGGTCATAACCGCCGACGTGCAGGGGATTGCAGCGAGCGATGCGCCTCACGGCAAGCCAGCAGCCTCTCAAAACACCGTGCTTCTCAATCGCCTGGATGGCGTATTGCGAGCACGTTGGGTAATAAATGCAGGCGTCAGGCAATAAGGGCGAAATAACCTGTTGATATATGCGAATAGGAGCGATGGCAACACGTCGCAAAACGTGATTGCTCATCGCTCCTCCCCGGCAACGCCGGCGCGCTTCATAAGCGAACGCAACGCCTTGTCCATCTCCTGCGGCGAGGAAACCCTCGTCTTGGGAGTTGCAAACAAGATGATGTCATAACCCGCAACGGGAAATCCGCAGCTGCGGGCGGCCTCGCGCATCACACGCTTAGATCGGTTGCGCACGACGGCACAACCGAGTCGCTTAGCACCAACGAAGGCGACCCTTCCGGAGTCGCCTTCGCCAACCGATTCACATATGGTCATTCGAATCAGAGGGTGATTGAAACGACGCCCCTGACTGAACACATGCTCGAAATCTTGCCGAGACTTAATAGTCTTCATGCGAGATGTGTGTATCGCTGCTAGACAGTGAGACGCTTGCGGCCCTTGGCGCGACGACGGGCGAGCACGGCACGACCACCCTTAGTGGCCATACGGGCACGGAAGCCATGGGTCTTGGCACGCTTACGCTTATTAGGCTGATACGTACGCTTCATCTTAAGTTCCTCCTGCTGCATTTCGAGTGTCCGCGGGGACGCGGACGCAGATATAGACACGTGAGCTTGAAGATTGTAGGGAAATCAATGTTCAAATGTCAAGAAATCAAAGGTAAAAGGTTGCGCAGTTCACACGGTTCCCCCATAAGCCAAGCTCGATTTAGCGGTGCATGGCAACTTTTCACGATATTTCATCGAGTTTTCAACAGGTCATGTTGGCAATGTTGAGAACTTTTCGTCCGTTTTCCAAAGTTTTCAACAGGTTTTGAAAGTTTGTCGAAAGATGAGAAACATTGCACGGTGAGCTACTATTTGTTCGAAACCTTTTGGAAGATTGCGAGCGGCATGTCTGACGACTTTTACACCATGGTCGATTCCGGAGACCCGGCACCCGACAACGAGCACATCACCGGCGTGCGCGAAGAGCGTGACGAAGGTGAACAGACGACAACGCAGGCGCCAAAAGCCATGTACGCCGCGCGCATCGCCGTCTATGACGACATGCTGTCGACACCGCGTGTGATCGTCATCGATCCGCAAGATGTCCGCACGTATTTGGAAGAGACGACCAACACCGTCTACCAGTGCATGAAAGAACAAGGTGGCCATATCTCGCTCATGGTCATCCGCGAGATTGTCGAAAACTTTATCCACGCACACTTTGCAGAGCCCATCATCTCGATTCTGGACGGCGGAGACACCATCCGCTTTGCTGACCAAGGACCCGGCATCGACGACAAGGAACGCGCTTTCGACTTTGGCGTTACCAGCGCAAACAGCAAGATGAAGCGCTATATCCGTGGAACCGGAGCAGGGTTTCCCATGGTGCAGGAGTATTTGGAAAACGCCGGCGGTGCCGTATCCATCGAGGACAACATGGGCAACGGCACCGTGGTTACGGTAAGCCTGAACCCTAAACGCGTGCAGGAAATCGAGCGTGCCGGCGGACGCGGTGCTGCCGTGCGGCCCGAGACGGAGCAGCCCACATATCCCCTGCCGGGAGCTTTTGCGCAGCAGCCCATGGCAACGCAGCAGATGCAGCCCCCCGTGGGGCAGATGCAGCAGCCCGGAATGCTTCCCACACAAGAGCCCCAGGCGGCATCTATGTCGATGACGCCAAACATGCCAGAGGCCATGCCGCTGGCAGATCAGGATGCAGCAGCAATGCAGCAGGCGACGGGGGCACCGGGTGGCCAGCAAATGGGCTATCAGCCGTACCAACGGGGATATCCATATCAGCAGATGCCGCCACTGGGGTATGGCCAGCAGTTCCCGCAGCAGTACCAGCAGGGATATCAGCAGCCGTACCAGCAGATGCCGCAGCAGCAGTACAACCCCTGGGCCCAACAGATGCCTCTGCAGCCTTACCAACAGTGGCCTCAAAGTTTTCAACAGCAAATGCCGCCGATGCAGAGTTCTCAACAACCAGCAGCTCAAATGATGTATCCTAATGCAGCAAATCAGTATGCGCAGCCACAACCGGACGTGTTCGTAAGCGATCGCGGCAACGCCGCGCTGGGCTATCTGGCGCAAAATCAAGCGTGCGGTGCAACCGATCTGGCGAGGGCGTTTGGAAACTCGGCCCCCACTTGGTCACGCACGCTCAATGACTTGGCGCAGGCCGGCTTGGTCATCAAGCATGGCCAGAAATACCATCTGACCGAACTCGGCGCCGCTCGCGTGCGAGCTCAGAGCTAAAGAACGGGAGAGACAGTGGACGAGGAAGCAAGCATCATCCTGGGGGATGCCATCGCCTTTTGCCAGCGCGACGGCCAAGATGCACGCCTCATCAACATGCTGGGGCAATCGCGGGCCATAAGCCTGACCGAAGATACGCTCACGATCGAGGCCCCCTCGCGCTTTGCCATCGCGCAGCTCAAAAAGCATCAGCCGACTATTGAGGCCTATCTGGAAGAAATCGCCTTTGCACCGATCGCGCTCGACATCGTGGCACCGCAAGGCGCCGCAACGGAATCCGCTGCCGCGACGGCGCCCGCCACGGCTCCCGCCGCTTCCCCGGCGGCACCGACCTCCGCAGGCGACGTGCCGACAATCGAGCACCAGCACAGCGATGTTTCCCGTGAAACCATGGCACCGTTGCCGACCGCGGCGGCGACGTCAACGAACGCACCCGTCACGCACATGCCTATCGCTCACGACGCAGCGGCGGGCGCGGATTCGGGCATTGCAATCAAGAACACGCTCTCGGCCGATGATTTTCGTCGCATGATGAACCAGATGAAGGGCGGAGCGCCGACTAAATCCACGCAAGCTGCGACCCCCGCTTCACCCATACCGGCGCCGACCGTGCCGGCCGAGCAGAATACGGATGGAGCCCCGCTCGCCGCGAACTCAAAATTTACCTTTGAGAACTTTGTCTACGGCCCCGAAAACAGCCATGCCTATCGCTCGGCACTCAAGTTTGCCGCCCTCGCGGACGAGCGCGGCACATGCACATCACTGTTCATCTACGGCAAATCGGGCCTGGGCAAGACGCACCTGCTGCTTGCCATCAAAAACGAGCTCGCCGAGAAGTCACCCGAGATCAAGGTCAAGTATGCCAACTCCCAGGCATATCTGGACGACCTGATGACCGAGTTCGACCGCCAAAAGAAGAGCAACGCCCCCATCATGCAGGCGTACCACGGCGTGGACGTGCTCATCATCGATGACATCCAAAACATCATCGGCAAGCGCGCGAGCGTGGACTACTTTTTCCAGCTCATGGACGAGTTCATCCGCAACAACAAGAAGGTCGTCATCGCGGCAGACCGTGCCCCCAAGGACCTGAGCATGGACGAGCGTCTGACCAGCCGCTTCAACGCCGGCATGCTCTGCCTGGTCGCAGAGCCCAGCTACGAGATGAAATACAAGATCTTGCAGCGCTATTACGAGAACACCATCGTCGCCGCTCCCGAGGCAGGCGACGACTCGCTGCTGGCGGCCTATGGGGGCGACGGCGGACACCTGACCGACGAGCACTTTAAACACATGGCCGAGGTCTCGGGCACCAACATCCGCGAACTCGAGAGCTTTTGCGAGCGCTGCGCCGGCGAGGCGGGCGACCGCGAGCGCGAGGGCGGGGAGCTCACCTTTGACGATATCGACGCCATCGCCAGCCAGTACTTCGACACATCGGCCAAAAAGATCAACGTCCAGACGGTTCAGTCCGTCATCGAAGAGCAGTACGGCGTGACACACGAGGAGCTCATCGGCCCGCGTCGCAACGCCAATATCGCCAAAGCACGCCATATCGCTATCTACCTGGCCATCGAGATGTGCGAAATGACGACCACGGCGGTGGGCGCCGAATTTGGCAACCGCAACCACTCGACCGTCAGCACGAGCTACAAAAAGGTCCAGAAGATGATCCAGGAAGACCGCACCGTCACCGAAGACCTCAAGTCACTGCGCGATAAAATTACACTGCGCTCGTAGGGAAATAGAGACACCTGTTGAAAACTTGTCGAAACCACGGGCATAAGGTGTTTAAAACCCAACCCGCGGTGATGAAAAGTTTTGCGCAGGTTTTGAACGTGGAAAACCACCCCCGTTGCACACAGGTTGCTGTCGATTCTCTTTCTGGGTCTGACCTGCGTCTTTGGGAGTAATCAACAGTTTCGTCAGTGCTATTACTATTATTAAGATATTTATATCTATAGAAAGGTATTAAAAGATGAAGTTCACCGTCAGCCAGAGCTCGCTTACACAAGCCATCGGCGTCGTTATGAAGGGCGTCGCTTCGGCATCCACCCTTCCCATCCTGTCGGGCGTGCTCGTCAAGGCGCAAGACGGCATCTTGGAATTCCAGACCTCTAACTACACCATCTCGATCCGTCATCGCATCGCGGCACATGTCGAAGAAGAGGGCGAGATGGTTATCCCTTGTAAGATGCTCTCCAATATCACCAAGACCCTCCCCGATGCCCCGGTCACCTTTGAGCTGTCCGAGCGCCAGGTGCTGATTGGTTGTGAGAAGAGCTCTTTCCGCCTGAACACGCTCGATGCCAATGACTTCCCCGAGTTTCCGGCCTATGCCATCGAGAGCGCCGTGGAACTGCCGACCGATATCTTGTCCGAGATGGTCGGCCGCGTGTGGCGCGTCACCTCGACTGACAAGGCCCGCCCCATCCTGGGTGGCGTGCACATGAAGGTCGAGAACAACACCGTGCGCCTGGTGGCGACCGATTCCTTCCGCTTGGCCGTGTGCGATACGCAGGTCGAGACCTCAACCCTCGAGGGCTCCTTTGAACTCAACGTTCCGGCCGACGCCTTTAACGACGCGCTGAACATCATGGCCAGCCAGGCGACCATCATGATCGGGGCTACCGACACCCAGGTCGTCTTTGAGGCCGGCAACACCACCTACGTGTCGCGCCGCATCGAGGGCGTGTACCCCAACTACAAGCAGCTCATCCCCGATTCGTGCGTGACGAGCGTCAAGATCGACGTCGCCGCCTTTAACGCCGCCCTCAAGCGCGTGGCCGTTATCGCGAGCGCCAACCCCGCCGTCAAGTTCGAGATCGATGTCGAGAACGGGCAGATGGGCCTGTCCTCCATTTCCAATGACCAGGACCTTGCGCAGGAGACGATCGATGTCGAGGCCGAGGGCGAGTCGGGCACCATCGCCTTCAACTACCACTACATCTTCGGGTGCCTCAATGCCCTGTCCAAGGAGAAGGAGATCACGCTGGAGCTCAAGAGCTACTCGCAGGCGGGCGTCTTCAAGTCCTACGACAAGATCAACTACCTGTACCTGGTCATGCCGGTCCGCATCTAGCAACTGCCCTATGACCATGTTCGCCCGCGATCTTTCCGTCGCGCACTACCGCAGCTTCGATAGCTATCGCCTTGCCCTGGACGAGGGCGTGACGATACTTGCGGGACCCAACGCGGCGGGAAAGACCAATCTCATAGAGGCGCTGCAGCTGCTGACGAGCGGCGCCTCGTTTAGGCATCCGACCGCAGCCGAGCTCGTCCATGACGGCGTGGGCTCGTGCAAGGTCGAGCTGAGGCTCGAGGGCGACGGCCGCGTGCTTGATATGGGATTGAGCGCGGAGGACGGTAAACGCTCGTTTAGCCGCAACGGCAAGAGATGCTCTGCCGCCGGTGTGCGCGGGGTTCTGCCGAGCGTGCTGTTTTGCCCCGACCATCTGGACATGGTTAAGCGAGGCGCCAGTGTGCGCCGCGCCGCCCTCGACGACTTTGGCATGCAACTGAGCGCACGCTATGCCGATCTTGCGAGCACCTATGGTCGCTGCGTGACCCAGCGTAACGCCTTGCTCAAGGAGGCCTGGTGCTGCCGCGAGATGCTCGGCGCGTGGAACGATTCGATTGCCCGCGCGGGCGCGGCTCTGCTCGTGCACCGGTTGGCCCTGCTCGACCGGCTGGCGGGCCATGTGCGTACTGCCTACGGGCAAGTGGCGTCCGGTGAAGCCGCCAACGTGTCCTATGCGTCCACGCTGGGGGATTTGCCCCAGGTCGATGATCGCGAAGAGCTGAAGGGCTGGGCGTACGAGCGCATGCTGGCTGCCCTTGATGAGCACGCCGACGAGGAAATTCGCCGCGGCGTGACGTTGGTGGGACCGCATCGCGACGAGATTGAGTTTGCTGTGGCGGGTCGCTCCGCCCGTTCATTTGCCAGCCAAGGTCAGCAGCGAACGTTGGTTCTGGCCTGGAAGGTGGCGGAGGTGGCCGTGGCTCGCGATGTCCTGGGCACCGCCCCACTGCTGCTTTTGGACGACGTGATGAGCGAACTCGACGCCGGGCGCCGAGGCGCTTTTCTGCAGCTGATCGGTGATGATATCCAGACGGTCATAACCACGACCAACCTGGGGTACTTTACCGATGACCTGCTTGATCGAGCCAAGGTGGTGAGCATGGGTGAGACGTGCTAATTACGGGCGCGAGAGCGAAACGGTCGCCTTCAGTGGCTTTTTGAACGCAGAGCGCCAGCGCATCCTGGCGGCTGCGACCCCTGAGCGCCGTGCGCAGATGGAGGCCGCCGAGGAGTCGCGCGCGGTCTATCGCGCGTGGAACGCGGTGTGCTCGGGCACGCGCGAGGGGCGGCATGTGACGGGCCTGCGCTACCTGCCCGAGTCCAATGAGCTGCTGGTATATCTCGACTCGCCCTCGTGGACGCAGGAAATGACGTTGTTGCGCGAGATCATCCGCGCGCGCATGGAGCGCGCCGGTGCGCATGTGGATGGCCTGGTGTTCAAAACCACCGCGCCCGGTCACACGCCGCCCGCCGCCAAGGAGCGCCTTCGCCCAGCGGTGACCGAGCGCCCGCCGGCCCCACACGCCGACCTCAGCGATGCCGAGCGCACCGAGATTGAGCGCCAAGTGGCGCCCATCGAAGACCAAAAACTGCGCGAGGCCCTCGAGAACGCCATGAGAGCCAGTGCCGAGTGGGCCAAGGGCGTGCAAAGCAAAAAAGAGCCTTAAATCGCATCTGGTGGCCTTGTAGAGCCAAATACCCTCGTTCCCGAGGGTATTTTTTTACGATAAACTAGTAAGGCTGTACACATTTTCTTGACTGAAGGAGGACGTGTGGCAAACGAAAACGATTACGATGGCGGCGAGATTAAGATTCTCGAAGGTCTCGAGGCCGTTCGTAAGCGCCCGGGCATGTATATCGGCTCGACGAGCGCCAGCGGTCTGCATCACCTGGTGTGGGAGATCGTTGACAACTCCGTCGACGAGGCCATGGCCGGTTTCTGCACCGAGATCCAGGTGACGGTCCACGCCGACAACTCCATCACGGTCGTCGACAACGGGCGCGGTATCCC
The DNA here is from genome assembly GCA_048501115.1 of Collinsella aerofaciens. Lineage (GTDB taxonomy): Bacteria > Actinomycetota > Coriobacteriia > Coriobacteriales > Coriobacteriaceae > Collinsella > Collinsella aerofaciens_CD. The sequence goes on along the minus strand of DBFRZS010000027.1, from coordinate 39,180 downwards.
CGTCGACGAGCACCCTGTTAAAAAGATCCCGACGCTCGAGGTCGTCATGACGATTTTGCACGCCGGCGGTAAGTTCGATAATTCGGCCTATAAGGTCTCGGGCGGCCTGCACGGCGTTGGCATCTCCGTCGTCAACGCACTGTCCAAGCGCGTGGTCGTTCAGGTTCGTCGCGACGGCAACACCTACGAGATGGAGTTCTCGCGCGGCAAGACCGTCAAGAAGATGGAGGTCGTGGGCACCTCGGATTCGACGGGCACCACCGTCACCTTCTGGCCCGACGACGAGATCTTCGAGACCTGCATTTACGATTTCGATACGCTGCACAACCGTCTGCAGGAGACGGCGTTCCTCAATAAGAACCTCAAAATCGTGCTGACTGACGAGCGCGAGTCTACTCCCCACGTGGAGGAGTTTTGCTACGAGGGCGGCATCATCGACTTCGTCAAGTTCCTTAACGAGGGCAAGGACGTCCCCGAGGCCTTTAAGGAGCCTATCTACATCGAGGGCAAATCGGACCCGGACGCACCTGTGGCCAAGATGGGCGAGGTTGAGGTTTCCCTGCAGTGGAATAGCGGCTACGGCGAGAACGTCATGTCGTTTGCCAACGACATCTACACCCCCGAGGGCGGCATGCACCTTGAGGGCTTCCGCACCGCGCTCACCCGCGTGATCAACGACTATGCGCGCAAGCAGAACCTGCTCAAGGAAAAAGACGCCAATCTGACCGGCGACGATGTGCGCGAGGGCCTTTCGGCCGTTATCTCGGTCAAGCTGCCCGATCCGCAGTTTGAGGGCCAGACCAAGGCCAAGCTCGGCAGCTCCTATATGCGCGCGCTGACGCTCAAGATTGTGACCGACGGCCTTGCCGATTACCTCGAGGAGCACCCTAAGCCCGCTCGCGAGATCGTCAAGAAGGCGCAGCAGGCCTGCAAGGCGCGCAATGCCGCCCGCAAGGCGCGCGAGGCGACCCGCCGCAAGAGCCTGCTCGAGACGGCGTCCCTGCCCGGTAAGCTCGCCGACTGCTCGGTGCGCGATGCCGAGCTGACCGAGCTCTTCATCGTAGAGGGCGACTCGGCAGGCGGTTCGGCCAAGGACGGCCGTCGCCGAGACATCCAGGCGATTCTGCCCCTGCGCGGCAAGATTTTGAACGTCGAGCGCGTTGGTGACCATCGCGCGTTCTCGAGTGACACCATCCAGTCGCTGATTACCGCGATCGGCTGCGGCGTCACGACGAGTGCCGGCGACGGCGGCGATTTCGATATCACCAAGGCGCGCTACCACAAGATCATCATCATGACCGATGCAGACGTCGACGGTGCGCATATCCGCATCCTGCTGCTGACGTTCTTCTACAAGTACATGCGTCCGCTGATCGATGCCGGCTACGTCTATGTTGCCTGCCCGCCCATCTTTGGCATTAAGGTGCGCAACAAGATCCACTACGTGTATCCCAACGGCCGCCAGCCCGAAGACGAGATCCTGCGTGACACCATCCAGAGCCTGGGCCTGAACCCCGACGATAACGACGAGGACGGCAAGGCCAAGGACGGCAAGATTACCAAAAAGCGCAAGGGCTATACCGTCCAGCGCTACAAGGGTCTGGGCGAGATGGACCCCAAGCAGCTTGCCTCGACGACGATGGACCCCAAGACCCGCATTCTGCAGCGCGTGTCGATCGAGGACGCCGTGGTGGCGGACCGCGCCGTGCGCGAGCTGATGGGTTCCGAGGTCGGCTATCGCCGCGAGTACATCGAGAAGCATGCACATGATGCACGATTCCTTGACGCTTAAGAGGAGGTAACGTGGCAGACGATATCAACAACAACGAGGGTATGGGCGAGGCCGGCGATGCCGGTATGCCCGATGATCTGAAGCGCCTGCTTGCCCGTGCTGAGCAGGGCGAGGACGGCGACCCGGACGCCTATAACCCCGATGCCGATGATGAGGAGGAAGACGACGACGCCGAGCTCGAGGAGAGCTTTGGCGAAGTCGATCGCGGCGCCTCGGCCGGCGAGGATATCAACGGCGGCCAGCTCCAGATTTCGGAGTTTGGCCGCGAGATGAAGCAGTCGTTCATCGAGTATTCGATGTCGGTCATCACGGCGCGCGCCCTGCCGGACGTGCGTGACGGCTTAAAGCCGGTGCACCGCCGCATCCTGTACGCGATGAACGAGAGCGGCATCTACCCCAACCGCCCGCACAAGAAGTCAGCTTGGACGGTCGGCGAAGTTATCGGTAAGTACCACCCGCATGGCGACTCCGCGGTCTATGAGGCCATGGTCCGCCTGGCGCAGTGGTTCTCCATGCGCACGCCGCTCATCGACGGTCACGGCAACTTCGGCAACATCGACGGCGACGGCGCCGCTGCCATGCGTTACACCGAGAGCCGCCTGGCAAAGCCCGCCATGGAACTGTTGCGTGACTTGCAGAAGGATACCGTCGACTGGCAGCCCAACTACGACGAATCGCTCGCCGAGCCCGTGGCGCTGCCTGCGCGCTTCCCCAACCTGCTGGTCAACGGCAGCCAAGGCATCGCCGTCGGCATGGCCACCAACATCGCTCCGCATAACCTCACCGAGGCGATCGAGGCCACCTGCTACCTGATCGACAACCCCGACGCCACCGTCGACGAGCTCATGCAGATCATGCCCGGTCCGGACTTCCCCACCGGCGCCATCATCATGGGCAGCGCCGGCATTAAGCAGAGCTACGAGACCGGTCGCGGCTCCATTACCGTGCGTGCCAAGGCACACGTGGAGTCCACCAAGACCGGCCGCAGCCGCTTGGTCTTTACCGAGATTCCCTACATGGTCAACAAGGGCACCCTGCAGGAGAAGATCGCCCAGCTCGTCAACGACAAGCGCATCGAGGGCATCTCGGATATGCGCGATGAGTCCAACCAGAAGGGCATCCGTCTGGTCATCGAGCTCAAGAAGGGCGTCATTCCGCAGGTCGTGCTCAACAACCTGTATAAGTACACCTCGCTGCAGACGACCTTTGGCGCCAACAACCTGGCACTCGTCAACGGCGTTCCCAAATGCCTGAGCCTGCGCGAGATGCTGCGGCACTACATCGACCACCAGGTCGACGTCGTCACCCGCCGCACCCGCTTCGACCTTAAGAAGGCCCAGGCCCGCGCGCATATCCTCGAGGGCTACCTGATGGCCCTTGACCATATCGACGAGGTCATCAGCATCATCCGCTCCTCGCAGACCGACTCCGAGGCCAGCAGCCGCCTGATCGAGCGCTTTGGCTTTACGACCGAGCAGACCACGGCCATCCTCGAGATGAAGCTGCGCCGCCTGACCGGTCTGGAGCGCGACAAGATCCAAGAAGAGTTGGACGGTCTGCGCCGCGCCATCGCTTACTATGAGGACCTGCTGGCGCACGAGGAAAAGATCCTGGGCGTCATCAAGGAGGAGATGCGCGAGATCTCCAAGAAGTTCGGCGACAAGCGCCGCACCGAGATCAGCCAGGTTGAGAAGGACCTGGATGTCGAGGACCTCATCGCCGACGAGGACATGGTCGTGACCATCACCCACACCGGCTACGTTAAGCGCATCCCGGTGGCTGCCTACCGCGCCCAGAAGCGCGGCGGCAAGGGCGTATCGGGCGTCAACCTCAAAGAGGACGACGTTATCGACGAGATGTTCATCGCGTCCACGCACGAGTACGTGCTGTTCTTCTCGAGCAAGGGCAAGGTCTATCGCCTGAAGGTGCACGAGCTGCCGGTGGGTACGCGCCAGGCGCGCGGTACCGCGATCGTCAACCTGCTGCCCTTCGAGGAAGGCGAGAAGATCGCGAGCGTCATCAGCTGCCGCGAGTTCCCGGCCGACGAGTACCTGATGTTTGCCACCAAGAGCGGCATGGTCAAGAAGACCGTGATGAGCGCATATGACCGCAGCCGTCGCGACGGCCTGATCGCTATCAACCTGCGTGACGACGACGCGCTGCTGAACGTGCGCCGCGTGCGCGAGGGCGACAAGATTATCCTGGCCACCACCGCGGGCAAGGCGATCATGTTCTCCGAGGAGCAGGTGCGCGCCACCGGCCGCGATACCAGCGGCGTTCGCGGTATCGGTCTGAAGGACGGCGTGAGCGTTCTGGGCATGGAAGTCACTAACGGCAACGGCGATCTATTCGTCATCACCGAGCGCGGCTACGGCAAGCGCACGCCGGTTGCGGACTACCCGGAGCAGAATCGCGGCGGTCAGGGCGTCTACACCATTCAAATGACCGAGCGCAAGGGCAACCTCGCGGCCATGAAGACGGTGGGCCCGCAGCACGAGCTGTTCATCGTGACGGAGGGCGCGACGGTCATTCGCGTCAAGACCGACGAGATCAGCCAGACCGGCCGCGCCACCCAGGGCGTCAAGATGATGACCGTCGACGACAACGACCGCGTATGCGCTGTCGCCCGCATGACGGCAGCCAAGGAAAAGCCCGAAGGCGAAGCCACAGAAAACGGCTCTGCTTCCGAAGAAACCCCTGTCGATCTAGGCGACGGCAACGACATGCCAGAAGATCTCCTAGACGAGTAAGAGGCCCTAGCTGGTAGAAAATATCAGACCCCATATATCGGCGGTCGGCGCACTGCGCGCCGACCGCTTTTTTGAAACCTTGGGACCCCATGGTCGCTGGGCTGGCGAGGTGGTTTTGGTTTGTCGCGAGTTCCGCACGCAAAGAAGGCCACATAATGTGGCCTTCGTCTTGCGCAGGACTGTCCGAGCAGCAAACCAAAACCATCTCGCCAGCCCAGCGACCACCCCTCCCAAAGATTTTCAAAAAAGTTGTTGACGCGCGCGTAACGACTCGTCTAATATATCCCTTGCGCGATGGACCTGTAGCTCAGTTGGTTAGAGCGTCCGGCTGATAACCGGGAGGTCACAAGTTCGAATCTTGTCAGGTCCACCATCAAAACTGTGAAGAGCCCTGGGGCGTTGCCTCGGGGCTTTTTTCTTGTCTGCGATAAATCTCATTTTGGTTTTGTGTGCTGTGCGAAAGATTGGGTAGTATAGCTATTCAATGCGGCGACCTTGCCGCGTGTTAACCGCTACGTACCGGAGGTGTTCCATGGTTCGTGTCGACATAGAGACCATCGTCATGGCCGCCGGTCCCGTGCCATCGCTTATCGTGCTTCGCGAGCGCTGCAGCAAATCGGACTCGCCCGCGCCACTGCGTTCCCTTTCCATTCAAACTGGTTCGTTTGAAGCCGCTGCCATCAGCCGCGGCATCGATAGCGGCCGCGCCGAGCGCCCGATTACCCATGACCTGTTGCTCGATACTGTTGGCGCCCTGGGTGCCAAGCTCGAACGCATCGAAATCGTTCGCGCCGAGCCGCCCGTGTTTTACGCGACGGTTGTCGTGTTGGCCGATGGCAACGAGCATAAGATCGATGCGCGTCCCAGTGATGCCATTGCCCTTGCCGTGCGCAGCAATGCCCCCATGTTTGTGGAGGACGACATCATGAATCGCCTGGGCACCGTTTCTGCCCATGCCGAGGAAGTTGACGACGAGCGGGAGTTCGAGAAGTTCGACGAGTTCGTCCATACGCTCTCCCCCGATGACTTCTAAATGCGGGGCGGCCAGGTTGTGGAGCGTTCGCTGATGGCCGGCAGCATGTCGGCCGAGGCAGCGGCTATCGCGCGCGAGGCCCAGATGCGCTCTGAGGCTTCTGAGGCGGCGCGCATTGCCTATGTGACGCAGGCCCGCACGCTTCGCGAACGCCGCGGCTCGTTTATCAAGATGGTTGTCATCTCCGCCCTTGTCGCGGCAATCTGTTCGCGCCTTCGTGGTACAGTTGGTGCGCTTGGGTTTTCGATCTCTACGGGCCTGGTGATCTGGGGTGTGGTCGATGCGGTAATGCTGACCAGTCAGATCAAGGTGCTCGACAAGCGCGCGGCGGACATGATGCGCGCCCGCGACGCTGCCGCCAGGATCGCCGCCGAGGCACAGGAACTGTAATGACGCCAGACTCGATGGGAAGGTCTAAAGATGGCACAGGATATGCAGGACGCCGGTAACGTCTCCGCCGAGCTCGACGCCATGGTGTGCGATCTGATCGGCGCCTTCTTGGACGACCTGGCCGCGGGCGAGAACCCGGGCGTGGTCGTGGCGATCGAGGACGCTGCTTCCAACCGATATCTGGCGGCGCTCGACGAGGATGGCGAAGAGGCATGCCTCGAGGCGGCCACCAACTTTATCTCTGAGCACAAGATGGGTCTTAAGGACGAGGGCCTGGGCCGTATCGCCCGCTATGCCATCGGCTATACCGGCTGCGTCGAGATTGACGGCGGCTATCACGATGCTCTGCTCGTGAGCTTCTTCGAAACCACGCTCGAGAGCGGTTTTTCGGCATATGTGCTGTATGAAGGCATGGGCGCCGGCGATGGTTTTATGTGGAGCGACCCTGAACCTGCAGGTGAGGAAACCCCTCTCATCTAAAATCGCTAAAATAAACGAGTTTTCGGTAAAAGGCTCAATATTCCCGCTGAGCGTTGCATCGCTGGGCGGGTCGCACACGCGTGCCGTTTGTATATGGATAGAAGATAGGGGAACTACATGCGCGTAGACAATCTGAGGAACATCGCCATCATCGCCCACGTCGACCACGGCAAGACGACGATGGTCGATAAGCTCCTGCGTGCCACGGACGCCTTCCGTGCCAACCAGCAGGTCGAGGACCGCGTCCTGGATTCTAACGACCAGGAGCGCGAGCGCGGCATTACGATTCTCGCCAAGAACATCTCTATCGAGTACAAGGACGTTAAGATCAACGTCATCGACACCCCGGGCCACGCCGACTTTGGCGGCGAGGTCGAGCGCGTGCTGCGTATGGCTGACGGCGCCCTGCTGCTGGTCGATGCTTTTGAGGGCCCCATGCCCCAGACCCGCTTCGTGCTGCGTCACGCTATCGACACCGGCCTTAAGATCATGATCGTCATCAACAAGATCGATCGTCCGGGCGCCAACCCCGAGAAGGCCTACAACGACTGCCTGGACCTCATGGCTGATCTGGGCGCCACCGACGACCAGCTTGAGTTCGCCATGGAGCACGTGGTCTACGCTAGCGCCATGAATGGCTTCGCCCGTCTTGACCCCAACGACGGTAACATGGACATGTATCCGCTGCTCGATATGATCATCGACGACATGCCCGCGCCCGAGGTTGACGAGAACGCCCCGCTGGCCATGCAGTGCGTGACCATCGACCACTCCAACTTCGTCGGCCGCATCGGTATCGGTCGCGTGTACTCCGGCGCCATTCACCAGGGCGACCAGATCCTGGTTGTCAAGAACGACGGCTCCAGCGCCACCGCTACCGTCAAGCAGCTCTTTACCTTCGACTACCTGGGCCGTACCGAGTGCCAGGAAGTCGGCGCCGGCGATATCGCTGCCGTCGTGGGTATTGACCGCACCGATATCGGCGATGTCTACACCGACCCCGAGAACCCCGTCGAGCTCGAGCCCATCGAGATCGACCCGCCGACCCTGTCCATCGTCTTTGAGGCTTCGACCTCCCCGCTCGTCGGCCGCGACGGCGACATCGTGGGTGCCCGTCAGCTCAAGGAGCGCCTGTTCAACGAGGCCGAGAACAACGTGACCATGAAGATCGAGGAGCTCGAGGACAAGAGCGGCGTCGAGGTCTCGGGTCGCGGCATTCTGCACCTGTCCGTCCTGATGGAGTCCATGCGCCGCGAGGGCTTTGAGTTCCAGGTCGGCCGTCCCCGCGTTCTGTTTAAGAAGGACGAGAACGGCAACAAGATGGAGCCTGTCGAGCAGGCCGTCGTCGAGTGTCCGGACGAGTACTCGGGCAAGGTCGTTGAGGTCTTCGGTACCTCCGGCGGCATCATGACGAGCATGGATACCTCGGGCATCGTGACGCACCTCGAGTTTAAGATCCCGACCCGCGGCATCATGGGTCTTAAGAACCGCATCATGAACGTTACCCACGGCGAGGGCGTGTTCTACCACACCTTCCTGGAGTATGGTCCTTACGCCGGCGAGATCGGCAACCGCCAGAACGGCGCCATGATTTCCATGACCACCGAGAAGGCCGTTGCCTACGCTCTGGGTACGCTGCAGGAGCGCGGCCAGCTGTTTGTTGAGCCGGGCACCGAGTGCTACGAGGGCATGATCGTGGGCGAGCGCAGCAAGGCTGGCGACATGGTCGTCAACATCGCTCGTACCAAGAACCTGGGCAACCAGCGTTCCTCGACCTCCGATATCTCCGTCCAGCTGGTGCCGCCCCGCACCTTCTCGCTGGAGGAGGCGCTGGAGTATATCGCCGACGACGAGCTGGTCGAGATCACTCCCAAGAACATTCGTCTGCGCAAGCGTCTGCTCAACGCCACCGACCGCAAGAAGGCCGCCGTCCGCGCCGGCCAGGTCAACAAATAAGCGCTGGGGCTTATAACCGCCAATAAGAAAGGGCGTCGACCGCGATGGTCGGCGCCCTTTTTGGTGCAAAGGGGACGGGTTAGTTTGCACCACAGCTGGGGCGACTATCCCTCCCGATCGGCTTTCCAGCCAAAGTAAAGTTGTTTAAACATATACATAATTCCACCGAATAGAGCCGGTATGATACAAAACTGTTAACAGGTAAATATCAACTGGTATTAAATTAAAAGACCTCTTGACCTGCGGTTTACATGATTGGTATCTATATTATATTTTATGCATTGTGGCATAGACGGACCGTCTTAGAGGGTGCTCCCCAATTGGTTCTTGCAATGCGCTAGGTAGGTTCTCGTTGATGTTGGGGCTTGTGTTCGATCCGACGATTCGCCGTATTCCACACTGTGTTGTAGGAATTAGGGGACAACTATGGACGCACACCGCTCACGGTCGCTGGGTATGGCGGCCCTGATCTTCATTCTAATTAGCCTCACCGCCGCAGTGTTTCACGGCGCAGCCCCCGTGCGCGCCGAGGATGCAACGACGCCAACGCCGATTGCGATTGATGAGAATACGGCGACGGTTGATGTCAAGCTGTATACCGATGAGTATCGTACTCAGGAGCTCAATGGTGCCGTAACGTCTACTTCGAAGCTCTATGGAGCTTTCTCAGCGTATTTCAGGACTGGTAAGGCGCCGTCGACTGGCAGTAACGTCGCCGTCTATAAGTTTCCCGATACCATCGCCGTTGACGATAACGACGGTGGCGACCTTATGGAAGGTCCGGAGGCTACCTCTGCCAGGGCTGGCACGTGGAAGATCAAGGACAATAAGGTCTTCTTTACGTTTGACAAGGCGTGGCTTGCGAATAACCCTGCGGACATCCATGTTGCGGCAAACTTCTCGTTTCATCTTTCAAATAAGGACACCGGATCCGGCAGCAACGTGTCTGTCGAGTTTCCTGGCAAGGGATCGATCGATATTCCCACCAAGGACGGCAAGGTGACGGGAGAGAAGACGGGGGTTTACTCTCAGGGTTCAGACGGTGTGGCCAAGGTGACCTGGACCGTTAAACTCACTGTCGAGTCGTATGCCACGGACGTTAAGATCACCGATACGCTGGGCGAGAACTTCAGCTTCGTGGAAGGCAGCTTCAAGCTTGATAACAAGACGATTGGGTCGCAGCTAAAAATCGAAGACCAGACCGCGACCATCGAGAACTTGGGCAGCCTCCCCCAGGGTGTCCATACGATTACCTATGAAACCAAGCTGAAGAGCGACATCTCCACAAAAGACAAGGAGTTCATCAGCGCCCAGGAGGCTTCCAAAAATACGGTAACTTGGGACTGGGCTGGCGCAAACGGCGATGGCGAGCATAAGGCTGAGGCCTGGCCTAATGAATTTCGCTATGACATGATCAACAAGTCCAAAGGCTCAGGCAACCCGTCTGACATTAAGTGGACGGTCAAGCTCAACCAAGGCGAGCTCAAGGCCGATATGAGCGGTTATGTGTTCACCGATAAGTTGGACGATAAGCAAATGTATGAGGGGAGCTACACGGTATATAAAGGCGATTCTAGTTCGGTTTTTGATACCGGCGTGATCGACCCGTTGAAGAACTCCTTTAGCTACCAGTTTCAGGCCAACCTTGCCGACAAGTACGCCACTTATCGCATCGAATATCACACCAAGATGAAGGACACGAATTCATACGAAACGGTGAGTAATGAGGCGAAGATTGAGCACGAGGGCCGCGTATCAGGCAACAGCGGTAATACGTTTACGCCGCAACTCGTCGGTAACTCCTTTGTGGTCAAGACCCTTGAGGACTGGAGCACTGCCGCTACGGACGGCACGGCCACCTGGAAACTCGTCGTTGACCTGCGCTCAATTGTGAATGCGTACAACCCGGAAAGCGTTACCGTGTACGACACATTTCAGAGCGCTTTGAGTCAGACGCTCGGTCCTGTTCCCGAAAGCTACTCCATCAAGATTGGAGATGTGAAGCTGGACAGGTATCAAGACTGGGATTTCTGGGACAAGTACGATACCTCTTCGGTTGGCACCAAAAAGAACATCAACCTCTCTATATACACCAACAAAGATAAAGTTAAGGAAGCGCTTGAGCGGTCACGGTATGCGGAGATTACCTATAAAACGAAGACCGACGCTCTGCCGGGTTGGTATTCAAATTTCGCCGCCGTTGGAGTAACGGGTTGGAAATCTTCCCTTACCGATGTGGTCACCTATGTTGTTAACAACGAGACGCCTAGCCCCGCGGTGGAAAAATCCCCCTCGGAAGCTGTTGTCAAATGGGATGAGGATTTCGACTGGAGCAATGTCGAGGTCTCGAATGAAAAGGGCGCTTGGGTTATCAGCTGGACGGTCTATGTGAATCGCGCCTCTACGGCGGGTGAAGACCATTACGGCGCAGTTAAGTTCAATGGCAATCCGCTTAATATCGTCGATACCCTTCCCATCGGCATGAGCTATGTGCCCGGTTCCGCCAAATACCTGCTGTATCAGAACCCGCACACGCCCCCGGTGCCGAACAATTATGGACGTGGCGATGAAATAACTACGCTCCCGCAAGGTTTTCCGAACGGCAAGGACCTTACGGGCGATCAGGTGAAGTCCGACACTTCGGCGAATACCGTTACTTTTTCCATCCCCACGACGGAGCTCGGCGAATATGCTGGCTACGCCAAGCTTACGTATCAGACGGCGGTTAAGCGAGACAAGCTCGATACCTCCAAGAATGAGGTGAAGTTCACCAACTCGGCCAGCGCTGAGTCGGGAAGCAAGAAATTTGACTCCGGCAGCAGTACTGTCACCATTAAGAACAACGTTATCAAGAAGACCGGCGAGCAGGTAGCTGGCAGCAACCGCATCAAGTACACCATTCTGGTCAACGAGTCTGCAGTCGACCTTAAGAGTGGCACTGATGTCCTCGAGCTAGTCGACACCATGGATGCCAAGTGCACGCTGGTCCCGTCGATGCTTAAGGTCTATGAGCTGGTGAATAGTGCCTGGTCACCGCTGGCTGATGAGGACTATTCGTCGAAGATGGAGCAAGTCAAGGATGAATCTGGCTCGCGTACGAAGCTGACGCTTAACGTGCCCGATAGGAAATATCTTAAGGTGGAGTATGCGGTCATCCCGAACGGAACCGCTGGCGATAAGGTCCCTCTTTCCAATATCGCCAAGCTTACGGGGGTGACGGAAGGCTCCGCGACCGATAAGCAGACATGGGAAATTAAAAATGCGTCTGCCAGCGCAGGTGGCAACGGCTACGGTATCACGATGACCAAATACGATGCGCAGCAGGTTGGCGCGACGCTCAAAGGGGCGGAGTTCGCACTCTACAGCGTGGATATGGGTGGGGAGAGCACCAGAGCGTTGTTTGCCAGCGCTGAGACCGACGACAACGGTAAGATATCGTTCGGCACGAGCGACAAGGCGATGAACAGTTGCGTGCTCTACCAGCTCGTGGAGACCAGGGCGCCTGTTGGCTACGCCAAGGCTGAGCCTACGTGGATCATGCTCAAGGGCAACGCGAGCTACGAGGATTATCAAACTGCGCTAGCTAAGGCGAAGACCATCGCCGGCGGCGCGGAGATCATAGGCGATGACAAAAAGGACGAGATTTGGGTCTATGACAATCGTCTAAAGGGATCCGCAACAATCCGGGTTAGGAAAGTGCTTGCAGGCGGAACCTTCAAGAAAGGACAATTCTCGTTCGAGCTCAAGGATGCCGAGGGCAAGGTGCTCCAGACGGTGACCAATGACGCCGAGGGCAATGTGTCCTTTAACGTCGACTACAACAAGGCCGATACCTACACTTACACCATCTCCGAGGTCGAGCCTGAGGGTGCTGTCGGCCATGTTAAAGACCACATCACCTATGACACGACCCCGCGCAACGTCACGGTTACGGTAACTAATGGCACGGACCAGCTCAACGCCGTAGTTACCTATGGTGATGGCTCTCAGGATCCGCCGACCTTCACCAACAAGTACTCGACCACGCTTCCCGAGGCGGGCGGGGCTGGTTTGACTATGACGTATCTGGCTGGTGCTTCGATGCTGTGTTTTGCCGCGACGTGGATGCATGCTCGTCGTCATCGCGATACGGATCGAGGTGGTCGTCGTGAGTAAACCACTCCGTCATATGTTGGCCGTCGTGGTGATAGTCATCGTTTCCGCATTCTCTTTCGCGATTGCTCCTGGGATGGCTCGTGCTACCGACACCGGAGCCGTTACGGTGGACGGTACAGTCGCGACGCGGTATGACGCGTACCAGCTCTTTTCGGCGACCGTTATCGACGACGCCGATGCCGATCAAAAGGTCGCAACTGACATAACGTGGGCAAATGACGCCGTTCGCCAAGCTGCTCTCCCCGTGCTTCATGATGCGGGACTTGATAGCTCGGTATCGACGGCGCAAGCGGCTGCCGAATGGATGAATACCGACGGGCATATGACGACCACGCTGACGGCAAAGCTTGCCCGTGCGACTTGCAATGCCGACGCACCTTCCGTGACCCTTAACGCTGCCACGGCGGTCGAGCTTCCCAGCGGTTACTGGCTCATCGTCGCCGACGACGACGCCATCGCCCAGAACGAGGCCGGCACCGCGCCGATCATGGCCCTGGTCGGCGGCAGCGCCGTCACCGTCAAGCCCAAGGCCGCGACGCCCAAGGTAGCCAAGCACGTGCTGGAGGACGGCACCGCAACCTGGGGCAAGGCCGCCGATGCCACCGTGAGCGACGACCTGTACTGGCGCCTCTCGGCCACGGTCCCGGCGGGCCTCACCGCCTACGACACCTACAGCGTGCAGTTCGTCGACACTATGAGCGCGGGGCTCGACGCCTCCAGGGTCGCCTCGAGCATGCGCGTGTACGTGGCGGCGGGCGCGGACGGCAACTTCGATGCCGTCCCGGCCGGCAAGGACGGGTGCGTCGGCACCGAGCCCGCGAAGGGCTGGACCGACATCACGGCCCAGTGCAGGGTCTCGGTCGACGGTAAGACCTTCACCGTGCGCACCGGCGACCTCATCGCCGCGCTCGGCGGGGCCGACGCCTTCACCGCGGGCGCCCGCGTGGTCGCCGTGTACAACGCACCGCTCAGCAGCGCATGCAGCCACGGCATCGCGAAGGGCAACCCCAACGAGGTCTACCTGCGCTACCCGCGCTCTCCCTTTGCCGACCAGTCCGGTGACGCCGGCTTCACCCGCACGCCGAGCGATGACGCGTGCGCCTACACCTGGGGACTCAGCCTCATCAAGCGCTCAAGCTCGGACGATAAACCGCTCGCGGGCGCCAAATTGCGCATCATCGATGACCGCGGGCGCATCCTAACGACCGACGGCTCGTGGTCGACGGATACCGACGCGTGCGTCACCACGGGCGCGGATGGCCATGTGGAATTGAGCGGTGTTGACGCGGGTGTCTACACCGTCGAGGAGGTCGCGGCTCCCAAGGGCTACACCGCCTTTGAAGGCAAACGTACGGTGACGGTTACGGCCGAGGGATTGGACGTTAAACAGGTTGCAGTCGCGAAGTCCAAGGTGACCGTGTCGGCTGAAAGCCCTCTGCGGGTTGATACCGCCGATGCCGGGACGGGTTCGATTGAGCTGTCGGTGCTCAACACCCCAAGCAAAGAAGCAAGTCGAGGCTTTATGCCCTCGACGGGAGATAGAACGTTGGTGCTAGTGGCGGTTTTGGCTGCCATCGGAGTGGCGGTTATTGTTGTCGCGCTCGTCATCAAGCGGGGAGGAGGTCGCCGTGAAAAATAATTATCCCCCTGCTCAATGGCGAACTGCCTCCGTAGCGAGTGACGCGCAGGCCTACCGACCTGATGATCATTGGTTTTGTAAAAGTTACTAGAGAACCCTCCAAGAAAAGCGGGGCACCCGGTCGATATGACCGAGTGCCCCGCCTCGTTTGTTGGTGCAAAGTAACCTGACCCCTTTGCACCACCACAAAGGTGCCTGGCCCCTTTGTGGTGATCGGCTGCTAGGCGGTGGGGAGTTCTGGCGTGTTAGCCGGCTGCTGCGGCTTGAGGTGGGCGTTGTGCCAGATGATTTGGATGATGTAGCCGAGCATAAAGACAAAGGCCACGCCGCTGATGAAGCTGCCTACGAGGGGAAGCCCCGTGAGGGCGCCTGCGATTACGCCACCAACGGCTGCCATGGCGTAGCGGTTCTGGCTGTGTCCGACCATGCGTGCAATCGCGCACCCTGCAAAGGCATTCGACACCAGCGCGATGCCAATGACACCGCACATGAGGGCTCCGGCAAGCGACAGACCGGCGATAGAGATAATCAGCAGTAGGACGGCGGGGACGATAGCAATCGTGCCCAGAAGACCGCTCACCCACAGGGGCATGGGGCGCTGGTGGAGCATACCGGCGGCACTGGCAGTCGCACGCGGAAAGACGAGCTCGAGCAGCAGGGCGACAAAGCAGGTCGAGAGTGCCGCGGCGACGATACCGCCGATGACATCGTTAACGGTGGAAGTATCCTCGTTCTCGGTGCGGTCGATCTTGAGTGCGCCGACCTCGGCTCCCGCGGCGCGCTCGGGGTCCTCGGAGACGTGCGCGTTCACGGTGCCGGTGATGTGGGCGTTCTTGCCCAGGATGAGCTTGTCGGCCCAAACCTCGACATCGCCATCGACGGTGCCGTCGATGGTTACCGTATCGCCCGCGAGCGCTGCCGACTTGGTGGAGCCTCGCAAGGCAACCGTCTCGCCTATCGCGTAGAAACAGTTGGCGGTGCTGTCGGAATTGAGAACGACATGCTGGCCAGCAACGGTCACACTGCCATCAACCGTGGTCTTGGCAATGTCGATGGTGCGTGCCGCCAGACGGACGGCGCCGCCCACCGTGCAGTCGCGAATTGAGAGGGTATCGCTCGCGGCGATGATATCGCGGTCGATGGACACATCATCCAAGTTGAGGGCCTGACCGGCCCAGTACAGGTCGCCCTCGACGCCGGACGGATTGGCGTCATTGTCGGTCGCAAGTACGTTGCCTGCGGTGTCCGTGCCGGCGAACGACGCCGTGGGAAGCACGGTGATCGCCAGCACGATGAGCGCGAATGCCATAAGCAGGCAGCGACGCATCTTGTGTGACGGCGCCGCCGCGGTTTGATTGAAAGCCATGGTTGATCCTTTTGTTAGGTGTTCGGCATATACCTAACAGGGTACCCAACGCGCGGGCGCTCTAAAAGAACCTCTCGGTTGCATTTCGAAGGATGGGCCCGCGCCACCTATTTTTTGCGGTGCAAAAAGCGTGCGATGTCTTCCTCGGTGGGGCTTTTGATGTCAAAGCGCAGCGAGAGCCAGCGCAGACCCATGGTCACGACAACGCATACGATCAGCGCGGCGACATTGCTCATGATGCCGCTCATAACGAGACACACGTAGCTTGTCGATCCGGCGATGGCGGCGATGGCGTAAAAGTTAGTACGTTGGAAAATGCCCGGAACCACGCCCATAAAACCGTCGCGCAGCATGCCGCCGCCCACCGCGGTAAAAAAGCCCATCATGATGCACACCGCCGGCGCAAATCCGTAGACCAGCGCCTTGTCTGCTCCAGTGGCGGCGTAGATGCCGACCGAGATGATGTCGAGCAGGGGAATGAGTTTTTCGGGTTTGTCGACGATTGCCGGGAAAATATAGATGATGGCTGCCGTGGCAATGGAAAGCGGCAGCGCCATCGGCTGGTTGAGGATGTAGACGTTGCCCACCTGCAGCGTCATGTCGCGCAAAAGACCGCCGCCCAGACCGCAGACCACCGCGAGCGCGACCGCGCCCACCAGGTCGAGCTTGTGCTCGCGCGCAACCAGCACACCCGAGATCGATGCAGCGACAACGGCGAACATCTCGAGCCAAAACGGAATAGCGACCATGGCATCCGATGCATGCGAGGTAATGGTCATAGCGGCGACGACGGGCAAGATGGGGTCCTTTGAGTTACGGGTTTAGACAATGCCCGTACATAGTACATGTTCGGCGCCGATTGCGACCCTATTGCTCGGCAAACGGTCGGGACTGGGTGGGGGCATGGCGTTGCTGGAATGCCAGGGGTCCAGAACATGTACGTCACCCTCCAAAAACGACATTTTCCGACATCTTTGGAGGCTGACGTACATGTTTGGATTGAGCTCACAGCATGAGTGAGTTGATTTACTCACATCCGGTATATTTCCCCACTTCAACGGACATAAGAGTTGGATACCGGCTCAGAGCGAGAGGCCCTCAATGGATACCCCTGTTCTCATTTCGCATAAAACCGCATGGCTTGTCCATCATGCACCCCAGAATTTGGTTCAGTCTCTTGCGCGGCACGACTACCAGATAGGCGCACAAGGCATCTCCACCAAGCAACGTGTTGCGCGCATACGACAGGCCCTTACCGACTGCGGCATTCCGTCCGATATGCTTAAGACTATCGATATCGCGGTTGTATTCGAATTTGAGCGAATTCGTACCAAAGGCGTCGTTTGCCACATTCTTGGACAAAATCTTCCCTACGAGCATATTAACGAGTTGACGCCCGGAATCTTCATCACCGACGAAGCCTTCACCTTCGCGCTCGCTGCCGAGTGGATGGATAGGATCGAATATCTCGAATATGGCTATGAAGTTTGCGGCGATTATCGCATGAGGCTCAATCCCGCCGACCCTTATACCGAGCAACCAGCCACCACCTCCAAGGATGAAATAACCGAACTGCTCGATCGGCACCCCGGCAAACCCGGTGCCACACGTGCACGGCTTGCGCTCAGGCACATCTACGATCACTCGGCCTCGCCTATGGAGACCGCTTCGGCAATCGCCCTCTCGCTCCCAACAAGCGAAGGCGGCGTTGGCATCCGAGGTATCGAACTCAACAAACCGCTCGAGATCCCTCAACGTCTCTGGCATTGCGCCAAAGCTCGAACACTCAAAATCGATGCGCTCGTGACCTATAAGCGCAGGGCGCTCGGTATCGAATATAAGGGCGGTTTTCACGATGAGCTCGAGCGCAGGGGAGCAGATGCGGAGCGAGAGGCCGTTCTCTCCCAAATGGGATATCGAATCGTTACGCTCACTTCGGCTCAGTTCAGTAGTCAGCTCGCCTTTCACCGCGCCATGAACAACATTCGCGAAGCACTCGGCATGCCTCGCTGTGCCGACACCGGGTACCAGAGAAAACAAAACGAACTACGCAAGGCACTTATCCGCAACTGGAAAAGCATACGAGACGAGGAGGCGCCTTCCGAATAGTGCCGCTCCCGTGAGCTCAATCCAAACGTGTACGTCAGCCTCCAAAGATGTCGAAAAATGTCGGTTTTGGAGGGTGACGTACACGTTTGGGGAAGCGTGGGATCGAGACGTATTTCGATAACAAAAAAGCTCCCATTCTTGGGAGCTTTCTCAACCAAAATGGCGGAGGAGGAGGGATTCGAACCCTCGTGACCTTATACAGGCCAAACGGTTTTCGAGACCGCCGCATTCAACCACTCTGCCACCCCTCCGCGTAGGGTAAAAACAAAGCAGGCTCGAAGGCCTGCTTTGGAATTAACTGGCGGAGAGTCAGGGATTTGAACCCTGGAGACGCTTTTGACGCCTACACGATTTCCAATCGTGCTCCTTCGGCCACTCGGACAACTCTCCGTTAAATGCGAAAGTCAGTATACACGAGGAATCGCAAAGTGCAAACAGAAAAGTTGGCATTTTTTAAAACGCTCGGCCGCGCTTGGCGTTGCAGTGGGGTTTGAGGTGCCAAAAAACGGCTTCCGACCAGCGTGGTTGATTAACTCAATTGTTCAAAAGGGGTATTCATAAGCGACTTGGCAATGAATTTAAAAATCTTTGGGTGGTGCTGTGGACCACTGGTATGCATTTTGCGACCACAGCCTTGTGCCCGTTGACCTGTGGCTTGGCTCAGCTTGTCCCCACGGCACCGTATCTTGTCCACAGATTCGTCAAGCTTTTGGACAGCATTTGGTTGGAATGCGCATGAAACGTCGTGCGAGTATGGGCATATGTGGAGGTCATGAGGTTGTAGCTGCAAATTCTTGCAGCCTAGGAGGTTGAAAGATATTATTACCAAGTCTTTTCCTGCTTCAGGCGCACCTTCACGACCTGAAGCCACATTTGCCCAGAGGAGGTGACAATATGAAGGCTTATGAACTGCTGTTCTTTGTTGACCCGTCGCTCGACCCCGAGACTCGTCTCGCTGTTATGAAGCGTATCGATACCACGATCGCTGAGGGCGCTGGCAAGGTCGACTCCGTTGACGAGTGGGGCAAGCGCAAGCTCGCCTACGAGATCAACGACCTCACCGATGGTGACTACACCCTCATCAACTTCCACGCAGATCCTACCCAGATCGCCGAGCTTGATCGCGTCCTGCGCATCACCGACGCTGTGGTCCGCCACATGATCGTCCGTCGCGACGACCAGGAGTAAGACTGTCGTTTTGGACTGGGCTTGTGCCCCAAGAGGAAGTAGTGAGTTATGAGCATCAATCGAGTGAACATCACCGGTAACCTCACCCGCGATCCCGAGCTGCGCGCCACCGCCGGCGGAACCCAGGTTCTGTCCTTTGGCGTTGCCGTGAACGATCGTCGCCGCAACGCGCAGACTGGCGAGTGGGAGGACTATCCCAACTTTGTCGACTGCACCATGTTCGGCACCCGCGCCGAGGCCGTGAGCCGTTTCCTGGCAAAGGGAAACAAGGTCGCGATCGAGGGCAAGCTGCGCTACAGCTCTTGGGAGCGCGACGGCCAGCGCCGGAGCAAGCTTGAGGTCATCGTCGATGAGATCGAGTTTATGAGCTCCCGTGGTGGCCAGGGTGGCTACGATCAGGGCGGTTACGCCCCCGCAGCTCCCGCGCCCGCAGCACGTCCTGCCGCGCCGGTGGCTACGCCGCCCGCGGTCGACGTCTACGATGAGGACATCCCGTTCTAAGGGTTGTTCACCTATTTTTGAGTGAGAGGCGGCTTCGGTTCGCCGAAGTTGCCAAATGAAAGGTATTTTGACATGGCTAATGATTTTTCTGCACGTCAGCCGCGTCGTAAGTACTGCCAGTTCTGCAAGGAGAACACTGAGTTCATCGACTATAAGGACACTCAGCTTCTCCGTAAGTACATGACCGACCGTGGCAAGATCAAGCCCCGTCGCGTCACTGGCGCTTGCACGCAGCATCAGCATGACATCGCCAACGCCATCAAGCGCGCCCGCGAGATGGCTCTCCTGCCGTACACCGTCCCCGTGGTTTCCTCTCGTGGCAACCGCGACCGCGGCTAAGAAGGGAGACGCATCATGAAGGTTATTCTTCTCGATGAGATCAAGGGCAAGGGCGGCGAGGGTGACGTCGTAGAGGTCGCTCAGGGTTACGCTGAGAACTTCCTGTTCCCCAAGAAGCTCGCTGTTGCCGCCACCAAGGGCAACCTCAAGCAGCTTGACGAGCGTCGCAACAACATCGCCAAGCGCGAGGCCGTCCGTCTGGCTACCGCCAACGAGACCAAGGCTGCCTTCGAGGGCAAGACGGTCACCGTTGACGTCAAGGTCGGCGACGAGGGCATCCTCTTTGGCTCCGTTACCGCCGCTATGGTCGCTGACGCCATCAAGGCTCAGCTCGGTATGGACATCGACCGCAAGCGCGTCGAGCTCGGTAAGCCCATCAAGGTTGCCGGTGCCCACACCGTTGCCATCTCGCTGTACCGCGAGATCAAGGCCGAGGTTGTCGTTCTCGTCGGCGTTACCGCCGAGGAGCTCGCTGCCGAGGCTGAGGTCGAGGAGGCCGCTGAGGTCGCCGAGGCCGAGACCGCCGAGGTCGAGACTGAGGCTGCTGCCGAGTAGCATTTGCTGCAACGCAACAATCTTGTTCTAAGAAGGGCGCTCTGGGAAACCAGGGCGCCCTTTTGTTTTTTGCGCTGAGTGAGTGTCATGGTGAACGTTGCGTCGAAGTCCTATATACAGGACCGTTCATCCGTTTGGTTCGGTGATGATTGGCGGCACGCGGCGCGTTTTGGGACCGTGGCTGATACTATGGATGCTCGCAAGCGATATGAATGAGGATGCTCATGGCATATGACGATAGGGAGACGGGGCTGACGGTCGAGGACCGCGGCTCAAAGTTGGGTCTTCCCCAAAACCAAGATGCAGAGGCCAATGTACTGGCCGCTATGCTGCTATCGCCCGAGGTGGTCGAAGAGGCCCAGGTCGAGCTGCAGCCCGATGATTTCTACCGGCCCATTCATAAGACCATCTACACCGCGATGGTCGATATGTACAACAGCCGCATTCCCATCGACTCCATCTCGCTGATCGATTACCTGCGAAGCATCAACAAGCTCGATGCCGTGGGCGGCGAGGCCTACATTTTGGAGCTGATGGGTCAGACTCTGTCGCTCGTGAACTGGCAGCACCATGCCGCCATCGTTCGCCGTGATTCGATGCTGCGCGAGCTGATCGGCGCCACCAACGAGATCAACGCGCTGGCATATAACGCCCCCACCGACACCAAGGAGGTCGTGGAGCTAGCCGAGAGCAAGCTGCTCAAGGTCACGGCACGCGAGGTCAAGTCGAGCTACAAGACGCTGACCGAGTTTATGGTCGAGGCCTATAACGAGGCCGAGGAAGTGTGCCAGGCCGGTGGTCAGGCTGCGGGCGTGCCCACGGGCTTCCCGTCACTCGACCGCATGCTCATGGGCTTCCGCGAGGGCCAGCTCATCATTATCGGCGCCCGCCCTGCTGTGGGTAAGACGTCGTTCGCCCTGAATCTGGCGCTCAACGCTGCCGCTGCCGGTTATACCGTCGGCTTCTTCTCGCTGGAGATGTCGGGCAAAGAAATTGCCCAGCGTCTGATTTGCGCCTACGCCATGATCTCGATCAGTGACTTCCGCATGGGCCGCATTAGCCCCGAGCAGTGGGCCAATATCAACGAGGCCACGCAGACCTTGTCCAAGCTCGATATTCTGATTGACGATACGCCCGGCACCACAGTGACCGAGATTCGCGCCAAGAGCCGCCGCATGCTCCATAACAAGGAGAAGGCAATCATCATCCTGGACTACCTGCAGCTGGTGAGTCCTCCGCCGGGACGCCGCTCCGAGAGCCGTACCGTCGAGGTTTCGGAGATGTCGCGTGGTCTGAAGATCATGGCCAAGGAGCTCAAGATCCCGCTCATCGCGCTGTCGCAGCTCTCGCGTCAGGTCGAATCCCGTACCGGCAAGCGCCCGCAGCTTTCCGACCTTCGTGAATCGGGCTCCATCGAGCAGGACGCCGATATCGTTATGTTCTTGGACCGCTCCGCCGACGAGGCCGAGGCCTCGCGCGACGATCGACCCGACGAGGGCGTTACGCGTATCGTCGTGGCCAAGAACCGTTCGGGCCCGATCGGCGACGTCGATCTGATGTTCCTGCCGGCATCCACCAAGTTCTATGAGCTTGATGGGGCACATGCCGAGGAGTAGGACAGGCGCCCGTTGCACGGGTATACTGGGAATGTTTTGTGCTTCTGCGTGCCGGCGTGGCGCGTAGACAGTCCATGAATGTAAGGAGTAAACATGCCGTCAACCGTTTTGGTCGGTGCCCAGTGGGGCGATGAGGGCAAGGGTAAGATTTGCGACCTGGTCGCCGGCGACTTCGATGCCGTCGTGCGCTACTCGGGAGGCAACAACGCCGGCCACACCATCGTCGTCAACGGCAAGAAGTACGGCCTGCACCAGGTGCCCTCCGGCATCATGTATTCCGATCACGTGTCGGTGATCGGTAACGGCTGCGTCGTCAACCCCAAGGTTGTCCTTGAGGAGATCGATATGTTCGAGGCCGACGGCATCACCACCAAGAACCTCAAGATTAGCGGCAACGCGCATGTCATCATGCCGTACCACATCGATCTGGATGGCGCCTTTGAGCAGAAGCTCGGCAAGAAGAACATCGGTACCACCAAGCGCGGCATCGGTCCGTGCTATCAGGACAAGATGGCGCGCATTGGCCTGCGCATGCAGGACATGCTGGACGAGGCACTGTTCCGCGACAAGCTGGAGACCGCTCTCGCCCGCGTGAACCCCGAGCTCGAGCTCATCTACAACCTGCCCACCTACACCGTGGACCAGATTTGCGACGAGTACCTGCCGATGGCCGAGCGCCTGCGTCCCTACATCACCGAGACGAGCCTGCTGCTCAACAACATGATCGATGAGGGCAAGAACCTGCTGTTTGAGGGCGCCCAGGCGACGCTGCTCGACATCGACCACGGCACCTATCCGTACGTGACGTCCTCCAACTGCACCGCCGGCGGTGCCATCACCGGATCCGGCGTCGGTATGAAGAATGTCGACCGCGTGCTGGGCGTCATGAAGGCCTATATCACCCGCGTCGGTTCGGGCCCCATGCCCACCGAGCTTTCCTATGAGTCCGAGGCCGGCCACACGCTGACCGAGGAGGGCTATGAGTACGGCGTGACCACCGGTCGCCGTCGTCGTTGCGGCTGGTTTGACGGCCCTATCGCCAACTATGCCTCGCGCGTCAACGGCCTCACCGACATCGCCGTGACCAAGCTCGACGTGCTTTCGGCTTTCGACACCATCAAGGTGTGCGTTGCCTACGACGTCGATGGCGAGCGTTACACGAGCGTGCCCGAACACCAGGTGCGCTTTGAGCATGCCAAGCCCATCTACGAGGAGCTCCCTGGCTGGAAGTGCGATATCACCGGTTGCCGCAGCTTTGAGGAGCTGCCGCAGGAGGCTCAGGACTACGTGGCGTTTATCGAGGATCTGGCACACACCCGCGTGACGTTCATTGGCGTTGGCGCTGGTCGCGAGCAGATCATCAACCGATTCTGGAAGTAATCGGGACTATTTGGTTATTGCGATATACCCCTTTGCAGCCCGGACGGGCGGCCGAGGGGTATATTTGCTTGCAAAGGGCTCGCGCGGAGCGGGCCGTTCATCCATAGAGGAGGCACCCTTGAAGGCGGACACTCAAACCATCGACATCCTGTTGTTGGGCAGCGGCGGCCGTGAGCATGCTTTGGCAGCTAAGCTCGCAGCATCACCGCGCGCCGGCAAGCTCTACATCGCGCCGGGTAACGGCGGCACCGCGAGCTGCGGCGAGAACGTTGTTCTCGACGACTGCGATCCTGCGGCCGTGGCGGCGTTTGCGCAGAGCCACGGATGCGGACTCGTGGTAATTGGCCCCGAGGCTCCGCTCGTGGCGGGCGTGGCCGACGCCGTGCGCGCGGCGGGTATTCCCTGCTTTGGCCCGGGTGCCGAGGGCGCCCAGATGGAGGGCTCCAAGCTGTTCTCCAAGCAGCTCATGGAACGTGCGGGCATTCCGACGGCAGCCTATGGTTCGTTTACCGACGAGGCTTCGGCTCTCGCCTACGTGCGCGAGCAGGGCGCCCCGCTGGTCGTGAAGGCCGACGGCCTTGCCGCGGGCAAGGGCGTTATCGTGGCGACCGAACTTGAGCAGGCCGAGGAGGCCGTGCGCGAGTGCTTTGGCGGCACCTTTGGCGATGCCGGCAATACCGTGGTCATCGAGGAGATGCTGACCGGCCCCGAGTGCTCGCTGTTGGCCTTTACCGACGGCAAGACCGTGCGCCCCATGGCCACCTCGCAGGACCACAAGCGCGCGCTCGAGGGCGACAAGGGCCCCAACACCGGCGGCATGGGCGTCTACAGCCCGGTGCCCATCGTGACCGACGAGGAGCACGCCACCATGGTGAAGGTCATGGAGCAGACCGTGGCCGAGCTCGCTGCCGAGGGTATCGACTACCGCGGCTGCCTGTACGGCGGCTTTATGCTCACCCCCGCCGGCCCCAAGGTGCTGGAGTTCAACGCCCGCTTTGGCGACCCCGAGACGCAGGTCGTGCTGCCGCGCCTTAAGAATGACCTGGTCGAGGTCATGCTCGCCTGCGCCA
Organism: Collinsella aerofaciens; assembly: GCA_048501115.1. GTDB lineage: Bacteria > Actinomycetota > Coriobacteriia > Coriobacteriales > Coriobacteriaceae > Collinsella > Collinsella aerofaciens_CD. The sequence goes on along the minus strand of DBFRZS010000027.1, from coordinate 14,861 downwards.
ACTGCGAGCTCGATCAGATTGAGCTCGACTGGCGTGACGAGTGGGCCGTGGCCATTGTCCTGACGAGCGCGGGCTATCCCGGCAGCTACGAGAAGGGCAAAGTCATCACCGGCATCGCCGACGCCGAGGCCATGGAGAACGTGACCGTGTACCATGCCGGCACCGCCGTGGTGGACGGCCAGCTCGTGACCAACGGCGGCCGTGTGCTTGCCGTGACCGCGCTGGGCGATACGTTTGAGAACGCCCGCAACCTTGCCTACGAGGCCTGCGAGAAGATTGATTTTGAGGGCAAGACCCTGCGTCACGACATCGGCCTGCGCGCGCTGCGCGGCCGCGACGCCTGGGATGCCTAAAATCCGAGAGGAATGAGACGGATGGACGAGAAGAACGAAGAGCTCATGGACGCGCAGATCGTCGAAGAGGACAGCCGCATGTATGGGCACGCCGAGGGCGAGCCTGGTGGCGAGGTCGCTGACGAGCCGGCACTGGTGCTGGGCGACGACGACCCGCACGATGCCGAGCTGCACGAGAAGATTCTTTCGGAGGAGTGCGCCTGGAAGGGCAAGATCCTCGACGTCCACCGTCTTGAGGTTGAGCTGCCCAACGGTCACCGCAGCGCCCGCGATATCGTTCGCCATCCGGGTGCGGCGGCCGTTGTGGCACTGACCGAGAGCGGCAAGATCGTACTGGTGCGTCAGTACCGCACCGCCATCGACCGCGTGACGGTCGAGATTCCCGCCGGCAAGCTCGATCCAGGCGAGGACCCGCTCGATTGCGCCAAGCGCGAACTGCACGAGGAGACGGGCTTTAGGGCTGGTCGTATTCGCTTTTTGACGTCGATTGTCACGTCCTGCGGTTTTTGCGATGAGATCATCCACATCTACTTGGCCACCAAGCTCGAGTTTGATGCGCCCAACCCCGATGATGACGAGTTTGTCAACGTGGACCTGGTGCCGCTGCACGAGCTGATCGACGCCGTGCTCGACGGCAAGATCGAAGACGCCAAGACCGTCGTGGGCGCCTTGGCCTGCGATAGCATCGCGCACCGCTTGGGTGGGGCCGAGCTGTAACGAGCGGGAATAGCCCTGGGACAAGAACTACTGATTACTTTGTCCCAGGGCCTTATGTTGCTGATATTTCTTTGAGGATCACATGTTTAAGAGGTTTCTTTCGTATTACGAGCCCCAGATGGGGCTTTTTGTTGCTGATACTGTTTGTGCTCTGGTGCTTGCCGCCATTGACCTGGCGTTCCCCATTATCCTGCGCAATTTGACCGGTGGGCTGTTTACCCAGGGCCAGGCTGCCATTATGCAGGCGCTCGGCATGATCGCGGTGGGCTTGGTGCTGATGTATGCCGTCCGCTGCGCCTGCCGCTATTTTGTGAGCTATTGGGGTCACGTGATGGGCGCGCGTATGGAGTCCAAAATGCGCGAGGACCTGTTTGACCAGTATGAGCGCTTTAGCTTTGCATACTTCGACCGCAACAGCTCGGGCGACATGATGAGCCGCGTGGTCAACGACCTGTTCGATATCTGCGAGGCGGCGCACCACGTGCCCGAGTGGATCATCATCTGCGGCATCGAGATCATCGGCTCGTTTGTGATCCTCTTTACCATTGCCCCGGTGCTGGCGCTCGCCATGGCCGTGGTGACGGCGGCGTTTGCGGTCATCATGTTTTGGCAGAACATGCGTATGCGCGAGGTCTTTAGCGACAACCGCAAAAAGATCAGCGGCATCAATGCGCAGCTGCAGGATTCGCTTGCGGGCATGCGCGTAGTCAAGAGCTTTGCCAACGAGGAGACCGAGCGCGCCAAGTTCCGTGCCTCTAACGATCGCTACCTTTCGTCCAAGGAGAACATGTATCACGCCATGGGCGTCTATACCGCGACGTATGGCCTGCTCTCGGGTGTGCTCTATGTGATCGTGGTGCTGCTGGGCGGCTGGCTGGTCGCCCAGGGACAGCTGCAGGCGGTCGATATGGCGACCTTTGCACTCTATATTTCGCTGTTCTGCACGCCGCTCGAGACGCTCGTCAATTCGGCCGAAACGTATCAGAAGGCTATCGCCGGCTTTAAACGTATGGACGAGGTGCTCTCGACCGCGCCGGATATCCAGGACAAGCCGGGCGCTACGGATCTGCAGGTGACTGCCGGCGCCGTGGAGTATCACGACGTGTGCTTTAACTACGAGGATGTCGAGCTGGGCGAGGGCTATGCCGACGAGCGTCCCGTTATCGACCATATGAATCTGTCCATCAAGCCCGGGCAGACCATCGCGCTGGTTGGCCCTTCGGGCGGTGGCAAGTCCACGACCTGTTCGCTGCTGCCGCGCTTTTATGACGTGGCTGCCGGATCCATTAGCATCGACGGCCAGGACGTGCGCGATGTGACGCAGCAGAGCCTGCGCCGCGCCATCGGCCTGGTGCAGCAGGATGTCTATCTATTTGACGGTACGATTGGCGAGAACATCGCCTACGGCAAGCCGGGCGCCACGGCAGAAGAGATCGCCGAGGCCGCCCGTCGCGCCAACATCGATGCCTTTATCGAGTCGCTTCCGCAGGGCTACGACACCGTGGTGGGCGAGCGCGGCAGCCGTCTTTCGGGCGGACAGAAGCAGCGCGTTGCCATCGCGCGCGTGTTTCTCAAGAACCCCAAGATCCTGATTTTGGACGAGGCGACGAGTGCTTTGGATAACGAGAGCGAGGAGGCGGTGCAGGAGTCACTCGAAGAGCTGGCACGCGGCCGCACCACGATTATTATCGCCCACCGTCTTTCGACCATTAAGCATGCCGATGAGATTGCGACCGTTGAGCATGGTCGCGTTGTGGAGCGTGGCACGCACGAGGAGCTTCTCGCCCGTGGCGGCACCTATGCCCGTTACTATCGAATGCAGTTCGAAGGTGCGCGTGCGCACGAGCTCGACTGATTGATATGACAGGAAGTTTATGGCTGACAAGAACCCTTTGACTCCGGAAGAAGTGACGGAGTTATTCTCCGAAATCGATGCATCCGGCGTCTTGGATCCCACGCTCGCCAAAAAGCGTACCGAGCGCATGCGTGAGAAGGAGGCTGCGGCCAAGCGCGGTGACAAAGCGGCGCTAGCACAGCTGCGCAGCGAGGACCGCGCGAGCCAGGCAAAACATATCGACCCGCTGTCCGAGGACGATCCTTCGGGCTCGCAGGTGAGCCATACCATCACGAAGACCGCGATGGCCGTGGTCATCGGTATTTTGGTGCTGATCGTGGGCATGCAGATCGGCTACGGCGTGATGCGCCGTCTGAATACCGCCAACCTGTCCGAGAGCGTTTCGGTTGATACCGTTTCTACAGCACTCAAGGGTGGACTCGAGTGGGGCAACGGCTTTACGCAGTTCCCGCTCGACTTTACCGTCGATGAAGCCGATGAGCGTACGGGCACGGTCGAGGTGACGGTGTTGGACACATCGTCTGCCAACGAGCTCGAGCTGCTGTCCAACGGGCAGATCCAGGCCGCGGCGCTTGCGACCAACGCGCTGCTCAACGACAAGATCGACCGCGTGGTGTATAACGTTCACGCCTATATCGACGAGGATAGCAACATTCAGCACGATTCCTTCTTTGGCATGTTCCCCGCGCGGGGCCACCAGAGCGCCATTTTGACGTTCGTGTGGACCAAGAGCTCATCCAACGCCACGAGTATCGACTGGAAGATGCGCATCGTGAGTATGGATGACACCATCGCCGAGCGCATTCAGAAGCAGGTGAACTCGGTGTCGTCGTTGATTGAGGACCCGGTGGTGAGCCAGACCAAGATTGACGAGGAAAAGGCCGAGCGTGACCTGGAACATCGTCTGCATGGCCGCGAGATTTTCCGCGGCGGCAAGCCCGATCGCACACCGTCCGATTTGCTGGAGCAGGACAAGAGAAAGTAAGACGTCATCATCCCGCGTGAGCCACAAGCCTCGCGGGATGATTTTTCTGGGACGGGGATTAAAAAATCATTATGCATAGAAAGTCATAATTATCATTTCGTAAACATTTCGATGAAATTAACGCCATGAGGCATGCTTGCGGTTACAATACCGCGAGGCCTAACTACACACCTTTAAGCCGGTCCTGTGAGACCGAGAAGGAGAATTATGGCGAACAACCATACCGCGGGCGCTGCCGCCCGCACCTTCGCGCCCAGCGAGCTTTGCCAGCGCATGCTGGCCAAAACCAGCAAGGGCACCTGCGGTCCCTGCATCCTGTATCTTGAGGATGGGACCATTTTTTATGGACGTGCATGCGGCGCCGAGGGCACCGCGACCGGCGAAGTCTGCTTCAACACCTCGCTCGAGGGCTACTTTGAGGTCATGACCGACCCGAGTTATGCCGGCCAAATCGTAACCATGACCTATCCGCAGATCGGCAACTACGGTATCGACGAGACCGACGTCCAGTCGGCCTTCCCCGGCGACGCCGTGCGCCCTGCGAGCGCTCCGGCTATGCGCGGCATGATCGTTCGCGACATGTGCGCCACGCCTTCTAACTGGCGCTCGGCCGTCAGCGTGCCGGAGTACCTGCGTGCACACGGCATCGTCGCTATCGAGGGCGTCGACACCCGCGCCCTGGTGCGCCACCTGCGCGACAACGGCTCCAAGATGGGCATTATCTCGACCGAGATCTTCGATGTCGACGAGCTTGCCGAGCGTCTGGCCGCAGCGCCCGCGCTGGTAGGCGAGAACCTGGTCAAGACCGTAAGTTGCCCCGCGCCTCACGAGTTTGCCGCCGTCGACCTGCCTGCCACGCATGACTTTGCGCTTTCGACTGCCGCTCCTGCCCGTCACAAAGTGGTCGCCTACGACTGCGGTGTGAAGCGCGGCATTCTGGAGGGGCTGGTCCGCGCCGGCTGCGACCTTACCGTCGTGCCGTGGGACACGCCCGCGAGTGAGGTGCTCGACATGAATCCCGACGGCGTCTTTTTGTCCAATGGCCCCGGCGACCCCGACGCCGTGGTGGAGACCTACGAGCAGGTGCAGCAGCTGATCGGCAAGGTGCCGGTCTTTGGCATTTGCCTGGGCCATCAGATGATCAGCCTGGCCTGCGGCGCCCAGATGGAAAAGCTTAAATTCGGTCACCGCGGTGGCAACCAGCCGGTCATGAACCTGGTAAGCCGTCGCGTGGAGATTACCGCGCAAAACCATGGCTTTGGCCTGCTGTTCCCCAGCCTGGGCAAGCTTGTCCCCGAGCTTTCCGGCGGCGAGACCGAGCATGCGGCCGATGGAGATCTGCGCGCCTGGGTGCGCCGCGGAATCGCGCCGGTCGTGATGAACGAGCGCTTTGGCCGCATTCGCCTAACACATGTGAACCTCAACGACGGCACCGCCGAGGGTATCCAGCTGCTCGACGCCCCGTGCTTCTCGGTCCAGTACCACCCCGAGGCCTCGCCTGGCCCCACCGATGCCCACTATCTCTTTACCGCCTTTACGCGACTCATGGACGGCGAGGAGAACTACCTGGACATCGACACCGCGAAGGACCGCCTTGCCGGCTGGAATTTTGCCGACGATGGTTCCGCCGTTCTACCGAACGGCGGACCGGTCGACGCTGCGGCTGCATCTGGCACATCATCTTGCCGCTCTGCTTCGGACGCGCGGGCATAAGCCCAGCGCGCCCTCGCATCACGGCAACCTGATGCACCAGCTGCACCCTCGCTGACTTTTCCAAAACATTGAGTCAGCCTCTCTAGGAGGTTTTAAACATGCCGAAACGTACTGACATCAAGCGCATCCTCGTCATTGGTTCGGGCCCCATCGTTATCGGTCAGGCCTGCGAGTTCGACTACTCCGGCGCCCAGGCCTGCAAGGTGCTCAAGGAGGATGGCTTTGAGGTCATCCTGGTCAACTCCAACCCGGCGACCATCATGACCGACCCGGGTCTTGCCGACCGCACCTATGTCGAGCCCATCACCACGGAGTTTATCGAGCGCGTAATCAAGAAAGAGCGCCCGGACGCGCTGCTGCCCACGCTGGGCGGCCAGACCGGTCTGAACGCCGCCGTCGAGCTGGCAAAGGACGGCATGCTCGACAAGTACGGCGTCGAGATGATCGGCTGCGACCTGGCCGCTATCGAGCGCGGCGAGGACCGCAGGCTCTTTAATGAGGCCATGGCCGAGATCGGCCTGGAGGTCGCGCGCTCGGGCTATGCCTATAGCGTGGCTGACGCCGAGGCCATCGCCGAGCGCGTGGGCTATCCCTGCGTGCTGCGTCCGAGCTTTACCCTCGGTGGCGCCGGCGGCGGCATCGCGCATACCCACGAGGAGCTCGTCTCCATCGTGAGCCAGGGCCTTGAACTCTCGCCCGCCCACGAGGTGCTGGTCGAGGAGTCCATCGAGGGCTGGAAAGAGTATGAGATGGAGGTCATGCGTGACCACGCCGGCAACGGCATCATCGTGTGCTCCATCGAGAACCTCGACCCCATGGGTGTGCATACCGGCGACTCCATCACCGTGGCGCCGGCGCAGACGCTCTCCGACCTTGAGTATCAGCGCATGCGCGTGGCCTCGCTCGCCATCTTGGAGAAGATCGGCGTCGAGACCGGTGGTTCCAACGTACAGTTTGCCGTGAACCCCAACACCGGCCGCCTGATCGTCATCGAGATGAACCCGCGCGTGAGCCGCTCGTCCGCCCTCGCTTCCAAGGCCACAGGTTTCCCCATCGCCAAGGCTGCCGCGCGCCTGGCCGTGGGCTATACGCTCGACGAGATCGTTAACGACATCACCAAGGCTACGCCCGCCTGTTTTGAGCCCACAATCGACTACTGTGTGGTCAAGGTGCCGCGCTTTGCCTTCGAGAAGTTCAAGGGTACCGACCCCACGCTCACCACGCGCATGAAGGCCGTGGGCGAGATCATGGCGATTGGCCGCACCTTTGAGGAGGCCTTCGGCAAAGCCATGCGCTCGCTGGAGGACGGTCACCAGGGTATCTGCGCCGGTGGCAAGGAGGGTGCCGATAAGCTGAGCGACGATGAGCTCGCTCAAGCCGTGGCCACGCCGACCGAGCACCGCATCTTCTTTGTGGTCGAGGCCCTGCGCCGTGGCTGGGACATCGCTCGCATCCATGCCATCTGCGGCATCGACCCGTGGTACCTCAACCGCATCAACGACATGGTGCAGGTCCAGGAGAGCATCCGCGGCCTGCGTGTGGAGGATATCGACGCCGACGCGATGCGCCTGCTCAAGCAGTACGGCACGAGCGATGCCGAGATCGCTGCGCTGACCGGCTCGGACGAGCGCTTTGTTCGCGCTTACCGCAAGGGTCTGGGCGTGGTTCCCAGCATGAAGACGGTCGATACCTGCGCCGCCGAGTTCTCGAGCGCCACGGAGTACCACTACAAGACGTACGAGAACATCTACCGCACGAGCCCGGATGCCAAGAAGTGCGTGGCTCCCGACGAGACCACGCCGGCGGACAAGCCCAAGGCGATGATCCTGGGCGCCGGCCCCAACCGCATTGGCCAGGGTATCGAGTTCGATTACTGCTGCGTGCACGCGAGCTACGCGCTGGCGGCCCGCGGCTTCGAGACCATCATGGTCAACTGCAATCCCGAGACCGTTTCGACCGACTACGACACGTCCGACCGTCTGTACTTTGAGCCGCTCACCTACGAGGACGTCATGGATGTCATCGATGTTGAGCGACCCGACGGCGTCGTGGTGACGCTCGGCGGCCAGACTCCGCTTAAGCTGGCGCGCATGCTCGAGGAGAGCGGCGTGAACATCATGGGCACCAAGCCCGATGCCATCGACTTTGCCGAGGACCGCGAGCGCTTTGCCGCCCTGCTCGACAAGCTGGGCATTATGTATCCGCCGGCGGGCCAGGCAACCTCGTTTGAGGAGGCCGAGGCCGTGGCCGCGCACATCGGCTACCCGCTGCTGGTGCGTCCGAGCTACGTGCTGGGCGGCCGCGGCATGATGATCGCCTACGATGCCGAGCATCTGCGCGATTACATGGCCGAGGCTGCGCGCATTAGCCCCGACTACCCGGTGTATCTGGACCGCTTCTTGGAGGGCGCGATCGAGTCCGATGTCGACGCCCTGTGCGATGGCGAAGAGGTCTACATCGGCGGCATTCTGGAGCATATCGAGGAGGCCGGTATTCACTCCGGCGACTCTGCGACCTGCATTCCGCCGTTCAGCTTTAGCGAGAGCCTGCAGGCAAAGCTTCGCGAGACCACGCGCCGCATCGCGATGGCGCTGGGCGTACGCGGCCTGGTCAACGTGCAGTACGCCATCAAGGGCGAGACCGTCTACGTGATCGAGGCAAACCCGCGCGCCAGCCGTACCGTGCCGTTTATCTCCAAGGCCACCGGCGTGCCGCTGGCCAAGTGCGCGGCGCGTATCATGGCAGGCGATTCCATCGCGAGCCTGGGCCTGCCGAGCGACGAGCGTCAGCTGGACTGGTTCTGCATGAAGGAAGCCGTTATGCCCTGGGGCCGTTTCCCGGGCGCCGACGTTATCCTGGGGCCCGAGATGAAGTCTACGGGCGAGGTCATGGGTATCGCCAAGAGCTATCCCGAGGCATATGCCAAGACGCAGCTGGCGATTGACTACAAGCTGCCCGACCCGAGCGCCGGCAAGGTGTTCATTAGCGTGTGCGACCGCGACAAGCGTCATATCCTTTCGGTCGCGCGTATCCTGCGCTACCTGGGCTTTGACATCTGCTCCACCGAGGGCACGGCGCGCGTGCTGCGCGGCGGCAACGTGACCTGCGAGGTTGTGGAGAAGATCAGCGGCCCGCACGACGGCGAGCGTCCCAACATCGGCGACCTCATCGCCGATGGCAAGATTGCGGTGATCATTAATACGCCATACGGCCCGGGCTCGCGTGGCGACGGTTATCTGCTGCGCACCGAGGCCGTGCGCCGCGGCGTGACCTGCGTGACCGCGATGTCTGCCGCCAACACGTACGTGAGTGCCATCGAGGCCGTGCGCGAGGACCAGCAGGGTCACGGCAGCGCCAACGACATGGGCATGGACGTCATCGCCCTGCAGGACCTGCCGCAGCACACGGTGTAGTTGACCTGGCCGGCCGGGGCGGCAGCCGGACACTTTCTCTCGGAAACTGGGCTTCGCGAAGTTTTCCGAGAGAAAGGACCGCCTCCCGCCCCGGCCTGCGGTGATTCAATAGCACCGTGTGCTGCCGAAGGGGCTTTGCGCGATGACTAGGGCTGAATAGAAAATGAGTGCGGGCGCCGTCGTTCATTCGAACGACGGCGCCCACGTTATATAGGAGGGACTTTCAGCCTCGTCAACCTCCCATTCCAAACCAAATCAGCCAACGTACGTCATGGCAATATCCGGTAGGTCGCAGGGTGTCCCGCGGCGGGCTGGGTTATTTAGCTGAGCGACTTTGCGAAGCAAGGGGAGCGAAGATAAAAACCCAGCCCGCCCCCGACGCACTGTGTCTAGACGGATTGCACCTCCCCCTGTTTCTAGAGATAAATACCATTTAGCGGTGATATTCAACCGTTCAAGATATTGTGTAATGGCATATTACGTCATATGACGTAATATGCCATAAGCAGTCAAGGATGATTGTCTGCGTTCAAGTCGAGAAAGGGGCAAAATGATTAAACTGTGCCGCGTCGATAGCCGGTTAGTGCATGGGCAGACCGTGTTCTCTTGGTATCCAGCGCTTAAAGCAAACGCTATTCTTGTGGTTTCAGATGAGTACGCCGCAAGCAAAGAGCGAATTCAAGCGCTGCGAATTGCAAAACCCGCTGATGCCAAATTGGTTGTCAAAAGTGTAGAAGATTCCATCGTGGCCCTTAACGGAAGCGCGGTGGATAAATACGAGCTAATTGTTGTTACGGGAAATGTACATGACGCCTGTGAAGTTGCGCGTGCGTGTCCAAAAATAACGTCTGTGAATTTAGGCGGCGCTCGACCGTTGGGGGATAGCGTAAAGGAGCTTGGCCCTGCTGTGCGCCTTTCCCAATCCGATATTAATGAAATTAAGAAAGCCATGGCTGATGGAATCGAGTTCGAGGTAAGGCAGGTTGCTAGTGAGAAAAAACGCATCGTAACAAGTTTTGATTTGTAGGAAGATAGAGAAATATGCTGCTTCAGGCTTTTCTGGTTGGTCTTGCTGCTGCTATAGGTCAATCGGATTATTTGCTCGGTACCGCGATGGTCGAGCGTCCGATTGTCCTCGGAGCGATTGTCGGTATTTTTTTGGGTGATATTCCGACTGGCGTTATTGTTGGTTTCCAGCTCGAACTCGCGTTTATGGGGGTCTGGCAGGTTGGTGCTGCCGTGCCGCCCAACGTAATTGTTGGTTCAGTTTTGGGAACAGCCTTTGCGATTACTATGGGTGCGGGTCCCGAGACCGCTCTGACTATTGCTATGCCCACTGCGGTGCTTGCCGGCATGTTTGACAGCCTTATGTATAGCGTTGTTACGCCTCCTATGGCTGTCTGGGCTGATCGTGGTGCCGAAAAGGACGACCCCAAAACGATTGCAGCCGCTATGTGGACCAATGGAATTCTCTACATCATTGCGCTTGGCTTGATTTGCGGCGTGGCTTTTTACGTTGGAAATGATGCTGTTCAGGCGCTGATTGACGCCATCCCTGATTGGCTTACGAATGGGCTTACGATCGCAACGGGTATTCTGCCCGCGCTTGGATTTGCGCAGCTTATGTCAATCCTGTCCACCAAGGAGCTGAGCTTCCTATTCTTTGGAGGCTTCTTGCTGAGTGCCTATCTAAATATTCCGACGATCGGTATCGTGGCGTTTTCGCTGATCCTGATTGGGATCCTCAATATGGCTCACATTTTTATGCCTGCCAGTGCGGCGGTCGCTAAGGAGGTTGACGATGATAACGAATTCTAATGATGTTCTTGAGCTCTCGCCGGAGTCAAATAAATCGACCGATAAGAGAATAACCAAGAAAGACTTAAAGGCGTTATTTTGGCGTAGCTTTCCACTCAACATCATGTGGAGCTTTGACCGACAAATGAACGTTGGTTTCTGCTACGACATGATTCCGGTAATCAAGCGGTTATACGATAAGCCCGAAGATCGGATCGAGGCATATAAGCGTCATCTTGAGTTCTACAATATTCAAGTTACGTTTAATCCTCTGGTCGCCGGCATTGTGGCCTCCATGGAGGAGGAGAACGCCAACAATCAGGACTTTGACGCCGCCTCAATTAACGCCATGAAAGCATCGCTTATGGCTCCGCTTTCCGGTATTGGAGATTCGCTGATCGCCAGTACGCTTCGCATGATTGCGACGGGCGTTGTGACGGGACTTTGCCTTTCGGGCAGTCTGCTCGGCCCAATCCTGTTCCTGCTTCTTTATAATGTCCCAACGATCCTGATCCGCTGGTTTGGGCTTCAGTATGGTTATTCGCTTGGCAGTGGCATGATTTCAAAGCTGAACGATTCTGATGTAATGCGCAAAGTTACGTCCGGCCTGGCGATTGTGGGACTAATGGTAGTTGGTGGAATGGTAGCGACCACCGTTGCAGTTACCACTCCGCTCGCTCTTAACTTCGGCGACACCGCGTTTAAGTTGCAGGAAACGCTCGACGGGATATTCCCGGCTCTTTTGCCGCTCTGCGCGTTCGGAATCATGTGTCTTTGCAATAAGAAACAGGTCAAAATAATTTGGCAGATTGTGGGCATTCTCGCTGCTGGTATTGTGCTCGGCGTCCTGGGGATTTTGGGCTAGAGAAGGCGTCCATCTTTTGAGATGCTGAACTCGAAGGACGATGCGTCTGCTCGCCAAACGGTTTTTGAATAGTGGAGCGGCATCTCATCGCAGGCATATGTGACGTGCTCGACAACGCTCACGGGGGCTCCAACGATATAACCGAGAAGGCTTGCTTCTTGGAGCCCCGCTATTCCTGCGGTGATTTTGAGCTTCTCAATACCGGTTGCGATGCTGTAATGGTTGGCGATCAGGTCGAAAAGACTGGCATTGTCTGTGAGAAGCTCCAGCAGTCCGGGTAGAGTGCTCTGCGTTGCATAAACGGTGTCGATGGCGCAGGGGGCATTTTCGATATAAACCAAGCGCGCAACTCGTTGCACTACGGTTCCGTTGTCAATTTTGAGCTCCCGTGCAATGTGGGCATCAGCCTTGATTAAGCCTGTTTCCAAGATGGACTTGGTTGTTTTATCGCCGTATTGGGGGTCGGCGCTCAAATTGAAAATGGTGCTTGTTCCTCGTTTCAGGGTGAGCTTCGATGGGTTTACGAATGTTCCCTTGCCTCGCAGGCGGTAGAGCAAGCTTTGGTCAATGAGATTCTGTACGGCGCGTCTTACGGTGATCCTGCTTACTTTGTATTGCTTGCAAAGCTCGGTTTCGGTGGGAATCTGACTGCCGCCGGGGAGTTCGCCAGAAACTATTTTCTTGAGGATGTCGTTTTCAACGGTCTGATAGAGAAGTTCTGGCTGAGTGAACTCGTCTTTTGCTGCAGGCATGGTGGACCCCTTGGTTTTCAGTTTCTTTAGTACATAGATATACGACAACTGAGGACATCATAAGCCGTTATCTCAAAAGTTATGGAAATATCGATTTGGCGTTATTGCCGAGAGGGGATTTAAGATGGGTAGACAATACGACGAGGCGTTGATTGGTGCCATTTCCAGTCGCTCGTTTATAACCGAGAAGAGAGGGCTCGAGGTTCAAATTCGTCCGGTTCCTGATGATGAAAGAGAGCATGTGCTTGACCCACGAATTCTCGAGGTATCCCGCAAGAAGATGCGGAATGTTAGCATGTCTCCGAGCTGGACGAGCCTTATTGGAATGCGTCATCGCCCGGATAAGCCGACATACCGCCTACTCGATGGTGAGGTTCAGCGCGATGAGATCCTCATGGAGGCGGCCGATCGCTATATAGATTTATTCGTCTGGACGCCACCAAATCATAAGGAGGCAAGTCCGGCGCTTGTTTACCTGCACGGCGGCGCGTTTATGGCGGGGAATGTTCTGCAATTTGAACATCAGCTCGAGTTCATCGCCGAAAAGTCTGGTGCAGTGGTGGTTTATCCGGAATACCGCTTGGCGCCGGAGACGGCATTTCCGGGGCAGATCGAGGATTGCGTTCTTGCTCTTGATTATGTGCGCGAGCATGCCGCGGATCTCGGAATCGATCCTCATAAAATAATGGTCGCCGGCGACTCCGCGGGAGGAAGCCTTACTAATGCGTGTGTTCAGCTCAGGGGTGCTGGAGCTGTAGCCCATGCCTTCGAAATCTATCCTGAAGTCGACCTTGCGGGCGAACAGGGCGAGGGATATGAGGATTTTCCTGCGATAGCCGATCAGGAGGACGTTGCGCGTTTTCGCATCGACCATCTTCGCGATTCGGACGGTCCGATGGTCGAACTTTGCGCACACGGAAAAATGTCTCCTCATGACCCGTTGATTTCTGCGCTAATGCTTGAGGACTGCACTGATTTCTCCCCGGTGACTATCGTGACATCCGAATACGATCCGCTTCGTATCCCCGATGAAAAATGGGCTACAAAATTACGGTCTTCAGGAATCGATGTTGAGGTCATCGAATATGCCGGGTGTGACCATGGTTTTTTCGATCATTTTGGCGTGTACCCGCAATCGGAAGACGTGTGTTTGTTGATGGCCGAGAAGCTTAAAGAAATGGCTGCACAATAACGTCTCTCGGCGATAAGGGACTGAAGTCGCCTGTGTTTCTGCGTTTGTGGTTCTCGGTCTGATTATAAAAATGAGGCTTGCTCCTTGCCCGAGTGGGTGGGGAGCAGTTTGTTTTTTGTAGCGATGCGAGGCGAATGCCGCGTGCTTTAGATTGCCATTTTGCTTCGCTGTATACCACTTGACGTAATAAAAGAGGCAAGGGCGGTGCGAGGGCCAACAGTCATTCTAAGCTCGGATTCGTATCCTAAAAGGTTGTTTCTGTTGCGCGGCACAATATAGCAAAAAAGAATGATAAAATGAATTCGAAAAAGAATTCATTTTTAGGAGGTATGTATGCCTGCCTTGCAGATGCTCGACAACCTTGTTCCAATTAGCGATTTCAGCCACGGTAAGGGCTCGGCTGCCTTTTCGAAGGTTGGGGACGACAATCCTGTTGTGGTCCTCAAACACAACAAGCCAGCATTTGTGATTGTGACACCCGATGAATACAGGGAAGCGAAGCAAGCGGAGGAGGACCTCGCCTTGTTAACGTTGGCGCTTAAGAGAGTGGCTGCGACAGGTGACGATGCGCTTGTTTCCCTGTCTGATGTTATGGAAGAGCTGGGTGTGAGCCAGGACGAACTCGATCAGATGGATGAGGTCGAGTTTGAATGAGTGGGTACGAAGTCGCTTTCTACCCAGATGCTCTCAAGGATATTAAGCGTCTGGACGGCTCCCAACGAAAGATTGTCCTTAAGGCTATAGAAAAAATCAGAACGAACCCATTGCCGCAGAACGAGGGTGGATTTGGCAAGCCTCTTGGAAACAAGGCGGGTACGGATTTGACTGGCTTTATGAAAATCAAGCTCAGGGGAAGTGGCATTCGAATCGTGTACCGTCTCATCAGAATTAAAGAAAAAATGGCCATCGTAGTGGTAGGCGCTCGCGAAGACATGGAAGTCTACCGAACTGCTCAGAGACGAACACTCGATTTCGAGAAATGGGCGGAAGAGAATATCTAGCTTTAACGATGAACGACGAGTGAGCGTTGGTAGGGCCCTGACGAATTAGATTCGTCAGGGTTTTTTCTGGACCAATTGCCTTTCAGCCTCCGTTAACCTTTCTTTCCAATTCACCAGCCAACGTACGTCATGGCAATCCCCGGTAGGTCGCAGGGTGGCGGCTGAGCCTTTCCCTCGGGAAACTTCGCGAAGCCCAGTTCCCGAGGGAAAGGCTCAGC